>JBBISI010000007.1:0-79595 GCA_037441405.1 Candidatus Cloacimonadota bacterium
GGGTTGCATTGACATAGCCATCCGGATTCATCAAGGGATTGATCCAGATCTCCGTGTTATTGACGAGATTGGTGATGCGGGGATCGCTTCCGTATTGAGTGGTGATCAATTGAATCAGCCGGATCAACAGGTCATAACCGACCACTTCATCTCCATGCATGGTGGATACCCATAGGAATTGCGGTTCGGCTTCAGTTTGATTGACGTTATCAGATATCTTCATCATCAGCAGAGACCTGCCTTGAACCGATGTTCCGAATTGGATCAAACTACAAAGATTGGGATACTGCTGCGCTGTCTGTTGCATGAACTGGATATACTGATTATAGGAGAAATAGCGATCCATCGGATCGTCGCTGTTTTTGGTGCTTTCCCACAGTTCTCGGGCATAGTCCTTTGCCGCATTGGGTATTCGCTGGGCATATAGACCCATATCCAACAGGCGGTTAAATTCATCCTCATCGCGCACATAGACAATTATGGTATTGGTTTCCCGGTTTACGTTGTCAACGCTAAAATGAGATTTATTCAGCAGATTGACGTCACGGTCTATATCCCAACTCGTTACTTTGACGGGATCAGCGCTGGCTGTGAGCGCTATAAGTGCAAGCAGAATGCAAATCAGTGATCTTTTCATCGGTTTTCGTATTCCATTAGTTATTTTACCTGATATTCATGCATTTTTCATGCCTATCACCAGAGAAATATTGGTCGGGTTTTAGAAAAAAGAGCGTAGCATCTTATGTGATCAACATATG
This sequence comes from Candidatus Cloacimonadota bacterium, assembly GCA_037441405.1. GTDB lineage: Bacteria > Cloacimonadota > Cloacimonadia > Cloacimonadales > Cloacimonadaceae > VGPI01. The sequence goes on from JBBISI010000007.1 coordinate 759, forward strand.
TTGAGAACGAGATAAAGAGATATCGTCTCTCGTTCCAGCGGGCTGTGATGACAACGGACTTTCTCTGACTGATAGTTTGGGTATAGGCATGAAGTTGACCACTCTGACTTTTCAACGGTCTAAGGAATGCTCAGATTCGAGGAGATGGTGTTCAGCTGTTATCCTCCCTGCTCAATAACCTTAGTATAACCTTACGCCCGTAAGGTTATACTAAGGTTATACTAAGGTTATCAAGCAAGGAGGAAAAAATGCCTATTCTTTAAATTACTCAACGGTCTTAAAAAAGTGCCAGGCGGGCAGCGGCACATGACTGACATTGCTTAATGCTGCTTCATTCCTGACCTGACATGGTTCACAAGCAGTCATTGCGCTGAGCCTGGCAAGGCAAGGCAATTTATCCCCCTGTTTCTGTCAAGCACTCTTGTGCTTCGCACCCGCCTTTTGAATCACATTACCGGCAATGATCAAGCTCAACCCCATGATCGTGGTATAATGGATCCTCTCTCCCAGAATGCCCTGTATCAAAAACATAGACATGAAAGGCGTGAAAAATATCAGGTTTGAGACCAAAGCCGTATTTCTGGACAAAGTAAGTGCTTTGAACCACAATAGGAAGGTCAATCCCATCTCAAAAATGCCCACGTAGGCTGCAGCCATCAAGGCAAAACGTAAGCCGCTATCCTCAACGGTAAACAGTCGAATTTCACTTCCCATCAATACCCGGATCAGGTAGTATACCCCGATCATCGCCGCACCCATAATGAAATTGAAACTCAGTTTGAGCGCCGGATTCCTTTTATCCTTCATGTTGATCAACCAATAAGCCGCCCAAATAACTGAAGAACCGATCGCCAGCAACGTGCCAAACCAATCATCAAACGCCAGAGATAGTATCGCTCCCCGGGTGGCGATGATGATAACACCGATAAAACCCAGCAAAAGGCTTCCAAAGTCTTTGAACCTCATCCCTTGTTTCAAGATAAAGACAGACATCACCGGTAAAACTATCGCCCAAGTGTAGTTTAAAACCTGCGCTTCCTGCGCCCTTAAGCGGTTGTATGCCTCAAACAATACAAGATAGTAAAGGAATGGATTGAGCAGGCCGGACACAAAAGATAGATGCATGTTTTTGATCAGTCCCGCGAAAAACCTCTTTTTCTGGGTGGCAATGCAGTATGTCGTCAACAGGACCGCTGCCGTAACCGATGAGAACAGGAGCAAGCCCAGAGGAGTCAGATAGCGCAAGCTGATCTTGAAGGCAGTGGAAACGCTTGACCAGCAGATTATGGCTGCTATGGCAAAGCGATATGCGGACTTTTGATCAACAGCCATTCAATATCACGGATGCGCAGGTATAAGAAACAAGTCCCGCAAGAAGAAAACCTTCTGCGGGACTTTGATAACGATAACCAGAGCAACATCAGGAAAACGATCCGATACCATGATTCCCATAGCTGCTTTGGAACCTGATTGCTTTAGTGCATCTTACGGAAAATATCGCTGTATTTCTTTTCTATGGCCGAATTCTTAGTCTGCTGGGCTCCCAGGATAACAAACTGGACTGCTTCCTTGCTGGTAGGTTCGAACTGATGCCATCTCTCGCCATATGTGACCAATTCGCTGAATCGCTTGGCCTGCGAGAGCCAAGTGCAAAGAGCAAGATAGTTATGGGACGAGGGTTTTATGTCCAATATTCTTATGACATAACCAATGGCCAGATCAGTGTCATTCATCAGTGCGGCAATGATCTTGGCATTGTCCAATACTTCCAGATCTTTGGGAGTATTTACCAAGATTTCATTGGTTATCTTCAACGCATCGGCATAGTCTTCCATCTCGTAATAACACAGAGACAGATTCATCAGATTGTTTAAATCGTTGGGATTCAGCTCCCTTACTTTGAGAAAGTAGGGCAGCGCTTTATCAAATTTCTGCTGGGCAACGTAAAACCCGGCTAATTCTTGAACCAGTAAGATCTCGCCTGGTCTGCTGTTGAAAAGCATCAGGAGATATTCCTCGGTCTTTGCCAGGTCATTTAGGTTATTCTCATAGATATCCTTAATCTTGACAACCGGCTCGATCCTCTCGGGCTTCATTCTGGCAGCCAATTCGAAGGTCTTGATCGCTTCATTATAATCTCCCGCCAGGACTTGATCTTCGCCATGCTTGTATATGCGCACCCACGTGCTTTCCTTTTTATCGGTGATATCTCGAACCGTTCGCCGTTCGTCATCCGTAAGATTGGTAAAGGTTTGCAGTACTGCCAACATTCTGTCATACATCATATATGCCTTGTGATTATACTCCACTCTGACGACCGGATCATTTTCGGCATAATGCATATGGATATCGGCAGAACGATTGAGAGCAATGACGTGATCAGGATTGTCCTCCAGAACCTTGAGGTAACCCTCCAGCGCTTTCTCCAGATTCTTGTTTTGATAATAAACATTGGCTGATTTGTAGATCATATTCGCCTGCGGACTCAGTTTCTGCCGTTGGACTGAACAAGCCGCCAGCAGCAAAACCGCAAGCATGACAAGAGGTAATAATCGTTTCATGATAGTGAACTCCTATATTGATTCAAAGCACTGGTGATCCAACTATATGATTCAGTCTATCCGTCAAGAAAATTCACCGGCTTGGCCAAGTACAGTCATACTTCCTGAGGGCAGAGGACACACCGACAGGAAGGATCATGAAGAATTTACTTGACCAAAACAGCCCTTTACCGAAGGTGGCGAAAGATTACCTTTAATCCGACCCAGTGAGGCGGAAAGGAGACGATATGAGCAAAACGCCACAATTCCTTGGACGCAACGTCTTTGACCTTGATGACTATTCCGCAGAAGAAATCATGTATATCCTCGAAGCAGCCAAAGGCATGAAGGAGATCAATCTGCGCGAGTATAAGAAAATCCCCACCCTTCGCGGCAAGACGATCTGTACTCTTTTTATCGAAAACAGCACCCGCACCCGCATGTCATTTGAACTGGCAGCCAACCGGCTCAGTGCCGATGTTGTCAGTTTTCAGGCAAGCATCTCCGCTCTATCCAAAGGCGAGAGTTTGCAGGACACCGTCTATACTCTTGATGCTATGGGCATTGACCTTTACTGCATCCGCCACAGCAGCCCCGGCTCGCCCCAGCTCGTTCACAAATACTCCGGTAAACCAGTGATCAATGGCGGTGACGGTCGTCATGCCCACCCCACTCAAGCACTATTGGACATCTTTTCCATCTGGGAGAAGCTCGGCGACCTCCAAGGACTCAAAATCACCATCGTCGGCGATATCCTGAATAGCCGGGTGGTAAGATCCAACCTGATCGGTATGCGTAAACTCGGCGCTGAGGTCACGGTCTGTGGTCCCCGCACTCTGATGCCATCCTTTATGGAAGAGGTGTATGGCTGCAAGGTGGAGTATGATCTACAGACTGCTCTTAAAGATGCCGACGTGGTCATGGGACTGCGCATGCAACTTGAACGTCAGACCGAAGGGCTTTTCCCCTCACTGGAGGAATACACCAAACATTACGTCCTTTCCAGACATACCATCAAATACGCCAAACAAGACGCTCTGATCATGCATCCAGGTCCTATGAACCGGGGCATTGAGATCCTACCGGAGATCGCTGACAGCCAGCAAAGCATCATCGTCGAACAGGTCGCCAATGGCGTTGCTGTCCGTATGGCACTGATGTTCCTCATCCTCGGTGGCAAGGCATAAGGGAGATATCAAAATGAAAACACTTATCAGAAATGCAAAGACCTTCATCGATGGCAAATTCGTCATCAGAGATATCATGATAGAAGATGAGATCATTGCCCTCATCACCGAAGGGATCCCCGACACGGCAGATCATGAGATCGATGCTTCCGGCAAATTCGTTACCCCCGGCTTCGTGGACATCCATGCCCACCTGCGTGATCCCGGTCATACCTACAAGGAAGATATCATCTCCGGAACGATGAGCGCCGCCAAAGGCGGATATACTACCGTCTGTGCCATGCCGAATACCGAGCCGGTGATCGACAATATCGCCACAGTCGAATATATCCAGCGCCGTGCAAAAGACCTCGGTTATTGCAAAGTAAAGGTAATCGGTGCCATGACCAAAGACCTCGAAGGCAAAGAGATTGCCGAGATGGCTACAATGAAACAAGGCGGGATCGTTGCCGTCACCGATGATGGAAACTGCGTCCAGAACGCCAAACTGCTGCTCAGTTGCATGCGTTATGCCGTAAATTTTGACCTGCCTGTCATCAACCACGCCGAGGATTATGACCTCGCAGGCAAAGGACAAATCCACGCCGGCAGGATAGCCACCCAACTGGGTCTCAGCGGTATCCCCGCCCTTGCCGAAGAAGTGATCATAGCCCGGGATATCATGCTGGCAGAAAGCACCAAAGCCCACCTTCATATCGCACACATTTCCACCGCCAAATCCCTTGATCACGTCCGCCATGCCAAAGACAAGGGACTGAAGGTAACAACCGAGGTAACTCCACATCATCTGTTGCTGAACGAGGAAGCATGCCTCACCTTTGACACCAATACCAAGATGAAGCCTCCCTTACGCTCCGATGCCGATCGGCTGGCATGTGTCCAGGCCTTGGCGGAAGGACTGATCGACTGCATCGTCACCGATCATGCGCCACATGCCGACTATGAAAAGGAACGTGAATTTGATCTGGCTCCCTTTGGCATCATCGGTTTTGAATCCGCTTTTGCGGTTCTGTACCACAAACTGGTAAAGCCGGGACATCTGACCTTGGAACGCCTGATCGAAGCCATGACTATCGCTCCCGCCAAACTACTCAACCTCAAAACCGGAGTCCTGGCAGAAGGGCATTCCGCCGATCTTTGTATCATTGATCTGGACGATACCATCACGCTGGATCCCGATACTATCCTCTCCAAATCCAAGAATACTCCATGGCTGGGTCAAACATTATCCGGCAAGGTGACTCACACCTTCTGTGACGGCAGGATCACCTGGCAGGCAGAGTGAACAAACAGAGCACTGATGAAACTCCATAAAGCATTAGCAATTGAACAGATAGAACACATCAATTTCCAGTACTTCGTTCTATCTATCCGCGATGGGGCACTAGCGAAACTCAGCCAGCCCGGACAATTCTGCCAGATTCGTATCCAGTCCTTATCTCTGCCCCGATTGCATAAACCTATCAGTATATATGACGTGGATGGCGATCTGGTCAGGTTTATGATCAAGCGTATCGGCAAGGGAACGCAAGCGCTATCCAAACTCCAATGCGGTGATTCAATAGATCTGATCGGCACATTGGGCAAGAGTTTTGGCATACCTCAAAACAATAAAGTCATCCTGATCAGCGGAGGAATCGGTTATCCTCCACTCTTCTTCTTGAACAGACGTCTCAAAGAAGCAGAGAACCAAACTTATTGGCTTCACGGCGGTAATTACTCCGATGATCTATTCCCTTGTGACGAAATCTGGTTGTTGCATAAACGCAGCTTGTCAGTTAACCCCCACCCTGGCACCCCAGGTCTGTTACATAAGCGAAGCTTGTTAGAGGATGCCCACACCGGATTGGTCAGCGAGGGCTTGATCCAACGTCTCAATGATCATGAGTATGATCTCGCCTATGCCTGCGGTCCGATACCGATGCTCAAGGCTTGCCACCAGATCTGCCAGTCTGCCGGGATCTCCATGCAGGTCTCGATGGAAGCATATATGGCTTGCGGGATCGGTGTCTGCCACGGTTGTGCCATACCCATGTGGGAGGGATGCAAGCCCGTTTACCGTGACGTCTGCTCCGATGGACCGGTGTTTGATGCCGATGCCATCCGTTGGGAAGAACTATGAGACGGATCACCACTCGTTTGGGCAGGATCGTCCTGAACAATCCGGTCACCGTCGCTTCCGGTACCTTCGGTTTGGAATATGCTGATTTCTTTGATCTGAACCGCCTCGGCGCTTATGTGACCAAGACCATCACGCTCAGTCCCAAGGAAGGAAATCCCCCTCCCCGTCTCTATGAGACCGAGGCGGGTCTGCTCAATTCCATCGGTCTGCAAAACCCTGGTTTGGATGCTTTTATCGATGTCCATCTCCCCCTACTACGCAAACACCTGAGTATCCCTATCATCGTCAGTTTCTCCGCTTCCTCCGTTCGTACATTCACTGAGATCCTCCGCCGGCTGGAGGATGAAGCGGACATCAGCGGCTATGAGATCAATATCTCCTGCCCCAATGCGGAGAGAGAAGGCATCGCCTTTGGCGTTGATCCCTTTGCCGTTGCAGAACTTACCCGCTCGCTCAGCACCCTCACCCAAAGGGAACTGATCATCAAACTCACACCCAATGTGACGGATATTGCTGCCATCGCCCAGGCAGCGGAAGACAATGGCGCTACCAGTTTGGCTCTGATCAATACCCTTACGGGCATGGCGATCGACTACCGTAACGGAAAATCATACATCAAACGGGGTATCGCTGGTTATAGCGGGATCGGGATCAAGCCCGTCGCTATTGCCTGCGTCTATAAAACGGCTCAGGCAGTCCACCTCCCCATCCTTGCTATGGGCGGGATCCACACCTGGCAGGATGCCCTCGAATTCTTTTACGCCGGTTCCTCCGCCATTGCCATCGGTACCGCCAGTTTTATCGAACCCGATGCCTCAATCCGATGCCTCGAAGGACTACAGAACTGGTTCCTGCAACATGACCTAATCCTACCCGAGATCATCGGCAAGGTATCATTTTAGCCATAAGATGAGATCCTCCTTGCTTGATAACCTTAGTATAACCTTAGTATAACCTTACGACCGTAAGGTTATACTAAGGTTATGAAGCAGGGAGAACTCAGGAGACAGCTCTATTCCGCTTGAATCTAAACCATCTTGAGACAGTTGCAAGATTCATAGCGGTTGACTCAAAGGGCATATCCACAGTACTTGTCAGATAAAATCCGGTGTCGTTACGGCACCATCAGTTGTTAGGCGGTGACTTCAGTCACCGTTCAGAACGCCGCTACCGATCAACCCGCAAGGGTATCCGGATTTTTGAAGACTTTAGTCCGAGAGTAATCCCCCTCCCGCTGGACAGGGATCCTTCTTTTAGTACGCTGGCATATGTCTCTCGTTCGGACTGAAGTCCTCACAATTTCTAATAACCCTGAAGCGTTGGCATGCATCATCACGAACCGAAACGGTGATTGAAACCACCGCCTAACATCTAATGACGCAGGAAAGCGGGTGATATTGCTTGCTTACGACCTCAATGTCTGGCGATCTCAATATGTGCAGCGCTCTTTGACAATGTATAGTGCTATCTAATATGTCAAGATCTATTTACACAATTACACAAACCTGTAATGAACAAAGCACATTCTTATTTACGAGTTGGTCCCAGCTATGTGCAAAGATCTTACGATACAATTGATGGAAGCATTGCGAAGGAACGCCACCCGACGCAAACACCAAAACGTAATGCCCCACAGACTTGTTTTTTTTAAAGACCTCAGTGCCTGGGAAAAACAAGAACGGATCGGGATCATAAATGCCTACCAGGATGAACACTATCCCCTGATCGTACCTCTTACATTAATCAACCAATACGAAGGCAAATACGGACAGGAATACCTCTCAGGTCAACAATATCTCAACCCGCATCCGATTGAACTGAACCTGTACATAACAATTTACCGTTTGACGTATTATAGATATTGCAAAATGCAGCGTCAGAGGTTATATTATATCATATAGCATCTCAAGCCACTATCATCGCTCTGACGAATCGTATATATGAACCCAGAAGGAAGTGCTCCGTTTGAGCCGTCAGCCATACCGGATGTATGATGCTTCTTTCGGCATAAACGAGGCATTACGAGGAGGAATGATGAAGAACATATGTATCGGCTTTATCCTGCTGATAACGATTGCTTTGCTTTCCCATACATTGGGCGCACAGTCACTCGATCAGATCGCATGGCGTCTCACTGTCCATACCGCTCATACCAACCACATAAGCATGACCTTATCCGGTTACAATCCCAATTCGTTCACTTGGTCGTTCAGCTTTCCCAATGCAGTTTGGGCTGTTTATAGTATTGACGGCGATGTGCAGATTGATGGATTAATCCCACCAATGAGCATAACTATCTCGATCCCTCCCGGAGCGACTCTGACCGAGCCGATGGATCATTATGGTTATGTTGAACCCGGATACCATACCTTGCAGGCACATGCCTTTACATCTACCGGATTTGTCCCCATCGGCAGTCCGGCAATTGTCAATGTAAGCACGCTGAACCCGTATCAGATGAATTGGGAATTGATCATCGATAATGTGGACACAAATGGTAATATTTGGATGCGGTTGGCTGTGACCAATCCTTTGAGTATCGTATGGACTTATGCCTTCTATAATTATCCTTGGTTCAATTTTAGCATCGACGGTCAAACAAACCCCATCATAACTCTACCGGCGGTTAACTATCTAACCCTCCAGCCAGGAGAAACACAATACCGAAGTATGCAGTACACCGGAACTTTAGATCCCGGAAGCTATATCTTACAAGCCCTCATTGACCATTATGGTTCGGATCTGCTGGTCGGAAATCCGGTAATCGTGACAGTGCCACCTGTATCCAATGAAGACCTAATTACTCCTTCGTTGGCGATGACGGTCTTTCCAAATCCCTTCCACCAATCTCTCAGTATCGCTTTCAGCCCATCCAAATCGGGTTTGGACAGGATAAGCGTTTACAATCTCAAAGGACAGAGAATCAGGGAATTGGACAGCGTCAGACAGAGCGATGGAACCTTATACACAATCTGGGATGGCATGGATTTACATTCCAATCAGGTGAGTAATGGGATCTATGTGATCAAGCGGATTTATGATGGAGGGACAGAGATTCGCCGGGTGACCCTAATCCGTTGAATTCTCCGGTTTCATCTGCGGAAAGAGGATGACTTCCTTGATGGAATCATTTTCGGTCAGCAGCATGACAAGGCGATCGATGCCTATGCCCAGTCCGCCCACGGGCGGCATACCATATTCGAGTGCTTCGAGGAAATCCTCGTCGATCACCAGCGCTTCATCATCTCCGAGAGCGCGCTTGCGTGCCTGATCCTCAAAGCGGGCACGCTGGTCAAAGGGATCGTTCAATTCGCTGAAAGCATTGGCAAATTCGCCACCGGCAATGATCAGCTCGAAACGATCGGCTAACATCGGTTCATTGGGTTTGGCTTTTGCCAAAGGCGATATCTCTTTCGGGAAGTCGGTGACGAAGATGGGCTGGATCAAATTGTCCTCGACAAACCGTTCAAAGATCAGGGCGATCATCTTCCCCGCTCCCGAACCGGATGGAACCTCGATCTCTTTGTGTCGGCAGAAATCGCTGAGCATATCTGTATCAAATCCGGAGACATCCACACCGGCATATTCCCTGACCAGATCGATCATCGTCGCTTTACGCCAGGGCTGGTCGATCTGGATGGTGTGTCCTTGATAAACCAGTTCGCTCTTTCCGATCACATTGGCAGCCAATTCTTTGATCAGTGCCTCAGTCAGTTCCATCATCCCATCCAGATCGCTGTATGCCTGATAGAGTTCCAGCATGGTAAATTCGGGATTATGGAGCCGATCCATCCCTTCGTTGCGGAAGTTCTTGCCCAGTTCATAGACCCGCTCAAATCCACCAATGATCAAGCGCTTGAGGTACAATTCCAAAGCAATGCGAAGGTAAAGATCGACATCCAGCGTGTTGTGATGCGTGATAAAGGGTCGTGCGTTGGCACCTCCGTAAAGCGGTTGGAGGACAGGGGTCTCCACTTCTACAAATTCTTTGCCCTTGAGAAATTCTCGTATGGCGCTGATGATTCGTGAGCGGGTCTCAAACACATGACGGTGCTGGGGATTGAGCAGGAGATCAAGGTAGCGTTTGCGGTAACGGAGTTCGATATCAGAAAACTCGTCGAAGCGGATGGTTTTGTCATTCATCACCTTCTCTTTGACCGCAGGCAGGGGACGGATGTTTTTGGATAACAGTATGATCTGAGAGACCTTGACGCTGTATTCTCCCGCCTGAGTGACAAACATCGAGCCACTTACCTGAACAAAGTCACCGGTATCGAGTAGCTTGAAGAGATCGTAATTCTCTTCCCCGACGCCATTCTGCTGGACGAAGATCTGGATGCGGGCGGTCTTGTCCTCTACATTGCCAAATCCGATCCTGCCCTGACGGCGCATGGCTACCAAACGTCCGGCGATGGTAATTTCTTCAACGGAGGCGATCCACTTCTCCCGATTCTGCAGCAAATCGGCAATAAAGTGGGTCCTCCGGCTCTGAACGGGATATGGATCTATGCCAATGTCACGGATTTTCTGCAGTTTCTCCAGACGTAAGAGGACAAACTGGTTGGAAGGCGTCTCCATGTTTCAGATTTATAGGTCTTTGAAAGGATTGTCGTCGTTACTGCTGACCTTCTGATTGGCATATTTACGCCATTCCTCATCAGTGCGGGTTTTTCCGCCACGACGAGGTCTGGAACCGCTGCTTTCGCTCATACCCTTGGAACCCCGCTCGCGGGAGGCATCCTGCTGCTTGATTTCATGGGCTTCTTCAGGCGTGCGGTCGGTATAATCCAAGGTGATCCGTCGGCTGTCTTTTTCGATCGCCGATATCATCAGCGTAACGTTGTCATTGGTTTCAAAATTATCACTGCTCCGTGTCTTGGAACGCGGCAGAAGACCGGTGATCCCTTCGGCTATGGAAACGAAAACACCGAAATTAGTGGAACTTTCCACGATCCCCTCGACATGCTGTCCGACCTGGGCGATCTCATCGATATTATCCCATGGGTCTTGCTGCAATGCCTTGAGGGAAAGAGATATCTTTTGAGTTTCGGGATCAAGGCGCAGGATCTGGACTTCGACAAAATCCCCTTCCTTGAGAACTTCTTTGGGATGGGCAATATTGCGGGTGCGAGACATCTCGGAAACAGGAATCAGACCTTCCATGCCAGGACGTAACTCGGCAAAGGCGCCGAAATTGTGGATGCGCAGGATGCGGCATTTAATTACATCGCCTTCCTTGAAGTCCTTGACGGCTTCATCAAAAGGATTGGCCTGGAGCGCTTTCATGGAGAGCGCAATTTTGTCTCCGGAGATCTCGAGAATTTTTACATCGATCTCCTGTCCGTTCTTGAGGAAATCCTGGGGTCTGACCACATGCAGCCAGGCAATCTCAGAGATGTGGAGCAAACCTTCCACACCACCCAGATCGACAAAAGCACCAAAACTGGTCATGCGCATTACTTTGCCGGTGACTATAGCACCCACGCTGATCCTTTCCATCGCTTTCTGGCGCTTCACTTCTATTTGCTGTTCCTGTAAGAGTCGATGAGAAACCACGATCCGACGGCAATTTTCCGAACACTCGATGATGATAAAATCCATCGTCTTGCCGATGTAGGCAGTGCTATCTTCGGAGGAGCGGATGGCGATCTGAGACATCGGACAAAAAGCGCGTGCTCCCAAAACATCGACATTAAAGCCACCTTTGGTCAGGGAATACACCTTACCCTGGGTAGGAATCTTGCGCTCAAAGGCATCACGGATCGAATCCTTGTCCACATATTGCTTGGTCAAACTCTTGCCGATGATGTAGCCCTGATCGTTCTGATCGATGATAAAGCCCTTGAGGACATCTTTTACTTGGCATTCCAGATTGCCCTGTTCATCCGAATATTCGGAGATCTCGGCAAATGCATCAAATTTACCGCCCAAATTGATGACGATATGATGCTCTGTGATGCGGGTTATCGGTGATTCTATCACATCACCTTTAGCATATTCCGAGGATTTTTGAAATGACTCTTCCAGCATACGCAGGTATTCTTCATTCCTATCCTTCGCCACGCTTTTCTTCTTATCTTGCACCTTATCTGACATACAAAACTCCTATTGACTACTTGGAAAGACGTCAGGCTTCTGAGAACCCCTTTTTTGTAAAGGATTTTGTTTCCCATCATTGGTGCCATCTGTGAATTGGCTGTCGCATTCCAGGTCTTTTCGGTATCGATCTTGCCACCGTTGACGGAAGGTACATCTTAATTGCCAGTACCGCTTTATCTTAGGTCGATTTCGCCGCTCCTTCGCTTCGAGATACTCACGAGTACTCGAGAGGATCTCGGGACAAACCTGGATCAAAACTGCGACCGGTCACAAAGTAGGAAAAATATGAAAAAACCCCCGATCCTTGTCGATCAGGGGTCTGATATATTGTTTGACCCTTCTTTATTTGACGATCACCAGGCGTCCCGTATGAACGGTATCGCCGCTATAAATCCGATAGAAGTAGATACCATTAGTCAGAGCGTTACCGTTTGTATCCTGGGCATTCCAGGTGAGTTCAAGGTTTCCTAAGGTATCGGTCATACCATTTGTGGTATAAACCTCCTGTCCCTTGAGATTGTAGACGCTTACCCGGGCAATGGCATTGGCTTTGCCGCGGAGTGTAAAATTGGTCTGGGATTGGAAGGGATTGGGATAAACCGCCACGCTTTGAACGACCGGTAAGACCTGCTCGTCATTGCTGACGCCGATATAGGCAGTTACAATGTTTGACGGATCGGAGATCATCATCGGATTATTGAAGAAAGAACACACCCAATAATTGTAAATCCCCGGGCTGAGATTGATGTCATAAAAGCTGGTGTTGTTGGGATTGGTGATAGTGGAGACCAGTAGATCATTGCGGAAGACGCGATAACCGACAAATCCCCGGCCGCCGAAGTGTTGCGGTCTTTGCCAATTGAGTCGGACATTGATCTGATCAACCACTTGCAAGGTCAGATTTTGAGGAGGAGGCAGATTCTCGATCGGGATGGTCGGAGGGCTCGTCACTGTCACTCCGGACATGCCATGCTGATCCACCGGTGTTACCCGGAAGGCGATTTGATATCCCAGATCACTATTCAAGATCCGATAGGTCAAACTGTTGGCTCCGGTGATCGGAGAGAAATTACCATCCGTTCCACGCATCCATTGCATGACACTATTCCCCTGCTGATTGCCATCAGGATCGCTGAATCCATAAGACCCGACCAAATCCTGGAAGATGACGGGTGGTCCGGTAATCATCACGTTGTTAGCCACCGGAGGCGCATTCAAGAATCCGGTTCCCGATAAAGGAACTGCTATGCTGGCATGTTCCGGATGACTGGTTGTGATTGTCATATTACCGGTAAATTGACCAGCGGAAGGAGGTGCGAAAGTAACTTGATAGCTGCTTGTCTGAAATGGTTGGATGGTAAAAGCGGATACCGGGCAGGAGAATACGTTGCTATCAAATGATATGATGCCGGTCAATGGCGTGCTCCAATAGTTGCTGATCGTAAATGGTTGGATGCTGGTACCGGTCACATAGGTATCTCCAAACCCCATGGAGGTGACGTTTACCGGAGAGGCATTGACCAAGCCGGGAAGGGGATACTTGGCTCCTTGCAATATCTCCTTGGTGGAATTATTTTGCAGGAATAGCACAACCTCCATATTGGGAATCTGCCATCCGGGTTGAAGAGTAAAAGTCAGGGGAATGGTCACTTGTTCGCCAGTGCCGAGGTTGATATCCGTGCCACTTGCGCTGGGAGCCATGGCTCGGGTCACGTTGTGGACGTGGGTCTGATTGAACCACACGTGTGGAATGTTACTTTGGGTAAGTGCGGCATGTAGTTTGACTCCCGTATTGGTATCCGCTTCCGGCTTTGCTACAGTTACATGAACCGTTACCTGATTTCCGCTCATCGTTCCCAAAGCAGATATGGTATATCGGGATGGAACTGCCAGACGGGCATTCACCTTTGGTAAATAGTTGCTATACAAGGATGAGGTAGCGCTGCCTCCAGCCGTGGGATTGAGGCCGTCAAAATAGGCGGTCGGAAAGCCAGTTATCCCATAATAACTGATGCGGCTACTGGAAGCGGGGATGTTATAACTATCTCCGCTGTGATATTTGATTACGCCAACGGCATGGCCATTGGTCTCCAAATCATGCGCCCCCATAGCCGCTCCTGGACAGTAAACGCACCACGTGCCGGTGCCGATCTCTACTATTACTAAATTACGCGGCAAGGCACTCAAACTAAGGGCTGATGCCATAATGACCAGTAGGATTCCGATTTTCTTGATCATAACTTCTCCTTCGTTGTTATCAAACTTGTTATATCTCAACGTAGACATATCACGCAAATATGATACCACAATTTGATTATAATTGAAACTGGACGTCTGTCAAGAAAAATTTCCGCTCCCTTGATCTTTGATCGAGAACGGAGTAGTCACTTATGCTTCTTTGGCAAATTCCTGATCTGCTATCTCCTGCATAAACTGATTGATATACAGGTTGTAATACTTGCCTCGCATCCTCATCAAAGCCCGGTGGTCTCCCTGTTCGATGACGTGACCGTTGTGCATGAGCAGGATCCTATCCACCTGTCTGATCGTGGATAAGCGGTGAGCAATGATGATGCTTGTTCTGCCCTGTAACAGTTTTGCCGTGGCATTTTGCACCAGTTGTTCGGTTTCGGTATCAATGGACGCCGTTGCCTCATCAAGGATCAGGAGCGCAGGATCAGCCAAAACCACACGGGCAAAGGCGATAAGTTGCTTCTGACCAGTGGACAGCAGATTACCTGATTCACCCACCTGGTAATCATATTCACCGGGGAGATTGCGGATAAAGTCATCGGCATAGACCGCTTTGGCGGCTTGGATTATTTCATCATCAGTGGCATCAAGGCGTCCATAACGGATATTCTCCATGATACTCCCCTGAAAGAGGTGCGGCACCTGCTGAACGTAACCCAGCTGACAATGTATCCAGCGTAAAGGAACATCTTGATAGGGAATATCATCGATCTTGATGGTGCCTGTCTGCGGTTCATAGAAACGACAGATCAGATTGACCAGCGTGGTCTTACCGGTTCCCGTGACCCCAACCAATGCCAAACTCTCTCCGGCAGCTATAAACAGGGAAAAATCCGTAAGCACTTCTTTCCCTTCCTTGTAGGCGAAGGTGATGTTCTCGATTGAGATCTCACCCCGCATACGACGCTGCTTCGATTCCTGGCAGAGATCCATTTCATCGCTGATCTCAGGGGTCAGACTAAGCAGAGAAAAGACCCGTTCCCCCGCCGCCTGAGCATTCTGCATCTCGGCAAAAATGCGTGCTACATGCGATATCGGCTCAAAGAACTGCAGCGTGTAGGCAATGAACGCCACCAGGGTTCCATACCCGATCACTTTGGCGATCTGCATATTACCGCCGATCCAGATGATCAGTCCTGTCCCGATTGAGGAGATGACAAGGATCGTAGGCATAAACAGTGCCGAGATGATGATTGCCCGCAGGGAGTGGCGATACATCTGACGATTCAGGTCCTCAAACTCATCCAGGTTCGCTTTTTCTCTGACCAGTGTTTTGGTGGTCTTGGCTCCATGGATACCTTCGCTAAAGCCATGCGTGATCTGAGAATTGAACCTTCTTACCAAACGGAAGTTTCGTAACATCCGGATATGGAACTTAGTGCTAATCCATGCCATCAAGGGAATCACTGCCAGCACCAAGAGCGCCAGTTTCCAGTTCAATATAAAGATGACTACCGAGATCCCGATCATCAGTGCCAACCCCCAGATGAGATCAACGATCCCCCAGGCGACGACATCGCCCAAACGGGAGATATCACTTGTCAAGCGAGCCACCAGCCAGCCAGTGGGAGTCCGGTCGTAATAACTGAACGACATTTTCTGCAGTTTGCGGTAAACAGTGCTGCGGAGATCTTTGTTCATACCGGTTTCGATCCTGCCGGCGATGTCGATCAAGAGGTAAACGAAGGCCGTCTGGAGCAGAATTATGCCCAGATACAAAGCGGCAAATTCCTTCACCCCTTCAAAGATCCCCGGTGTGATCATGTGATCGATAGCGTGCTTGGTAAAGAGCGGCAAGACCGTATCCACTCCCGCAGAGCCGATCATCACCAATCCCAATATGATCATCAATCTACGATGGGGCTTGGTAAAACGCAACAGGTTTTGCCACAACTTCAGGTCAAAGTTCTTTCTATATTCCTGTTCTTCTATTCTTCTGTTCATGGATCTATCCTTCGATTAGCCGGCCTCGGCCTCCAGTTCGTGCTGGATATGCCAGATCCTTTGATATGGACCCGGCTGCCGGAGCAATTCTTCATGCGTGCCCAATTGGACGATCCTGCCGTGTTCCAGAACCACGATCCGGTCAGCGATCGCCACAGATGTCAGGCGATGTGAGATGATGATGGTGGTTGCTCTGCCTTTTCGTCTGAGCAGGTTTTCCCGGATCTGGTGCTCGGTTTCGGAATCCACTGCGCTCAGCGCATCATCCAGGATCAGGATAGGCGGGTCCAAAATCAGCGTTCTGGCGATCGCCGTGCGCTGTCTCTGTCCGCCGGACAGCGTGATCCCGCGCTCACCCAGAAGGGTCTCATAGCCCAGTTCAAATTCGCTCACGGAATCATGCAGGGCTGCTTCCCGTGCCGCTTGTTCAATCTTGTGTTCGCTGATCTCCCTGCCGGCGAAACCGATATTCTCCGCGATCGTGCGCGAGTAAAGAAAGGGTTCTTGCAGGACGATCCCG
The DNA here is from genome assembly GCA_037441405.1 of Candidatus Cloacimonadota bacterium. Classification (GTDB taxonomy): domain Bacteria; phylum Cloacimonadota; class Cloacimonadia; order Cloacimonadales; family Cloacimonadaceae; genus VGPI01. The sequence goes on from JBBISI010000007.1 coordinate 17,424, forward strand.
ATCTGCCGTCTGAGTTGCCGGCGGTTAAAGCGCTTTAGTTCCACCCCGTCGATCCTGATCTTGCCGATTTCATAGTCAAACAGGCGGGGAATCAGATTTACCAGAGTGGATTTACCGGAACCCGTAGCACCCAATAGTGCGATCGTCTCCCCCGGTTTGATACTGAGATTGATCTTATCCAACACCTGATGTTCCGGTTCATAGGCAAAACTGACATCGATGAAATCGATCTTTCCCCGAATACGATAGTCATCCGGCAGGTCAAAGTATCCCTCAACCTTTTCCTGTTCCGTATCCAAAATCTCTGCCAAACGTTTCATCGCTACGAAGGCGCGTCCCATATCGGTCAGGATCCTGCCCATCTCACGGACAGGCCAGAGCAGCATTCCGACGTAGGTGCTGAAGGCAAGCAGGGTGCCCAAAGTGATCGCTCCGGTGATCGTCAGATGGATGCCAAAGACCAAAACAGCGGCGATCTGTACCTGACACAGCATATCCGAAGTTGACCAATAGTAAGCTAGCACGGTTATCAGTTTCCGGCATTTTTCCCGATAAACGTCCGCTGCCTGGTCAAAACGAACGATCTCATGATCCTGACGGGCAAAGGCACGCACCACACGGATGCCATTCAATGCTTCATCCAGCACTGTGGTCATCACTCCTTCCGCTTCATCCGCTGCCAAAAACTTCTTCTTCACTTTACGGAAAAAAATGTAGGCATAAAGAAAGATGAGCGGCACAGCTGACAATGAGATCAGTGTCATGCGCGGACTCAAGGACAACATGATCGGGATCAATAAGATCGGCATAAAGATACCCCGTCCCAGTTCCGGCAATTGCGATCCCAAAAATCGGCGTACCGTATCCACATCGGAGGTGCAACGCTGTACGATATCTCCCGTCTGGATCTTACTGTGCCAGGAGAAAGGCAGTTTTTGGATATGGTCATACAAGGCATGGCGAAGGCGGCGCGCAAATTCTTCGCTAAAGTGAGCACTCATTTTCCCTCGTAAAAAGCTGAAGAGATGCGCGATCAGATTGAGCAGAACGATCACCGCCCCAGCAAACATCAAATTATGCAACAAACCGGTAACCGTCCCCTGTCCTGCCAACCAATGATGTATTCCCAAGGGCAAGTCCACCGGCTTGCCACCCAAAACACTATCTATTATGAACCGCAAAACCAGCGGCGTCAAAAAGGAAAAGAAAGTCCCTATCGCAATAAAAAGTATTGCTGATACAAATCTGTATTTGATCCCTATACTATACTTTAGAACATATTTCTGCGCTGTCATGGTTCGTTTCTCCATCTTTCTTGCCAGCACTGCTTGATTTCTGTGTATTCGCCACGGCTAATGATCTTCCGTATCCATGTGAGTTGCCGTTGTCTCGCCTGATGCCCACTCGTTGATCCGATATGGACATAACTTGCCTGTAACAAGGAAAAACGGGGTTCGTTTGGAGTTTCCGTCTGAGTGTCTAAATATGGTAATCTATCAAGACCAGAAACGGAGGTGCAAACGATCTGCAGTGGCATTTGCCACCACGCCGTTCATACCGTGCAGCCGGAATTGCATCTCAATCATTGGTTACCTCCCGTCCTGGATCTTGCGGGCAGTCTTTCCCATAACCTTGCCGTGTCAAGAACTATTTTGGGGTAAAGACCCTTATGCCGGATTCACTCCCCGTATCAAACGCGTATCTATCCACTGATCAATGAGTTCCGTCGTTCTTCCACTTTCTTCCCTGCTACATAACCTTAGTATAACCTTACAGTCGTAAGGTTATACTAAGGTTATACTAAGGTTATCAAGCAAGGAGGAGCGAGTATCATAGTTTTAACCCTAACAATGCAGTAGAGAGAATAAGTTTTGTCATAACTATCCTAACATCATTTAGTTATAAAATCATTTTCAACTGCAATGCAGTGGGAACTTATCCAATTCTTTCCCTTGAAAGCGTATAGAAATCATTGCCCATAAAGTGTTCCGGTTTTATATTGGTCTACAACTGCATCATTTGGGTTTAAGTTTGTCATCTCTCTGAATTAATCAATGGCCTTTATCTGGTGATCCAAAAAAGTGCAACGGTCTCTTGTATTAAGATCACTTACCACATTGTGGGTGACCGGATGATGACGGGGTGAGATGGCGTCGGTACGGGTAGGCATCAGGGGGGAATCGTAGCGGGAAAAAGGGAACCACACCGCTATCACGATAAAGGTGTAGGTAAACAAGTGGCGAATAGTGTTTTGGTATCATACTCCGCCAAGGGACTATGCTTGAACGGAGATTAGTTTTGCCAGGATACCATCGGCATATAGGGACAGCGGTTCAAATAGACAGAGGTCGTTTTCGTTGACAGGATCCATCTTAGGGGTGGTCTCCATCATCGTCCTATGTATAAGATCACTGGCGGAGAGTGATCCTCCGACATTCGTCGGGGCTGCCTCTTCTCCGCCCTCAAATTCTGTATATACCCGGAGATAATGGTCACTCAGGCATTCGCACAGACCGTCAACCGTTTTTTCGATCAATCCGCGCAGCGGTATCTTGTGTTCAACGATCATACGGCGATAAGTATCGGTTTTTTGTTCGCTTAAGGATATGAGCCGTTCTACCCGTTCTTTTTTAATCGAGCCGTGCACCTGATCCAGCATAGTGGCAGCCACTGTACCGGAGCGTTTGGAATAGGGAAAGACGTGGAGATAGGCAATGGGAAAGGAGCGCAGGAAGGCAAAGGAATCCTCAAATTCCGCCTGCGTCTCTGCCGGAAATCCGCAGATGACATCCAATCCGATGGCGATATCGGGACGGGCTTTTAACAGACATGTAAGAAGATGGGCGATATACTTTGTATCACTAAATCTGCCCATCCGTTTCAGAACAGTATCCGATCCTGACTGAACGGGGATATGGACATGAGGACAGGCCTTGCTCGAAGTGGACAGGTATTCGATCAGAGGCTCCGTCCAGGTGTCGGGTTCCAGCGAACTCAGCCGGATCAGATCCAAGCCCTTGATCCCTTCCATCCGGTGAAGCAATCCGGCAAGGTCGGTATCGCCATCCTGATAAAGACCGAGATTAACACCCCCGAGGACGATCTCGCGGTAGCCATTGGCGACCAGGACTTCCGCCTGCTCCAATACTGCCTGCACAGGACAGGATCTGTCGTGACCCCGGGCGTATGGAACAGCGCAGTAGGTGCAATAGGAATCACAGCCATCCTGGATCTTGATAAAAGCCCGAGTGCGGCCAAGCATCTTGGTCATGCGGGTAATGGCAAAATCCTGCTGGGTCATAATATCCGTAAACCGATAGGAAGGAGCGTCCAGCCATTGACCGAGATCGGTCTTTGCCTGATTATCGACGATCAGGTCGATCTCCCCCATCTCCATGATCTCGTCAAAACTCCGCTGTGCATAACAGCCGGTGACGATGATGCGGATAGCGGGATTGTCCGCCTTCCTTTTTAGGGCTTTGCGGATCAGGTTTCGACTTTTGAAATCGGTGCGGTTGGTTACGGTGCAGGTGTTGATGATATAGAGGTCGGCTGCCTCATCAACATCGACGATAGCGTAGCACCGTTGCATAAGTTGATCGGCAATGGCCGCGCTCTCGAATTGGTTGGTTTTGCAGCCCAAAGTGGCGATGGCCACCTTGAGCATAGCAGCGGTCATTTCGTGGGGGCGGATTCCGAGCCGCCCATTTTGTTAGTGAGGACTTGCCAGATTGTCTGGGCATAGATGCGATGTTCGACAGCCAATACCCGCTCGGCGATCTCGGAAGGACTATGACAATCACTGATATCGACCTCCTCCCGGGCAAGGATCGTCCCCTGGTCATAATGTTCATTGACCAGATGCACCGTTGCACCCGAGACCTTATCGCCGTTCTCATAAACGGCATGATGAACAGCAATGCCATACATTCCCTTGCCTCCGTAGCGCGGTAAAAGAGCGGGATGGATATTCAGGATCGGGATCGTACAATGACCAATGAAAGAAGCACTAAGAAGTTTCAGAAAGCCAGCAAGAGCGATGAGATCGATCTGAAGGGAATGGATCAAGGCGCATAAAGCTATTTCAAATGTTTCAGAATAGGACGGATCAAAAACCGACCCTCCGCTTGTTCTCTTGTAAGGCAGATAATGACAGGGGATGTCAAACTCACGGCAAACCTCGTTTACGGGTGCATCACGCCGGGTTATCACACAGAATGCGATCCGGACGGGCAAAGCATCACGGACAAAACTCTGTGCCATGGCTCGCAGATTGGAGCCACGGCTCATCCCGCTGGTGAGAACTGCTATTCGGTAAGGGTCAGATGCAGTTCTTTCCATTGCTCTGGTGAGACCTCGCCGGGTGCCTTAGTCATGAGGTCAGTGGCTTTGAGGGTCTTGGGGAAAGCGATCACGTCACGGATCGATTCCGCCTTGGTCATGATCATTACTATGCGATCGATCCCGGGAGCGATACCACCGTGCGGGGGCGTCCCATATTTGAGAGCATCGAGGAAAAATCCGAAGCGCTGCCGGAGATCATCCTCCTCAAAGCCGAGCACTTCAAATATCTTGCGTTGAACATCATAGCGATGGCAACGGATGCTGCCCGAGGACAGTTCCATCCCGTTGCAGACGAGATCATAGAGTTGACCGTGGATGTCACCGATCCTTTGGGGATCATCCAACCATGGGATATGATCCACATTGGGCATCGTGAACATGTGATGAGCGGGTTCCCAGCGTTGGGCTACATCGTCATAGGCAAAAAATGGGAAGTCGTAGACCCAGACGAAGCTGAAACTTTCGGCAGGGATGAGACCAAGCATCAGGGCAAGATGATTGCGGAGGGCGGATAAGACCTTGCAGGTCATTAACCAGGAATCGGCAGCAAAGATGATCAAGTCACCTGCCTTTGCCTGGCAACGTTGGATAATGCCTTGGGCAACGTTATCCGGGATATATTTGCTGATACCGGTTTCCAGTCCGCTCTCGGCTACTTTTGCATAAGCGACGCCTTTGCCTCCGTTGTGTTTTGCCAATTTCTCTAATTCATCCTGATGTTTGCGGCTTAGCAAGACTCCTTGCGGGACGCAGAGGCATTTGATCACACCACTATTATCGAGAGCATTGCGGAAGACCTGAAATTCGCTGTCCGTAAGCAGGTCAGTGATATCATTGAGTTCGAGGGCAAAACGTAAATCCGGCTTGTCACTACCAAACCGGTCCATCGCCTCCTGATAGGTCAGGCAGGGAAATGGGATGGGCAGATCTATACCCGAAACTTTCTTGAATACGTGATGGAAAAGCCCTTCCATCAGGGCAAAGATCTGCTCCTGAGTAACAAAACTCATCTCCAAATCAAGTTGGGTGAATTCTGGCTGACGATCGGCTCTGAGATCCTCGTCACGGAAACAGCGTGCGATCTGGTAGTAACGGTCAAAACCGGAGATCATCAAGAGTTGCTTGAACATCTGGGGTGATTGGGGCAGGGCAAAGAACTTGCCGGGATAGATGCGGCTGGGCACAAGGTAATCGCGAGCGCCTTCGGGAGTGCTTTTCATCAGGATGGGCGTCTCGATCTCCAGGAAACTCTGATCGTTCAAGTATTCCCTGATGGCAGTGATGATATGATGCCGCTTGATGATGATCTCCTGTAGGTAACTGCGACGCAGATCAAGGTAACGGTAGGTCAAGCGCAGGTCTTCCTCCGCCAGAGCCGCCTCGTTGGTTTGGATCGGTAATGGTAACGTGTCATTCAACAGGTAAAGATAGCGCGCGACGACCTCATATCTGCCCGTGGGCATATCCGGATTGATGTTCTTTGGATTACGCTCCGAAACCTCACCGGTGACGGCGATCACATATTCATTGCGCACCTTTTCAGCTTTGGCGAAAGCATCCGATTCTTCAGGAGGGATCACTATCTGGACGGTGCCACTGACGTCGCGCAGATCAATGAAGATCAGTCCGCCCAGGTCACGTCGGCGATGAACCCAACCCATCAGAGTAACTGTTCTACCCAGTAATTCTTTGCTGATCACGCCGCAACGATCTGTCCTGTTTATACCCGTGAAGGCATCAAGCATCTGTTACCTCATTTCAGTTTTATCTTTTCAAAGAGTGCGTCAATTACCCTTACACGGTCACCCAACGGTTCGATGGTATGGCATTTGTCCAAATATGCTTCACAGGGATAGATCAGCCGATTTTTTCGGATCTCTTCACCCAATAATTCATAAGCGCTTAGAACCGGTGTGGCATATTGGGTATACTCGGCGTTGCGCAAGGCGTTTTGGGTATCAAGCAAGAAATCGATGAATTTGTAGGCAAGATCCTTGTTGCGGGCCGTCTTGAGCATCACGATGCTATCGATCCATAGCGACGCCCCTTCCTTGGGCAGGAAAAATCCGATATAATCGTGGATCTCCATCTGCTGCAGGGCATCGCCGTTGTATGCCTGAGCTAGCCAGGTGGTGCCATCCGCAACTTCATTTTTATAGGAGTCGGTGTCAAACTGGGTAATGTTCCGGTCCCAATTCATGAGGGTTTTTTCAGCGGCAGTGATCGCTTCCTGGCTGGTATCATTGACGCTGTAGCCATTTAAGATCAGTGCCGCTCCCACAACCTCGCGGGCATCATCGAGCATCGTTATCTTGTTCTTGCCGTTAAAGAAATCATTGCCGATCAAATTCCAGGAGGGATCAGCCGTAAGCGATTCCGGTACCTGTTTCATATTAAAGATCAATCCGTTCAAACCCCAGAAATAGGGCACTGAATACTCATTATCCGGGTCGAAAGCCCCAGCTTTTTTGAGCATCTGGGGATTAATGTTGCCATAATTGGTCAATCGGGAAACATCCAACGGTTCCAGTAGTCCCTTTTCCTTCATGATCGTCACATGGTCACCGCTGGGAAAGACGAGATCAAAGGACTCTCTAGCGCTGACGATCTTGGTCAGCATGTCCTCGTTTGAGCCGTAGGTGCTGTAGATGATCTTACAATTATGTAACTCTTCAAATTCTTTGACCAGATCCGGATCGATATAATCCGTCCAATTGAAGATATACAGGACATTTCCCGATCTTCTTGAGCAGGATGCGAAAACCGTGAGCATAAAAGTTAACGTTACGAATGCGATCATAATGCGTTTCATTTTTACCTCGCTATGTAGTCTTTTTTTATATTTTCTGAGTCCGTGCATCGGCAATGCCCCTCTTCAGATCAACGAATTGGAGGATAATCCATCCAATCACAAAGAAAAAAAGGAGGGACAGGATCGACCAACGAACCGAACCAGTCTTATGTGCAATGTATCCATAGACCAGTGGACCAATAATTGAAGACAGTCGTCCAGTCAATGTATAAAATCCGAAGAATTCCGCTGGCTTGCTTTTGGGCGTCAATTGCGATAGCATTGTTCGGCTGTTTGCCTGGCTGCTTCCTATGGCCAGTCCAGCCAACAGGACGACTATGTAGTAGTGCCAGGCAGTCGTGGCAAAGAACGCGGCAGCGATCACAATCATCCATAGCATAATGGATATATTGAGTGAAAGTTTGACCGTGGTGGAATCAGTAAGCCAGCCAAATACAGCTGCTCCAATAAACGAGGTCAATTGTGCCACGATAAAATAGACGATCATCTCGTTCTGGTTGATCCCAAATCGTTCGATCCCGTATATCGAAGCAAAGATGATAACCGTGAGGATACCGGTGTTATAGATCAGATATGCAAAGAGGTAGCGGAATAAATGCGGCAATCTGGTAATATGAGTCAAAGAATAAGTTATACGCTGGCATGCCACCCGGAAATAACTAGTTCGCTTTGAGAGGCGTCTGACTTCTTTCAGCCAGAAAAAAGTGACCAGTGAAAAGACAAAGATATGCAGCGCTATCGCCGGGAAGACGAGACGCACATTCAGATTATCCGCCTTGGGAAAACTCTTGATGATCGGCAGTGAAACAAACAGCGCCATCAGCCCACCGATATAACCAAAAGCCCAAGCATAACCCGAGACCTTACCCATATCTTCATCGTCGATTATCTCGGGCAGAAATGCGTCATAAAACACATTAGCACTGTTGAACCCATAATTGGCGATGATAAAGAACAGCATACCCAGCACGATATTTCCGGCTCGGACGTAGAAGAGCAGACCGGTAAAAAGAATAGTGATATAGCAATTTATGAAGAGGAATTTCTTTTTGGATCGGGAGTGATCGGCAATGGCTCCGAAGATCGGCGAAGTAAGCGCCACCAGCGTCATTGAGATCGCAACCGCACGTCCCCACAGCATCTCTCCATAGCCCTCAGCAGCGTTATCGACCACGAGGTTGATAAAATAAACACTATACACCACCGAGACGATGATCGTCGTAAATGCCGAATTGGCAAAATCATAAAACATCCAGCCAACGATGCTCTTATTAAACTTCATATTCCATTTCCTTTGAACCGGTTATGTTTTCTTCAGCCGGACTATGGGCAAATCCTTCCAGACCTTCAGAACTCCTTCGTTGGGGGACGCGATAAAGGTCTGATATGGACAAGGGAATAGGTCTTTGACCAGTTGGATGTTTTTATCGTCCAATTCAGCCAATACATCATCAAACAGCATGATCGGCTGGATACCAGTGTTTTTCTTGATCAGATGAGCATGAGCCATCTTTAGGGCAAAGATGGCGATCCTTTTCTGTCCCTGAGACCCAAAGAACTTCAACGGTTTGCCATCAAACTGCATGGCATAATCATCCAGATGCGCTCCGAGCAGACTGCGTTGCATCGCTTTTTCCCTTGAAGCGATCTGGTTTAGTGCCTTGTTCAGGATAGCGGGGTCTGGTTCCGGCCCCATCCAATGGTAGGCATTGGCCAGGGGATGGATGCTGAGTTCGCGCCCATAAATGGAGGTAAGATCGTCCTTTTTGCCGGCTAGTTCTCTGTTCATCATCGTGAGATATTTGTCCCGGTAGGATAGGATCTTTGCCATGGAATCAGTGTATTGATGATCCCAATGCTCCTTTTCGACAGGGCTATGATCTCTTTTCAGCAATGCATTGCGCTGATGAAGGAGATGCAGGTATTCCCGGTAGTAAGCAATGTATTCGGGGTAGATCTGTGAAGTGGCGAGATCAAAAAACTGCCGCCGGTAACGAGGACTGCCATTGATGATGACAATGTCATCCGGTGACAGATATGTAACCTTAACTGTTTGTATCAGGTAACTCAGTTGCCGCACCGGATTATTATTGACCTTGAGTATTTTCTTATTCTGACAATAGGACAAGGAGATAGTGTTGTTCAATCCCTCCTGGCTGGTGTAGGATGCGGCAACCGTAAAAAAGGCGTTATCATGCCGTATCAACTGCTCATCCTGATGAAAACGGACGGACTTACCAGTTCCGGAATAGGCTATGGCTTCCAATAGATTGGTCTTTCCGCAGCCATTGGCGCCGATGATCACGGTACCTTCCGGTTCAAAAGCAAAACTTGAATCGGGATAACTGCGAAAGTTGATCAGCCGGATCGATCTTAATAGCAACGAGTTATGACCGGAGGGGCATCACCAGGAAGGTTATTTCCTGACCTTCCGGCAGATGTTCGTTGTACACCATAAGAGGTTCTTTTGACGAACCTAGTTTGAGTTTTACCTTTTCGGTATCCACAACGTCCAGGATGGAGAGAATATATCTAAAGTTGACCGATATGTTGGCAGTGCTGCCATCATAACTATAATTTTCCAGGATCTGTTTCGCTTCGCCCTCATCACGATTGAAAGTGCTGATCACAAATTTATCGGCATCGATGTCAAATCTGATCCGCATATTATCTGCCGGCGACATCAGAGAAACGCGTTTGATGGCGGTTTTGAGGTTTTCCTTGTCGATCAAGACGATGTTGGGCAGGTCGTGTATAAACGCCTTTTGGTATTCAGGATATTTGTGTTCGATGATATGGCTGAAAACGGTATAATCCGCATAGGCAAAGATCAATCCGTTGTTCTCGATCACAACCTTCAGTTCTTTGACCTCATTATCATAGACCTTTTGTAGAAAGTTCACCGTCTTCACGGGCAGAACCTTTTCGATGACCTCCTGATTCAAGTCGTAAAAGACATTGTCTTGGGCTCCTTCCGGTTTCTTCCAGGGAGAATGCAGGTAATTGATCTCCGCTACTTTGCGCCCATCCGTTGCTGCCATCAGATGACTCTGCGCCTTGATCTGCCAGAATATCCCGGTCAATACCGCCCGATTGGTATCGCTGGAAACGGCAAATGCGGTCTTGGCGATCATGCGGTGAAATTCCTCTGCCGGGGTCACATACGCATTTTGCAAGTCCCGGGATGGAATGATCGGAAACAGAGTATGGTCAGCGCACAAGAGGTTAAAATCGATCTTATTGCATTGAATTCTGAGGTGGTCTTCCACCTTGGTGATATAGACCATCTGGTCGGGAAGGGAACTGATGATCTCATTCAAATTCCGTGCCGATACTGCTGTGACGCCACTTTCTTGAACCATCGCTGGAAACTGGGCAATGACAGTTATTTCCAAATCGGAAGCAGTGATCTGCATCGTCCCGTTTTCCGCATCTACCTGGATCAGGTAATTGGTCAGAATCGGCGAAGTGTTTTTACTCGGTATGATACTCGCCAGATGCATAATATGATGGATCAGATCCTTTTTCTCAATCGCTAATTTCATCTTAAACCCCTATAGCTTACAATTTTCTCCGAAGATTTTGGATTTTGATTTTTCGTCAATACTTTTTCATCGCTATTCATCCCCAAATCGCAGAAGCAATTCATAATTCCATGTCATGTATGACGATATAAATTACAAATCCAAACCACAAACTTCACGACCAACGCCATAACTTACGCTGCGGAGGAGAATATGCATTAACAACGAATTCATCGTTTTTTCTCCCGGTGGACTACCCCCCCCCCGTTTTTGCATCATAACACGCTTTTTCCTGATCGGTTGTATCAGTTTCAAGTCAGGTTCACAACGATATACAGCCGAGTACCTGGGCGGATCTCCGCTGGAACTCCAGATCAGATCAGCCAAGGGGACAGACCGCCATATTGTTATGAAAGTGTGTTGCACACACTGGAATCACCATGTTTCGAGACCGTGAAAAAACAATATCGTCTCACCTTCCGGCGCAGTCGGCAGTTATTAAGGATTATACCTGTCAGACAATGTGGATACTCATTGAGTCAACCGCTCTGAGTTACTCAACGGTCTCAAGAAGGTTTAGATTCAAGGGGAATAGTGCTCTCTCCTTAGCTCTCCCTGCTTCATAACCTTAGTATAACCTTACGGTCGTAAGGTTATACTAAGGTTATACTAAGGTTATCAAGCAAGGAGGATGGAGTTATCAGTCAACTCTATGTATTGTGCAACGGTCTTTATGGTATGATTCCCAAGTGTTTGACCTCTTTCTTTGATGAATCGATAAGGCATGTTCTTGCCGACATGCGAATGATGGAGGATCAGAAGTCCAGGCGATATAGAATATTACGATTTTGCCATCAATTATATTGATATTATGCTTGACATATACTAATGATTATTTAGCATGACCTCAAAATATATGAGGTTCGCTTATGAGTAAGACGATGAGTAACTGCCCCGTTTGTCACAGTCCGCTGCTGATCACTCAGTATCAATGCCGCGCCTGTCAGATCACATATTCGGGCGAATTCGGGCAATCCTGGCTGGAAAATCTGAGCAAAGAACAATCGGATTTTATCCGATTGTTCATCATTGTTCAGGGTAACATCAAAGAAATGGAAAAACGGCTGAATATATCATATCCCACCGTTAAGAACAGATTGTTGGAGATAAGACGGCGCATCACGGCAAGTGAGCCGACGGAAGCGGATTATTCCGATATCTTTAATGATTTGGAACAGGGTTTCGTCAATGTGAACGAAGCGATAAAAATGATCAATCAAAGGAGGAAGAAATGAACGAACTACGTTATGAAAATGAAATGGGTGCCACAGGTATCCGTAGCATCAAGATCGAGAACGGCATGGCAATGCTCAATATCGAACAAGGTGATCAGGAAAAGATCACCGTCAAAGCTCGTTTAAATACACGGGATAGCGTTCCGGCGGATCTTTTGGAAGATATGATCCATATCAAGACCGATGGCGATGAAGTCAAAATCGTATTTGACGAGTATTTTTCGCCGGATTCGCGCTTCCGCAGGCGAGAATTTGAATGTCGGATCAGCATACCGGCAAATCTCAAACTTGAAGTCGAGAACACGAATTATAAGTTGATCGTTGAAGGTGTATCGGCATTGATGAAACTGGTCAATGAGAATGGCAAGATCATAGTCAGGAATTGCTCCGGTGCATTTGACATCGAAAATGAAAACGGCGCTATTCATCTTGATAACTGCACCGGCGACGTCAGCATCGATCAGGAGAATGGTCCCATTGCCGGAGTAAATCTCAGGGGAGAGAAACTCAAGGTCGAAACCGAGAATGGAGCGGTCAAGATTCGAGAAGCCAAGTTCAGCGATGTCTCCATCAAGAGCGAGAATGGTAGCGTATTCTTTGAGACACAATCCATTGACGAAGGACAGATCAAGCTTACCAGCGAGAATGGCGTGATCGTGCTCCAGCTACCCGAGTCATTGGAAATCGACCTCAGCGCAGAAACCGAACTCGGTTCAATCAAATACGGATCGGATCTCGAACGGGAGGAGGATGGTACTTACCACCTCAAACGCGGGGAGGGAAAGGTCAGGGTTATTCTCCAGACAGAGAATGGTCCGATCAAGATCCGTCACAGCGGTCAGTATATCAATCTCAATCTTGATGACCTCAGAGAAAAGCTGGATCATCTAAAAAAAAATATCGCCAATTCCAAAACTCTGGAGGACAAGCAACAGAGCGCTAAGATCATCAATTTCATCATCGAATATCTGCATAAGCTGATCAAAGGCGCACAGGACAAGGAAATGGCAGAAAAGCTCAACGGCGCCATCGGAAAGATGCATAAGGCATTGGACGAGATCAAACTCGATGAGGCAAAGGATCAGATCATTGAGAATATCGAAAACGCCGCCAATGACATCTTTGCCTTTGTCCGTGAGATGGCTGAAAAGGTCAGAGAACGCGTGGAGAAAGAATACGATGGCTGTGGTTATGGTGGTCGCATGCATCGGCATATGCACAAAATTTTAAACAAAGATCACTTCAAACAGATGTTCGATCCGCTGCGCAAGATGAAAAGTTTTCGCTTTGATCTGAGCAATGAGGAACACGATCAGGTAAGCGAACGCAGCCGCTTGAAGATCCTCGAGATGCTGGAAGCAGGAAAGATTACCGCGGAGGAAGCGGAACAATTGCTCAAAGCGATCGGCAAGGAATAGTGCTTGACAGATAAATGGTGCTCAAATCTCTGAGCAAACACAGGTCGGGATGTAGCGCAACCCGGTCAGCGCGCTCGGTTCGGGACCGAGAGGTTGCTGGTTCAAATCCAGTCATCCCGACCATATTAATCTCCGGATAAAGTCATGCCAGAATTAAAGCGTAAGTTCACTTATTACCTCAAACAACTTGTTCCTTATATCCTCAGGGATAAGTGGCTGTTTCTCTTTGGCATTTTTGCGATGTTAGTCACCTCCTCCCTCCGTCTGATTGATCCGTTACTGATCGCCCATATCATCGATAAAAGCGTGCCATCGGGAAACATATCCGAAATGATCCGGTATGGCATGTATTTTGTCGGGGTCATCGCCATCACAGGAGTATTGAGTTACCTACAGGTCGTTCTATTATCTAAACTGGGCATCAAGATCATCACCCGATTCAAATTCGATATCTTCCGCCATCTGCTGAAGCTGCCGGTGGCATGGTTCAATGGCCAACCGGTAGGTGAACTGATCGCCCGCGTTGAAAGTGACAGCGAACGCGTCCGCGGTTTATTCTCGCATCTCTCCATCACAATCATCGGCAATCTCGTCTTCTTCGTAGGTGTGATCACAGTCCTCCTGATAAGAGAGAGCACGGTCACGGTCTATCTCGTTCCGATCATAGTGGTTGTGGTGATCGCTTATTACTATCTCATCCGTTATATTTCAAAGTTTTACCGCAGGATCCGGGAGATGAATGCCGATATCACTGCCAAGATAACTGACTATGTTCAGGGCATGCCGGTGATCCAAACGCTGAACCGGCAGGAAAACATCGTTGAACGTCTGCGCGAATCCTCTGAAAAGAAAAAGAGATTTGAGATCAGGACCTCATTCATTGAATACAGTTCTTCCAGTTCCTTCCTTTTTGTTTTCAATGTCGGAGTGGTGGCGTTGATCATCCTGGTCACCTCACCCAAGATAATCGCTGGATTTGTCAGCATCGGCACTCTCTTTGTCTTCATCCAGTATATCTCACGCGTGATCTGGCCTCTGCTACAGATTTCGGAGAACGTGATGCAGGTGCAACGTGCCTTTGTTTCATTGGCGCGGATATTGGAACTATCGGAAACCAAGACCGAGGATGATCTGTATCTGGGGCGTGCTCTTCCCTATTTTGAGGAAGGCATCGTCTTTGATCACGTATGGTTTGCCTATAAGGATGAGGAATGGGTGCTCAAAGACATAAGTTTTACCATTCCCAAAGGCAAAAGGATCGCTCTGGTCGGTGCTTCCGGTAGTGGCAAGACGACCGCGATCAGTTTGCTCTGCGCCTTTTACCCCGTAACAAGGGGTAGGATCCTTGTTGACGGTATTCCTCTTACCGAGATCAATCTGCGTCTGTGGCGTGAAAAGCTCGGATTGATCCTGCAGGATATTTTCCTCTTCCCCGGCAATATCACCGAGAATATCCGTGTCTATAACGACGAGATCTCCCTCGATAAGGTACGTCAGGCGGTGGGGATGGTGCGTCTAGATGAATTTATTGTCAAACAAGAACACGGATTGGAGACCGAACTGGCGGAGCGGGGACAAAACATCTCTCAGGGCGAGAAGCAATTGATCAGTTTTGCCCGGGCGTTGGCTTTTGAACCGGAAGTCATCATCATGGACGAAGCCACCGCATCCATTGATCCTCAGACCGAAGCCAAGATCCAACGCTCCATGAATGAAGTGCTTTCTGGCAAGACCGCTGTCATAGTTGCCCACCGGCTTACTTCCGTGATCGATGCCGATCAGATACTGCTCTTTCGCGATGGTGAGATCATAGACCGCGGAACGCATTTTGATCTTTTAGGCAGTTCCAATGAATACAAGCGCTTTGTGGAACTGCAATTGATGCCTGCGGAGAATGCTGATGAATAAGCATCTCAAGTGGGTGATTAAGCAATGGTTGGAGCAGAAGTGGTTTTTGCTCATCATGTTCATCTTCACGCTATTGACGACTGCCGTCCAGATCGCACCGCCCATCATATTCCGTGCCCTTATCGATCTTTTGAGAAATATCCTTGATGAGCCCATCAAGTTTCCTGAGCCGATGCGGGAGGTGCATCGGATCGTCCTGATCTTTGTCGCCATCGGATTTGCCCAATTGCTCACCGGCATCTTCCCCTGTTTTCGCGCTTGGGTCAATTTGCGCTTTGAGCACAATCTCAGGATTTTTTATTTCCGCTTTATCGTTCGCAAGGACTACCGCTTTTTCCAGCAATACCGCACCGGTGATCTCGTCACTCGTCTGACCGATGATATCAGTGAATATCCCAAGATCAGTTGGTTTCTCTGCTCCGGTATCTTCAGGGCGATCAGTTCTTTTTCGCTGATCACTTTCAGTTTGGTGGTCATGTTTTCCATCAATTGGCTGCTTACTTTGCTAGTAATAGCGCCTTTGCCGCTGATGATGATCATCTTTTACATTTCGTCGGACAAACTCTATCAGAATTTCGAGAAGAACCAGCAGGCAGTTAGCGCTATCAACAACCAATTGGAGATGAGTTTTAGCGGTATCAGGATCATCAAGGCATATGTCAGTGAAGAAAAATACAACCGCTTCTTTGAACATGCCCTGAACCGCCGTTTCAAGACCGAAATGAAGATGATCAAACTCAACGCCATTCTCCAAATGATCTGGGAATATATTGATTACATCGCTCTGATCGGCGTGATCCTTTTTGGCGGCTATATGGCGGTCAAGGGGCAGATCACGATCGGCACCTTTTTCCTCTTTTATTCCTATCTCGGCATGATCATCTATCCCCTATTGGATCTGCCGCAATTGTTCCTCTCCGGCAAACAGGCATTCGTCAATATCGACCGCCTGGAAGAGATCAGGGACTATCCCACCTACAATACTGAGGATAGATCACGCTATCCGCTGGAGAAATTTGAATCGCTGCGCTTTGACAATGTCTCCTTTGCCTACCCCGATAAACCCAGAACCGTGATCAAAAACTGCTCCTTTGATCTCAAACCTGGCGAAAGATTGCTCATCCTCGGTGCTACCGGAGCAGGAAAAACCACCATTGCCTATCTCGTCCTTGGACTTCTTCTGCCCAGCGAAGGCCGCATCCAGGTCAACGGTATCGGTTTTGACAGGATCGATCCTGCCTGCTGGCGAGAGATCATCGGATACGTGGCGCAGGAACCGATCCTCTTCAGCGGAACAATCAAAGAAAACGTCCTTTTCGCCGCTGATGAGATCACAGTTAAGGATTATGACCTGGCAGTGCAGACCTCCCAACTGGACAAAGAGATCGCCAATTTTCCACGTAAGGAGGAAACGGTCGTCGGCAATCGCGGCATCGGTGTCTCAGGAGGTCAAAAGCAACGCGTGACCATTGCCCGTGCCTTGGTCAAGACGCCGCAACTCCTCATCCTGGATGATATTACCGCCAGTTTGGATGCCGAAAATGAAGAACGGCTTTGGCAAGATATCAGTGTTCATTATGGAACCATTGGCGCTATTGTCATATCCCACAGGCTGTCAACCCTCAGATATGTCGATCGCATCCTCTACATAGATAAAAACGGGGATTGCCACATCGGAACGCATGAGGAACTCGTCTTCAATAATCCCGATTACCACGACTTTCTGCACGAACATCTCAAGCAGTAACCCTGCTTAATGAACGTTTCACAAACTGGAATCTCCAATTATCGGGAAGTGAGAAGGAAATATCGTCTCCCCTTCCAGTGCAAGCAGTATCAACCCCGGATTTTCTGACAGATAGTTTGCATGCAACCGTAGAGTCAGCCACTCTGAATGACCCAAGGGGCTTCAGAGGGTTTAGATTCAATCCGGGTGGTGTTTTCGCTTATGCTCTCCTTACTCCATAACCTTAGTATAACCTTACGGTCGTAAGGTTATACTAAGGTTATACTAAGGTTATCAAGCAAGGAGGATTAAGTCAATCTCTGGATTATTGGTCTTGTTTGTCTTAACCCAACCCTTGCCCCAATCCACCACCGCTCTTGTAATCCCCTGCTTTCCCACTCTCGATGTAACCCTGTAATGATAGTATGACCCGCCGTCTGATCACGGTTGCATTGCGCGGGCAAAAAAGCGAACATTGGGTGAGTAAGGCACTTAGCGTAGCCCTACGGGAGTGGTAAATGAAGTTTGTATTGACACAATAGTAGGTGTTCCATAAGTGGCTCGGGCATAGAAAATCAAGAAAATAGGGAGGATCGAATGTCCGATCAACTCGTTTACGGGAAAGTCAGTTCCCAGACAGCGATAGAACTGGAAGATCGTAACGGCGCACATAACTATCATCCACTACCGGTGGTTCTGGCAAAAGGCGAAGGCGTCTTTGTGTGGGATCCTGAAGGTAACCGCTACTATGACTTTTTATCTGCTTACTCGGCAGTCAATCAAGGTCACTGTCATCCTCATATCATCAATGCCCTGATCGAACAGGCAAAGGAACTTACGCTCACATCCCGCGCTTTTTTTAATAACCGGCTTGGTGAGTATGAGAAGTTTATCACCGAATACTTTGACTATGATATGGTCTTGCCGATGAATACCGGCGTTGAAGGCGTGGAAACGGCGGTCAAACTTGCCCGCAAATGGGCTTACACGGTGAAAGGCGTGGAACAGAACAACGCTTTGGTCATATTCTGCGAAGGTAATTTCCATGGCAGAACAATGCTGGCGATATCGGCGTCCACCGATCCGGATAGTTATGAAGGTTTCGGTCCTTTTCTGCCCGGCATAGTCAAGATTCCGTACAACAATCCTCAAGCGCTCAAAGAAGCATTGGAAAAACACGGCAAGAACGTAGCCGCCTTTGTCGTGGAACCGATCCAGGGCGAAGCCGGTGTTTATGTTCCCGATGAGGGTTATCTCAAGCAGTGTTATGACCTGTGTAAAAGCCATAATGTGCTCTTTGTCGCTGATGAGGTGCAGACCGGTCTGGCGCGGACCGGCAAACTCTTGGCATGTGACTATGAACAAGTGCGCCCGGATATTCTGATCCTGGGCAAAGCATTGTCCGGTGGCGTGTTACCCGTCTCAGCGGTTCTGGCGGACAAAGAGATCATGCTTACGATCAAACCGGGACAGCATGGCTCCACCTTTGGCGGATTCCCGCTTGCGTGCGTGGTCGCCCAGGCAGCGCTCGAAGTCATCCGCGATGAAAAACTCGCCGAACGTTCTTACGAACTGGGTATAATCTTCCGTGAAGAACTCAAAAAGATCGATCATCCGATGCTGAAACTCGTTCGTGGCAGAGGATTGCTCAATGCCATCGTAGTAGAACCGAAAAATGGGATTGAGGCATGGGATATCTGTATCAGGCTGAAAGATAAAGGTATCATCTGCAAACCGACCCACCGCTATATCATCCGCCTGGCACCTCCATTGGTCATCACCAAAGATCAACTGATGGAAGCGGCACAGATCATCAAGAGCGTCTTTGACGAGATCAAAGCATAGAACCCAGAAGGTCGCTGACGGAAGCGATCCAGTGAATCAGGTCACTGGTGGGACGCGGTCCTGCGAATCATTGACTGGAGTTCGTTTGATATGACAGACATTACTCGATCTGTCGAACGCACTCCGGTCATATCTTTTCCTGCCGATTTTAGAAGTGGCTTTGCTGCCATCATCGGCAAGCCCAATACGGGTAAATCGACCCTGATGAACCGTCTGGTTGGTGACAAGCTATCCATCACCTCGCCCAAACCACAGACCACGCGCTATGCCATCAAAGGCATCCTGAGCGATGAGCGTAGTCAGATCATCTTTGTCGATACTCCAGGTTATCTGAAGCCGCGCTATGAGATGCAGCAAAAGATGCTGGACTACATCACCCAGACCCTAAAGACTGTGGATCTGATCATGTTCCTCACGGAAATCGGGACTTTTCCCACCGATTATGACCGGGAAGTATTTGACCTCTTGAGGGGCATCAAAACACCACAGATAGCTGTGTTTAACAAAATTGACCGGATAACGGGTTATGACCGGGGTCTGATCGATCAGCACCTTCCTCACTCCATTCAGAAGAGCGTCTTCATCTCTGCGCTTTATGGCGACAACATTGCTGAATTGACAGATCTTATCAGACTTTACATTCCCTATCACGAGCCCTATTATGATGCTGACCAATTGTCCGACCTGCCGATGCGTTTCTTTGCCCAGGAGACGATCAGGGAAGCGATCTTTCATCACTTTGATCAGGAGATCCCCTACACCACGGCAGTGATGGTGGAACGTTATAAAGAAGAAGCAGATAGATCGGTGATCGATGCGGTCATCTGGATCGAAAGACCGAGCCAGAAACCGATCATTATCGGAAAAAATGGAGAGAATCTGAAAAGGATCAGGGAATATGCGAAAAAAGCACTTGCTCAATTCACCGGGATGCCCGTCCAGATCCACCTTTGGGTAAAGATCAAAGACAAATGGCGCAAACGAAACTCCGCATTGAAAGAACTCGGTTTTTACTGATCAGGGAGCAACAACAAACAAATCTATTGACATAAATCCCAGAAATCAGGAGGGGGGACAAAAGTAGCTGATGCGCAGACATTTTTTTCTTTTGAAATAACGTAAAAGTGAGATCTATGCACACCGATAGAACAGATGAACTGATGCTAGTGGTGGATATCGGGAATACAAATATCGTCTGCGGTATCTACACCGGGAAGACCTTGGCGTGGCATGCCCGGCTGCAATCATCGAGCAAGCGGACGGCTGATGAATACTACTCGCTACTGGCTTCTCTCTGGAACAATCATTACGATGTTTCCAGGATCGAGTATGTAACCATGGCAAGCGTGGTTCCAGAACTTACCCGGATCTGGCAGCATCTCTTCCAGAAATATCTCCATGCGCAGGTGATGGAGATCAATGGCTATTCGCCTTTGGGACTGACCTTTCGGACAACTGATCCGGGTTTTATCGGCGCCGACCTGATAGTAAATGCCTTTTCCGCTGTGCATAAGTACCGGACAAACTGCATCGTCTGCGATCTGGGCACCGCCACGACCATCCAGTTAGTCACTGCTTCCGGTGAGTTTTATGGCACCATCATCGCTCCCGGATTACGCACCAGCGCCAGCTTTCTCTTTGAGAAGGCAGCGCTCTTGTCGGAGATTGAATTGACCAGTCCCGGTTTTCTTTTAGGCACCAATACCCAGGATGCGCTGTTATCGGGGATCGTCAGCGGTCATGCCCATATGATCCAAACCTTTATCAATAATATCCGCTATGAACATCCCGAATTGGCACCGGTCACTGCCATCGCCACCGGTGGCATTGCAGACCTGATCAAACCACTGACCCCTGCGCTGGATATCGTGGACAAGACCTTGACCCTGGATGGTCTGAACCTGGCGGGAACGATGCTGCGGGCAGAATAAGCGATTCATGGCCAAAAAGTCGGTTTCTCTGCTCTTCCTATTGCTCATCAGCGCATTGGCATGGAGCGCGGTCTTCAACCCCCGCCTGTATCTGCAGGGCTACCAACCGCTTGAACATAACCGGGTGAATGTATATAAGATCTACAAAGGACTGCATATCTACCGCTCCCGGCCTCTACTGATCCCCAGCATCCTGCCTGAAACAAAGGAAAGGATCGACTTTGAGAACCGAAAAGTGATCATTACCACAATGGTCGGCACCAGCAAGATCCATCCCGATGTGGTATTGTCCTTTGATAGTTATTTTGGGCGAATGCAATCTCGGGTATTTAAGCAATCCCTACTCGCTCAAACTCGGATTCCGGCGCAGCAAACACAAGTCCAACGCGCAGGTCTGATCAGCGAGATCACCATTGATCTGCCCAGTATCGCCATACCGCGTGCAATGCGGAGAGTGCTGGGTTCCAAAGCTGGACGTCTGAATCTGGATGGCACCCAAAAGATCACGATGCAGGCAGCAAGCATCAAACGAAAAAGGGTTCCGATATATGACACGACCGGCGGCAGCACCTTTGACCTCAAACTGGAACAAGAGACCAATCTTCGCCTTACCGGAACCATTGGCGAAAAGATCGCCGTGAATATGAAATATAATTCCAGCCAGGACGAGCAGTTCTTTGACCCGAACAACATTAACGTCAAATACACCGGTGACGAAGATGAGATAGTACAGAAGATCGAAGCAGGCAATATTGCCCTTTCACTCGGCGGTTCTCGATATATCAGTTATTCAGCCAGTTCTCAGGGTTTGTTTGGAATCACCACTGCCCTCAAATACGGCGACTTGGATATCACCATGATCGCCAGCAAGGAAGAAGGCCAAAAAAACACCCAAACCTATCTGGGACTCAGTCTGGCCGATTCCACCATCTTTCGCAGCCGTGATTATACGCCCCGGACAAAGTATTTCCTCGCCGATCCCCACGACTTGCTGTCTCTATATACTTCTGAAGACGCTGGGAATTTGGTGCCTGCCGGATGGATCAATAACGCTATAAAGACCACTCCAGCTGGCGAATGGATCATAAAAAGCCCCCATTTGCTCCCTGCCAATGGCACGGTTCGCCTCTATCTTGATGATGCCAATGTTAATAATAACGTTACCGCCGTACCCGGTGACTCGATCTTTTTCAGTCCGAATGAATTCTATGTCCCTTATTATGATGAATTGATCGAAGGAACCGACTTTGTGACCGATTACTCCAGCGGAACCATCACCATCTTGAGGACAATCGACCGCAGAGCTACTTTGGCAGTCAGATATGTCCGTCAGGATGGGGTGTTTGTGCCGATCAACAGCGATGTTCAGGACGGCATTCTGCATGCCAAAGTGATCCGCAGACGCAATCAGGAATATGATCCCACTGATCCAAACAATGTGTGGCATTACCAGATGCGTAATGTCTACAACATGAACCGCACCAATATTAAAAGTGAGGGCTTCTCGATCCAAGTTTATACAGAAAACACCGATCGGACAAGGAATTATTATCTGCCGGATAACCTGGCCGTGCCGGGACTACTCACCTATAACGATTATTTGCGCCTGGATAGCAATGGCGATGGCATCATTAATGGCGATGATGCTACGATCAATCTTGCCTCCGGCTTTATCTACTTCCCCTTCCTTGAGCCCTTCCGTCCGTTGGGTGATGAAGTGGTGTACGAACTGGAGAATGAATACGTAAGTTTTCTAGACATTGCTATGTTCATTGGGATCAAGGGCAAGATCGGCAGAGACGCCATCGACTTGGGACAGGGTGGCATCCTGAAGGGTAGTGTAAGGATTAAGGTAAATGGTCAGAACCAACGTGAAAACATCGACTACATCGTGGATTATGATATGGGACGCATCACTTTTCTCACTCCCGCCGGTAAAGACCCCGATGCCAAGATCGAGATCGACTATGAATTTCGTTCCCTATTCAATGTTGCCAGTAAAACGATGGCTGGAGTTCGCACCAATTGGAATGTCACCGAGAACGCAAAACTCGGCGGGACTTTTATTTACCGCAGTGAGACCGTGGCTGACCGGCGACCCAAGGTGGGAAATGAGAATATCGAATTGATGATGGCAGATATTGATGGCAATTTGACATTCAAACCCAAGTTTCTCACCCACTGTATCGATGCTTTGCCGTTGATCAAGACCACTACGGAATCCCGGTTGTCCTTATCAGGAGAGATCGCCTGGACTATACCTAACATCTATGGTGATCCAAGAGGCAAAAAGAATCATGCCTATATCGATGATATGGAAACCATCGTCAATCAATATCCTTCGGGTGTGACCTATACTACCTGGGTCTTGGGCAGCAAACCATGGGGGACTTCCCTAGCCAAAGGTAGATCAATCTGGTATAATCCCAAGAATATCCGTCGCGAACAGATCGAAGATCCAAATACTCTCACCGATAGAGAAAAAAAAGAACTCGTTACCGTTCTTGCGCTTAAAGTTTTTCCCAATAGCCTCGGTTTGCCTGGTTCCAATGTCCTCAGTTGGGGTGGAGTGATGAAATATCTGGGAAACCAACTTGACTTTTCCAATATGAAGTATATCGAACTACTGGTAAAGGTCGAGGGACATCCCGGAGAGATACCTCCCAATCCCATCCTCCACGTTGATCTGGGCGATATCAATGAGGACTTATACACCGAATATGGCAGTCTGGGAGTCTTGAATACGGAGGATAAAAATCGTGATGGAGTGCTTACCCTTGACGAGGATGTAGGACTCGATGGTTATCCTTGGGGGCAACCTGGTCATGATTCAAACGACCGTGCCTCCAATGAAATGGATCAATATGGCGATTATCCCTGGATCAATGGAACCGAAGGAAACCGCATCCTTGACACCGAGGATCTGGATGGTAATGGAGTTCTCAACCATCTTGACCGTTATCTGAGTTATTCCATTGCTCTGCGTGACTCGCTATATCTCGAAAACGTCAATCATGATGGCTGGAAGTTATACCGCATCCCGCTGAATGATCCCAGTGCTTTTGTAATGGTCAACAACTCCACTTCCGGTATCCAGCCGAGTTTGAGTAAGATCTCTTATGGACGCATCTGGCTGGAAACCGACCATACTGCCAAAGTAATGATCGCACAAGCGGATATTGTGGGTAATAAATGGCAGGATTTTCATGTCAGAACCGAGAGTGATCAAATTATCCAGCCCGCCCAACTCGCCCTTCATGGTACCTCTTATCTATCAGGAGTGGTCAATAACCAGAGAAACCGGACACATTATACCTCGCCTCCTGGAACAGTATATATTGAAGACCGTCGGGAATCCTCGGAATCCGCCCTGACGCTATCGGTGACCAATCTTCAAGCCGGTCAAAAATGCTTGCTTCGTCAACGCCTCTTTGATCCTTACAATTTGCTCTCTTACGGAAAACTGAAGTTTTGGGTATATCCCGAGGCCGCTGAAGGAATGCACCAAGTGCCGGATGAGTTACGCATCATCCTGAGATTGGGTGCTGACTCCTTAAATTACTACCAGATAGAACAAATGGTCCAAGTAGTGCCCTATATGGTGAAAATGGATCAGAATCGCTGGCTCGAATTCGCTTATGATCTACAGGATCTGACTTCGTTGAGGGACAATAGTCCCGGCACCGAATCCGGTCAGATGCAGATAGGCAATACGATCTATTCTTATCGGAGAAATCCCACCCTGACTAACATCCGGGAGATCTATTTGGGCGTCTTCAATCCAGACCGGAATGTAAATAGTCCGCTACCGTTTGGCGGAACCATATATTACAACGACCTGAGAGTAGCAGAGCCCTACGAAGACATCGGAGTTGCCAAGAGGTTGACCTTCAATACCGTTTTAGCTGACTTTATCACCTTTGATGCCGATTATGAGCGTAAAAGCGAGAATTTTAATACCATTATCCAACGCGGCAGGATCAATACTTTTACTCAAACCACTTCCCTGAACCTGAACAACAAGTATTTCCTACACAAGTTCTTCCCTCAATCGTGGGGTCTGGATATGCCTTTGAATTTGAACCGGACATATTCCAGAGGCATTCCCCGGTTCAGAGCTAATTCTGACCTGTTGCGTACCAATATCACTGATCCGTTGGAAAAGGAACGCGAAAGCAACGAAAATCTCGTGTATGCCGCCGATATCGGTTTCAGCCAGCGCACCACTCCACGCAGCAAATGGTTACTTTATACCATAAACCGAACCACACTGAGCGGAAGGATCGAAAGCACCAATCGGAGGACACCCACTGCCGTTGATACTGTCCTCACCTGGCGCGGAACGATGAATTACAATCTATCCCTCCCCTCGGACAAAGTGAGTTTTCCCTTGATCGGCAGATATCGCTTCGGCTTCTTCCCCACATCCTGGAGTAATAGTTTCACGATCAACGCCAACGAACCTAAGAGTTACAATTGGGAAAGGCGTGATAACGTCTTCGGCTGGCATCGACGGGCTTATACCGTTCCCAGTAAACAACTGACCACGGACAACAATATCAACTGGGGGATCACTTCCGACCTGACCGGGCTGATCAAGTATAATACCAAACGTGACTTGCTCCAAAAGGAGTATATCCAAAACATCAATGTCGGCAAGGAAACGGAGTTTGTCCAAGACCTCGGTCTGAACTATAATCCAATGTATTTCCCGAATCTATTTAACTTCTCCTCCTCCACTGGCGCACGCTTTTCGGAATTTCAGCGTAAGTACGTTCAAACCACACCCGATGGTCAAGTGGACGTTTTCCAGCGCGATGGTAATTCCAATCGTAGTTTCCGCGCCAATCTCACTTTGATGAACACATCGCTATTCCGTTCCTGGTCTGAAGGCATTACCAACAGATCACGCGCCCGTTGGATGAGTATTCAGCAGGATAGGAAGGATGAACCAAAACCGGATGCAAAGAAGAACGAGAGCAAAAGACTTGACTCCGAGCCCAAGAGCGACCCTCAGAAGGACTGGGACGTCGGGAAGGAAGACGAGTATATGTTCTCTGATCCCGATCTGAATTATGAGCCGGAAAAAGGAAATGACCAGGTAACCGACATAAGCGACAGCCCTGACAAAAAGGATAAGCCCACCTTTAGCTCCCCCATTCATGCCCGGATCCTAGCTTTTATGGCTCGGATTAAGAACGTCAGCGTATCCTTCCAGAACAGTTATATCATGAATTATACCCGCAAGGATCAAAGGCCACCTTTCGCATTTCAGATCGGTATACCGCATAGCGTGGAGAGCGGTTTCCTCGATTCCCGCAACAACGACAATACGATTTCGGTAAACTCCGGATTGACTATTTCCCGCTCCATCGATACCAACATCAATTTCTCCCATTCCCGTAATGTGAGATATGCCAGTGCCAGTAATCAATCAGTATCCACCACTTTTCCCGATATCACGCTCACCATCCTGGATATCGACCGCTGGCTGGGGGTCACTAAATATGCAGTAAACACCCGTCTAAATACTGGATTCCAACATTCAGTGCGCCAGTCCGGAGACATCAACTGGACAAAGCCCAAGCAGCAAACAACTACCATATCGATGAACCCTGTGGTCGGAATCAATACTATGATCATGAACGCTGTTACTTCCAATATCAATTGGACACTATCCCAAAGCGAAAACACCACCGATATGGAAACCTATATGATCTACCGTAACACCCTATCCCATGGATTAAATGCCAATTTCTCCTATTCATACCGCGAAGGACGCGGATTTACTATCCCATTTACAGGCAGAAAGATCCACATCCGCAATGAATTGACCTCTTCGCTGGCTATTCAATATGAAAAGAACCATGACACTACCATAGGAAGAGAAACTTCTCAGGTCGATCGTAACCGCACCCGACTCAGTTTTGCTCCCAGCGCTGCATACCAATTTGACCAGAATATCCGGGGGGGGCTAACCGGTGCTTATGAGATAGTGACCGATAAAAAACTCGATGACGGAACCCGTACTTTCCGTCTGGGAGTATGGGTCGAATTGACTTTATAAGCACCCGGCGGGATGAGCATCCTCATCAATACGCTTGATATTATACTCCAGTTTTGCTCCATACCTCTCCCGAGGTTCAACCAAGCACTCGGGAGGATCCCGGGAAAACCTGAGAAAAAAATGACTCAAAATTGGTGCTTTCGCTATTCTTCTCCTTACTTAATAACCTTAGTATAACCTTACAGTCGTAAGGTTATACTAAGGTTATACTAAGGTTATCAAGCAAGGAGGACAGCGATCAGTCAACTCTTTTGGGTTAAGATTCGGTCTCTATGGCTGTCGTTTGCAGGCTTTGGGACATTGATTATTAAATCCGGGTATGCTTACCGCATCAATAAGCGATCCATATGATATGGCTTAAGGTGTTTAATCAGATAAGTCAGTTTTGAATGGAAGAATCCGCCGTTGCGGAATATTGGCAATGAGTTGTACCAGAAGATCGACGCTGTTCTTTAGAGATTCATAATTCCCGCTGTTGTCGATCAAGTGGTCTGATAAAAGTAATCTAGCGTCCTGGCTCATTTGTGCCTCGATCCGTATCAGCATTTCGTCATAAGATGCCTTATTGCGCTCAGCAAGACGCTTAAGTTGGATCTCTGGCCGGCAATATACGGAAACAACGAAATCAAAGCAATCACGTAATCCTGCTTCAAACAGGAGCGGTATCTCGAAGAACAGGACTTCCTCCTTCGAAGTATCAACAATTATCTGGAATCTTGATAAGACCATAGGATGAATGAGAGAATTAAGAAACTCCAATTCCTGCCGGTTATTGAAGACGATACGGGCAATCCTGGCATAATCCGGCATGTCGCCTTCATAGACCTCCGATCCCCAACGCTGGACGAGGATCTCTCGTACATCCGGCTCTTTGAGGAATGATTTGGCTATTTGGTCGGCACTGATCACAGAAAAATCGTTGGCGATCAGATCACAGACGCTTGATTTGCCACAGCCAATACCACCGGTGATTCCAATGAGCAGAGGACGATTATCTGGTAGCATCAGTGATGATCTGTAGCAACTCTTCAAACGCTACATCCTGTTGGATGATACCACCAGTAGCCAGTGAGACCCTCCCGCTTTGCTCAGAGACAATAATAGCAATGGCATCGCTGTTTTCGGTAATTCCTATCCCGGCAAGATGACGGGTGCCAAATTTTTTGACATACTCGGGATTCTTTGATAGCGGCAGCAATACTTTGGCAGCGATGATCCGACCATTGCGAATGATGATAGCCCCATCGTGGAGAATGGAATGAGAATTGAATATTGTAAGGATCAAACTGAGAGTGATGGCAGCATCGATCGTCTCTCCGCCATGGATCACGTCCGTCAGTTTCCTTTTGTTCTCAATAACGATCAAAGCACCTATCTTGCGGAAGGACATGGCAGATACAGCATCGATCAGGGCACCCGAATAGGAGATGCTCTCACGGCGTTTAAACGCAGTGCTGATCCCCTGGGTTACATTGAATTTTGCCAAGAGCGACCTGATCTCCGGTTGGAAGAGAATGATCAAGGCAACTACCCATAAGCTGCGAAAGGCGTTTAGTATCCCGGAAACCATCTTCAATTCCAAAACCAAAGCCACGAAATAAAGCACAAAGATGAACACCAGTCCCAATAAAACCTGGTATCCACCCGAACGTCTCACCATTAACAAAGATTGATAGATCAGAAAAGCAATCAGGACGATATCGAATATGTCTTTGAATTGGGGGATCAGGATACTCATCCCGTCATCCATTTCCATTGATGGCTTGAAAAACCGAGATGAATTGGAGGTGTTCTCCAACGTCGTGCACGCGCAGATAGTCCACTCCGGATCGGATGGCAAAGACGACAGTAGCAAGCGTTCCGGGTAATCTATCAGAAGGCGAAATGAGATTATTGATGAATCTCTTACGCGATACCCCCAGCATCAGACGGACACCCATTTCCTTAAATCGGGAAAGATGACGCAGAACCTGTAGATTATGGTTCATATCCTTACCAAAACCGATCCCAGGATCAATGATAATCCGCTGGGATGCAATACCGTGCTCTTCACAAAAACTGATCCTTTCCCGAAAGAATTCCAAGATTTCGCCGATAACGTCATCATAATGAGGATTGATCTGCATTGTAGTCGGCTCGCCCTTACAATGCATGATCACTATATCGAGATCAGGATTATCAGTTAAGACCCCGACCATATCCGGATCATATCGTAAACCCGAAACATCGTTGATAATTGTTATACCAAAATCCAATGCCTTTCGGGCAACAACTGCTCGGCGGGTATCCAGAGAAATGGGTATATCCGAATACCTACGGATCGCCTGCAAAGCCGGTAGAATGCGTCCTAATTCCTCTTCCGGAGATATCGGCAGAGATCCGGGACGAGTGGATTCCCCTCCCAAATCAATGATATCTGATCCGGCATTGACCAATTTATCGATCTGCATGGACAGCGATTCAATCTCAAGATAACAACCGCCATCATAGAAGGAATCAGGTGTCACGTTGAGGATACCCACCAGTTTGGGGATCTGATTGTTATACTGGGTCATGACACTTATTGGGGGATAAACTTGAAGGAAATCTGATACACTTTACTTGGATTATATCTGCCTTTGAACCGGAAGCGCCACTTTTTTAGTGCTTCCTCCGAAGCACTGCCATACAAACCACGGTCAAATCCCAGTACCACGATCGAAAAAGGATCGGCCGTTCCATTGGAGCGGAGACGAAAATTAAGTGTGACCGAGCCAAACTCCCGCACTTCCACATCCGGCATGACCCGTAGAACTATTTCAATGTCGTCGGTATCAATGATAACGCCATATTCACCATCTCCGCCCGATTGTCCCTCGTCTTGTGCTTGTCCGTGAAGATGCCTTAAACCCATACGCATTGGGGGGATGTCCGGTTTGGTCTGCAGTGGTTCCGGATGATGGATTGGATCGATCAGATCGCTTTCAGTGGGTTTTTGCATTGGCGGAGTATCACTTCTCAGGATCGGTTGTTGGTTTGTCTGCCTCGTTTGGTGCTCCTGAACTGTCTCGCTTCGGGGACGATCATCACTCTTCTGTTGAACCATAAAAGTGCCCTTAGCGTGGTCTTCCTCAATTATGGGTTGCCACTCAAAACTGTGCCACTGCACGGCTTCCTGAGGCTTGATTGCGATCATGGCAAGGAGCAAAAACAGGACCAGATGGATCATGACCGATGTCGCTTCGGGAGTTTTCAGCAATGGCAGATACTTTTTCATTACTTATCTTTGTTTGATTGCTTCAGTAGCGACAAAGATCCGATCATAACCAGCGGCACGGATTTTGTCCATGATCTCGATGATCGTCTGAAGCGGTGTCTGAAAATCGGCAGACAATCTGACCACCTGTTCCCTTGACTCAAAGTGAAGCGCTAGCAATTCCTGCAATTCTGCCATATCGGTCCTTTCTCCCATAAAGAGAACATTATCCGGGCTGGCATATACGATCTGTATCACCTGGTGGGTCTGTCTGACCGCAGAGTGTGAGCCCGGTAGGCGAATGGGCAACCCCGTCTGGGAAGCAAAATTGGAAGCGATTAAAAGAAAAATGATCAAGAGAAAGATGACATCGGTCATTGATATCAGGATCGTGCTCGAGATCTTCTTCTTGCTTGTCTTGATCTGCATTTATCCTATCTATCCTTTTCCCTAAGTCGGGTATGCCTGATCAAATACTCCATTGCCTGTTCTTGCATCTCTTTGGTCAAGTTTTCCAATCGTTGCACCAGATCATTGTAAAAGATGATGGTCACTATTCCTACGATCAATCCCCCTATCGTAGTGAGCAATGCTTCCCAAATACCGCCAGCAAGGATATTGATATCGACGCCGCTGGCGCTTTGGGTCTGGATGTTCATAAATACTCTGACCATGCCCATAACCGTTCCCAAGAAACCTATCAACGGGGCTACTGCAGCAAACGTAGAAAGCCAGCCGAAACCTTTCTCAAGATTATGTATCTCATGGGCTGCAATGGATTCCATTCTTTCCTTTAACAATGAAAGATCGACGTTATCGGTCAGGAAAAGCTTACTTAGCATGATCCCCAGGGGGCTCTCCTGTCCATATACTCTGATTATTCCAATCATATTGTCCAACCGGTCTTGCTGATGCATTCTATCGTTCAACCGTGAATTCATCCTGCGTATCTGGCTCAATTGCCGATACTTTTTGATAATGATGGTCACAGCGATCATCGATATGACAAGCAGGATGTACATCAGTAGTCCGCCACGGGTAAATAGGTGTATAAGGGTCATAGTCATCCTTTATAGGTAAATACCTGCCTCGGCAAGATTGACAAGACAGGCATTACTTTCATTCTTGGTCTATTTATTCTTGGATTATCTGTTCAGCAGGCTAAATTGCTTCATAAATTCAGCCAGATCATGTGCCGCTTTCAGGGGGAGAGCATTATAGGTCGAAGCACGGCATCCACCAACGTCACGATGCCCTTTGAGACCAATCATTCCGTTCTTTTTGGCATCACTGATAAATTTGGTTTCCAGATCCTCACTCGGCAGCCGGAAGGTAATATTCATCAGGGAGCGATCTTCCTTGTCAACTGTTCCTTTGTAGAACCCATCGGAATTATCGATTGCACCATAGATATAATTCGCCTTGGCGATATTGTTTTGTTCGATCTTTGCCAGCCCGCCGAAATTTTCGATCCATTTCATCACCAGACCGATCATGTATATCGTAAATGTAGCGGGTGTGTTATACATCGATCCGTTTTTGGCGTGGATCTTATAGTCCAGCATGGTGGGAAGATCGTCAATGGATTGCTCAAGCAGTGACTTACGTATAATGATGACCACCGTTCCGCTGGGACCCACGTTTTTCTGGGCTCCGGCATAAATCAAGTCATACTTGCCCATCTCGATGGGCTTGCTCATGAAGTTTGATGACATATCAGCGATCAGTGGAACGTTTGCTGGAGTGGCGGGATCGATCTTCCACTCTGTGCCAAAGATCGTGTTATTATTGGTGATATGCAGATATGAAGGGTTGTCCGAAAGGGACCAGTTCTTGGGTATATAAGAGAAGTTACGGTCTTCGGAAGTGGCGGCGATGTGGACTTTTTTCCCGATCTTCTTGGCTTCCTTGATGGCTTTGGTTGACCATTGACCGGTATTGATATAATTAGCTTCCTTGCCTTCGAAAGCAAAGTTCAGCGGCACCATCAGGAATTGCATGCTTGCTCCGCCTTGCAGGAAAAGCACCTCAAATTCGTCTCCTATCCCGAGGATACGTTTTATGGCTGCATTGGTTGTATCGATTATTTCTTGATATTCCTTGCTGCGGTGACTCATCTCCATCACAGATAGTCCCATCCCCTTGTAGTTAAAGAGGTCTGCCTGTGCTTCGAGAATCACTTCTTCTGGCAATACAGCTGGTCCGGCATTAAAATTGTGCACTCTTTCCATCTTCTTTCTCCTGTGCATATGTTATTTACGAGGCGAGGTTTTCTGCGTGCTATTTTTTGTGCAAGGATTTTCTTTCCTTATTCAGAAAAATGTTGACTTAAAGCCCCTAACAAACTTCATGCCCCTAAGGTAAAGGATCATGATACACAATATACTTAAATACAAGAAGGTACTGCTCGCATCGGCATCTCCCCGAAGGCGTATGATCTTTGATCTTCTGGGTGTCAAATGCTTGGTCATTCCCACCAATATCGCTGAGCCAATCACCAATGAAGCACCCTATATACAAGCGGTCAGACATGCTAGAAACAAAGTGATGGCAGTTACTTCCCAGATTGGTGAGGATATCGTGATCGTTGGTGCGGACACGGTAGTTTACCTTGATGACAGGATATTGGGCAAACCGCAGTCCAAAGATGAAGCGAAAGATTTCTTGTATCGCCTTTCCGGCAAAACCCATAGCGTCTATACTGGCTTGTGTATCAAATACTGCCAGAAAGTCGTCACCGGATACAATAAAAGCCGTGTAGCCTTTATCGATCTGACCGAACGGGAGATAAGTGATTATCTGGCGACCCATGAGCCCTTTGACAAAGCTGGCGCCTACGGCGTGCAAGGCTATGGAAGCCAGTTTATCAGCCGGATCAATGGCTGTTATTTCAACGTGATGGGTTTCCCAGTAAATCTCTTTTACAATCTCCTCAAAGGGCTCTTTAACACTTGATGGATTGTTCAATTTTCACCAATGCCCGCATCTGGCGAGAGGGAGAATTCGATCCGCGGATCAATACCATCTTGTGCCGCAATGGACGAATCGAAGAGTTTTTTGCAATTGACGATCCCATTCCCCTGCAGTACCCGATTTTCGATCTCGATAAGGCCTGTTTGTATCCGGGATTTATCGATACCCATACCCATAGTTTTGAGGGTGGTCTATACTCCAATGGCCTCGATCTGAGTTCGTGCCGTTCCATCGTCGAGATCCAGGATGCGATCAGGGCCAAAAGGGATAATCTCATCCAACGCGGTGAGAACATGTTGATCGCCTGGAACCTGGATGAGTACAAGATCAAAGAAAAGCGCTTCCCGACAATTAAAGAACTGGATGAAGTATGCAATGATATGTTCCTGCTATTAAGACGTATAGATGGCCATAGTTGTGCAGGAAATTCTATGCTCGTGTCGCAGATGCGGATCGATGGGTTCCATCTCCCCTACCAAAGTGTATATCGTGGTTCGGATAACGATCGGATGGTGCACTGGGTACATACCCAGTGTAATGAAGAGACGATCCTGAATGCTTATCATCGCGCCGCCCAATGTGCTCTCAAAGGTGGTTTTACCACTATTCATACCATGATCGGCGACGGTCGGGACAGCATCACTCACTATGCCTTGATCCGCGACCGCTTGTCCCAATTTGCGGTTGAGTATGTCATATACCCACAATCGTTTAATATCGATGCAGCACTCGACGCGGGAGCCAAGCGCATCGGGGGATGTATTCTGGCAGACGGCTCTTTTGGCTCATGTACGGCAGCAGTATCTGAACCCTATCAAGGCCAACCGGACAATCTTGGTAAGTTATATCACTCCGATGGATTTTGGTTTGACTTCATCCACAAAGCACATTCACTGGGACTACAGGTAGCCGTTCACTGCATCGGAGACCGTGCCATTTCGCAGATCAATAACATCTATCGACATTTACACCAGACCGATCACCAAGACCTCAGGCATCAGTTGATCCACTGTGAGCTTACGCCCGATCATCTGATCGGCGAGATCACCGCTTCTGCTGCCGTATGTGTTATTCAGCCGTCATTTGACCTCCTTTGGGGTGGCAAAGATGGGCTTTATACCACATTACTGGGCTATCACCGCGGTCAACTGATGAACCGCTTCAGAACAATGCAAACAAATGGAATCATCGTCACCGGCAGTTCGGATTGGTATGTGACCGAACTGGATATCCGGAAGGGGCTGGAAGGTGCGATGCTCCATCATAACCCGGATGAACGTTTGGATCCATCCGCGGCCATCGATCTATACACCAAAAATGCAGCCTATCTATCCCATTCCGATGATCGACTGGGAAAGATCGAGCCAGGTTTTCAGGCAGATTTTACTATCCTGAACCATCCCATATCAACCGGGATTGATTTCTCCTCATTAAGTGTTCAAGCCGTCATCAAGAGTGGTAACCTTGTTTATGCTTCCCCTGCCTTCCATCGATGAACTAATTTTGATCTGCCAGTGGGAACGGGATCTGCATCCTCAAGCACGATGGCAGGATTATTACAAGATTTGTCTCCAGTCATGTTTTGGACCGGCACATTTTATCGCCCATCCCGACCGAGTGCAAGCATCGATCAAAGCCGAATTTGGATCCATGAACCAGCCCTATCTTCCATTGATCCAGCCACTTCGGAGTAATTACGAACTGGCCAGAATAAGTTTGAGCATTATGGATGAAACCATCCAGGCATTTTATGGTATTGATCCCTGTTTCGATGTCAACTTCCTTTCTGCTGCCTTTCTTGAATCAGCCGAGTGTTATTGTTATCATCATAGTTCTTGGCTTGGCCTTTGGCACCAGGCCGAATCCAGCCTGGAGTCCTCAATCGGTCTATACGACAGTGAACGGCAGTTACTCGCCGAGTGTACCACCAAACAGCGTAACCCTTCCCATTCTGATAACTTTGCCCAGCATTACGAACCCCATTACCGAGTCATCAAGACATCGAATTTAAGGCAGGTCATCCCCGGTTGGGAGATGCTGGTGAAGATTGCTAACTATGGAGTTTGAATCTTGACCGATAGAACATCACCTGTCCGCGTCCGCTTTGCCCCCAGTCCCACTGGAAATCTTCACATTGGCGGCTTGCGCACTGCCCTTTACAATTACCTGTTTGCCCGCGCCCAGGGTGGAGCGTTCATCCTGCGCATCGAAGATACCGATCAGACCCGCCTGGAGCCAAACGCAATAGCAAATCTGATCACCACCCTGAAGACAATGGGACTTGATTATGATGAGGGTCCGGAGGTCGGCGGAAACCATGCACCCTACATCCAATCCCAGCGCCTAACGATGTACCATCGGCATGTTCAAATGCTCCTGGATCAGGGTTATGCCTACCGCTGTTTTTGCACGCCGGAAACGCTTGACCAAATGAGATCGGAGCAAAAACAAAAAGGCGAATTTGCCAAATACGACCGTCGTTGCCTCCATCTGCAACCCTCTGAGATCGACTCAAAACTCCAAGCGGGAGAACCATGCGTGATCAGATTGAAGATGCCGGATGATCATCGCTTTGAGATCGACGACCTGATTCGCGGCAAGGTTCAGATGGATTCCGCCCAATCAGATGATCAGATCTTGATCAAATCCGACAATTTCCCCACTTACCATTTAGCTGCGGTGGTGGATGATCACGAAATGCAGATCAGCCACGTCATCCGTGGCGAAGAATGGCTATCCAGCACGCCCAAACATCTCTGGCTCTATCAGTGTTTTGGCTGGTCTCCTCCCCAATGGGTACACCTGCCACTTATCCTGAATCCGGATAAAAGCAAATTGAGCAAGCGGATGAACGATGTCTCAGTGCAAAGTTACCTTAACCGCGGATACCTCAAACAAGCCCTGATCAACTTCATAGCCCTGCTGGGATGGCATGCCGCCGATGATAGAGAGATCTTTACCTTGGAAGAATTGATCTCGGAATTCTCTCTGGATCGGGTGAACAAATCCGGTGCTGTATTTGACCTGACCAAACTGGACTGGATGAATGGCCAATATATTAGAAAGGCCGATCTGAGCGAGATATGTGACCTCTGCAAGCCCTGGTTCCAGTCCCTCAATCTGGATACAACCGATTATCCCAGGTTTTCCCGGATCGTAGATCTGGTGCGCAATTATGCCACCCTCTTGCCCGATATCGCAGATCATGCCAAGATTTACTATGAAACCATGGTAATTGGTGATAAGGACCTTGAGTATATCGGTACTGATGCCTCCCAGGCGGTTCTCATATCATTTTTCGCCATTCTGCGTTCTCTGCCTGATTGGGAAATGACGGCTTTTGCCCCAGTGATCGAAAAGGTCATTACAGAAACCGGCATCAAGGGTAAAAACCTCTACTTTCCGATCCGTATAGCCCTGATCGGTCAGGGTTCCGGACCGGAGATACCGTTGATATTGAACGCTCTGGGCAGGCAAGAGACGCTGCTAAGATTGAGCGCTGTGCTGTTCTAACTCCTTACCTTATCACAAGTTTTCGATGTTTTTCAAGGGCTTGGGTGCCGTAGCCGGAGTGATCCCCTCGGCCGTAATATATCCCAATACCGCTGTTCCCGTCTGAGTTTTCCCTTCTGTTTCACGGCAAAACTCCACAGGTATGCGCACCGGGCGCCCATCGAGTTCCGTTACATCGTTGCCATCCCCGTCTTCATCAAATGGCGATTGATATAGCCACCCAATACCAATAGCGGCAATACCATTTTCTTCGGTGACATTCTTTCGTTTGGAACCGATCGCCAGCCGCTGTTCCCATGATACATTGGGTGAATTCATACTGGAAGTGACACTACCGATCCGTTTGCCATCACGATAGATACCTCTGCCGGAAACGATCCCTTCCGAGATGAAGACAGACATCCGTTTGGGATTATCCAGATCATTCATAACCGCTGCTTTGCCAACGAAACAATCCTTCTCCAGATCGACAGCAGCAGCAAATAGAGGAGCATTGACTGGTGTATGTGCCGGGTCGTATTCATGACCCATCAATGGCAAACCATAAGCACCAGCGGAAAGGCGGTTTTCATCCCTGCCACCCAAACCGACCAAAAGGCCGCCAAGTTCCAACGCCTGGCTGACTATCTGTTGAAAATCCCGCACGGCATTCTTTACTGGGATATAGATCTCCCAACCCCAGCGGTTCGTATAGCCGGTTCGGCTGATATAATAAAGAGCGCCGCCATGGTCAAATTCAT
Source organism: Candidatus Cloacimonadota bacterium (assembly GCA_037441405.1). Classification (GTDB taxonomy): domain Bacteria; phylum Cloacimonadota; class Cloacimonadia; order Cloacimonadales; family Cloacimonadaceae; genus VGPI01. The sequence goes on from JBBISI010000007.1 coordinate 54,755, forward strand.
TGAAGGTAAAGTAACTCATATTCTTGTCAGGTTGATTGCGGTTTTTTAAGACGTGATCGCCATACACCGATTTGATCACTCTCATGGACAACCGGCCCTGGACGTCCACTTTGACCAATTGATCCGAAATATCCTCGGCACAGACATCCTCCCCGCTCTGGACGTAACTCATGATCCTGTCGATATCGGCGATGAACTCCAGGTTTTGCCCATCCTTAATGACCTTATCGCTTATATCATGCCCGGCATTGATAACCACAATGAACTCGCTTTCCGAAACCCGCATCACGATCATATCGTCCTGAACGCCGCCTTTTTCGTTCAGCAACAAACTGTACTTACACTGTCCCGGCTTCATATCGATGATATTGGCAGTGAGGGTTCGATGCAAAAGGGCCGCGGAATCCTTGCCCTTAAACCTGATCTGTGACATATGATCAACATTGTAAACCGCTACGTGATTGATCGCTGCGGCTTCTTGCAAAACACTGGTGCCATAACTGACAGCCATGTCATACTCACCAAAATTGCTGCGTTTGATCACTGGATTTTCCAAGCCAAATTTGGCGCTCACCAATCCCCGATACCAATTCTCTTCCACATCATACAAATAGGTGCGACGTTGTGATTTGGGAAACTGACATCCATGTCTTTTCATCTTGTGACTTCCTCGGATTATTCTTACCCGGAGACTTTGAAAACAGTAGCTCGTTTTTGTCAAAGGGAATTACTGCACCATGGTACCCGTCTGAGTTCTTGCCAAAACCTTGCTTCATTCCTATCTTACTACAGGTTCATCGATCAACTTGCTAAGAGCGTTGCACATACTGGAATCACCAAATATCGCGAACATGAAAAAGAAATACGTCCTTATCCAGACGCAGTCTGTAATGACAACAGTTATTGTGTGACATATAGATTGGATATGGCTTTAGAGTCATCCCCTCTGAATTATGCTACGGTCTTTAGAAGGTTTGGATTCAAACGGACTGGTGCTTCCGCTATTGTTCTCCTTACTTAATAACCTTAGTATAACCTTACGGTCGTAAGGTTATACTAAGGTTATACTAAGGTTATCAAGCAAGGAGGATTTAAGTCAACTCTCTGACTTGTTCATCGGTCTATTAGTTTTAACTCAGGTCACTCCCGAGATGTTCCCGAGTACTCGGATAGATCCCGGGAGAAATGTGGTTTTTCGGGGTGGTGCAAAATATGCCCCAGGTAATCTATAATCTTACAGTAATGATGACAAAGACACTCCTGGCTGTATGGATGGAAGATACCGCCACCAATGCACTGATCTCCAACAAAATCAGCGAGGGGAGCTGAACACAAGGCAAGAATAAATCATCAGAAGGCAAATTGAGGTAAGTTGCCGGTCAATTGCCGCCTTTGATCTGATCCTCTATCTCTTTGCGGATTGTTTCCAGTTCCTTTTTGGCAATCACCCAATCACAAAAATGATAGTTCTTTCTTACCTGAATCGACTCCCCACCGGTCATTTTGATCGAAAACCAATTCTGCTCTGGCTAATACTATTCGGATCAAGCCCCAAATCCCGGATCGGACCGACCTCTACCACCTTTTCCATGTCTATTCTCTGACCGTCCGGCAATGTATAACACATTCTGGCTCCTCACACTAATCATAACTGTGTCTCCAGTACCGAAACTTCCGGTTTTTTAACAAGGTTAACTTGCACAGATAAGAACCAAAGCGATGTTGATGCTTTTCCACGCTTGTGTATAATGTTATGTCACGGGGGTTTGCAAAACCAGGTTACTATTGCAGATCAATGTATCCAATGAGTGCTACCACTTTATAGAATCTGATATTGGAGACGCTATGATCCATAAAGTTGGTATCGAAGATCGTGCTCAGCAGATTTGCCGGACTGATCGCAAAATCTGGCGTATTATCGGCATAAACTCTATAAGCCCACACGGTTATGGCATTGCCATCGGTATCTTGGGTGACGGGATCCCAAGCCAGTAGGGAAGTATTACCCGTACGGGTAAGGGTGATATTCTGCGGGTTGAGAGGTTGAACGTCAAATCCATTATAAGGATAAATAAAACGGATCCGGCCGGTAGGTAAACTCTCCCAATTATCAATATATACAGCACTGATCCGATAATCATAAACCCCGCTTCCGGATAGACTCATGACGATGTGATTAGCACTGAGAATGGCAACCGATTGCCAATTGGAAGTTCCGATCTTGCGATATACCCGATATCCGGTCAGATCAGGTTCTGATATATTATTCCAACGCAGGTGGATCGAATTGTCCGTGATCGCCCAGGTAAGTCCATCCGGCTTTCTCATTTGGGTCAAGCTGATATTTTGAGTGTAAGTATTTTGGTTCTGAACCTGCAGGTTTGTCGTGCTTGATCTGTAACCCTCGTGCAAGCCCTTTATGGTATAATTCCCAGGCGGAACAATGATCTCATAAGTTCCATTGACGGCAGGACGAACTGTATAGATTCCGATCGAGATCAAAGGAACTATTGAGGGCTGGGATGGGTCGATAGAGACCAGACCTGAGATCTTGCCAATGTTGTCTGATGCTCCGGCTGCCTGGGTGATCTGAACATCATCAATGAACCAGCCCCTGCGAGTCACTGATCCGTCAGATTTGAAAACCCACCTGAATCTAACCGCTTGATTGGCGAAACTGCCGAGGTTAAACACCGCTTCCTGCCAAGTAGTGAGCGTTCCGTGATAACCGGGACCTCCCAGTGCAGGTAAATTCTGATGCGGATATCCACCTTGAGGTGTTATTATCTGCCAAGTTGAGCCATTATCGGTCGAAATCGATACTTGTCCTCCATCATAGTTTGGTTCGATCTCGTAGCGATGCCAGAACTTGAGTTGTGATTGGCTTCCGATGGTCACATGCGGTGAAAACAATTGATAAGTGGCATTATCGGCATAATTGGCATTCAACACTGTTCCCCATACCCTCGATCCGCTAAAAGCGCCGGCATAGGAGGAAGTTCCCCATTCCCAACCTGGGCTGGGGGTATTGATGACAGTAAAGCCACCGTTATTCGCCTCAAAATTCCAAAAGTAGTTCATCACGCCAACCGTTAGATCAAACTGAGCGTTATGCGGCTCTGCATTCGAGGATGTGATATTGACGGTGATGGGGATCGTAGTGCCCTGAGGAGTAGCGGGTGAGACCACAACTTGGGTAACTGCCTGGAAAATGCTTCTGCCAAGTATCTCGCCGCAGTTTATGCTGGTATTGGCAAATGATATATGTGGACTTGATTCGGATAGCGTGACCAGTACATTTTCCGCTTTGAGCAGTGATTCATTAAATACATTGATCTGAATTTTCCCCGTCTCGCCCGGATCGATCAAGCCGTTGTTATTCAAGGCAAAATCATCGTAAGACCTGGAATGAAATACCAGAGCGGCTCTCTGCACCCTCAGCGAAAAAGTGCGAGTCCAGGTCTGGGCTCCGGAAGTGATATTCAAAGTGAAACTTATCTCGTGGTTATGGGGTGCCGCTGCCGCTACGCTAACTGCATAGAAGTTTGAACCGAAGGCCGTTGCCAGACCGCTGATCGTACCATAACCTGCCGAATTGCCGTTTATTGTGATGTACGGATCGCTGGACGAAAGGATGGCGTTAACGTTGATTGCGCTATTGAGTCCGTTGTTTGATAATTTGATCGACAAATTAACGCTTTCTCCGGGTTCCAGAAGTTGATTGTTGTTATCATCAAAGACATAGACATTGTCGATGGTGACAATTGCCGGTTGCTGAATCACCGGAACAGTCGTTATATAGATCGCCCTTTCATGTCCCAGTGGGGATGCCGCCGTGGGATAAGTGTTGTTGTAGGTATATTCCAGACCGATTGTCTGATCGTGGTTTTCGATGCCAATGGTGCAGTAATTGCCGTGCTGAATGCCACTGGACATATTTACGTTGTTGAAGGTCTTATACTGGATCTTGATCGGTCCGTCGCCAGTGGGAGTGGCATGAAAAGCGGGATCATACAGAATGACCTGGAAAGTAACGATGGAGGTGCCGTTAAATCCGCTGCGCATCTGATCCCATTGCACGATCACCGAATTGTCTGACCGATTATACCACCAGTAGATACCGCTCCCCGTGCCAATGGCAAGGTCATCCCAGAATCCGGCGATCATCGGACTTGGTCCCATTGCCCCAGGTAAACGGAAATTGCGGAATTCCGGATTCTCGGACACGCCCAATGCGATAAATCCGTTGGAGCATACCGTGATCTGGGTATAAGGACGCCCGTACATCCTGAAGGCAAACGGCAGATTAACCACTTGCAAGGAGATCACCCCGATCTGGTCACCCTCATCACTGCTGGTGTAATAATCATTGATATTGCTCAGATGAATCCCTCTGCCGTTTTCATGAGGTGCTATCCCGATCCAGTTGTAGGTCGGTCTCGCATCATAGCCACTGTCCTGGTCGTCATAGATCAGATAGCCGTACGCATCCGGTCCGAGCGGGTCATTGACCGTGACAGAACCAATGGTAATACTAAAATTCACCACCTGCACAAACCCCTGGGAGTTGTAAAGCCGTAGCTGCATCGGGATGACCATACCCGGCACCAATAACGGCCTGGCATAGACCTGGAAATACGGACTGTGATTCAATTGCGATCCTACATTGAAAGATCCATAGTAAGCGGTATTCTGGATGACTGCCAGCAAGGGATTCATACTGATCAATTCGCCATAGACATTACTCACTGCTGAACTGCCTATGTTTGAGGTGGTTACCCGGAGTTCGGATGAGTCGCCGGGATTGAGGACACCGCTCGTTCCATAAATCAAATAGGAGACGAATCCGAGACGGGCATTATAGACCATGACAAATTCCGAGATGTCATATTGATTGCTGGCAGAATCACTTAAGATCAGTCGGATGCGTATGGTATAGCCATCAGGGGTATTGGGTGACAATTGGATCAGCACGGGACTATGTGAAAATGCCTGGGCACCGGCAGTGATGGTCGGATAGGTCACATTACCGTTGATGATCGTAACAAAAGGACTATTACAGGTCATGATGCCTGAAACACCGCTCCTGGGAGCGGTGGATGTATTACGCAGAGCAAAATTGATCTGAACCATTTCACCGGCATTGACGAGACCATTGTTATTACCGTTGGAACCGCCGATATTATCATCATCAATGGCGATAATGCCGGGCACAAGGGTTCCGCTGTTATCAAAGTTGATCGTCTGTTGCAATGGCTTATGGTTTGGTTTGGAAACAGTGATTACTGCCACACCCGCTGCAACACCAGTCGGAAGGTCGAGAATTACATGTCCTTCACTATCTGTCCACCCGCGCGAAAGGATACTCGTCCCTTGCGAGAGAGTAACGCACGCGCCTTCCACGTCACGATCCAGTATGTCCGTCACATACACATCCAGCAGACTATATCCCAAAGGCACATTGGACAACACATCCATCTGTAAGGCTATGGGGATTCCGATCCAGACGTCGAGTGTGGGATCGCCCATCAGATTGCACCAATGAGCCGAATTAGTCGATCCAGTCACCTGTGACACACCATAAATCTGATTCAGGTAAAGTTTGGAATGCAAGAGCGCTTCTCCCATCGTCCGCATATGATGCGTAAATAGACCCGCGAAAATACCACCGTCAAGGGTATTGTTATACAAAGTATGAGTTGATGAAGTAGCCATGCCGATGGCTGTCACTCCGCCTTTGGGACTGGTTGTTGTTCCCAACCGGATAAATGATTCGGTAGTAGCTGTTTGATTGAAATTGCCGGTACTGCACGTAAGGAATACACCGTGAGGAAGTTTTGTGCCGTTGAAAAGGTTTGCGTCATTGGGACTCCAGCCGCTCATGCCAAGCCAGCCGCGATAATTAAAGAAACTCACGCCCTGATTGATCGCGGCATTCATCGCTGCGCTGGATGGTGATTGACCGTATAGTTCCGTAAAAGTGTAGTTGGGATTATACTGCAAAGCGGTCTCTTTGATGTATTTATTCACATAAACGGTGGATATGCCTGAGTCGTTACCCCAATGCCCAACCAGGAGCATATGGTTAAGCCAGGACGCCTGATTGGGATTGATATTCTTTTCGTAGACATAGATTTTGTTCATCAGAGTGGCAAGTTGGTCATTATTCTCAGCGGAGATCCTGCCGATAAAGCAGTCGCCCAAACCGTCTCCACCGGCAAGATGGGTATAGGGATAATCACCTGCCCCACTGCTGACAGTCCAGGTTGGTATAAAGAAATTTCCAGTCGTATCTCCAATCAAGATGATATAGTCCGGCCTAGTTGCCGGATTATTGTATCGGTTCTGGATAAATGTCTTGATTTGAGTGTTTTGTGTTCCGGTCACTGCCGTGCTTACCACATCCACATCCGCGCCTTTTTGGCGTTTCCAAAAGACGAAGTCATTGACATACCCCTCAAAGATCGAATTTACAAAATTGCCGTGAATGACCAGATATCTGGGGGGAGCATTGGTTACGACGTAATTGCGGTAGTCATCAAAGTTCAGGACCAGCGCTTCATACTGCTTTGCCCAAAGCGGAGTAATAACCGGTGTGGACTGCGTCAATCCATTGATTCCCGGATCGCTGGTGAACCGTACACGCAGATCGATCTCATCATGTATGGTCAATTGCCGCGAGACCGGATTCCAAACAAAAGGGCTTACCTGGACGCTGATGATTCTCAGGTCGCGCATGATCATCGGTTGGCTGTGAGAGATTACATTTTCCGGATAAGTGTTTCTACCTTGATATAAAGCCTCGTTCATGTTGAATGGAGGGATCTCTCCGTTGCGGATGTCATCTTGGGCGGGATAGGGTATAAAGTCCTGGATTACTCGCGTGGCAGACCTGGACATTTCCACCTGAACCCCTCTCTGATCCGGTATCGCAATACTGAATGACAGGGATGGAAGATCAGGAACGCCGGATTCGATCTTGTAGGCGGCATGATCCATCACGATCCGCTGCCAGTTATGACCCTGATCCCGAGTATTTTCGATCTTAAACTCAGGTAGGGCAAATCGGATATTCATTTCACTTTGTGACCGGGTTGTAATCCTAAACGGGATGGACGATTGAATCTGGTTGATCTCCCCGCCGGATAAGGCAGCAAGTATGAAACAACTCACGACAATCGCAACTATACGTGGCATTCGGTCCTCCTCAACAATTAGCGATTTTCTTAAGGCAATCAGTATGGTTTACTGCTGGTTGTCGTATGATGCAAAAATCGGTGCAATTGCCGATCAAACATAAGAGCGGGTGTTTTTTCCCCTAACTCGGTCGAATTTGCCGGTGATTTGATAGCTGGATAGTGAAGGCATCCGGTATCGTCATTGCTGGGTAATCTATCAAAACGCAAGACCGTGTGATCAAAGAAAAGGCGATTTAATCGATAGACCGTTGAACAACTCCGGGAGTTTGTTTAACTACAGTCCTCCTTGCTTGATAACCTGAGTATAACCTTAGTATAACCTTACGATTGTAAGGTTATACTAAGGTTATACTCAGGTTATCAAGCAAGGAAGAGCCCCAAAATCGGCAATGACCGGCATCTTTTACATTGAGCGGGGTGAGAAATCATCCAGTTAATTTTACCGAAAGATACATCGTTCTGCAGAAAATGATTGACAATAAAGAACTGATCGCATTGCATGGCCTTTTTATGATCGAAATTGGATCAGACGCAAAAAACAAGCAAAAGACATAATGAGAGGAGGCTGATGAAGATCGCTATGCTGGGACCGACGCCTCCTTTCCGGGGTGGAATCGTCCAATTTGCCTTGTCTCTAGCAGCCGAAATGTCACGTCAGGGACACGATGTCCGGTTTTTTGGGTTTATTCGTCAATATCCTTCCTGCTTGTTTCCGGGTGGTTCTCAAACGGCTGAAAATAGTCCGGAAATCCATCTTCCATTGGAGCGGGTACTCACTCCCTATCAGCCCTGGACGTGGCCTCAGGCGGTTAAACGGATTCGCCGTTGGCAACCTGATCAGGTGGTAATTTCTTATTGGCTGCCGTACATAGCTCCGGCGATGGGTTGGATCTCCCGGCGTCTGAGAAAGACCGAGATCAAATACCTGGTTCATAATATCAAATTTCATGAGGGGTGGTTATTTGCCGATCGGTTGAGTTATTATGCACTCAGTACGGCGGAACGAATAATTCTGCTTTCGCAAAGCAGTTATGACGACCTGATCAGGCTTCATCCCCAGATCGGCGCCGACCGTCTTGTGAAAGGATTTCACCCAGTATATGATACTTATCTGCGTTCGGAAACCAAAGATCTATCCGCCACCTGGAATGTGGCCAAAGATCGTCCTCCCACCCTGTTATTCTTTGGTTTGATCAAGCCCTACAAAGGCTTGGACATCCTGATCCGGGCTTTTGCCATCGCCCGCAGGAGATTGCCACAGATTCATCTCGAAATTGTCGGTGACGTCTATGGCGATAAGAGTAGATACTCGGATCTGATCTCCGGATTGGGATTGGATGCTGCGGTCAAGACCCATTTTTCCTATGTGGCTGATTCCGAGGTAGGGAGTTTTTTCCGGCGGGCGAATGTTTGCATCCTGCCATACCGCAGCGCCACTCAGAGCGGCATAGTTCAATTGTCCTATGCCTTTGAAGTGCCGGTGATCGCGTCCCGCGTGGGAGGGATCGGCGAATATGTCAGGGATAATGAGACGGGCTTTTTGGTGCCGCCGGAAGATCCGGAAGCGCTGGCGGAGGCGATCTGTTCATTTGTCGAACGTGCTGACCGCGCAAAGATGCGGCAGTCGATCCGGGAATTTAACGCCGAACACGGGTGGGATAAACTGGCAAAACTCGTCCTGGGAGAAGATTGATGCGCATCCTGCTGATCACCTATTACTTTCCGCCTTGTGGTGGAGCGGCAGTACAGAGATGGTTGAGGTTTTTGCCCCACTTGGTGGATGATGGATTTCAGATCACGGTCGTCACTCCGGAAAAAGTGGATTATCCGGTATTGGACAAAGGGCTGAATGTCCTCATCCCACCTGAGGTGGAAGTGATCCGTACTCCCAATCTCACGCTATCCGGGTGGTGGCGTTTTCTCTTCGGATGCGGCAAAAAGATGCCTTATGGAACCTTGGAACGCAGTAAAAAGAGCAGTCTGCTATTCAGTATGGTTTTGTGGATAAGGATAAACCTGATCTTTCCCGATATCCGTGTCATCTGGAATCGATTTGCTATCGCAAACGCCAGTAAACTTTTAGCCCGACTCAAGTATGATCTGATCATCACCACCGGGCCACCCCACTCCACTCATCTCGTGGGTATGAAACTGCAAAAACGATATCACACTCCCTGGATAGCCGATTTTCGCGATCCGTGGAGCGACATTCACTATCTGCATCTTGCTGGTCAGTCCCAGTTTGCTTGCCGTCGCCATAAAAAGATGGAGAGTATGGTGTTACACCAGGCAAGAGGGGTCTTGACCGTATCCGAGGGTATCCGGCAACACTTGCCTAAAGGAAGGATCCATGTGATCTATAATGGCTTTGAAGCGAAGCACTTCGCCGGGCTACATTACCGGAGATCAACTCAGTTTCGCATCAAATATGTGGGACGACTAACTGCCGGCCAAGACCTCCGATCCTTGGTCAATTACGTCGCTTCCGCCCTTCCGGATGCGAGGGTGGAGTTTCACTTCATCGGTACCGAGATCGACCCAAGCATGCTAAATCAAATGAAAAATATCTACCCTTCCTGCCGGTTCGAGACAATAGGATTCCTCCCCCATCGCACAGCATTGGACGAAATGGTCAATGCTGAACTGCTTTTACTGCTGATCAATCGATCCGTCACCAGCAGGGGTATTCTGACCACCAAACTATTTGAATATTGCGGTTCACGGACGCCTATCCTGTGTTATGGTCTGCAAGACAGCGAGGCGGCTCAGGTAATAAGAGATCATCAGGCAGGATATACCGTATCTGACCTAAAAGACAGCGATGGGATGGCTTATCTGCGGCATATATACGCCCATTGGGCAGAAAATATTCCGGTGCGCACAACCTCAGACCTTAGCCAGATAAGCGTCCAGTATCAGTCCCAAGAACTGGCGGACACCTTGAGACGCATTGCTAATTCCTTGCCGTGACGGTAGATATACTTTTTGCCTGTCACAATTCACAGATTCTGATTGACAAAAAGAGCATCCAATCATTATTATCGCAACCGATTAAACTGAATAATGGAGATGACCATGCCACAACACAAATCCCCCATAAAAAGAATTGGAACAGACGCCAAGCGTGCCGCCCGCAACAATTTTGTCAAGAAAACGATCCGGACGCTGTCCAAACAATTGCAAGCAGGTATTTCAGCCGATGAACGGAAAAACCTTTTAGATAAACTCTATTCGCAATTGGACAAAGCCGCCAAAAAAGGCGTGATCCACAAGCGCACCGCCTCCCGCCGCAAGTCCCGTCTTGCCCAATTTGTCAATAAACTATCCTAACCTGCGGAGACATATTTAACGCCACTCTCCCTGAGACCGAAGGGGTGCAGTGAAAAAGAAGCGACCTCTGTGGCTAAGGATATCGAGGGGCATCCTCTTTGTCCACCTATGGTTCTGGGGGATGGTGGTGGGAGCGAGTTTACTCTACAACTTCGTCAATCCGCTTATTACGCCTCTGATGGTGGAACGACTGGTGTTTCGTTCCCATCCTATTCATAAGCGATATTACATTCCACTCCAGGATCTGTCCCGTCTCACTCCTGCCATGGTGGTGACCTTGGAAGACGACAATTTTTATCGGCATTGGGGTTTTGACTGGAAGATGATCCGCGAAGCTTGCGAACGTAACCGAAAAGCAGGCCGGATCAAGTTTGGCGCCAGCACTATATCCAATCAACTGGCAAGGACGATCTTTCTGACCACGCACCGCAATTACTTCCGAAAATACCTGGAGGCCCAAGTGACTGTCATCATGGAGATCTGCCTGAGCAAAGAACGGATGCTGGAATTGTATCTGAACTATGTGGAATGGGGCAAAGGAATATACGGCATCGAGAGTGCGTCCCGCCACTATTTTGGCCGCAGCGCCAAAAGATTGAGCCGGGAAGAGACAATGCAGTTGGTGGCGATCCTGACCAATCCATTGGATTATACACCCCATACCTATCAGCGCTCACCCTCTGCCTGGCAGCGGTATCAGATGCTTCAGAGATATCATTGATGGATCTGAAGGAGGAATTTCTCTATCATATCTGGGACGAAAGTCACCTGAAAAATGACTTGCTTACGGTAAGCGGCAAGTCGGTGCAGGTGATATATCCGGGACAGTATAATACCAATCGCGGTCCTGACTTTTTCAATGCGGCAGTGGTCATTGACGGTGAACACTATACCGGCAGTGTTGAGATCCATCTGACCTCTTATGACTGGACGGCACACCATCACCATGAGAATCCATACTACAACAATGTTGTTCTACATGTAGTTTTTGAACACCGGATACGCGAACCTTATACTATCCGGGAAGACGGAGAAAAGGTAGAGATCCTGGAGATCAAAGATCAATTGGTGGAAGACATCACCAAACTATTTATCCGCCACAAGTCATATCCCCCATCAGGACAGAGTGCTTATTGTGACCTGTTGTCACTGATCCCCAGCGATCACTTTACATCCATTCTACGCAGGTATGGCTTTCAGCGGTTTAAGGGCAAGGTCAAGCGCTTCAATACCGCCCTGTTCTATTCTGATTTTGACCAGATCCTGTATGAAGGGATCATGGAAACGATGGGCTATGATAAGAACAAATACAATATGCTCCATATCGCCCAGAAACTGACCTGGCAAAATCTGCGGGAATGGCGGGCAGAAGGAATGGGTCTGGATGAACTGGTGGCGATCCTGACGGTATCAACCGGACTGCTTGACGTGGCCAAAAACTTTCTCTGCCCTGTCCTGACGCAAAAGATCCAAAAATGCTTTGAGATCCAGAATTTTTATGGACAAAAGATCACTCTGGAGTGGCAGACATTCCGCATCCGCCCTGCCAACCATCCCATTTACCGGATCATATCGATCTGCCAGTTTCTGATGGATGCTTTGCACAAGGGATTGACTGAAAGCATCGTGAAACTTGTCGATCAGGACTTTAGTCATCGGTCCGTCAGCAAACAGTTGAGGGAATTCTTTGACTTTTCGGGGTCTTACCTCGGGGAGAAGATACCGCGCCTCGGAGATAATCATCTCCGGACGATATTCGTAAATATTATATTGCCGGTCCTTTACCTCTATCATCAAAAAACGGGGTCTGCCCGGAGCAAAGAACTGATCTGTTCCGCCTATGAGACAAGTCCCGCCCTCGCTGACAACTACATCACAAATTTCATGCTCAAATACCTGAACCCCAATCAAATAAAGCAAGCTCAAAAATCTGCTCTTGTCCAACAGGGATTGATCGAGTTATATTATCGATATTGCCAGTATCATTTTTGCGATGAGTGCCGCCAGGCATTGGCACACAGCAACGCTGTATTATTGAACTGAGAAAAACGGTGTCTGACCGGGAAAAGATATACCGAAACTCAAAAAAAGACCATCGATATGGTCACCCGGCTATATGTGCCTGTTATTATGAGTGAACCCGAATTCAGCCCTCATGAGATTGGAATCCTGTATTCTCTATGGTTCAATATATTCCGTGTGGTCGGTGTCCTCGGAGAGTCAATGTTTGCTTGTTGCCCTTGCTCATAATAATATGTATTTGTAGCTTCTCCATGAATAGCAATATCACTCCATGGTTGCTCTATCTCATCAGGAATGGTAACATTATCGTCGAGATACGAAGCTCTGCCACCGAGTACTGATCACGTAAAAAATTGTATGCTATAACGTTATACCAGCTTTTATCGCTAATGGTGACTCCGTGTCTGAGATGTTTGAATATGGAATTTTCTACCTTGTTATTGCTACTATCCCAAAATCCGACTCCGTAACCGTATCCTGCGCTTTCCATACAGAGACGGAGTTATTGATAAGAAATTATGGAACGTATCTTCAGGGCAGAAAATTCAAATGTACTGAGAAAAACAAAAAATGTTGGCAGCCTCCACATTTAAACTACATTTATTATATTGTCGCTATATCTTGAGACAAGTAGGTGGGTTAAGAAAAACAAGGAGGTTGAGATGATGAGAAATCTGTCCTTATTTCTGCTGGGGCTGCTCTTATCGGGGGCAGCATATTCAACTCCAGTGTCAATTCTTTAGTACAAGGTTGAACCAACAGAAAAACAAAAAGCTGAATTCTTTAGAAAAGCAAGCAAAGACCCGGAGTTATACTCTTACAATCCGATGCACATAGAAAATGTCTGGTGGTACACGACACAATGGGTTAGTAATTCTATTGTTGATCCGCCGTTTATTGGTCGGGAAGTTATTGACAGCACATTCATTGAAGGTAACAAGTACTACATGATACACCCTTCCTTGTGTGCCCCTTATGGTTTTTGGATTAGAAATGTAGGCGATACTACGATCCTCTGGGACCAGCATAGTGACGAGTATTTAAACGACTTAGATGACAACCCTCAAACTTGTACCTTAGTAAATGAAGATTTTACAAATACTGCCACAAATCCTAATGAAGGGACTTGGGTGTTGCCTGTCAGTCAAGGATTTTGGTGCCCGTTCAGATGCTTTGTGCTTGAAACAGGATGGATCAATTTTTATGGTTTGGTAACTCAATTCCTACATTATTATTACGCTCCTCCTTATGCACCTACCTTTTCTCCGCTGTATGGTTGAGGGGAATTGGCCCTGTCTACTGTTCAACGGAATGGGCTGAAACTTTGCCACAAGGTTGTATTATTAATGGCACTTCACATGGAGATATACCACCCTCAGCACAAGAAGATCTTCTTGTACCAAGTACTCCGCAATTGGAATTGGACGTATATCCCAACCCTTTTATTAATGGGGTCACTGTAAAAATTAGGTCTCCAAACAATATTAAAGGAATAAGATATGAAGTATATAACATCCGTGGCCAAATCGTAGTTAGTCAGAAGATTCATGATATGGATAGTACTGTCTTTTGGGATGGCAATTATGTGAATGGACAACAGACACCCCCAGGACTGTATTTTTTGAGAGTGTTCTTTCGTAACGGTTTTATGAAAACAATTAAACTACTTCGTTTATAGGAGGTTCAAATGAAGAAGGTCAGCGTTCTTGAGTTTACATTTTGCATAACTGTTGTCGTGTCTTAAAGTCATCCTCCTTGCTTGATAACCTTAGTATAACCTTAGTATAACCTTACGATCGTAAGGTTATACTAAGGTTATTAAGTAAGGAAACCATAAGAGGAAAACACCAGTCCGCTTGAATTAAAACCTTTTTAGATGGTTACATAATTCAAAGAGGTCGACTTGAGCTATATACCCCAGTCTGTCGGGTAAAATCCGGAGTCAATATACAAGTCGGGTGAATAATTGGTGGTGTCGATCTTGCAACCCTAAGCTAATTGTTTGTCAGACAGAACCTGACGTCATTACAGCACCATCAGATGTTAGGCGGTGGCTTCAGTCACCATTCCGAACGTCGCCAAGAATCAGCCCGCAAGGGTAACTGGACTTTTTGAAGACTTTAGTCCGGGAGAAATCCTCACTCGTTGGACAGGGATCCTCCTTTTAATACGCTGGCAGATTGTCTCTCGTTCGGACTGAAGTCCTCGCAATGTCGAAAAACCCAGAAAGGTTGTATGCCACCCTCAGGATCCGAAACGGTGGTTGAAACCACCGTCTAACACCTGATAGCACTGGAAAACTTGTGATACTGCTATCTCACGACCTCAATACCCGGTGATCCCAGGATGTTCTGTAGTCTCTACATTATGCGTTGATATGGAGGACGATACTACTTTTTCCTGTTACTGAAATTTAGTGATTCCGGCATGAGCGACGCTCATATTACGACCACGGAGCGGAGGAGCGGATAAGTGTTCTGCCTCCGTAAGAGCACCCGAACGAAAAATGTATTGACGGTAAGAGCACAATCAAAAGATGGGTGACGCACGCAAAAAAACTACTGACAAAGGAGATCAACCCATGGCTAAAAACCATCGTGGCAAAGGCATAAAGACTCTTCCCGCCCGTGGACGCGGGAATTGCCCGGTCTGCAATCGCACCGGTATCAAGATCACTCACGAAGTCAAGGTCGGCGATAAGACCCACAAGGTCTGCAAAAACTGCAAAGGTATCGCCGTCAGCCGACTTCCCGTATGAGGCAAGACCTATCGGAACGTCATGTCTAAAACCGCTGAAGTCCTTGGGTCAGCACTTTCTCAATGACCAGGCATTAGCGGACCGGATCGTGTCCCTGGGCGAACTGCAGCCAGGTGATGCTGTCTGGGAGATCGGGCCCGGAAAGGGCATTCTAACTGAGGCGATCCTCTCCCATCCGGTCACATTGACCGCTTTTGAACTTGACCGGCGGATGCAGAAGAACCTGGACAAGCGCTTTGGGACTAACCTCCATCTGGTAATGGGCGATATTCTCAAGTGCGATTGGGCTTCAATGCTTGCTTCCATCCGACCCAATCAAGCGCTGAAACTGATCTCGAATATTCCCTACCAGATCACATCCCCCCTCCTCTATCGCCTTGAAAAGCATGCCACTTCCTTCTCGGTTATCGTGTTGATGGTTCAAAAAGAATTTGCCCAACGCCTCTGTGCAGTTCCGGGAACCAAAGATTATGGACAGACGACGTTGAGATTGGGCTTGCACTTTGAGACCGCGATCAGGATCAATGTGCCCGCCGCCAAATTTGATCCGCCCCCGAATGTGAATTCATCCGTGATCGTGATGATCCCCCGGAGGGAAAAGCCATCGATCAAATACCTTGACGTATTTTACGCCTTGCTGAACGCTGTCTTCATGCATCGTCGCAAGACCCTGCGCAACAACCTGGTCTCAATGATCGGTAAGCAGAAGACGCAAGAAGCGGAAACGTTATGCCCGACCGATCTGAACCGACGGGGAGAAACTCTTGGTGAGAAAGAATTTATCGCTTTGGCTGATCTTATCGGCGATCTGGCTTGGCCCGCTTGCCAGCCAAAACCGCTATCTGGAACTTTACCAGCACAATAGCGCCAAAGTCCGGCTCTGGGAAAACAATCTTTTTTACCATGGTCCCGTGTTCAAGGATGGCGATCTGTCGATCCGCTGGTTCTCACTAAATGAGAAAAGGATCAGTTTCAATCAGGAGAGCCGTCGCTTTGGGATCGATGTGGGTTATGAACAACGGACAGGGCAGTTTCGCCATAATATCCTGAGTGGATATGACTACATCTTTGATTCCAGCGATCTAGAGATCGACCTTCGTCCCTATGTCAATAAAACCGGCTACTATGGCTATGGGCTGGCTTTCGCGCCTTTGGACAGTTTGAATTTGGATTCTCAGGCTCGATTTTACTTTCGTAACGAACAGGATCGCTACAACGAGGATATGACCTTCAAAAGCAATGGCTACTACTATCGTTTGGGCGTCAGATTGGGTGGTATGATCCATTCCTTCAGCGGTTCATTAACCGGAGAATTGGAACATAAAGAACTGGATTGGGAGACATTTGAGGTCTATCAGATGAGTTCGACTTTGGCTCACCACGGCGATACCCATCTGATAACTGCTAATTACGCCTTTCACCAGCGGAAAGATGATCTGTATACCCTCATCCCGGATAACATCCGCAGCCAATATAACTACTCCGATACCCAAAAACGCTCCTCCCACACACTCAATGCTTCGGTTGCGATGTATCCGGCAGACTGGCTGGAACTGTCCCTGATCGAGCAGTACACCCAAAGGAAAGTGAGATTATCCGAAAACTACTTCAGAAACAATGCTGACTTTGTTAACCGTACTTCTATGGTTGCTGTAATTTATCCTCTGTCATCTGTCCGGTTGGAGAATATCCTGAGCTACGACATCGCCGTCAAAGATTTTACCTACGAGATCAATTCCCGCCACACCGAAAACCGGAGCATCAGTACTTTCGGTTCATGGCAATACTCCCCCAGTGATTCACTGCGCTGGGCTTATAAGATAGATTTGCAACGAATCACCTATCCCGATCAGGAAAATAGGTGGGATAACGACCTGCTGGTCCAGTCCTACCGCCTGAGTGTGGTTCATTACCTGTGGCAGAGTATGAAGCTGAGAAACTGGCTGATCCTGAACACCAAAGACGATGTCTATCTGGATGCGCTACTCTCGGCCAATAACAGCCGGATGCGCAGTATCTCGCTCATACCGGAATGTGATGTTTTGCTGGGGGATAGATTGCTCTTTCGTCAGAGTTACACCATCCGGGCTGACTATACCAATTATCATTACAAGACCGAGGGCAGAACCGGAACCTTCTACCGCCAGTTGATCTGCCGCTATGGAATGATCTTCGACAGTTTTCCCTATGTTGCTCGTTCCGCCGATTTGATCTGGATGCGTCACCCCTATCGCTCCGGAGATGGCAAAGCGTTGAAAGTGGAAACCACTTTTGAGTGTCAGCATAACGAATTTGGCGCAAAACAGCAGGACTTTTATCTGATCACCAGCCGAAACCAAAGATATACCGTCGCCCTTAGGCTAAAGCATGACATCTATAATATCTACTATACCATCCATCCCCAATATACTTGGGGAACCTGGAAGGAGTATAACCTGCTCTTCGGCTGCGCCTGGCAGATGGATCACGACTCGATCGTCGAGATTTCCCTCAATCCCTATGGCGACAGCGTAAAAAATCTGGACTGGCAGATCAGCACCGCAGTGAACCTGCGGTTTTGAACCAAAAATCAGTTCTTGAATCTGGCGATCGCTCCCTCTATCAGATCCCTGATCTCATTTAAACGGGCTTCCGTTTCCGCTTCAAACCGCATAACCAGAACAGGTGTGGTATTGGAGGCACGGATCAAGCCCCAGCCATCATCAAAGGTGATGCGAGCGCCATCAATGTCGATCACGTTGTAGCCCTCTTCCTTGAAGTAAGCTACGATCTGGTTCACCACGCCGAACTTGCGGTCATCCGCACAGGGGACGTGGAGTTCGGGCGTATTATACATCTCTGGCTGATCAGCCAGAAAACTGCTCACAGGTCTTTCGGTGTGGGACATGACCTCCACAAACCGGCAGGCGACATAGATCGCATCGTCAAAACCGAGATAACGGTCCGCCAGGAAGATATGACCACTCATCTCACCGGCAAATTCCACTCTCTCTTCTTTCATCATCATCTTGATATTGGCATGACCCGTCTTATGCATCATCGGGATACCGCCATGAGCACGGATATCGTCGTACAACACTTTTGAACACTTGACATCGGCAATGATCTTCTTGCCCTGATTGTGCCTCAGATAATCCCGGGCGAGGATATTGAGTATCTGATCGCCATAAAGCATCTTGCCCTGTTCGTCAACAACGCCGATACGGTCGGCATCTCCATCCAGTCCGATCCCCACTTCATATTCAGAATCCTTGACCACCTCCATCAGTTTGGTCATATATTTTTCCACCGTCGGATCGGGATGATGATTGGGGAAAGAACCGTCAGGGTCGCAAAACATCTCGATCACCTCACAGCCCAGGCGGCGCAATATCTCGGGCAAAAAGGGACCGCCCATGCCATTACCGCCATCCACGACCACTTTTACCGGACGATCTAGTTTGATATGATCGGTCACATAATCAATGTATTGTGCGCCGATCCGGTCATTGGTCTGATAAGAGCCTTCGCCTGCGGCAAAATCGCCGCTTTGGATGATATGCAGCACTTTCTGGAGTTCCTCGGCATAGACGCTGCCCAAGCCCAGATTGAGTTTGATCCCGTTATATTGAGAAGGATTGTGGCTGGCAGTGATCATAGCTCCGCCACCGGTATTCAGTTTCCAAATGGCAAAGTATAAGACCGGCGTTGCCACTATGCCGATATCCGTCACCTGGCATCCGCATTCCATCAAGCCCTTGCAGAATTGCTTCATAAATTCGGGTGTAGTATGACGGGCATCGCCGCCAATGACAATGCTG
The DNA here is from genome assembly GCA_037441405.1 of Candidatus Cloacimonadota bacterium. Taxonomy (GTDB): domain Bacteria; phylum Cloacimonadota; class Cloacimonadia; order Cloacimonadales; family Cloacimonadaceae; genus VGPI01. The sequence continues at coordinate 73,864 of JBBISI010000007.1, forward strand.
GTCTTATTCCGCTGACGCAAATATGTGCCAAAACCCTTACCGATCAGATACATGGATTCTGCTGTCAGGTCTTCGTCGACTATCCCTCTGATGTCATATTGTCTGAAAATCTGTGGATTGATCATTTGTCACCACCTATACAGAATATTTTCTTGACTATCGGTATCATCGCTTTCAGAGCCAGTGCCCGGTGCGAAGTGCGGTTCTTGTGCTCATCGTCCATCTCGGCAAAGGTAAGCCCGGTGCCCGTCACTTCAAAGATGGCGTCATAGCCAAAGCCATTGGAACCCCTCTCGGACATGGTGATCTGACCTCTCACGACGCCTTCTCGGATGGCGATTACGCCTGCTGGTTCCGCCAGAGCCATCACGGTTCGGAAGCAGGCATCGCGGTTGGATATGCCTTTCATCAGGTTAAGCACCTTCACGCGGTTGTCAAGGTAACTACAGCCCTCTCCGGCAAAACGAGCCGCCATGACCCCTGGATCGCTGTTTAAAGCATCGATAAACAGTCCAGTATCATCAGCAAGGCAGAAATGACCGGTGAACTGCGCCATTTCCAATGCTTTTTTCATGGCATTGCCATCGATCGTGTCCCGGTCTTCGATCACTTCCGGTGCATCGGGAAATTCTGCCAAAGACAATATCCTGATGGCTTCCGAACCTTCCATCAGGGCTTCATCCGAGATCTCCGGGATATTCGATTCATCTTTCAGGACAGCGCTGATCTCACGGACTTTGTCCAGATTGCCTGTCGCTATCACCAATACACTATGCATTCTTTTTATTCAGCCAGTCCTTGATCTTTTGCAGGATGTTCTTGTCCACAAAGTGTTCCGCCATAGCGGAGATCTTCTGGAGCATTGCCAGGAGGTCTTCTTCCCCGCTCCAATTTTCTAATAGGATATTATTGTCGATTTGGTTCAAGACCATATTCAGCCCGATCACCGCCATGATGAGATCATCCATCAGACCGATGACGGGGATAATGTCGGGGATAAGATCGATCGGCATAATGATATAAGCAATGATCCCACCGACCAGAACTTTGGTCTTGCGGGGCACTCGGTCATCAACAGCCAGCCGGCATAAGAGGATAAAGAAATCAGGTAAAAGAAGCAAATACCCGCTTAGTTTGCTGCCTTTCTTGCCTCCATGTTTGGATGTCCAACTCCGGATCTTTGCCCTCAATTCCTCATAAAACTTCACCCGTGGCGGATCGATATTCACGATCCTTTCCTTGATCCTTTCCTTCTCTTCTTCATTCATCTCACGGCTTCTGATAAAGTCATCCTTATCCACGATTACCTCCTTCATAGACGATGTCGCAGTCTTTCTGACATTATATAGCAACTATTTCCTTTGCGTCCAGCATTTCTCTTGACTTTATAACTGTCAAGGCATTTCATGTTCTCGGACGACCGAACTCTAGAACGATCAGGCGCCGAATCCTGAATGCGAAGAGTTTGAATAGCCATATCGCATTTATTACAAAAGGACTTGCGATCATGAATGATAGTTTAATGGAGTACCAGATCAGAGACCAACTGGCGATCATTGTCGCCATGGACAAGAACAACCTGATCGGCAAAGATAACCATATACCTTGGCATTTCCCCGAAGACCTGGCGTACTTTCGGCAAGTCACTCTCGATCATAACGTCATTATGGGCAAAAATACCTGGCTCTCGATCGGAAAAACGCTGGATCGCCGAACCAATATCGTCCTCAGCCGTGACCCTGCCTTCCATCCCCCTGGTTGCATCATCTGTCCGGACATCCCAGACGCCCTCACCGTCATTGGCAATGAGACCTCTTTCGTCATCGGCGGAGCAAGCGTATTCAAGCAATTCCTGCCCATCGTCGGCAAATTATACCTCACCCGGATTGATGCCGTGTTTGAAGGCGATAAGTTCTTCCCCCATATTGATTTTACGCTATGGATACTGGATTACTACGAAGTGCTTTCATCCCAAGCAGGAGTTGATCTTAAACTTGAAGTTTTCAACCGGATTCGCTCGATTTAGAATGGCATACATTGTCTCAGGATTTTCTTGTGTTCCTCCCGGAATTGCCCCGAGTACTCGGAATGATCTCGATGAGCGTTGCACAAACTGGAATCACCAAATTTGGAGAACGGGAAAAAACGACATCGTCTTTCCTTCCAGCACAGTTTTAGTAATCACAAAGGATTATGCCTGTCAGATAGTTTGACTGCTCGTTGATTCAACCCCTCTAAGTTATTCAACGGTCTCAAGAGGTTTTAGATTCAAGGGGAATAGTGCTTACTTTTGGGTTCTCCCTGCATGATAACCTTAGTATAACCTTACGGTCGTAAGGTTATACTAAGGTTATACTAAGGTTATCAAGCAAGGAGGGATAATTTGAAGTCAACTCTCGGATTTATTCATCGGTCTTTCTCGGGAGGACCTCAACTTAAACCCGCCAGTTTCAATCAAGTAACGTTAATTGCATTTGCTACAAAAAGAGGAGGGAAAGGGAATCTGTTAATTACGGTCAAAGAAAATCTGTCCCTTGCATCGTGTAACGTATTATCAATTCAGGTAGAACCAGGTGACAGAGGCATGAATGGAACGGGGTATCGGATAAGAACCGTAGTAAAAACCTTCGTTGACGTTTTTCAGAGCAACGGTAAACTCAAAGAGGTCGGTGATACGAACCCCAGCCCAGAGGTCGAGGATCGCTGAATTGTTAATTATCCTGGCCAATTCATTGGCAGAGATATAACTGGAATGACCGATCAGTGCTAAGCCGCCGAAAATGGCGTTTTTCCGCTGGAGGTTACGAGTGAGGTTCAGCCGGCTTTGATAACGCCAAACCTGATATTCGCGTAGTACATCTTCAGGTTGTTGCCAGTTCAGGATCTGCTCCGTTCGCCATTCATAACTGCCTGTTTTATAGGTGTAATCAGCTGCCAGATCGACAAATAGCAGGTGTTTGCCAATCTGTTCATTAGCACTTTCCGGTTTGGTGGAGAACGGGATGTTGTTGATCAACTTCTGGATGCCGAAAGCAGTACTTAATCTGGCAAATGGTAACGCATGCCATACGCCGTAGGTGGCAATAGCCTGTTTTTGTTCAATATTGACAGCATTCAGGATCGACCCATCCAGATAGACATTGCGGCTTTGGTCGAAAGAAGATGGTGTTTTATTGCGAAAACGAGCGTAGAGACCTGCTTTCATGTGGTCATTCTGATAGCTAATAACGCCTGTTGCCAAGAGTCGGGAAAAGTCATCAAGACGCAAGGATACTTCCAGCTTTACAGGCAATTGCCGATAATAAAACCCGAAATCCAGACGATCATCAAAATTATCACTGTCATAAAGCGGATCATAGTTTCGATCGATTTGCGCTCTTTCATAACGCAGACGCAAACGAAACGCATCCCAATCCCAATCCCTGCTGGTATACAATTGCCATCCTTCCATTTTATAACGCCTTACGAAGCGGGAAGAAAAGAGAGTCTGGGATTGGCGTTGGACGCCCAGATCGACATAAGGGGTTTTAAGATTCAAGATCAGAGACTGCGATCGGTGATCAACATTGAATATGATAGACTGCCAATATTGTGGAATAAGAGTCATTGATGAAATCGATTCATCTATGTTATCATAATAAATCGATACGGAATAGTCATTTATATCGTATTTTGCAAATACGTTCCACAATGTTTGCCCACTCATTTGCTCCAGCCACCAGCCGTCTTGTACGAGAAAGGAAAAGGACAGGAAGAGATCCGATATATCCCCGAAATGATTCTTGTAAAAAGCACCCCGGGCATAATTGTGCTCATAATCGCCCAATCCGGCTTGGACCACTGCCATAGACACGGGCTGGTCATATAATCTGGGCTTAAACTCAAGGGTCGAACCCTTATTCTCCCTGGCATTGAAGATCATCAGGTTTTGGACTTGCTGGCTACGCTGGAACCATGAAGGAGGTAGTGAAAACCCAGATCTTACCAGCGAAAATCCCCTTAGGTCGGAGCCGTAAAAGTGATATCGGTGCCGGTAAAGACCGGATGTTGCAAGCGGGTAGAAAGTGTCTGGACTGATAACCGGATCCCGGTGAATATCTTCCTCCGTCCGCGTGGCGATTATCCAATCGAATATAGCGCTTTGATCTGCCAGGACTTTATTTTGCTCGTCCTCCTCCAAGGTAGTGGCCGGCATCGGCTCGTACTGCAGTTTCACAGTTATAACCAATTCTGTTTCTTTGATACTACCGTCTATGATCAAAGGTGACACCTTAATTGTATTTATGTAATCTGCTAATAAATTAGTTAATTCAGGGGCATCAAGCACCTGTATCAATTGAGCGGTGCCATCGGTCTTGACTTTGACCAATACTTTTACTTCGGGAGGGTCATAGACCTTTTCCCAGCCCGCCGGCAGGATCATAACTGCCTCTCCCAGCAATCTGGGGGTCTGCGTCTGAGCATTGATGCCAGAAGCAAAAGCCAATAGCATGGCAAGGATGATCACAGCCAGTTTTGCTCTTTGTACCATAGATAAGTCCTTAGCAATTGACCCTTAATGTCCGTTTCCGGATCCCAGCTGATGAGATTTTTGGCTTTCTCAACACTGCAGAGCCATGCAGGCGCAAGCATTTCCCTGACCTTCTGACCATTGAGTAGAAACGCTTTGTTAGTTAGCTTGCCGATAGCGTCGGAGATATATGCGGTCAGTATGATCACTGTTTCCGGAACAAAAACACGCAATCCGTTTCTGCCTGCTATCTGCTCGATCCAGTCCTGTATATCATTGTAACAATAGGTTTTGCCATCCGATGCGAAAAGAATCTGATCGACTGTCTTGGGATCAAGTATGGCAGTTTCGATAAATCGGCATAACTGTCCTACATAGATGAGGTTTGCATATCGCTTACGGAATCCGACTTGGACCTTGAGCCTACGCTGCGCCATCTGAAACAGTGGCAGGAAATCGTGGTCTCCTTCGCCAAAGACCGAGACCGGACGGATGATCGTCCAGGGGGTCCGGCATTGCCTGCGGATCAATTCTTCCGCTTGGTATTTGGTTTTACCGTAATTGCTTAGAGGTTGTGGAGGATCCTCTTCTCGTTTTGGGATCATCTCCAGGGAAGGACCGCTGACGGCTTGACTGCTGATGAAGACGAACCGTTTGATGGAGGGTATTCCATTGACTGTGTCAATGATCCGGCGGGTCATATTGACGTTTGCCTCATACAACTGAGAGTAGGAGAGGGCACGCGTTTTACCGGCATTGTGGATGATTATGTCAACCCCATTCAGGGTCATCACAAGGGAACTGAGATCTGAATAGTCAACGATCCGGATATCGCTGTTGGGAGGCAGCAAAGCGGTATTTGCCTGATCTCTGACCAATGCGATAACCTTATGCCCTGCATGCGATAAATGTTTGATCAGATTGCTACCGACAAACCCGTTGGCACCGGTTACCGCTATCTTCATCGTCTCTCCATTTATCGATGGTTGGTGGGCGCTAAGGGACTTGAACCCCTGACCACTTGCGTGTAAAGCAAGCGCTCTCCCAACTGAGCTAAGCGCCCACATCATATCTGGTCGGGGTGAGAGGATTCGAACCTCCGACCCCTGGTTCCCAAAACCAGTGCGCTAACCGGGCTGCGCTACACCCCGCAGATCCGTCCACGAATTCTTGGGTCTCTCTTTTGTCAAGAGTTTCCTCTGTGGCCATGAAAGCCTCTCAT
>JBBISI010000008.1:0-78649 GCA_037441405.1 Candidatus Cloacimonadota bacterium
CGTAAGGTTATACTAAGGTAATTAAGCAGGGAGGAAGCAGGGGATGCGAAATAGTGATGCAAGGAAAAACCAGGGTGGAATCAGGACTGGATGCCCATACTGATAAAACCGGCGGGGTCAATAAACCGGATCAGTTTCTTTGCCGGATGAGCGACACCGCATCGATGTGGCGCAGCCGTGATAACGGCAGGATGGTGCTGATAAAGGTGATGGTGAATGCGGCGATGGGGATAAGCAGGAAATCCCAAGCCTGCAGTTTGACGGGGATGATGAGAAAATCGCCGGGAGCGAAACTGAGACGAACCAAGCCAAAACGATGCTGGAGATAGAGTGCGAATAACGACAGACCCATCCCAAAAGAGATGCCCAAAAGGCAGAGAAGCGTTGATTGATAGTGGAAGAGGCGGTGCAGATCGGATGTTTTGTATCCGAGTGCTTTGAGCAATCCGAGTTCCTTCTTTTTCTGGGCGATGTTTTTGAGTATATTACCGGTCAGATTGAAGGAGGCGATAACATACATCATGAGCATGATGACAAACATCATTGCCTTTTCAAACCGGATAGCGGCGTAGAGATTGGGATCAAAACTGCTCCAGTCCTCGCTGCGAAATCCGGGAAAGGCGGAGCCCAACTGCTGGGCGTAGGTCTTGGAGCGGGTGTGGTCAGGGGTGCTGACCGCGATATAATCGGCCGCCGGAACGCCTGAATTCGCCGCCATATGTTCACTTGGTTCATGGCGGCGGAAGAACGCTCCCAGCGAAATGGGGATATAACTGAACATCTGGTCATACTCCGGCATGCCGGCACTAAAGATGCCGACCACCCGGACACGACGGATGAGAGGGAGCATGCCAAAAGCGCTGGGCTCGCTGAACAGCGGGGAGATGAGCATTACCTCGTCCTTGAGGTTGATGCCCAATTGGTTTGCCAATCCGGCGCCGAGGATGATGCCGTCCCCGTCAAATTCATCAGGGGTGGGATCTCCGCTGATTAGGCCCTGATTCAGCGTGCCGCTTTTGGGAGCCTTATATACCGGGATGCGGTCGAGGATGCGGCTAACGCGACGGCTTTGCACCAGGTCGATGCCGAAAGATATGGTCGGAACGATCAGGTCGCGGTGCTTGATGGTCAATTCGTTGCGGATGATGGGAGCGGCATGGAAGCCCATTGCTTTGATCTGGGCAATCATGATCTGGTGATCAGTGATGGGACGATTGTCCCGCTCGGAGATCATGATCTCCGAACGAGTGCCGATGATCCGTTTTTGCATGTCGTTGCGCAAACCGTTCATCGCTGAATTGACACTGAGCAAGGCAAAAATGCCCAAAGACAATCCCAAAACGGTCAATAGATGCGTCCCGCGCAACATCCATCCCTTCCTGGTGCGCAGGTAACGCCATGCCAGAAACATCAAACTGCGGTTCTTTGTTTTCATATCAGGAAACACCGTCCGGGATGGGCGCAGTTTCGTCAAGTCCGATATTTTTGTTGACACTATCCAATGACTTGACGGAATGACTGTCATGAGGATAATTGTCTGCATCTTGCTTCTGAATCTGATGGCGGGATGCGATCTCTTTAAGTTGAGAGATACCGATCCGCCCGCCGATCCCGCGCCGTGGAATTACGATTATACGGCCGCCGGGTCCGTCGTGGCCAATCTGAGGTATTGCTATATCGATGTGCGTAATTATGTAAAATACATCGGCTTGTTTTCCCATGACTACCGGTTCCACTTTGCTGCCCAGGACGTAAACGACTATAATATCAATCAATTGTGGGATCGCAGCGATGAACGTGACATGCTGAACAACCTGCATAACTGGTTGGGTGGCGGCAAGATCGATCTTACTTGGCAGCCAATTGCCAACCAGTCGGATGAGATCAATCCTGCCGATGCCGTGATCTATCGCTCTTATGTGCTCACCACCAGGCGCAACAACGTCCAACAGGAATACCAGGGCAGAATGGAATTGCACCTGCGCTTCCAAGACGGCGTCTGGAAGATCCGCAATTGGTATGACTTTCGCTCCGGCACTTTGCCCTCTTGGGGGAAATTGAAGTATGACTTTGCGCTGTAAACGGCTGTGGTGGATGATCGCCGCATTGACATTGGGCATCGTCTCCTGCACCAATCCCTTCCGCCCCAAGATCCGTGACGACGTCAATGCCACCCTGGTAAACCGCACGCCCAAAGATGTGTTACAGAATCTGGAATTGTCTTACAAACAACGCAATATCGGGATCTATGAGCAACTGCTGGCACCGGATTTTCGCTTTGAACTGATTTCCTCGGAAGTCAATCTCATCGGCATCGACGTCAATGGCGACGGGATCCGCGATTCGTGGTGGGGCTTTGAGCAGGAAATCAAGATGACCAATAACCTCTTTAGCCACGGATCCAGCGATGGGATATATCCGCCACCGGATCAGATCAACCTGCGCTTGCAAATCCCGCCGGAAACGGCATGGGAGAATGATCCCGAAGTGGGACACGAAGACTGGATCATCATTCCTTGCGTCTTTGATCTGCAATTGCTCTATTTTGCTACCAATTCGTCGATCATCTCCGGCGGTGTGGCAAGATTCTATCTGCGCCCGCTAAACAACCGTTGGTATATTGCCATCTGGCGGGATGAATCCAATATATGATCCACCGAGTCGCTGCCCTGGACTATGGCGAAAAACGGATCGGGATCGCGCTCAGCGATCCGCTCCAGATCATCGCCAAACCGCTTACCGTCTGGGATAATACCAGTTTTGAGGACACTGTGGAAAGACTGCGGGTATTGATCAAAGAATACCGGGTGGGCGAAGTGATCGTAGGCCTCCCGCTCTCCGTGGAGGGCGAAATCACTGCCAAAACAGCGGAGACGATGCGCTTTCTGCACGCCCTCAAAAAAGTAATCGAGATCCCGGTAAGGGGCTGGGATGAACGCTATTCCACCACCGAAGCACATGAACTGCTCAAGGATATGGGCATGAGTTGGGTGGAAGCCCGGCAAAAGGTAGATGCCATGGCTGCCAGCATTATCCTCAAGAGTTATCTGGACAGACCTGCAGAATGAGGGCCGGCTCGATCAAAAACAACCGGCTATTTTTCTTACGGATCGGCTGTCTGGTTGGTCTTGCGCTGATCCTTGTTTCAATCGCCTGGTGCAGTTGGGTGCTATATGTGCCGCAAAACCCCGATGAGATCATCATTCGTGTCGCACCCGGGGATAATGCGCAAGCGATCGCCGCCAAACTTTATTCATCAGGAATAATCCGCAATCCGCTGCTCTTTCGTCTAATGGTCAAGCTCACCCGCAGCGACCGCAACCTCAAAGCCGGAACCTATGTCTTCGGTGGCAGGATCAATCTGATCGATGCCATCTATCGGCTGCGCAGCGGAAAGAGCACATCGGTGCAAGTAACCCTGCCGGAAGGTCTTTCGCTTTACCGGACATTGAAGCGCATCAAAAAAAGCAATATCCATGGCTTTGATACCTTATACAAAACGGCTACCGATACAGCGCTGGTCAGGCGCTTGACCGGCTTTGCCAAACCTTCGCTGGAGGGCTTCCTCTATCCGGAAACCTATCATTTTGACATTTCCTCCAGTCCCGATTCCACAATGGCGATGATGACCAATCACTTTTTCCGCAAACTACGTGAGGCGGAGATTGAGATCACCGATAAGGATGAGTTTTACCGCATCCTGATCTTGGCCTCCATCATCGAAAAGGAAGCCGTGCATGAGGATGAGATGCCTTTGATCTCATCGGTCTATTGGAATCGCCTCAAGCGGGGAATGCGTTTGGAATCATGTCCGACGGTCGATTATATCCTGGAACGCAGGGGTATCCGCAAGGCACGGCTCTCGCATACCGATACGGGGATCATGTCGCCTTACAATACGTATATCAATGCCGGATTGCCGCCCACACCGATCTGCAACCCGACGGTTAATGCCATCAAAGCAGCGCTGAATCCTGCCAAGAGCAATTATTTCTACTTTTTTGCGGATAACAAAGGCAGAAACGTCTTTTCCGCCTCCTATGGCGAGCACGTGAGGAAACAGCGGTATTATCGCTGACCCGGTACGGATAAACCTATATGATCTACAGCGCAGAAAAACTGAACCCCAGAAGAAGATTCCATTACGCTGCCGATTTGGATCCGGTGGACCGGCAACAGGTTATTTCCGCCATTGATGAACTGGAGGCAATGCCGATCCATAATCCCCGAGACCTGATGGGCACTCTTTATCAAGCATCGGAATTGATGGCGCTCATCCGGACCTGGGTAATTATTATGCCAATCCACGAAATGGGACATACACTCCAGATCAGAGCGCAGATGAATAATCCACTCTTATCTTTTGCTCATCCCCGTGATTCCAGCCGCGAGGTGGCTTCTCTGGCATTGGTCCATTTCTCCACGATGCTCCGGCAGGTGTTTCAGAATTACTGCAAAGATCTCGGGGAGCTCTCCACCCTCTATCATAAATTTATGCTAAATGCCCTGGAAAGCGATACGTCCACGCATGACACAATATTGGGCGTTGAGACGGACTTTGCGGAATCTCTTGTCAATATAGCGCCTGACTTTTTCCGCTAATCAATTTGGGAGGAATCATGAGATACAGGACCCCTTTGATAGTACTGATCTTTTGGCTGGTGTATGCCTTTGCTTTTGCAGGATATTACGATGATGTCATCGACCTTACCGGTGAAGCGTTGCGCCTGGCATTGACCAATCTGATCTCCACCAATACCAATACCAATTACAATGGTGCCAAACTCCAGATGTTCGGCTATTTTGACAATGTAAATGGCTATGTTCGCTGCGTCTATACCGGCCAGGATTTTGCCGTTCCCCAAGGCGGAATGCCGAATCAGAATATTCTCAATACCGAACATACCTATGCCCAGAGTTGGTTTTCTCCACCCAGTTCCAATATCAAGAAAGCCGATCTGCATCACCTTTTCCCCACCAATGCGCAGGTCAATTCCAGCCGTGGGAATCTACCCTTTGACTGGGTGGCAAATTATTCCAACGCCACTACTTACACATCATACAACGGCTATCACTCATATCGGGGTATGAATGCCCAGAACCGCCTCGTTTTTGAACCGGCGGTTCAACACAAGGGCAATGTGGCACGCTCCCTGCTCTATTTTAACATTCGTTATGGAGATCCGCTTCTGCAACAGAATGTGGACATGATCCCCACCTTCCTGCAATGGCACATCCTCGATCCGGTTGACAATGCCGAACTCCAGCGCAACCAGAACATTTACAATTATCAGAATAACCGCAACCCCTTTATCGATCATCCGGAATTCGTTGCCCGAATCTGGGGAAACGTCTCGGCTGACGACCCTTCTCTGATACCTTCGCCATTGATGATCAACGCCATCTATCCCAATCCATTTAATGATGTGGCCACGATCTTGATCAGGATGCCGGTCAAACAAGCCGCCTCGCTGGACATATACAACCTCAAGGGGCAGAAGATGCACTCTTTACACAATGGCGTCTTGTCTGACGGCGATCATTCCATCGTTTTTGACGCACGAAACAATCAAGGCATATCATTGCCCAGCGGGGTTTATCTGCTTCTCTTATCAACTTCTGATCAAATCGTCATCAAAAAGGTCGTCCTCATCAGATAACCATACCTTCCGGCAGTTAATCCCGATAGATGACAAGCCCTCTCTCAATCCGTTACCTGCTATTCGCAATGAGTATTTTGAAGACCCTCGGATAATTCAGAGATTGACTTAAAACTGCCCTCCTTGCTTGATAACCTTAGTATAACCTTAGTATAACCTTACGACCGTAAGGTTATACTAAGGTTATCGAGTAAGGAGGATATTAGCGGAATCACCAGTCCGATCGAATCCAAACCTTCCTGAGATCTAAGAACAATTTAGAGCGGTGAATTCTGTGACTAGATCCAAACTATACGCCAGACAGAATACGGTGTCATCAGATTCTGGGCTGGAATGTGAGACGATATTTTTTTCCAGGTTCCCGTTGTCTGGGGATTCCAGAGTGTGCAACGCACTTTTACGGTTAACAAAGCATCGGGATCAATGCCCGAGATAATTTCTCTTGACAACCTTCAAAGCAGTCGTACTCTGACAACGGGATGTAAAAATAATCTGGAGGTGGTTATGAAAGCGGTCATAATGATATTTGTCATTTTTGTAATCACGGGTATGTCTCTTTTCTCTGTCACTTATTACTCGCGGGGCAGTTCACCTACTTATTACGTCAACGGCCTAACCAGTTGGCGCAGTAATCGAGACGGCACAGGAACCTCTCCCTCAAGTTTTTCCGTAAACAATCTTCTGCTCGTCGTCCAAAACAATCATTCAATGACTGCAACAGCCACGTGGGATGTATCTGGCAGCGGTTCAAGGGTGGAAGTGGAAAACGGCGGCAAGATCACAACCGGTCCTTTTAACCACCGTATAACCGGGAAGGTTTACAATGGGGGCACTTACGAGGTAAATCATACAACCTACGACGACCTCGGCTGGGGTGGCGGCGGAGAACTGGAGCCCAATAGCAATTTCATCCTCAATAATACCAGTATCAATTTCAATGACAGAGTATCCTATGGCAACCTGATCGTGCAAGCAGGAATTGCCCAATGTGATGCATCCACTGCCGGACTGGAGATCAAAGGCAACCTTGTAATCAAAAACAGCGCTAAATTCATATACGATGTTAGTACAATCTCCAATCCAGCCATTCCCATCGGCAGCATAACCGTGGAAGGTGGCGGATCGTTCATCGGCGGGACGGGATCGCCCTCCATCGTGTACAATGTCAGCGGTAACGTTAACGTCAATAATGACGCATATTTCTATGGCTCTACCGGAGGTGGGAGTTCCACCTTCAATATTGGAGGAGACGTGAATATTGCTGCTTCCAGTCACTTTTACGCTGTGTACCGGGATAGTGGAGATTTACCTTACGGTTATTGGAACGTTGCCGGCTCTTTCTATGATTATGGTAGTTACAACGCCGTTAACCGCAATGCAGTCGGATATCCAACAATAACTCTGTCCGGAACCGGCAAATTCGTCCGTTTTGGTGACCTGTCCGGATTGCAAGCCCGTCATATGATTGAGTTTGCCAATAATTCGAGCTATACCATGCTCTCTGATCTTCCTTTCTTCAACTGGATGCAATTTCGGGTAAGGGGGACTTTGAATGCTCAAACTTTCCAGGTCAGGGCACTGGGAGCGAACACGACATTTGGGATCTGGGGCACCTTCCGAACTGCGAGAATCCAAGGATTTTCCGGTGCATCAAACACGGCAATTTCCACTGATAACAGTCCAGCTTTGACCCTTCAAACCGGATGTACGATCGAATATACAGCGAATTCAACCCAGACCTTCTCACCCCGCACCGACTATAAAAACGTGATCCTCAGCGGTAGCGGCACCAAGACCATCAGCGGGAATGTGACCATAGCCAATACCTTTACGGTTGGCTCTCCTCTTACCCTCAGTGCCAATCTTACCTGCAACGGCCTTGTCGCCGTTAATCAACCGATCACCATCGGATCGAGTTATAATCTGATTCTGTATGGCACAATGTCCGGGGAATCCTCCATCATCGGTGGTACGATTCAGATTCTCGGTGGAAGTGCAGTTCCAACACTGAATCTGGTAACTGCAAATGTAAGCAGTATTTTCCTCAATCGGAACAATGGTTGTACCATAACCGGCAACACGGTTAGGACAGGGGTTTTAAATTTGGTTAACGGAACATTCGGTATTGGATCGAAGTCCTTGGAGATCACCGGCAACCTATCCGGAGGGACGAACCTCACGGCTACTTTCTCCTCGACGCTCATTATCTCCGGCTCTGCGGATAACTTTGACGTCCCTTCACAAATCACAGCCTTACATACCTTCCAGCTTAACAGGACGAATGGAGCTGATCTGCAAAATAATCTGACGCTGACCAATCTGACCTTGACCAATGGGACACTGGCGGTCGGCTCCCATACCTTGAGCATCTCCGGACAGATCGGAACGACATCCGGTGTTCTCGGTACTACGGGTGATTCCACTGTGCATTTTACACCTGGTTCGGTCAATTCCGATCTGCCGCCGATAACAGTGGGAACCCTCATCATCAACCGCCCCGGAGGAGTGATCTCACAAGCCGGATCCATCACCGCCGGGATTTTAAATCTAGCGACAGGCACCCTGGCTATAAATAACCATCCGTTGTACATCACGGGACAGATTTTAGCCAATGGCGGTAGCTTGAGCGGCGGCAGTAACGCGTCCTTATCGCTTACCCGCTCGGTAACTTCCGCTACAATACCGGCTGTGTCCCTGAGTACTTATTCTCAAAACTGCTCAATCACCGTTAATCTTGCCGGATCTGTGTCGGTCGGCTGGATCACTCTGGGGGATGGAATCCTGAACTTGGACAGTCATTCACTTCTAGTAACCCGCGGATTTACTCCGGGATTTATAACGCCAAACCTTGGTTCCATCACAGGTGGTGTGTCCTCTTCCCTGATTCTTAATGCAGATAATTTCGAAGCTTGGGATCTTCCGACTACAACCGTAGGTAACCTGTCTGTCCATCTGACCAGAGGATGCCGTATGAATGGAGATGTCATGGTGCAGACCTCTGTTAATTTGTATGATGGTGTAGTCAATCCCAAGGGAAAACTAACCATAAACAACGGAGTAACGATAAACAGATTTGCTGGTTCTTTCTCGGAAAGTCCTCATCTGGGTGACGGCCTGCAACTCAATTACTGGCAAACAGCACGGACCGGATATGAACTGCCACCTCAAGCGGGAAAGATCCACTCTATCAATGTCTATGGCCACGTAAGGGTTATTGCCACCAATGATGTGTATGTACAAAACAGTTTAGTAGTCGATCAGGGCAGCATGTTTGATCTGGGTGAGTATCACCTTTACCTCGGTGAGAATGGTATTATCTCAGGTGACGGAGACTTGTTTGGCGCCGCATCGAAAGATATCGGTTCGGGTGGCATGGATGGCTCTCCTGCCGGGTTCAAGATAATGGCGGGAACTCAGATCGACGACTTCGCCTTCAACCAGCAACCAGTGAGCCAAGATTATCAAGGTGCGGGGAGTATATTGCGCACCTGGTCATTCTCAGGAAGCATTGATGGCTCGGCACAACTCACCTTACTCTGGCGTTCATTCGCTGATAATGGTATTATATGGTCTCCGGAAAACCGGGCGGTCGTTTTCCGCAGAACCGGTGGACGATGGTACCCGGTGGGTGATCCCCAGGATGTTTCGGCAATGGGAGAAGAGCGGCATGTCATCGTCGTTACGGATGCCTTTTCCGATTGGACGGTCTTTCCTGAGGACAGACCCCTGCCGGTGGTTCTTTCGTCATTCACCGCTGCCGTAACTGCAGGTAACGTCGTACGGATTAACTGGACAACGCAATCCGAATCCGAGCTGACCGGCTACTATGTCCTGCGTGCGACATCATTAAGTATAGCGGATGCCATATCTGTCTCGCCGCTGATCACAGCTCACAATACCGCCAGTGAGCAGTCATACACCTATTCTGATAACGAACTGGCTAATCACCTGACCTATTATTACTGGTTGGAGTGTGTCGAGATGGGTGGCATTGTCAATCACTTCGGACCTGTTTCAGTATATGTCGATTTCGGCGGGGACGATCCCGGAACGCCTGTACCTCCAAGCGAGAACCGACTCTTAAGCGCCTATCCCAATCCCTTCAATCCCGTCACCTTCATCCCCTATCAGATCAAGGATGCGGGCAACGTCACCATCACTATCTTTAATCAGCGTGGACAAGTGGTAAGAATGATGCGTCAAGACCATCCCACTCCAGGTTTTTACCGTATAGCTTGGGATGCCACCGATGGCAATGGCTATGCGCTTCCATCCGGTATCTATTTCTACCGTATGGATTTCGGTAAATACCACGCCATTCATAAAGTCCTGTTGATGAAGTAAACACATAATAGCCCAGCACCAAGGAGGGTGTATAGTTTCCCTAAAACTCGCCTTGTTTTTGCCTGTCCTATGTGTATGAAGACCATTATGAAGCGAAAACTTCTATCCGTTTTGCTGATACTGACCATTGGTCAGATCGTAGCTTATGATGTGGCTCAGTTTAACCGTACCTATGTCGATCCGTCTCGTGACAACCGTCAGATCCCAACGGTGATTTTTCATCCGGTGTTGTCTTCTGAGATCAGGGACAATCTCGATCCCGACTTTCCCGTGATCGTCTTTGGTCATGGCTGGATCCTGCCTTATACTACCTATCTGGATCTGGCGAATCACTTTGCCGCTTTGGGTTGGATCGTCGCTTTTCCCACTACCGAAGGGAGTCTGTTCCCCTCGCATCTCAATTTTGCTCTTGATCTGGCGTTCGTGGTGCAGGGCGTGATCGGGGAGAATAGTGACCCCACTTCGGTGTTGTATGGGCAGGTGGATCCCTTTGCCGTGCACATGGGTCATTCCATGGGCGGTGGAGCCAGCGTCCTGGCAGCGGAGGATACAGCGGCCAAAGCGATGGTGACATTGGCCGCCGCCAATACCAATCCCTCCGCCATCAATGCCGCCCAAGGCGTTATCATTCCATCCCTTACGCTCGCCGGCGCTGCCGACACGATCACGCCTCCCGCCCAACACCAGATCCCGATCTACAACAACCTCGCCTCCGCCTACAAAAGTTACGTCTCATTCAATGGCGTGGATCACTTCAATATCTACACCAATGACCTCATCTTTGACGTGATCTCTGCCTGGCTTGCTTACGTCCGCAGCGGCGATACCCAAGACCTTGATATCTATTACGGCCTGCTGGAGCAGTATCAAACCTCCGGTGACCTGTCCTTCGAACATTGGGGCTATCCCGCTCGGGTTCAGGATTATACGGTGGGTATAGCACCGCAGGCAAGAGTTTTCATATATCCCAATCCCGTCAAGGATACCGCCACCCTTGCCTACGAACTCAACACCGTCAGCTCGGTTACCATTGAGATCTATAACCTCAGAGGACAAAAGATATCTACCCATCATCAGGACTCAATGATTAAAGGCATGTACCATATGAGACTGGATAGAGTCTTCATCGAGTGGCAATCATGGAGCAGCGGCGCTTACCTTATCCGTCTCGTTCTCGATGAATCACAAGCTTTTTCCTTGTTTACTTTGATCAAGTAATCAATCGAAGGGAGAGACACCATCGACAGGAAACAGAATACCATTGACAAAATCCTTTCTGCACCACGAATGGGGGCTTGAATTGTTTCTTTTGAGGTAGATATGAAAAAGTCAGTGGTATTGATTTTGTGCCTTTTGATCCTGCTCTTAAGCGTGGTGGCGGTGATCAGATATAAACCTTTTGTGGACAAGCGTGCCTGCACCGGTTGTGCTGATTGCGTAAGGTCCTGCCCCGTCAAGGTGATAGAGATTGTGGAGGAGAAGGCGGAGATAGTTGATTCTCTCTGTATTGACTGCCGTAAATGTATCCGTGCCTGCAACTATAATGCCATTCGGGTGCCACAATGAGACGCTGCCGCCGTACCATCCCCATAATGATAGTGATTGTGCTGCTGATATTTGCCTTTGCCTGCAAGCGTTCCACCGGACCGGAATACAACGTTGACCGCTCAGCATGTAACGGTTGCGGCGAGTGTGTCCGGGTCTGTCCCTATGATGCCATCTATCTGGATACGGACAACAAAGCCGTAATTGATCAGAGTAAATGCCGTCAATGCGGCAATTGTGTGCTCGCATGTCCAAACAGCGCTATCCACTGATCCTGTTCATCCTGGCTTGGGGATTATTACCTGCCCAACCAGGCATCTTTTGGGGTTCCCAAGTATATGCCGGAAAGAGCGAAAGCGAATTACGCAGCCGGTTTAGAGTGGAACAGCGAGTTATCGATGGAGGAATCCTGACACTGGATGACGACCTGGTCTGGAGCGATCGCAGTAATCCCAGCCGACCCGACAAGTTCTACAATAGCATGCGGATATCATATCTTCAGCGTGGCACCATCTGGCGAGCCGGGATTGGCTACCGCAATACGGTCTATGATGGTGGAGAAAGCCAAGCCCTTTTCCCGGTATGGCAGCCATTGACGGTCTATGATAAAGAACTGCAACATACCGGATACCTCAAGGTAGACCTTGATCTGGATCCGGTGCATCTGAGGGCATACCACCTCAGCAAGGCGCTGATCTTGACGCCTTATGTGGTTGACTGGTGGGATCATGAATTTTATCAGCAGGATCGGGAAATGCTGTCCGATCACTTTAGCGGTGTGAACATCGGATATCGGGTTGGTAGTATGGTCAGCATCGTTACTAAACTTGACTCAAAAGGCAGTTCCCACGAAAAGAGCGGGCTGTATGATCTGACCACTACTGAATTGGGGTCATATCTTCACTGGAAAATCCTGCCGTCAGCACTCAGCATGGATGCTTCCCTGCAGTGGCAATACCGGGATGGAAAAGCGGTCCCCAATGAGCGGATGAACGTCTTTGTCTCAAGCATCCGCATCAGACATCAACTTAGTGGATCGGTCAGCGGGTATGTGCACTGTATCAACCGCACCTGCTCAGATCCCGTCCTATCTGAATTACTTCTGATCTCCAATTATCTGCGTGGCAGTGTTCGCTATACCCTGCCCATTGAACCCTATGGTCAATACCATGTCACATCCGGTGTGGTCTATAGCCCGGAAAATGAAGCCAATGCGCTGTTTACGGAAGCCCGTTCTCCGATGTTCAAACGGCTCTATCTGGGATTATCTGCCCTGTACCGTTCACAGGATAATCATACCTATACCGGACAAGTAGGGTGGTCTTGGCAGAGTGGCAGCGACTGTCATGTTTTTTACCGCTCCCGTGCCATCGGGTTGGATAACCGCCGGGCAGATCATGTCGGTGTGGGACTATCGGTCTATTACTGATCTTCCATCAACGAATGATCTTCACTGATTGACGATAGATTTTATTCCCGCTGCTGCAGACCAGGACATAAGTCCCACTGGGACATAAGTTTCCCGTTTGATCCCGTAAGTCCCATATAATTTCCTGCCAGCCGCGTATAACACCCTTTCCGTGGAAGTGCCTTACCTGTTGACCTCTCAGGTTCAGGATCCTGATCTCATACCTCTCGTTCGATTTCGTGTATATCCGCAGCCGGGTCTCCGAAGTGGCAGGATTGGGCAAGGGCGGGGGGAAGATCACGGGGGGACTGGAGTCGGTGTCATTGGCATTGGATACTGGAGTCAAAGAGAAGTTCAATACAGTGGACTGACCGCCATTGATCTGGACATGGTTGACGATCAGCGGGAGATATCCGTCAGCCGAGCACTGGACATCGAAAGACCCTATCGGCAATGATAAAGTGTAGGAACCATCAACGTTTGTGAGCGTATTAAAACCCCCGGCAGTAATTGAAGCATTGGGAATAGGATCACCCGTCATATTCGTCACCAGACCGCCAAGCGTCCCATTGCTGATCACTGGCGTCCAGGTCAGGTGCATGTCCCGAAAATAGGTCTCATTAGGAATGGTCAGATCAACCGGTTCACTGCCCTTGATAAATGACACCTGCCTGTATTTTCCCATGTTGTTAACCGTAGCGTTATGTTCGGTAAATTCGACATTCACTTTGTATTCACCATCCGGCATATCCATGTTTTGCCAATTCTTCCCGTTCCAGGTCACATTATGCAACTGATGGCTGTTCAAAGAAGCACTGGTGATGGCACCAATGGTGTTTTGCCCAGAACTGCCGATCCACCTGACCAAAGTCCAGCGGTAAGTATTTGCCCAGACCTTGATTGTCTTGACGAATTGGTTTTGAGCGTTTGTGATCCAGATTACTCCGGCATTACGCGGCGCATACGGTCCATTATAGGTCACGGTTCGTACGCTAAATCCCATCGTTCCTTCCGTGAACAAACGCAGTACCCTGTCAATCAGTGAATTATCAACGCTCAACGCCTCAATCACCAGCAACGAAGTAAACATCACGATTACGAGTATAGTCATCAGCATTTTTTTCATATACTGATCTCCATTGCATTACTTATTAAGCCCTCATTTCATGCAATTGCCGTTCCGATTTATCTGCCATACGGTAGGTTATGACGCGAAAACACCGGGAACCGCGGAACGTTTTTTGTTTTATTATGTTACAATCATGTTGTGATGCATCTACGCTGGCATCCTCCAACAAGGATGAACGATGAATGTCGCCGCTACTGAAGTCGCAATCTTGGGGCTGATGAGAGAGTCACGGAAATCACACTAGATCGAAAATGATGTCCAGACAGGCGTAATGCTGCTCCAGCCGGAACTCTCCATATAGTCGATCTACAAACTTCTCCTTCATTCGGAGGATCAGGAGAAGGCAACCAGTCAGGCAGAGATGACGGAGGAAACCCGTGCTCGCAAGACCTTCAATGATCACCTTTCTTCCTTGCTTGATAACCTTAGTATAACCTTAGTATAACCTTACGACTGTAAGGTTATACTAAGGTTATCAAGCAGGGAGAACTCAGGAGAAAAGCACTATTCCGCGTGAGCTAAACCTTCTTGAGACCGTTGAATAACTCAGAGTGGTTGACTCACCGAGTATCCAGGTTTACTGACAGGCACAATCCTTGATTATTACTGACTGCGCTGGAAGGAGAAACGATTTTGTTTTTTTCCCCGTTCTCGATATTGGTGATTCCAGTATGGTAAACATTCTTTGAATATGAGTAACGCACTGAAGTTCTGCATCCAGTGGGACAATTGCAGAGCAGCCTACCTGGACAGCAGGACCGAACCCACTGAATTGGCGGTGATCTTCGGAGTTTCCGATGTAACCGTCCGCAAATGGATCAAGTTTGGTAAGTGGGACGAGATGTTCAATGAAGAGCGCAAGTTCGACCATGAGATCAGCTTAACCTTCAGGTAAACACTCATCCAGGCACTGCGTGAATATGCCACGAATCCTGGCGATACTGCTCTGCAGTGCCTTGTAAGCCTCATTAAAAAGAACCAGGCAGACAATGAGCCATCCAAGGAGTATGAAGCTGTGGAGTCAAGCGTTCTGAATTATTCAATAGTCTAACCTATTGTTTTCAACGCTCCTGCCTTCCCGTTTTATTTTTTAGCAGTCATCTGCTTTGTCTGCTAAAAATTTATTTGCCTTTTCCCGCAGCCGCGTTATTATAATGGTAGAAATATATTTACCATAGGAGGTAAGACCAATGAGACTCGTACCTTATCACAAAACCAACGACCTGAAACCGATGAGCAACATGCTCAGCATGTTTGACGAGTTCTTCAACCGTTATTTCAACGACGAAGAGACCCCGGGCGACAATTATCGTGCAATGGCTCTGGACATAGTGGAGCACGACAAGGAATTTGAGATCATGGCGAATCTACCTGGATTCAAAAAGGAGAACGTCAAGATCTCGGTCCACGACAATCAACTGATGATCGAAGCCAACGTCGGAGAGAAGAAGGAAGAACAAAAAAGCACGGTTTACCGCTGCGAGCGTTACAGCGGCAATTACCGCCGCAACCTGATGCTGCCGGAAAATGCCGAACCCGCCAAGATCACTGCAAAGATTGAAGATGGCGTCCTCAGAGTAGTTATTCCGAAGAAAGAGCCCAGTCCCAAGAAAGAAATCGAGATCAACTAAGAACCTACGCTAACAGCATTCAGGATCCGGAGCGGAAGAGAGATCTTTCGCTCCGATTTTTCTTGACTTATCTCCCACGGGGAAAAATATAAGGCCATAATCTATAAGGAGAACTACAATGGCAGTTAAGGTTGACAAAGAAGCCTGCATCGGCTGCACGGCCTGCGTCGGTGCCTGTCCGGTGGATGCACTATCCATGCAGGATGACAAAGCGGTCTGTGACGATGATAAGTGCGTAGATTGTGGCGCGTGCATATCGGAATGCCCTACCGGCGCCATAACAGCGTAAGCGACCAGGGAAAAGGCACCCCTCCCGGAAGCGGAACAAACTGGCGATAGAATCAAAACAGACGAGATGTCTGATGTTGTGTCTGTTGCCTCCCGAGGCATGAGAGATCCTTGGCTTGGGAAGCAAAACGTATTTGGTGGTCCATGCGAAGCGATGATCCCGGTGGAGCCGCCAAATGAAACTGTCCCGTCACCGATGTCTTTGCTTAACCGCTAATCCGGCAAGGGACTTATGAAATTGCACTTGATCGTATTGGCAGCGTTCTGTTTGCTGGTTGCCGGATTGCCGGCCATTGAGGTCTTTGGCAACCAGAGTGGGATCTGGTCGCCGGATAACAACCCCTATCAAGTGATCGGCGATGTGACAGTTCCGGCCGGGATGACGCTGCAACTTTTGCCTGGAGTGATCGTTGAGGTGATGGGCAACTATCGGATCACGGCCCAGGGAACGCTCCAGGCACAGGGCACCGAGACCGACAGCATCTATTTTCGTAACGGACAAAGCAATCCGAATGCGTTATGGAAAGGCATCCGCCTGGAAAATACCATCCTGACCAGTCATTTTTCTCACTCCTATATCGAAAATGGCGAGTTCGGCATCAATTCCATCAATTCGCCCACGGTGATCAATCGCTGTCACTTTAACCGCAACAAAAAAGGCATCCAACCCTACGGCATCGGCTCCGCGCAACCGGCATCCGTTCTGATCACATACTGTAAGATCGAATTCAGTCAGGAGAATGGGATCTTTATCGCCCAGAATAGTAATGCAACTATAAGTTACTGCGATATAAGCAACAACGGAGTGGCGTCAAGCTTTCGGGCTGCGATCCAGCTATCTAATCAATCCGCTGGCGGCAGTAATAGCCCCACTATCTCGTACAATCATATTCACCATAACCGCTGGCAGGGGATCACTGCCTGGGATATAACGGGCACCAATGCCATCAATCCGATGATCCATAACAACCTGATCGAGTATAACTTCACAGGCATCTACCTGCTCAACGCCTCGGGCCATATCCATAATAACAATATCAGGAATAACTTCATTGCCGGCAATATGTCCAGCGGAGCGGGGGTGATGGTGAGTGGAGTGACCTCACAGCCCTATTTTGAGATGAATACCATCACCGGAAATTACACGGGATTTTATATAATCAATAATGCCCGTCCCTGCCTTGGCGACCTTTCTATCTATCATGCCTGGGCACAAGGCGAGAATATCATCCGCAATAACGTGGATGCCTTGGGAGTATTACACTCGATCTATTGCGACCAATACCCGAACAGCGCCAACATAATCAAGGCGGAAAACAATTGGTGGGACTTTGACGATGAGGCAGGCATCCGATCCACGATCAACGATTCTCACGCCAATCCGGCGCTGCCGACGGTGGATTTTATCCCTTTCCTGATCGATCAAGATCCTATTATCATCACCGGAACCGTGCATTATGACAACTCAATTCCAGTGACCGATCCCCGCTTGCAGATCGTCTCGCAGGCCAATGGACAGGTCCTGGCGGAATATGATATCGTGCTGAATAACCCGCTGTCTTTGAGCATTGATGTTCAAGACGATTTTTTTATCGTAGCAAAAGCCACCGTCAGCGGCGGAAACCGGTTTTTGTATGGAGCGTTGGGCGGAATTGATGACCCGCTGGCAGTGAGCATAGCACCGGGAGAAACGCTGGATATCAGCGTCGATCTGACCCATCAAACGCCCTGGCGTTACGAATGGATCAAAGAATCTGTAACCGAAGGCGGGATCCATTATCATCGGGTTCATTTCGGATTTTTCGTCTATGACAGCGATTATATCAACTGGCTTTCCCGCAGCGGAGATAATATCCTCCTTTTGAAACATACGAGACCGGATACGCCGGCGGATCATACCTGGCTAT
Organism: Candidatus Cloacimonadota bacterium; assembly: GCA_037441405.1. GTDB lineage: Bacteria > Cloacimonadota > Cloacimonadia > Cloacimonadales > Cloacimonadaceae > VGPI01. The sequence continues at coordinate 17,913 of JBBISI010000008.1, forward strand.
TGCCCTCGGATAACGTCTGGCTCAAAGTGGCTGACCTCGAGGATGGAAATTGGTGGAATAGATTGGAGATCACCGATGCCGCAGGCACGATCATGACCAGCAGATTTACCTATCGCCGGGCAAATGGACAGATCCCATACGGCGACGACATCCAGTATCTCGAGGGACATCTCCTCTGGCAAAGGGATTTTGGCGGCAATTTTATCTCGCAGGAGGTCTGGCTGCAGAATGGGGAGACCATCAACCGCCGCTATATCTACCAGAATAATCTCGTATCCTCGGCCTATGAACGCAGGGCCCAAGGCATACAGCCCGATAATACCATCTATCCATTGGTCACACAAAACCTCTGGCGGCACTATCCATTAGCGCTGGAACCCCGACCCACCGATCTGGTTTACCGCTTGGATACTTCCGATCCCCTGGTCACCGGCGTGGCGTTGATGTGGCAGGCACCGGCATTGGGAAGCGGGAATTGGACCGCTTATCACGTTTATGCCAATAATGTATTGATCGGAACAACGCCGCTAAGCCAGCCATGGTTTTATCATGATGATGCACCGGTGGGAAGCATCCCCGTTCTGGAGTATAAGGTCTGCGCCTTCGATTCGGTCCTGGAATCCGAACCGAGCAACACTATCACTTTCTTCTCCAGCGGCAGCGGATCCGACCTAAGCCCCGCTGCTCGGATCAGTATATTTCCCAATCCCTTCCGCCTCGGCGGAGGACAGCGCTTGACGATCAAAGCGGCATATCCCCAATCCTCCAATGTCGAGATCGGAATATACAACCTGCGAGGACAATTGATCCGCCGCCAGACATTCAAGCATCAAAAACAGATCGACTTTGGCTGGGATGGCAAAGACGATGGTGGCTCTCTCTGTGGAAGTGGTATCTACTTCGTCCGGATCAGTCCTGATGGCGCTCCGGCTCAGATCAAGCGCTTCATGCTGATCAGGTAGCCTGATCATCGTAGGAGACTGTTATGCATAAGATATTATTGGTTGACGACGACAGGGTTTTTCTGGAGACGATACGGGAGTTGTTTGCCCAGCATCATTACCCGATCGAGACCGCCGTTGATTGTGAGCAGGCGATCAATATTCTGTCCAAAGGGATCATCAATGTCCTGATCACCGATATCCTGATCCCCGGACAAGATGGACTGGCACTGATCAACAAGGTGAGAAAACTCTATCCCCTGATCAAGATTGTCGCCATCTCCGGTGGAGGAAAGATCGATAAAAAGACATATCTGCGGTTGGCAAAGGAACTGCGGGCCGATGCCGTGCTTGAAAAACCATTCGTCTGGGAAGAATTGAAAGCCCTACTGGATGGATTGAATGCCTGATTTCCGGCAAAGAGCGGTATGAGACTGACTGGGATAATTGTTCTATTGGCGCTTGCGGTCTGCATTGCCTGGGCTGAGGATGTCAAATCTCCACGCCTGGCGATGATCTATTCACTGTTTCTGCCAGGCGGAGGACAATATTACAACGGGCAATATATCAAAAGCGGTGTCGTCATTGGCGCGCAGACATATCTTGGCGGGTCGGCGTTCTATCATCACAAAAAGCGCAAAGATCACTTTAATAAGGCAATGGCATCCGAGGGAGCGCTACGGACCTATCATCTCAATAAACGCAGGGACTATGCCGACAAACTGCGTAATGACTTCTGGTGGATGGGGATCGTATCTTTTCTGTCCGTTGCTGACGCCATGGTGGATGCGCATCTCAGTAATTACGAAACGCAGCGCCGTAGGGTATATCTCAAATTTGAGGATCAAACTATAATCGGGGAGATCCGGTTTTGAGGCTTCGCGCATTTCATCCGTCAGAGGCGAATTCTCCCTACCGTCACGCAACATCTCACACGTCAGATAGATTGAGACAGAAGCGCAAACCTGAATCACGGAGGTATCCTGTGCCAAGGAACTTGTCGTTCTTTGTCGCCTTAGTCATACTGATTCCATGCCTGTCCTGCACTTACAACATAGACCAGATCGAAGTGGATATCTTTGATCTGATCAATCAACAGCGGGCGGAACATAATCTGCCGCCCCTGAGGAACCTAAAGGAATTGGATGAACTGGCACTTTTTCATAGCCGGAATATGCTGAAGCATGATTTCTTTGCGCATCAGGATTACGAGGGCAGGGAAGTGGCAGACCGGATGGATGAATTGTATCCCGCCCTTATCTATTCCAGTATCGGCGAGAATATTGCCAAGCAGAGCGGCGCCTTTGATGCCAATGTCGCTCAAACCTTTGTCCAAGGATGGATGAATTCACCCGGTCACCGCGCCAATATCCTGAGCGAGGACTATACCCACACTGGAATAGGTATCTCGTTTGATAACAAGGTCATATATGCCACGCAGAACTTTGCCAAACCGATTGTCAGATTGTTGACAACTATTCCACACCGAGTCCCGGAAAGTGCAGCCCTCACCCTTGATCTGCAATACTTGTATGATATCAGAAGAAGTGCATTCAGCGCCTACCTGATCTATCCAGATCCGGAAAAGCCCTACTTTATCAGCGAGAATGTCTTCGTCAAGGGCTTTGAACCAGTCCAGGCAGAATGGACAGAGGGGAATGCTTTCCGGCTGACGCTCAATTTTAACGCTGGGGCAGGCATTTACCGATTGAGTTTTGGTGATAGCAAGTCATTCTCCCAGACCGGCTACTTTATCACAGTCAATTAGGGCGATACGATCGTTTGCTTTGATATGACCGTTTAGCCGGAGGTGCGTCTTTTGATCAGTTTGCGCAGGTCTGAGACGTGAAATGGCTTGACTATAACCTCATCAAATCCCACGGTCTTGAGATCGGTCTCGATGGAAGGTGCGACAAATTCACAGGCAAGGATCAGGATCACTCTGCGGCACAGGGCTCTGATCTCATTGACCACGGTCTGGATGTATTCCCTGTTAAGAATGTCTATATCAAGGATAAAGCAATCATAGGGGCGGTTTTCTTCCAGAGCCGTTTTGAACCACTCCAGTGTTTCCACCAAACTACCAGACACGTCCACCGAAGAATCCTTAACGCTTAAGACCTTTTTGAGCAAGTTTTGAAGGGAGGGCTCGCTCTCGAAGACGAGTATTCTCTTATTCCTGTTTTCCGCGTAACTGGTTACATCATCCTGTGAACAAGCGATCTCATCTGCTGCCTGAAAATAGATCTTTGCGGTAGTTCCTACACCCGGTTCCGAGGTTATGGTGATATAACCGCCATGCTTTTGCAGTAAGGCAAAGGCAGAGGTCAAGCCCAATCCCGTGCCGGTGTTTTTGGTGGTGACATAAGGGTCGAATATCTTGGGCAGAATGGCAGGATCGATGCCTTCGCCGTTATCGGTGATGCTCAACAGGACAAAGTTTCCCGGGTTCAGAGGCAAGGGGCTACCATTATCCAATGAGATATTTTCCGCTGTTACCTGGAGGTGTCCATTGGTGCTCATTGCCTGGCGGGCATTGATGATGACATTGGAGATGATCTGGTTATACACTCCGGGTGCCATTTTCACTTTCCAAGTGGAAGAGGGGATATCTTTGGTAACTTTGATACTTGACCCCTGTAGGAGAAAACCGAGCGTATCCTCCGTCAGATTGACGATCGAGGAGATTTTCCTTTCGGGGCTTCCACCTTTGGCATAGACCAATAGTTGTTTTGTAATATCTCTGCCTTTCTCAGTCGAGATCTCGGCTGAGCGCAGTATATCCACCACTTCTGATTGAGCGGGAAGCAATTGCAGTGCGAGTGAAACATTGCCGAGGATGGTAGTGAGCAGATTATTAAAGTCGTGGGCGATACCGGCAGCCAGCAAACTGACAGCTTCCAATCGTTGCAGTTTGACCTGTTCCTTTTCCCGCAGATAGTTGTGGGTCTCGTCGCGGAACACGATGACCGTTCCCGCCATTTGACCATAGATATTGTTGATGCGGGCGGCGCTGTCGCTGATGTAATACTCAAATCCGTTCTTGCTGTTCAGGATGGTCTTTTCTTCCCGGCAATAGGTTTTATCATATTGGAGATTGGTGATGAAATCCGCTTGTTTGGGCTGGCGGGAATCGATATCAGTGATCTTGAATACATGGTCAAAAGGCATTCCGATGGCGTCTTTCTCGCTCCATCCGGTCATTCTGCAGGCTACGGGATTGATCAGATTGATAATTCCGTTGGCATCAGTGGCGATCACAGCATCGCCGATACCATACAGCGTTGCCTTGAGCCGTTCGTGGTCTTCCCTAAAATGCATCCGTTTCCGGATATAGATGAAGGCAGCTACAAGGATATTGTTGATCGTATCCAGCGAATCTATGTCCGGCAAGGATAACTCGCGGGCGTATTTGTCAAAGCAAAAACTGATCAAACCGATCAATTCATCCTCATCTTGGATGGGCATTATGATCAGATGCCTCAGTCCTTGCGCCCGCATATCGCGGCAGAAGGCGGTTTCTTTTAACACAATGGCACTGGCTTCAGGAGTCAATGGCGCTTTGGGAAAGGTTTCTCCCGGTGTCTTGTTGCTGTCATCAAGGTCAAATACCAATACCTTGTTGCTTTTCAAAAGGGGCATAACATCGTGATAGATTCTGGTATCGATGTTATGCCGGGCATGCGACTTTGGGGCGCGCTTATCATCCTGATGCCAGGTACAGTGACAATGAAGAGTTTTCTGCGTATTGTTATAGAGATATATCGAAGAGCGGGAGGCCGCCAGATATTGACCGACATCACCCAGGAGTTGGCTGGTCAATTCCGCACTCATCTCCAAGCGAGTATTTATGATCCTGCGTGTTATCTTGCCCAGCATGCTTTCAAACGAGCAGCGTTTGTCCAGACCGTCAAACAATATTCGCAACTGGTTGGTGGTCTGGTTAAATGCCCGAGCCAGATCTTGCAATTCGTTTTCCTGTTCCACCACGATGCTTGTCGTCAGGTCTCCGGAGGCGATCGAGGATGCCCCCTGGGTGAGTTTTTGCAGGGGCTCATCGATCTTTTTAATATGGCGCAAAGCCAATTCCAACCCCAGCAGCAGCGCTATGATCCCACTTCCGATGATCAGGACTATGACCTGATACAGATCCCGCAGCAGATCTTTCAAGGGGTGATTGATCACCAAAAACCAGTTCACGGTCTCCAGGTTTTGATAAGTTGCCATTACTTTCTGTCCGGTCAAGCCGGAGGTGTAATGAAACTGACTGGGACTGTCCACCAGTTCTAGAAATATATTGCGTTCAGGTTGGATAGGTTCGGTCTCGAGAGGCGCATTATGCATGATCACCAGGTTTTGCGGACTGATGATATAGCCAAAACCGGTTCTGCCATAATCAATGGAATTGATGATATAGTCCAGATAGTTCAGATCGAGATGGGCACACAAGGCGCCATTGATCCTGCCCGATCCATCCCGCAAGGGATAAACCACCGGCATTTGGAATTCATCGATCTGTCTTATCCATTCCGGTGTTCCGATAAACTCCTCGCCGTTTTTGGTGACGACCTCAAGATTGATTCTGGATAACTGATACTGATACTGCGGGTCAAACAAACGATTCTGACCGGCAACGACATTTCCCGCAGCATCAGTGATAAAGATATCGCTGAATGCAGTATAACTCTCCACGGCGGAATTCAGAACCTTTTGCCGATAACCGCCGGTTTCGTTGACCAGGTCACTGAATTGCGATACAAAGAGCAATTTCATCAGGTGTTTCTGAAACCAATTGTCGATCTTCGAGGCGGTGTAGTTCGTATAATACACCTGTTCCGAACGCAATTGCCGCCACAGGTGCTGACCATAAAAGATCGTTATGACCAGTGTGGGGAAAATTACGCTGAATACGGCGATCGCCATTATGCTACGTTTCAGATCACGCTTCAGTGAGTTCTTTCGCTTCATTTATCCCTACTCTGTTTGTCCGTCAATGAAAATTCTTTGAGTGATCAGATCAGTGCGTATCCGGTCGAGTGTCTCTCGTTGTTTCCGGTCAACGACAGGATTGAATTCGGTCAGATAGGTCGCGCCATCGATCAAGCCATAGCGATACATTTTGCCCTCCCAGCGTCCCTGGATAAAGAGTTCGATGCCTTTCCGCAACGGCACTTCAGCATTGATCATAACGCTGGTCAATACAGCTTTTGGTGCCAGAGGCGCCGCATCATTTACCACTCCGATCGTGTATCTGCCTTCCCGTTCCATCATTTTGTGCACCGGAAGTCCGGCGCGGTCGGCATTTACCAAGATCACGTCGTAAGCATTCATGATCATTTTTTCTGCTGCGCCGATCGCTTTCAAACTGTCCTCCCAGGTTCCCAGATAATTCACACTCACCTGCAAATCCGGGCGGATGGATAATGCTCCTTGCTTAAAGGCATTAAACTCCCGCTTGGTATGTGGAAGTTCTTCTCCGATGATCGCGCCGATCTTGCCGCTTTTGTTCTTCAGGGCTGCCAGGGCTCCGGCGAGATAGAATGATCCGCTTCGATACGAAAGGCAGCCAAAGTTCTTCCCGTTGCCGGGATAAGAGCCAGTGATGGCAAATTTGTAAGCCGGGTATTGCAATGCCAAGCCTTTCAGCAGTTCCCTGAATTCTCCGCCCCAGCCGATCACAAAGAGCGATTTGTCATTGGTAAATTCCCGCAGAATCTTCGTCCCATTTTCAAAAGTGACACTTTCACGATAAACAATATCGATCTTCTTCTCCTTGCCTATCCTCCGCAATGCCTCAAAACCGACCTGGTTCCAACTCCCATCGTCAATACTGCCAGGGAGCAGCATTAGCACTTTGTAAGGCGAACGCTGAGCAACTCTACCTATGTTTTTCCCCGAAAAAAAGAATACGTATCCCATGTAAGCGACTATGATCAATGCAATTATCAATGTAGTTATTCTTCTCATCATCCAACTCCTCGTCAGCCTAACATAATGATTCCTCACAAACATTATGTCAATATCTTTGTTTACGCCTTATGGCCGCTACGTTGATAAATTTCTACTGATCAAAGCATTGCTACCTTTAGATAAATGAATAGCTTTTTAGGGCTGGCACTCATTATCCACCTCATTGATACTTGCCGTTCAAAAATTGACTTATTGATCGAGAAATCACAGATATCCGGAAGAATTATCTCAATTGTTATATACTGTTAAATTTTACACGTTTAATGGCGCATAACTGCTTTTTTATTAGGATGATAAGGTCTTTTGGCCGCTTTTGGGATCAACCAAAATCAGGAAATACCATTGTTTCCTCCTTACTCGATAACCTTAGTATAACCTTAGTATAACCTTACAAACGTAAGGTTATACTAAGGTTATCAAGCAAGGAGGGGGTAGGAAAGACGAAGTAATGGTTAGCCCCCAACACAAGCGATCCCACGATCTGACCTGTTATCTGATTGCCCGGGTTCTGATAGCATAACTGACTAAAAAAGACGAGCATATAGCTGAGCCCATCCAGGGATCGGAAGCTGCGGAAATACCGATGGAAACCGTTGTACATATTGAGATCAGCGTGGATTGAGATCATGAGAAAGCAATATCATTCGCCTTCCCGCGTCATCCCGCGGCATCAGATGTTAGGCAGTGGTTTCAACCACCGTTTCGGATCGTGAGGGAGAATATAACCATTCCGGGTTTTTGGACATTGTGGGGATTTCAGTCCGAACGAGAGACATTCTGCCAGCTTTAGGATAGAAGGATCCCAATCCAGGGAGAGGACATTTCACTCGGACTGAAGTCCTCAAAAAAGTCCGGATCCTTTTGTGGGTTAATCCATAGTTCTGTACGGTACCCGAAGGCACCGCCTAACATCTGATGGCGTTGTGGTAACAGGTGATCTTGTCTGATAAATAGTTAGTTTACAACCTTAAGAACAACACTCCATAATATTCATCGGTCTCAGATAGAAAAATCTTTTGACAAAAAAACCAAGCTATGACATCCAGAAAAAATTCATGATTTAGGAGAAGGAATTGAGCATCCGTAGAAATTTGCAAGAACTGGAACACGATCTTTTTCATATTCTTAGCCGTCTTACCGAATCGGAACTGGACTATCGGGAGATCTGTGCCATCATCGTGAATCACGCCAAACGCCATACTGAGAGTCAGGATGGTTACATTGCCATGATCGATCTTGCGACGCGGGAATTGATAGTATATTACAGAAGGAAAGCACAGGATGGCAGCGAACCTGCTTATTATCAACCTCGCATTGCTCCTCAGGGTGATGGTTCTTACCCCGGTTTACGCGGATATGCGATAAATACCGGGGAGGCATTTTATACCAATGATCCGCAGTCTCATCCGGCGTACATGGGTTTTCGTCCCGACCATATTCCGGTGCGAAATCTGATCTCGGTGCCGGTGCATCTGGACGGGATAGTGGCTGGGGTGATCACTTTGGGTAATGGCGCCCGCGACTACGACGATGAAGACATCGACATCCTGCGGCATACCTGCGAGTTTTTTGCCTTAGTGATCAAGCGTTGGCACTGTGAGACCATGATCCGCCAGCAGAGGTCATATCTGCAGGCCCTGATCGATAATTCCGAAGATCAGATCTGGGCAGTGGACAGAGATCTGCGGTTGACCGCATTGAACCGGCAAGCAAAGGCAGAATTTGAGCGCATTGATCAACGGAAGATTGATATTGGTCACAAGGTGTTAAGTGATGTGCCCCAGTATCTTGAGAAGCATTGGGGTCGTTTGTACAAATGCGCCTTCGAGGGTGATGCCTTGCATCTGATCGAGTGTTCCGAATACACGGAATATGACTACCGTAAGTTCTACATCGCTCCGATCTACACGGAAGGAGTGATCACCGGCGTATCGGTTTATTCGCAAAATATCGGCGAGTATGTCCGCTCGGACAAGACTACCCGTGCCTTGTATAAGCAATTGCAATCAGCGCATGGCATCATCGAGAAAGTGATGAACAATATCCCGGCGATCATCCTGGTAGTGTCACTGAAGACGTACCGTATCCTGTTTATGAACGACTTTGCCAAGGGAATATATGGAAATGTGGAGGGCGAAATCTGTTATGAGAAGTGCCAAAGGGCCAAGACGGCGCCTTGTGAGGAATGTCCAGTAAATGCTTTGCTGGCATCGGATGTGCCGGTCTTAACCAGACAGATCGAGTTTCCGATCAGCGATCGTTGGTATCTTACCACCAGTTCACTGATCAACTGGATCGACGGCAATAAGGCGCATTTACAAATAGCCATCGATATCACAGAACGGATAATTGCGCAGAAGGAACTGGAGCGCACGACCGCCGAATTGAAGGCATTGAATTCTACCAAAGACAAGTTCTTTTCGATCATCGCCCACGATCTCAAGAGTCCTTTCCTCGGCATTTTTGGTTTTGCCGAGATGATCCATCATAGCTGTCGGAACCTCAGTTGGGATGAATTGGAGACATACAGCGAGATCATCGCCAATTCCGCCAAGCATACGCATGATATGTTGCAAAACCTTTTGGTCTGGTCACAGACGCAGACCGATGGGATCAGATATGATCCGGCGCTTACCGACATAAATGAGATCGTCGAAGAATGCGTTGCTTCGCATCAATTGAGCGCTCTTCAGAAGAAGGTAAGTTTGAAAACGGCGGTGGATCACATGCACAAGATCAATCTGGATGGCAATCTGGTCAGGACTATTCTGAGGAATCTGCTTTCCAATGCCATCAAATATTCTCATCCTCATGGGACAGTCAAGATCGAAGGGATGCTTGAGCAGGATGATTTGATCCTACGAGTTATCGATCAAGGCGAAGGGATGTATCCGGAACAGGTGGAAAAACTATTCCAGATCGACCTTCAACTCGGTAGATCCAGCCCGGGGATGGACGATAAGAAAGGAACCGGTCTGGGACTGATCATCTGTCGGGAATTTGTAGCGATGCATAAAGGTTCGATCAGCGTAATGAGCAAACCCGGTGCAGGCAGCACCTTCACGGTCAGGATCCCTTCATCCATCCATCCGCCCGGAGCGGAAAACGGGATTGTCTAACGCTCCAAGCGGATAAGTTTGCGGGTAAATGTGGCATTTGGGGTGAGTAGTCGCGAGAAATAGATCCCAGCCGGTATGGCGATGCCCGCTTTGTCTCTGCCGTTCCAGATGATCTCATGGTCTCCGGCACTGTGATGAGAATCGGTGAGGGTGATAATGTGTTGTCCGCGGAGGTTGTAGATATCCATTTTTACTCTTTCGGCTTTGGGTAGATCAAAACGGATACGGGTGAGATCGGTGAAGGGATTGGGGTAGATCGATCCGATGGCGGCAAGCGGAACGATCATGGCAGGATCGGAGGCAGATACGTCATCGGTGGTCATGGTAAAGTGGACTTTATAATCCTGCATCCCGGGGGCGGTTATGAGCCAGTGAAATTGTGCCACACCGCTATCACCGACGAGGACATTGAGTTGCAAGGGAATGCTTTCCCCAGCTGACAAGGTGAACGGGCGGGGAATGTTGCCGGGAAAACAACCACTACCATCGACACAGTAATTGACATACCAGTTCGGAGGAGCGGAATCGACCACTATCTGCATGATAAATGTCTGGGTTTGACCAAGGTTAAAGAAATAGACGGGTAATGATTCGTAGTGATACACGACGGGCACTATGATACGGGGATCCCAGTCAAAGGCGGCGCGGATATGGATATCCGGCTGGGGTAGCGTGGTGGCTGTTTGCAATATAGTCTGCGACTCGGTCTGGATAAAGACTGCCGCCCAAAGATTGGCGACATTCCAGGAAGGATTCAGGGAGAAGGTATGATTAAAACTGACGTTTGTGCCCTGACCGCCGATCGCAAAGGGGGCGGATGCGAAATCCCGGATTACGCGGGTGACTCCGGCAGCGATATTGTTCTCCACCAATAAATAAATGATATTGGCATTTGTGAGATTGAGCGTCGGGGAGAGATTGAGCACCGTGCCGCTTAATGATCCGGAGGTGGGATTAAATCCCGACAGGTTAATCTTCAGCGGTGATCCCCAGTAACGTGATGCTTTGAGGGCATTAAGATAGGCAGAGCCGTCGGTGACACTGTCTCCCCCGCCAATGACCTTCACTTTGCCATTGAAGACCATCACCGGCGTGCTGAAGATATCATAGTAGCTAAAGCGGTCTTCCACTCCGGGATAACTGAGATTTCCGCTTTGAATGTAATGGCGAGCGCTGACAAATTCGCCATTATGTAATTGGTCGTGGACAACCGTTAGGCCGGCAAGGGCATCCAGACAGGTTGGGCAGCCCAGTGAGGTAAAATGTTCGGCGATATTGGTAAAGGGATAGAAATTTGGGTCTGCGGCAAGCGATAGGATCGCCGCTAATAAAGTTAGCATGATAATGTATTTCATCGTTTACTCCTGAATCAGAATCGGGTGGTAAGTTCTGCTTTGATGCCTTTGAATGGCGCAACAAAGCGGCAGATGCCACTGCGGCAAACCTTTCCGCCGGCTCCTTCGCCGGCAAAGATGCTGACCTCGCTGTGGTCATAGATGCGGTATTTGACTTCAATATTTACCTGGTATCGGGCATCCAGCGGCGCTTTATCCTTGCTCCACCGGGATTGGGCGCCCAGGGAAAAAGCCAGTTTTCCCAACGCCATTTCAGCCTGAAGGCGGGGTTCATAATGGATAAAGCGGCGGTTGTAATGAGTCTTTTCGACATATTTATACTCGGCTTGCCAATTGATCGAACGGCTCATAAGCGGGAAACTGAAATTTAGGGCGGGAGCGGCCGCCAATTGCCATTTGCTGGATGTCTTGTCCAGTTTCTCTATGTGAGAGTATTCGACGCCAAACAGGAAAAACCCGTCCTCATATTGCAGCTGTGTCCAAAGGTCGTTCATCCGCTTTTGAAAACTGCTGTTCCACGCTTCTGCATAATCGGCATTGAGAGATAAGCGGTCATTGATCGTCCAGGCAGCCCAGCCCTGGATACCTTCCTCGTCCACACCGGCATTTTGGTCGTCTGCCAGGGTCTCGTTATGATAATTGGCGACTGGCAGATCCTGCAGGCGGAATTCAAAGCGGTTATAGTGTTTGTATGCGCCACCAAACTGGATGGGAAAGCGGGCGGGATAGAAATTGAGGTTGGCATAGATGGCGCTTCCTTCATAATTTGTGGGCGCATTACGGTAAAGATCGGTTAGGGCATACTCGGCATAACCGTCTAAAAAGCCCAGGTTAAGCGCCGTGCGCAGGGAATAGACGTCCTGCTGGTTGTAGCGGTTCAAAGGTGTCAGGCGACGATGGGTAAGGGCACTAAAGCCAAGATGGACGGGGGCATAAGCCGTGTAATAAAGATCAGCGCCATAAGCCAGATCGAGCCGGTCGGGCTGGTTCTGATTGGGTATGGCACTATACAAGGCTTTTATCTTGAGATCGCCGTCATGACGCAGTAGCAGTCCTTCCACCCGGTTGTCCTGATCAAATTCGATGTCCTCCCAACTGCGGAAGGTGATGCCGACGCCAAAACTTTCTTCGATGGTTCCAGCGCGCAGCAGCAGCGCATCCTTTTCATAGGAGGCATAAAGTTCTTTCCAGCCGATGGTGAGGCGATTGGGATCAAGTTCGGCGAGCAATTCGATCTGGTTGTTTGAATATCTGGGTAGTTCGGCGATAAACTTCATCCCAAAATTGACGTTGCGGTAAGCGAGGCGGAAGGAGAAAACATCACGGAAATAAGCATTAAGCGAGTCCTGCGCCGTGCGGTAGATAAATTGCGCTTCGTTCAGACCCGAGACCTGCAGCGTGTTCTGAGCCATCACCCCCCCCGAGATGAGAAGGAGCAGGAGCGTCAGCCACTTCATCTGCTATCTCCGGTCGGCATCTCTTCCGGCTCAGTTTCCAGCGTTTCCGGTAGTGACAGAAGTGCCCTGATATGCTTCTCATAGACCTTTTCATCACCTGCGGTGTATGAAGCGTGAGAATAGACGATATTGCCTTGTGCGTCCAGGATTAAGGTAAGCGGTGGATTGGTCACGTTCAGTTGCCGAGCCAGGCGTTTTTCCGTGTCAAAGAGAGCGACAAAATCATAATTCCTTGATCTCAGATAGTTTTTTGCCTTGATTACATCCTTGGGCGCATCGAGGGAGATTACGACCACAGTCAGTAATTCATACTTCTTTTGCAATAGGTCGAGTTGGATCATGGATGCCTTGCAAGGAGTACACCAAGACGTCCAGAATTCGATCAATACGGGACCTTTACCGAGGATATTCTCCAGCTGCAGGTCACGGTTATTCATATCCGGCAAGCGGAAATCGGGCATCACTTCAGCGTTCAGCGATGACAGCAGAATGATCAGCGACACGAGGATAAATAGTAGATGTTTCATATTAAAACTCCTGTTTACCGGGTCGATACCGGGACCTCCAAGCCATTGAAGATCCTGGCGTTGGAGGCAAAGGTGGAGGGAACTCTCTGAACCCAAACAAGCATGTAAGCATCATCGGGTAGAGAACCCTGATAGGGAAGGGAAAAAGACAAGGGTTGGGTGAGGTCGCTGGTGCTGATGTCCATTTCCCCTTTTCGCATTACAACGTTTCGATAGGTGTGAGGGGGATTGCCATAGTTGCGTTCGCGTTCCAGGATGACGTATTTGAGTCGCAGGTCTTGAGTTTCAAAGCCGTTACTGACGGGTGTGACCCTGATACTGCCGGCAATCCCGTCTCCCGGGATATAGGTGTATGCCAGATCGGTGAGCAGGATCTCAGTATTTGATCGGATAATATTTTGTGCCAGTGTCTGATACAATGCCAGATTTTCAGTGGAATTACCGATCAGCCGGTTCAAGCCCTGCACGACCACGGTAGGCATTGCCGGATAGCCATAATAGCCATACACGTCCTGAGCGCCGCTGTCAAAAGGACCTCCGACGTGATATTCAAGGAAAGACACATCCAGAGGATACAGTATCTGGAGGTCATGCAATGCCTGTTCCACCGGCGGGCAATTGGGACAGCCCACGTAAGTAAAACTCTCCAGGATAGCGCGCTGACGGGCAGGAGGATTAAAGCTGGATATGCGGTTACCCCAGAATTTCCAGATCCCATCCCGCTTGATCAGTTTCTCGCCGGTGAAAGTGCTATCCGCCAGCAGGGTTTTGCTTTCCGGAGCAAAGATGCGCAAACGCCAGTTTGTATTCGCCAAGGTGTCGTTCTCCACCGTTCCAGCCAGGAAAGTGACATTAAATTGCGGCGAATCGGTAGCATCAAACATGGAGCGGAAGAATGTCTCCCGGGCGGATTTGATCTGGCCGTTGTGCAGGTAATCGTCGTCATAAAAGGACATCACGCCGGAAAGATCGGCAGCGCTGGCATCATTGAAAGCCTGTTGCATTGGTTGAAAGAGGATGGCGTCAAAATCAGTGGTCACCGGCGGATCAAAATCACTGGTAAACCGGGTGCAGGACACCACAACAATGATCAGGGGAATAAGGATGATCACCCGTGGTTTCATATTCACTCCTTGTCCGGGATCAGCGCCAGAGCGTCCTGGATCGCTTTGCGGCTGATGATCTCGCTAAAAATGACCGGTTCTTTGCCGGGAATGTAGAGGATATTGAAGGGGACTCCAGCACGGTTATGTTTTTCCATCCATTTCTGGATCTCTGGATCGCCATGCGTAAAATCGCCCTTGATCAAGTTTACGCCCTTTGCCTTGAATTCTTCCATCGTATCAGGACGGAATAGAACGCGGGTCTCATTAAGTTTGCAAGTCTTACACCACACCGCGCCAAAATCGAGGAAGACCGGCTCGCTGCGATCGATCAGCGTATTCACCACCTTCGGCGAGAATTGATACCAGCCCGCCGGTGCCTTGGGTGCCTGGATCAACAGGCCGTCCTGGGAGACGGCGACGGGCTGTGCCACCTTGGCTTCGTAGGGCAGGAAATACATCGAAGAGGCGATGATGATCACCAACACCCAGAGCGTGACGTTCCACTTCGTGAACGACTTGTATTCGGGGCGCACGAACCTGCCATAGAGCCAGGCGGCAAACGACAGCATCCCCAGGAACAAGAGCACGCGGAAGAGATAGTCCCCATCCGTCATCTGATAGAGGTCATACAGCATCCACAGCGCCACGCCGATCAAGATGAAGCCCATGATCTCCTTGAAGACATTCATCCATTCTCCCGGCTTGGGGATTACCTTGAGTGCGGAAGGGATAAAGCCCAGCAGAATAAACGGAAATGCCAAGCCCAATCCGATCAGCAGGAAAAAGATCGGGATCACCCACACCGGCTGCAGGAAAGCAAAACCGATAGCTGGACCCAGAAGCGGTGCTGAACAGGCAGTTGCCAATGGAACCGCTATCAGTCCTCCGGCAAATGACCCCCAGATCCCGCTTCTGGCACTTGCCTTGTTGGCTCCGCTTATGCCCGGCGCATTGATGATGAAGACATCAAATAGCGACAAGGCAAAGACATGGATGATCGAAATAAGAATGATATTGAACCAGATATTCTGAAATTGGAAACCCCATCCCACGGATTCTCCGGCGAGTTTGAGGATCACCACCACTGCCGACAGGATAACGAAGGCGATGAGGATACCACCGGTATATGCCATGGAATGTGACAATATCCGCTTTTTGTCCTCCTGCGCCTGACGCACGATGCTCATGGTGCGGATCGAAATCACCGGCAGGATGCAGGGCATGGCGTTCATGATTATGCCGCCCACAAAAGCGATCAAAGCAAAGATCAAAAAACGGGTCAAGGGATTCTCTGCCGGATCATCCGGCGGGGGAATGTCACTTCCAGCAGTGCCGACGGAGACGACTAATGTCTCACCAGTCTCGCTTACCTTATCTTCTTCAATGAATTCCGGCGTGTCCGTGACGCCGGAAGGCAGTATCTCCAGCGCTACCTGTTCCGCCTTTTCTTCAGGAGGAAGGCATATCCCGCTCTCATAGCACAGGTTGAATGCCATCTCAGCGGGGATCTCGATCCTGCCCACAGTAGCGTTCTGCCTGACGGTAAAAGGCAGCGAAAGCGTCACCCTTCCATGATATTCCCATTCATCCTCCGCCTTGATCTTGGTGGGCTTGGGATAGTTTATCCTGCCAAAAGTGAGGGCGGGATGGGACGCCTTCAAATAGAAAAAGTCATTTTCCACCGTGGGATCATGCGTCTGTTTCAGATCGGATGGAATGGTCAAAGTCGCACTCAGGGTTCCCTTAGCTCCCGCTCCAAGTTGCGCCGGATCGATCCCGAAACTCACGCTCTGTGCCGCAAGCAGGGTCATACCCAGCATTATTATGATCATCGGCCAGCCCTTGGGGCAGCGATGCATAAAAACCTCCTGTCACCGTTTCCGGTTTTGTCAAGTTCTGTGTATTTGATGGATCAGGCACCCGACGGAGTTGACACCTCCCCGCTACCGATCCAGTTATATAAGTCTTAATCCGTTATCAACAGTATGCAAGCGTCAAGCATTTTTTTGCACCTACCATAACGTGATAAGCATTTATGCAGATTTCATTCCACAGGTCTGATCAATATGCAGCAGTTGAGAAAGGCGAGATATTGTCCGGCAAAGGATCATTACAACATCGCTGATCCCCACATAAACCACCTATTCATCGGCAACGCCGATACGTTACATAAGCTTCTGCTTGTCAGTTCACCGGCAATGCTGGTCTATCTCATCGGTTATCTTGAAATCAGTTTTTTTATATCAGGACAAGCTTTCGTTTATGAAACGGACAAGCTCCGCTTATAAAACGGACGAACCGCGTTCTTGCCCCAACCAGCCGCTGCTGATATTGCCAGAAAATGCATAGATCTCATCAGGTCTCTTCAAGATCGTCACCTAAAACATCCACTAAGATTATTAACCAATTCAGAGCGGTTAACTCTACGACTATATCCAACCTATCTCGATTTGTCAGACAAAACCTATCATCATTTAAACACCAACAGATGTTAGGCGGTGGTTTCAGCCGTCGTCTCGGATCACGAGAGGGCATACAACCCTACTGGGTTTTTAGACATTGTGAGGATTTTAGTCCGAACGAGAGACATATGCCAGCGTATTGAAAGAAGAATCCCTGTCCGGCGGGAGGGGATTACTCTCGGACTAAAGTCCTCAAAAAGTCCCGATACTCTTGCAGGTTGATTGTTGGCGGTATTCCGAACGGTGACTGAAGTCATCCCCTACATCGGATGGCGCCGTTATGACGCCGGATCTTGCCTGACTATTAGTTAGTTTATGGCCGCAAGAACTGTGCCCCATATTATTCAATGGTCTAATTCAGTTGGTTTCATTAGAATTGAGTCGGACAGGATTTGACAACATCCCCCAAATGTTTCAACAATTCAGAATTTCCGTTGATGTCTATTCTCTTTTGAATGAATTGTCCCCGCAAATACGAAATGTGGGCACAACGGCGCTAAACAACGATGAAAAAGGCCCCGGTTCAGTTCAATTCAATACCGGCTGTGTTACGCTTGCTGATCTTCTTCCGCTGTGCGGCATGTCTCCCTTAATCCACCATCAGCAATTTTCGATGATGGACACCGGATGGGGTTTTAAGGCGGATGAGGTAGATACCGCTGGCGCAACGGCGTTGTTTTTGGTCTGTGCCATTCCACCAGTGTTGATGATCGCCGGCATCGAATGTTCCTTGTGCCAGAGTGCGGATCAATTGGCCCCGGATGTTATAGATCTGTAAGAGGATAGGACTTTCGCCCCGCAATTGCCAGGTGATCCGCGCTTCCTGACTGAAGGGATTGGGATAGATGTCGCCGATCCCTGTGTCCACCGGTGGTAGCGGCGGATCTTGAGGCTCGTGAATATTGGGCACCAGGAGTTCGATATACCCAAAATACTGACTCTGATTGTCCAGGGAGACCGCTTCCAGCCAGTAATAACACGTCATCCCCGGCGCAAGATCCATATCATCGTCATATCGGTAATTGGTGGTGTTGGCGCTGTTTGCCGCGGCGATAATGGTGCGGTTGACCCTCAACGCTGATGCCAGATCCGGTATATCGCTACGTAATACATTGAATCCCAGCATATTGGCTTCGGACGCAGTAATCCATTTGAGTGCGGGATATTGATCAAAAGTGGCGGTGAACGAAGTCAGCACGACGGGCAGAGGCGGATCCTCCCTCTCAAGATACTCAGTGATCTGACCCAATAGCGCATTGCGGGTATTGGGATAATCGCCGTCCACCAGTTCGCGCAAAGCATAAGCAAAGACCACAGACCGCTGTCCGTAGGCACCGCTATTCTGGATGCCCACATTACCATAACCGGTCTGGACGAAGGTGGTCTGCGCCGCTTTGCCCAGCGGGACGTAGCGGTCGATCGAAGCATTCTGCGTCTGACTGGATGCGGAAAAAGCGATACCTTGCGCCAAAGATCCTGTCTGACCCTGAAGATCAGTGACCATTTGCGTTTCGCCATTGTCGGCATGGGCAATTCCTAAAAGCGGCCACAGGACTTGATGCCCATCCAGTCCGCCCTCGATCCCCGGAAAATACGCCCACATATCAAAGGCCACCACATCCCCACCCTCGATACATACTTTCCCGCCCGAACGCAGATAATCGCGCAGGGCATAATACATCTCGGTCTCACGAAACCGCGCAATATAGCTGTTCAAGGTGCCAAAACAGAGATACACTGCCTCAAATCCATAAAACGACGCCGGAAAGATCGTCGTGTGCACCGTTTGGTATCCCTGCCCATTCAGGTAATTGCGGATATACATCCCGCTGAGGTTACGCCCATTGGACACCGGTTCCCAGACCAGGACGCCGCCATTGTGGATCAGGACGCTGATCGCAAATGAACTACCCAAAACGATTGGTTTGTCCGCAGTGATATTCAGCGTCAGCGTAGCCACTTTGGATGGTGCGCCGGGCGCCGCCTGGATCAAAAAAGCATCATTGAGCCAGATATAATCATCGGCGGCGATACTGCCATGATGCGTGTTATTGAGGATAATAAGATGCGGATCGGAAGTGCTGATCGTGTAGGTCACGTTATCGGAACTCACGCCGAAGGTATTGTTCATCAGCCGCAGGTTCAAAGCGAAGGTCTCGCCCGGCTCGATTGCCTTATTGGCATTGACATCCGAAGGAGGTAATTGCCGGATCAGGGATAGTTTGAGGTTTTGCGGAATCGCCGGATCGATCTCGGTAAGTGCACGATAGGCATTCAAGCGTCCGCCGCCCAGCATGTTTTCCCTTCCTGGATTGACGTGATCGACCGGATCGCAGGTAGCGATCAATTGATTGATGACCTGTTCTTGCGTCCAGGTCGGGTTATAGGATTTGACCAGCGCTGCCAGTCCAGCGGCAATGGGCGAGGCATAGGACGTGGCGCCGGAGGTATGGGTGGAATAGGCAGCAGTAGAATTGGTGGTATTGACCTGTGAATTCGGCGCTCCCACGTCGATATAGGCGCCGAAATTGGAGATGGCGGACTTTTGCCCGCTGTTTTGCAAAGCGGCCACCGCCACCACGTTCCGGTATCCGGCAGGATAGAGCGGTATGGCATTATTGCTGTTTCCAGCGGCGGCAATGATGATGCTGCCCAGACCATAGGCATAATCCACGGCATCCTGATTGGCTTGAGAAAAGGCGGTGCCACCCCAACTGCAATTGATGATATCGGCATTATTTTCCGCGGCATAGACAATGGCATTGTAACCGCGGTAGATGGCGGATGGTGCTCCCGGGTGGGTGCAGGAGATGGGCATGATCGAAACGGTGTTCCAGGAGATGCTGCAAGTGCCCAGAGTGTTGTCCGTCCGGGCTCCGGCAATGCCGGTAACACGGGTTCCATGCCCGCTGGATTCCCAGGGATCGTAATGCTGATCCCCTTCCGCATTGAGCATAAAGTCCCAACCGATCAGATCATCGACATAGCCATTGCTGTCGTTGTCGATGCCGTTCAGATCACCCGGATCATAGACCCAGACGCTTCCATTGCGAAAGATAGTATAACCATTGCCATTGGCATCCTCACCCAGGTTTTGCCAGATATTGTCAACCAGATCCGGATGTTTCCAATTCACGCCGGTATCGGTGATCGCCAAAACCACGACGTGAGCGCCATCACCGCCTCTGTGGATATCCCAGGCGGCAGGTGCCTGCATGAATGGAAAATAGGTGGAAAGCGAGTAGTTCGGATCATTCGGCACGATAAAACTTTCATCGATGTAGACCGGCTCGGCATATTCGATATTTTCATCCAGCATTAGCAGGTTGCAGACGCCCCACACCTCGATCTCAGCGGGAAAAGTCACCTCCCACCACAAAGACAGATCAGGCAGATCCGCCCGATGCTTGGCGGGATTGGTGCGAAAAAGCGGACTGACCTTCTCGATCTTGAGGTGATGGAATTTGGCATCGATGCTAGTGATACCGAGATTGCGGAAACCAGGTTCTATCCGGCTCTGGGCATCAGCCCGGATCCTAATGGCGGCTCTGCCTTTCTCAAAGGGCTGTTCCGCCGTCAAAACAGTAAAAACAACAAGCATCACAACGATAATCAGGGCGTTCTTCATCTTTACCTCCTCGGCCCTTGATAAAGGCAGAACGACCACGTCCGGCCTCCTTACTTCCTCCCTGCTCCATAACCTTAGTATAACCTTACGGTCGTAAGGTTATACTAAGGTTATACTAAGGTTATCAAGCAAGGAAGACCAGGGGAAAAGATGGGAACTAGCAATGACGACGCCAGCCGCAAGTCGGTGCGTCCGCATCTTCAACCTCAAGACGCATCCCGCGCTGATGACGGGTTTTCCCCTTGGATTTAGCACACTTTGATTTAGATAATTTCTCTCAAATATTCCCTGAGACCACGTCTTTTTTGGTTGTCACTGGCAAAACGGGGGATGACGTGGAGGTGGAAATGTAAGACGCTTTGTCCGGCAACAGCTCCACAATTCATGCCGAGATTGAATCCATCCGGATGGAATTCGCGGTCGAGCATCTCTCTGACCTGCTGCACCATATCATAGAATGATGTCATCTCATCGGCGCAAAGATCAAAGAAATCGGCGGCATGGCGTTTGGAGATGACGAGAGTATGTCCCGGCGAGACGGGGAAGTGGTCGTAAATGGCGAAGAAATGGTCGTTTTCGATTAGTTTCTTGTGCTGGGTCAGGTCACAAAATATACAATTCATCCCGTTACCATCCTTCACGGAAGTTTGCCAAACATCTCTCTGAGGCGTTGCATTTCTTCGGGATTGGCATATTCGATGAGGATCCTGCCCCTGCCTCCTTTATCCTGGATCTTTGTGCGGACGCCAAGGATGCGGGTAAAGTCCCGTTCCAGATCGTCAAAGGTGGAGCGGGCAGGTTTGGGCTCGGGATGGGCATGGGCGGAAAAACTTTTGGCGCGCATCTCCGCCTGGCGGACGCTGAGGGCGTGATGCACAATGTATCCGGCAAATGGGATCCGGAGATCTTCTTCGACCGAGAGAACGGCGCGTGCATGCCCGGCACTGAGGATGCCTTCGCTGATCAGGAAAAGGATATCGGAGTGAAGTTTTAGCAGGCGCAGAGCGTTTGTGACGGTGGCTCTATCTTTGCCGACAGTATTGGCGATCTGGCCGTGGGTAAGTCCGAATTCATCGCTCAGGGTCTGATAGGCAAGCGCTTCTTCGACGGGGTTGAGGTCTTCGCGCTGGACGTTTTCGACTACGGCAAGAGTAAGTTGTTCCTGATGCGAGACGGAACGTATGACGACTGGGATCTCGGTCAGTCCAGCCATCCGTGCTGCCTGGAGTCGTCTTTCACCGGCGATCAATTCATAGTCCGAGGACGCGGTTTTGTTGACGATAATGGGCTGGATAATGCCGTTTTCGCGGATGGAATCCGCCAGTTCCTGCAGTTTTTCAGGTTCGAATGTGCGGCGGGGCTGAAAGCGGTTGGGCACGATCCGGTCGGTAGGAACGGTCATGATATTGCTACGGGGTCTGTCGGTTTCGCGACTGTCGGGAATGAGAGCGCTGAGTCCTCTGCCAAGTTTGTCGTTCATAGTCCTGTCCTCAGGTGTATTTATCTATTTCTCATAGCGTTGGATGACCTCATGGGCAAGTTGGAGGTAATTGGTGGCGCCGGAGGATTTGATGTCGTAATGAAAGATGGTCTTGCCATGACTGGGCGCTTCGGAGAGTTTAACGTTGCGGTTGATCACCGTGCGGAAGACCTTTTCTTTGAAATATCGGTGCACTTCTTTGGCGACGGAAGTGGAGAGATTGAGCCGTTTGTCAAACATGGTGAGCAGAATGCCGAGGATGTTTAGCGAAGGATTGAGGTTTTTCTGGATGAGGCGAATGGTGTTGAGCAACTGGCTGATACCTTCGAGAGCGTAGTATTCACACTGAAGCGGAACGAGGATATCGGTGCTGGCGGTCATGGCATTTACGGTGAGCAGTCCCAATGACGGCGGGCAATCGATGATGATGAATTCAAAGAGGCTGTTTATCGGACTTAGTGCTTCCTTGAATTTGTATTCGCGGGCAAATTCGTGAACCAGTTCGATCTCCGCACCGGTGAGGTGGATATTGCCGGGGATGCAGGAAAGACCTTCGATGGCAGTGGGCAGAATAACCTTTTCGATGGGGGTGCGCTGGATAAGGGCATCATAGATCTGGAGGGATACGTTGTCCTTGTCAATGCCGACACCGCTGGAGGCATTTCCCTGAGGATCAAAATCGATCAATAGGGTGCGGCGCTCCAGGATCGCTATTCCGGCGGCGAGGTTGACAGCGGTGGTGGTCTTTCCCACGCCGCCTTTTTGGTTTACTATGGTGATGATCTTGCTCATAATCTCTCTATTTTACATCGGTGGTTATCACGTAGGAGCGGATGCCGATCCGCCTTGTTACAAACGAGGGTCGTCCATTATCCATGCTGTTGCTTGTCGGTTCTATGGGCTTCTTCCATTTATCAAATCTTTACGGTCAATAGCTACTAAACGCCGGAAACCGAGATCCGGCACGTCTTGCTCCAGCAGGCTCTGATGCCGGATCGATGTAATGTCGTCCATGCGATGCGCTTTGTATAATATCACTCTGCCGTTTTTGCGGAGCAACTGACGCAAGGGCTGGAGATAACGCATTTCCAAGGCCACGGCACGGCAGACTATGTAATCGAACCGTTGGCCTTCCGCCATGAGGGCATAGTCCTCCAGGCGTTGATTGACCACCCGGCAGTTTTTCAAGTGCAGCGCATCCAGCATCTGACGCAGGATAAGGCATTTTTTTCGGGTGGCTTCCAGCAGGAAAACCCGTGCCTGGGGACTCGCAATCCCGATGGGAATGCCTGGCAACCCGCCGCCACTGCCAAAATCCAACACCACCTTCGCATTGAAATCAAGGCATTTGAGGGCAAGTATGCTGTCAAGAAAATGGTAACGCCAATAGTCCTCCGGAGCAGTTTTTCGTGAGACAAGATTGACCTGGGGATTGTATTCAAGCAGGAGTTGATGATAGTGGGCAAGGTCATTTATGATGCGGTCAGGCTCCGCTATCGAAAGAGTTGTAAGAAAGTCATGGATCTGCTGTTGGTGAGGCGGATAACTCATTCGGGATCATCCTTGAGAAAATCACGCAAAAGGGTTTGCACGAGAAAAGAGCGATCGGAGGTCATGCTCTTGAGAAGGGCTGTGGCCTCCGGCATGGCAAGGCGCCTCAAACTGCGGGCGGCGATGTAGCGATAGCGCTCGCTGGGGTGTTCTGTAAATCCGGAAAGGATCCCGATACCGGCGGGGTCTTTGATGCTGCCCAGGACGGAGAGGGTAAGCGGAATGAATCTATCGCCACTGATGAATTCCTGCAACTGTGGCAAAAGCAAGGTATCCCCGGTAGCGGCGATGAGTGAGACGGCGGTTTTTACCGCCAGGGTATCCGGGTGAGTAAGTTGCTTAAAAAGATCAAGTTTGAAGGTTTCTGAAGTGCGGACGAATTCTTCTAGGGTGCGATACTCCAATCCGGACTTGGAGGTAAGTTTGTTTTGCGTAATATACCGGATCGCTTCATCCTCCCTGGCAAAGAGATATTGACGCGCCTGCCGCACCCTCTGAACTGCGGAGCCCACTTCCCATTCGGAAGCAATGGCAAAAAGCCGGTCGATCGGGAGTAAACTGTCAACCTCAGTCACGGCATGAGTAGCCGCTGCTTCCGTCCGGGTAAGTTCTTGCCGGAAAAGATCAACGTCCCTGCCGATGCCATAGATGCCGCGCTGCCAAGTGTTGTTTGCGGTAAACAGGGTATCCGGATAAACGTCGTCTCCGCCGGCATCCAGGAAGAGTCCTATGCCCCCGCTGTCCCTGGCAAGATTGGCATGGCCGTAGTTGTTCTGATCCTTGCGTTCGTAACGGTCGTTGCCGGAAACATCAATAAAGATGCCGACAGAATTGGTCAGCCCCAATCCGTTCCCGCCGGGGATGGAATAGACGTCATTGCCACCGCCGTCATAGAAGAAGCCAAAAGCCCAGTCGTGTCCGGCTCCTTGTCCAGGGCCGTTTTTGGAGTAATACTGGTCGTCGCCCTCTCCGTCCCAGAGAATCCCGTTTGCCAGATGGATACCCGAGCCCTGGGGGTAATAGACGGCGTTGTAAACATCATTACCGTTTACATCTATGAGCATTCCGGTGGCATACCAGTAGCCGACGCCCTGGGCATAAACGCCACCAATGTAGCGGTCATTGCCGTTGTGGTCATAGAGCAAGCTCAGTCCTCCGGCATAATCGGGACGCATGCCAAAGCCCATACCCTGTCCCAAACTGCGATAGTCAAAGGGCGCCAAGGGCTGGTGCAAGTATTTTCCGCCGATGTAATAGACGTCATTACCGTCCCAATCGAGAATCACTCCGGCACCCATCACTCCGCCCAAACCCTGGGCAAGGGAGGTGGCGGAATAGATATCGTTACCGCCTTTGTCCAAAAGTAAAGCGATACCAAACATCGCTGCACCCTGGGAAAACAAGCCGTTTTGGTAGATGTCGTCTCCGGCTGCATCAAGATGGAAGTTCATGCCGCAAAAACTGCTGAAGGCATAGTCATCCGTGCGGTAGGTGTCATTGCCGGATAAGTCGATTGAACAGCCGAGACCGCCAGTTACTGAAAAGCCGCTGCCGATCGAGTCAAAGAAGTAAGTATCGTCGCCATCCATATCGATGTACAGATACAAGGGGTGCTTCCAAGTGGAGCGGATCGGGATCTCATAGCGGTCATTGCCGGAAGGTTCCAGAACAAAGGCAATGTGCTGGTGGCCATGACTTTTATAAAGTGCGCCGTCATAGGTGTTATTGCCGCTTCCACCAATGATCATCAGCCCATGTCGGGTCTTGCGGACAATCGGTTTTCGGAGGCCAAAGCGGCTCTCTTTGATGCGGCTGAGTAGTAATTCTACCCCCGAGAGATAAATCATCTGCGCCTGCATCAACGCATCAAGATCAATGCTCTCAAATAGCGATGCGTAGGCATTCAGATCAAATTTATCCCGCACCGGCAGCTTCTGTGCAGAAAGAAAGGCGTCGTATTTGTCCTTGTCCTCATTATCACTGTGGATGCGGTAATAAAGGACGGTCATGCTGTCCCGCTGTGCCGGGGTTAGCAAGGCATAGGCTCTTTCCAGAGAGATGCTGACCTCGTCGAAGAGATACTCCACGAACCGGAAGATATCACGGGGTTTGGGGCTTGGCGGCAACTGCCTGTCCCAGTCGTGCTTGTAAGGTTCGTGAACCTGTATGTCCAGAGCAATGGAACCCAATTGGGCGAAGATCAATGGCAAGCTGGATATACCGTCGGCAGGTGTACAAATCTCCCGCATCCGATCTACCCGGTCAAAAACTAACCAGGGATTCTGGAGCAAAGACAATTGATAATCGGTCTTGAAACGGGTGGAAAGATCCCAGTCCTTTTCAAAACACAAGGACAGGGAGTCCAATCCGGCAGAATTGAGCATATCGTTCAATTGTCCGATGACGACGGCATCTCTGTGCTCTTGCACTGATAATAGTGCTTGACAGGATAGTATTGTGCAGATAATTATGAAAATACGTGCTATCATGTAACCTCTATGGGGCTATTATGAGTATGCCCAGGAAATTGTCAACCCGATAAATCGATGGATCAGAACCGGCAACCGGGATAGTCTGTTATTTTACGGGATACGAGGAAGTTACCGCACAAGGAAAGATGAGATGAAAATCAGAATCAGCACCATCATCAGCATCAACATCGTTGCGATCATCTTTATGGCGATCATCCTGATCGTCACGTATGCAATTATTAATCACTCTTTCGGTGATCTGGCGATTGAACTGAAGGAAAGGCAGATGCTGCAGTTCGAAAACGAAGTTGCAGCAATGCAGGAAGACATAGTGACCATAACCCGTGACTGGGCTCATTGGGATGATACGTATCACTTTATCGATTCCCCTAGCCGGAGTTATGTAGAAAGCAGTTTCACCCCCAATACCTTTGAGAACTACAAACTCAACCTCGCTGTGATCTATGACTTGGACTTCAATCCGGTTCTGAAACTCTACTACGACTTAGAAGATGGCCATATGGGCGAAGTTTCAGATACAATCATCAATCAACTGGCGATCCTCAAACCCAAGATCAAAGCCACCGCGGAAGGTCATCTCTCCGGCATCTTGCAGACCGAAGAGGGAAATCTGTTATTCGGTTTGGTAGAAGTTCTACAAAGCGACCGTGGTGGACTACCCAAAGGTTACTTCCTCATGGGCAGATTTTTATCGGTTGAGTATATCAACGGGATGAGGGGTTTTGTTACCGTCAATATCCATGCCTATGATCTGAGAGGGAAAGAAGAACTCGATCCACAGTTAAAAGACCGTCTGGAGGGATTAAAACAAGGCAAGAACATCGAGTTTACCTCGGCTCAACAAATTGATGGCTGGGTTTTGGTCAAAGACATTTTGGATAGAGATGCTTTTCTGGTATCCTTGAGTTCGGTTCCGGAAGTGCTGACGGCAGGCAGGAACATGCGCAACTATATCCTGCTCATATATTTCTTCTTCTCAGTCCTGCAGACCGTGGTGCTTTACCAAACGCTTAATTCCAGGGTGATCAAACGCTTGGTCTCGGTGCAGGAACAACTCAAACAGATCACTCTGGACAAGCAGCATCAAGGCATTGTGCGCTATGACGGCAAAGACGAGATCGCTGATCTGTCCAATCACATAAACGATATGCTTTTATCTCTGCAGAAAGCGCTGGCGGTCAAAAACGAGTTCTTTGCCGGTATGAGCCACGAGATCCGCACGCCACTAAATGCCGTCCTTGGCATGAGCAGTTTACTGATGAACACCAAACTGGATGTACGGCAGCAGGAATATGTGGAAGCGATTCTCTTGAGTTGCGCATCCCTCTCCCAGTTGATCAATGACATCCTGGATTTTTCGCGTTTGGAATACTACAGCGCCGGATTTGACCCCGAGCCATTTGATCTGAGGCATTGCGTCAATAGCGCCATCAAGATCGTTCGCACCGAAGCAGAAGAAAAGAAATTACTCTTGTGTATAAGCATTGATCCCGATGTACCGGAAACAGTTATCGGCGACAAATCCAAGACCTGTCAGATCCTGCTCAATCTCTTGTTCAACGCCATCAAGTTCACCGATACCGGCACGATAGAACTCAAAGTAACCAATGACAAACGGCCTGGATATATCCATTTCACGGTATCAGATACCGGGATTGGCATTCCCCCTGATGAACAGCCGCTGATCTTTAACCCATTTATCCATATCTCCAATTCTCAGAATCGTTTCGGTAGCGGATTGGGACTGCATATCACGAAGAGACTGGTCAATTTGATGGACGGTGAGATCGGATTCGAGAGCATACCTGATCAGGGCACGACCTTTACCTTCGACCTGCATCTACCGCAAGCAGAAACTCAGATAAGTACGACCAATCAAGATCAAAAAGAGGACAACGACGGCAAATCCTCCTCTGAGATCAGCGTAATAGCCGACCGATATCCGCTTCAGATCATGGTCGTGGAAGACAATCCGATAAATCTAAAAATGATGCTCCATGTATTTGCCGTGATGGGTTATAAACCCATTAGCGCCATAGACGGCAAAACCGCGCTGGAGATGCTGGCGATCAGTCCCTGCGACCTTATCTTCATGGATATCCAAATGCCGGTGATGGATGGATATGCCGCCACAGCGGAGATCAGGACAAAACCTAACCGTTATGGCAGCCCCATCATCATTGCTCTGACTGCCAACGCCCTTACTGAAGATATCAAGACCTGTCTGGCTCAGGGAATGGATGATTACATCCCCAAACCGATCAAGGTGAAAGCCGTATCCGACATGATCATCAAATGGGCTGAAATGATTAGGAAGGGCAAGACTTGATTCCTTTTACGGAATCATGATTATGCTATCTAAAGCGAGATAACGATGAAAGAATTGAACAGACCAAAGCTGCCCCGCCGGTTGGCTCAGTCCCGCGAACCGGAAAAGCCCCTGCGTTCGATCCGACCTGAGGACGTCTGGAAATGGCATCTATTGGAAGATCGGATGGATGGCGTTCTGAAAATGTATAACTATCAAGAGATACGCATCTCCATTCTGCAGGATTATGACATCCTGCACCGCGGGATCACCGCTCTGATGGATCATAAAGAGGCCGAACACGTCGTTCGCCAAGTCTTGAACCTCAACCAGCCGGACGACAATATCAGTTTGCTTAGTTTACGTCCGGAGGGGACGATCAGCGTCTTATATCAGACCGCTCAGCGCTACCTCCCCGGCGAGATCCACCGGCTGTTTTATCACGGTCCTATGTTTCGCAAGAGCCACAATCAGGAGCCAATGGAGTTCCACCAACTCGGCGTGGAACTATTGGGCAGCGACAGCATCCTTTCCGAAAACGAGATCATCGGTCTGGGTATGCGCATCTGCCGTGAACTGGGCTTAACCGATGCCAAACTGGAGATCAATAGTTACGGTTGCAGGGGTTGCCGCAAGGAATACTTTGCCGCTATACGTCAATACTTCAAAGACAAACAAGAGGACTATTGTCCGGAGTGTTTTGAATCACTGTCCGACCACCCGCTTATACTGCCCCGTTGCAGTAATGAACAATGCCTCAGGACCACCTTGCAAGGACCGTGCATCCAGGACTTTCTCTGCGAAAAATGCCGCATCAACTTCCAAAAGGTCAAACGCATCCAAAGCAACCTCGCCAACGAATACCGCGTGAACCACCATCTCTTCAAGCACTTTTCCTACTACAACGAAACTGTCTTTGACTTTATTATCGATCACAACGGCAAGGAGATAGTGATCGGTGGCGGCGGACGTTATGATGAGCTCTCGGAGGTGACCATCGGCAGCAAATTACCGGCAGTCGGGTTTTATCTGCACCTTGACCGGATATTTGAGATCATGGAACAGCGCCGCCTATTCTCCGCATTGAACAGCGATTTTACCGTCTATATCTGCGCCCAATCGCCAGATCTCGAGATAATGATGCTCCAGATCGTCCAGGATCTGCATTCTTACGGGATCGGAACCATCCTGAGCGCCGATATCCTCAAGACCGATACCGAGATCGACAATGCCAAAGCAAAACAATGTGAGCTGATGATTATCCTCCGCGACGAAAACATCCGCGAAGGCAAGATCCTCATCCGCAACCTCGTCAAAGAATATCAGGATTATATCCCCCTGAATCAGATATCTCAGGAGATCATCATTGCCAGGAAGGCACTGCAACATGCTTGACCCCAAAGATCTAAAACCTGCCAAACGAAAAACCAAACCAACCAGAAACATGATTGATCAGTGGAGAAGAAAAAGAGCAGAGGAAATCAGAAAGAAACGCAAAGAGAAGGATAAAAAAAAGGAGTAAGCGATGCAAAGCATTATGACCCACCGCGCGCCCAGCGCCATTGGACCCTATTCACAAGCGGTGATCCGCAACAACACCATGTTTATTTCTGGCCAACTCGGGATCGATCCCGTTTCCGGAGCCATGCCGGATGGATTTGTCGAACAAGTGAATCTGGTGTTCAACAACATCAAAGCCATTCTCGAAGCCGCCGGAATGGGATTCCCCAATGTCGCCAAAGTAACGGTCTATCTGAAGGATTTGGACGACTTCAGTTTGCTGAACGAGGTCTATAGCCGCTATTTCAGTTTACCATATCCGGCGCGTGAAGCGGTGCAGGTGGCGCGTTTACCCAAGGATGGACTGATCGAGATCTCCATCATCGCCATGAAATAACGGAACAATTATGAGCATTACCACCAAAAAAGGCGATAAGGGATTAACCTCACTTTATAGCGGTGAATGCATCGGCAAAGGTGATATCCGCGTGGAATCATATGGTACTTTGGATGAACTGGACGCCCACGTCGGCGAGGCACGGCATTATATCGAGCAGGACGAGATCGTCCACATCCTCACCGATATCCAAAACCG
Organism: Candidatus Cloacimonadota bacterium; assembly: GCA_037441405.1. Classification (GTDB taxonomy): domain Bacteria; phylum Cloacimonadota; class Cloacimonadia; order Cloacimonadales; family Cloacimonadaceae; genus VGPI01. Next base: position 48,404 of record JBBISI010000008.1, read on the forward strand.
GCTCTATCGTGCCATGGGAAATATTGCATCCATATCCCAGACCTATCCATATCCGGTCTGCGAGAAGGATGTGACCGAGATGACTAACCTGATCTACCGCTTTGAATCAGAGGTCGGTCTGAGCGGATTTGTCATCCCGGGTATGACCATTGCCTCCGCCAAACTCGATATCTGCCGCACCATCGCCCGACGAGGCGAGCGCCGCCTTGCGGAACTGGCACAAAAAGAACCTGTCTCTCCCGAGATCCAGCAATTCGTGAACCGCCTCTCAGATCTCTTTTATATCATGGCGCGCTGGATCGAACAACAGACGGGAACCCTGACCTACAAATCCAAGCCGGGGAACCCCGGCTGTGAAAAATAACTCATGGGAGAACCAAATTGTATCAAATCGTATTGATCAGACACGGCGAAAGCACTTGGAACAAAGAAAATCTCTTTACCGGATGGACGGATGTCGATCTCTCCGAAAAAGGGATTAGTGAAGCGCACATTGCCGGTAAACGCCTTTTAGAAGCCGGCTTTACCTTTGATGAAGCATGGACAAGCGTCCTCAAACGTGCTATCCGCACCCTCTGGATCATCATGGATGAAATGGATCTGATATGGCTGCCGGTGCGAAATGACTGGCGACTCAATGAACGTCACTACGGTGCTTTGCAGGGACTGAACAAAGCCGAAACAGCGGGGAAGTATGGCGAAGAACAGGTAAAACTCTGGCGCCGGAGTTTTGACATCCCGCCGCCTTCCCTCACTCAGCAGGACGCACGCTATCCTGGTCACGACCCCCGTTACACGGATTTAACCGAAGCGCAACTGCCCCTGGCGGAATCACTTAAAGATACTTGCCAGCGAACCATGCCCTTCTGGAACGAGATCGTTGTTCCACGCCTGAAAAGCGGAAAAAGAATGATCATCGCCGCCCACGGCAATAGTTTGCGCGCTATCGTCAAGACCTTGGACAACATCAGCGACGAGGATATCGTCAATCTCAACATCCCTACCGGTATCCCGCTCATCTATGATTTCGACCGCGATCTCAACGTGATTAAAAGCCGTTATCTCGCTCCGGATGAAGAACTTGCCGCCGCCCAACAGGCAGTGGCAAACCAGGCAAGAAAGAAATAACCGACAGGAATACCCAAGAAAGTTCGTCCACTACCTCAAAGACTTGAAAGGTCAAATCGTCCTCCTTGCTTGATAACCTTAGTATAACCTTAGTATAACCTTACAATCGTAAGGTTATACTAAGGTTATTGAGCAGGGAGAATAATGGCGAAACACCATTCCGCTTGAATCTAAGCCTTTATTGGACCCTTTAATAGTTCTGGACGGTTGACCCTACGACAATATCCAACCATCTGTCAGACAAATTCCGTGGTAATTGCGGCCTGCGCTGGAGTGAGAGAATATATAAACATCTCTCGTTCTCGATGTTTAGTGATTCCAGTATGTGCAACGCTCTTTACAAGCGTTAAATCAATACCTGAGCGTCAGTTTACCCTCGACAATATCAAGAGTGACCGCCTGCTCGGAGCGGATCTCATTGAGCAGTATCTTGGTTGCCAGATAATCCTCTATTTCCCTTTGGATCAATCGTTTCAATGGTCTGGCACCAAATTGGGGATCATATCCGTGGACAGCGATATGGTCCACCAGGGCATCAGTGTATTTGAGGCGGACGTTTTGCGCCGCCAGGCGGGATGATAAGAGGTCAAGCTGCAGTTGGACAATGCGATGCACATGCGCGCGATCCAGCCGGTGAAAGATGATCATGTCATCAAGACGGTTGAGAAATTCGGGACGGAAGTATTGCTGCAAGATTGCGGATAATTCGGGCTTGAGCGTCTCGGGATCGGCATCACCGGCATCAAATATAACCTGCGATCCGATATTGGAGGTCATGATTACTACACTGTTGCGAAAGTCCAATGTGCGCCCCTTGCCGTCGGTGAGCCGACCGTCATCCAGGATCTGGAGCAGGACATTGAAAACGTCTCCGTGCGCCTTTTCGATCTCATCAAAAAGAATTACGCAATAAGGACGCCGGCGAACCGCCTCGGTCAAGTACCCCCCCTGCTCATAACCCACATAACCCGGAGGAGCACCGATGAGTCGGGCGACTGAATGCTTTTCCATAAATTCGGACATATCCAGCCGGATGAGCGCTTTGTCCGAATCAAAGAGGAAAGCGGCAAGCGTCTTGGCAAGTTCGGTCTTACCCACTCCGGTCGGTCCCAGGAAGAGAAACGAGCCGATCGGGCGGTTGCCTTCTGATAAACCACTGCGGGAACGGCGGATGGCATTGGAAAGTGCCTTGATGCCATCTTCCTGGCCAATGACCCGGCGGCTCAGGATGTCCTCCATCTCGATGAGTTTGCGGATCTCGCTCTGCATCAATTTGCTAACGGGGATATTTGTCCACTTGGAGACGATCCCGGCGATCATTTCCTCATCCACTTGTTCCTTCAGTAATTGCTGTGAATCGTGCGTCTCCTTCATCCTGACGGTGAACTCGGAGAGTTGTTTGTCCTTTTCCACCAAAGTGCCATAGCGGATCTGGGCGGTCTTTTCATAGTCGCCGCTACGCTCAGCGCGTTCCGCTTCGGCTTTGTAATTATCAATCTCTTCCTTGAGCGTACGGATCTGTTCCAAGATCCGTTTTTCATTTTCCCATTGCAAACGCAGTGTATTGCGCTGCTCGGTCAAGGCTGCGGCCTCGGCTTGAACCTTATCCAGCCGCTGGGCGCTGAGCGAGTCCTTTTCCTTCTCCAATGACAGCCGCTCTATCTCCAATTGACGGAGTTTGCGCTCCACTTCGTCCAATTCGACCGGCATCGAATCGATCTCCATCCGGAGTTGGGCACAGGCCTCATCGATCAGATCGATCGCTTTGTCGGGAAGAAAACGGTCGGCAATATAACGATTGGAAAGCACGGCAGCGGCGACGAGAGCATTATCCGTGATCTGGACGCCGTGATGAACCTCATACTTCTCGCGAATCCCGCGCAGGATGGATATACTGTCCTCCACCGAGGGCTCCAGCACCATTACCGGTTGGAAACGGCGCTCCAATGCGGGATCTTTCTCAATGTGCCTGCGGAATTCATCGATGGTCGTAGCGCCGATGCAATGCAGAGACCCCCGCGCCAATGCGGGCTTCAACATATTGGATGCATCCACTGCTCCTTCGGCTGCCCCCGCCCCCACAACCGTATGGATCTCATCAATAAAAAGGATGATCCTGCCGTCCGATCTCTCCACCTCCTGCAATACCGCCTTCAACCGCTCCTCAAATTCGCCGCGAAATTTCGCTCCTGCTAATAGAGCCGCCATATCCAGTTCCACGATCTCCTTGTCCTTCAGGTTCTCCGGAACGTCGCAGGCGATGATCCGACGCGCCAATCCCTCTGCGATCGCCGTTTTTCCCACTCCGGGATCGCCGATCAATATGGGATTGTTCTTGCGGCGACGCGAGAGGATCTGAACCGTCCGACGGATCTCATCGTCCCGGCCGATCACCGGATCAAGTTTCTCCTGCCGTGCCAGACGTGTGAGGTTGCGGGCATACTTGTCCAGCGCTTGATACTTCGATTCCGGATCCTGATCGGTGACCCGCTGGTTACCTCGCAGTTCCTTTAGCGCAACCAGTATCCGGTCGGGATCGATCTGATGACGCTTGAGGATTGCCGCCGCTTCCCTGCCTTTCTGAACAAGTGCGGTAAGCAGATGTTCCAAACTGATATAGTCGTCCTGCAGTCGATCGGCTTCCCTCTCCGCTTGATGTAATATATCCAAAACGTTCTGAGAAAGATACACTTGCGAAGTACCGCTGACCCTCGGTAATTTTTTAAGCATATGGTCTAGTTCACCCCTCAGTTCTTCAACCGCCGCCTCCAGTTTTAACAAAACCGGACGTACCAATCCTTCCTCCATTTCCAACATGGCTCCCAGAAGATGCAGATCCGTGATCTCCTGGTGACCATATTCCACTGCCAGCGACTGCATACGCTGCAGCGCCTCCTGTGACTTGAGCGTAAAACGCTGTGTATTCATAATCCTATCCTCTGGCATACAAGTTAACCGTACCCTCGGATCTGTCAAGTACAACATTAGCAGTCATGAGGTGTGACTGCTAATATTTGCCTGGGGCAATGCCCTATTTAGGGGAAGTTGATCTGGATGTCCTTGACGTCAGGGTATTTCTGCAGGTGTTCTCTGATCTCGTCGGCTACGTTATCGCACCAATGATCAAAGGATGGGATATTGAGATCGATCATTACTTCGCCATTAGTAAAACCGACATACTTAACCATCTTGAGCGTCACGATATCCTCTCCGACTTTGGGATATATGATCTTTTTGAGTTCGTCGATGATGGTCTGTTTGGTAAAATCGGGTACTTCCTTGAGGCCATGGGCGATCTCGTAGTTTGAGATGGCTGATTGTAAAGTGTCGGCTGCCAGAGCCGAGCAGTGAACTTTGACGGGGGGCAATCCGTCCAGTGCTTCCATGGCATCGCGCCAGGTGATATTCTTTGCCTCTTCGAGTGTCTTGCCCTTTGCCAGATCGGTGATAATGGAGGCAGTGGCAATATTGGAAGCGCAGCCATAGGACAGGAAACTGATATCATCGATGGTCTGCGTTTCTTTGTTGACTTTGATATAGACCGTTACCTGGTCGCCACATGCGGGGCTACCTTCGGTGGCATAGGCATCGGGATTGTCCATTTTGCCCACGTTGCGGGGGTGCCTGAAGTGATCGAGAACCTTCTGTGAATATTGCATTTATCTCTCCTTGGATAAGAGAGCTTGATAGAGTGGACTCCGTGAGCGCAGTTCGCGCGTGATGGCGACCAGTTTTTCCACCACCCGATCGATCTGTTCCCTAGTCGTGTAGCGGCTGAGGGTAAACTTGATGGACCCATGGGACTGGACGTGATTCTTGCCGATCGCCATCAGGATGTAGTTTGGTTGTAGTCCCTGAGATGCACAGGCACTGCCGGTGGCAACGGTGATCCCTTCCAGATCGAGCATCATGGCGATCGCCTCGCCTTCAATATAATCGATGGATACATTGATGTTGTGTCCTGCACGCCGCCTCTCCCGCGCGCCATTTAGTTCGATGTGGTCAATGCTGCTTTCCAATCTGTACAGAAGATATTGGGACAGATTATAGAGGTGGTCGATCTGCCTATCCAGATCGCTGAAGATCATCTCCGTCGCCCTGGCCAATCCCGCGATAAGAGCAACACTGATACCTCCGGTCTGGAGATTGTCGATCCTTCTCACACCGTGGATAACCTGCCCGACTTTTGTCCCCTTATTGACGAATAAAAAACCGACTCCTTGCGGAGCATGTATCTTGTGTCCGCTGACCGCCATCGTATCTATGCCCAGTTCAATGACATCCAGTTTCATCTTGGCGTATGCCTGTCCGGCATCCACGTGAAAGTAGATCTTATGATCCGCATCCGCCAGTATTTTGCCATATTCCGCTAAGGGCTGGATTGTGCCTACCACGTGGTTGGCCGCAGTAGCCATAAAGAGGATGGTATCTGGTCGGATGGCTTTCCTGAGTTCATCGGGAGAGACGTATGCCTCACCATCCGCGGCCAGATATGTAACTTCAAAGCCTCTATTCTCAAAGTAAGCAGCATTGGTAAGCAGATCAGGATAATCCACCACTGAACAGATGATATGACTGCCCGGGGAACCATTGGCGGATATAAGTCCTTTGATGGCTATATTATTCGCCAGCGTTCCACCGGAAGTGAAATGGATCTCCGCTGCCTGGGCGTTGATGGTTTTAGCCATAATCGAACGGAACTCATCCAGAACGGCGTTGATCCTTTCTCCGGTGGAGACAAACGATGCGGGATACCAGAATTCCTCCGTCAAAAAGGGTTGCATCGCCGCCAGAACTTCTGGGGCTGGCTGAGTGGTGACGCAATTATCAAGGTAGATGCGTTGATCAAACATGTGCTTTCTCCTTATAATTAACCTGCCCCGAGATGTTATGCAGGGAAAATGTCTTGAGCAGAGCATCAATCTGGTCGCCTACCACATTCCAAAAGCCGGAGAGGTGACAATCCTTTCCCAGGCAAAAATCTTGATTGCGGTTGCCGCAGCGCATATCCCAAGATGTGTCATTTGCCGCTTTGACCACGTCATAGAGTTTGATGACCAATGGATCCAGCTTGAGGATATAACCTCCCTTCGAACCGATCGTGCTCTCGATCAATCCGGCAGATTTGAGTTTTACCAACAAGTGCTCCACATACTTCTTGGGCAGATGCTGCATCTCGCTGATCTGTCTCACAGACACCGGTTCGTTATCGTTCTTTATCATTTCGAGCAAAGCCCTGATGGCATATTCGGTCCGCGTATTGATGGGCATAAAAATCTCCTTTCCAATTGCATACTATTTGCGTATGATATTTTGGCAAGCAGAATTTTGAGACGGGAGGCAGAAAATAATCGATTGACAAAAAATGCCATGTCGCGTGACAATGCGGGCAACGCTTGTAGTAAACGCTATACAATGAGGAGAAGCCATGTTTTTGACTGATGCTCAATTGCGCTCGGAATTGCGGCGCTGCGAATTTTGTGAGGAAAAGCCTTGCAAAGTTGCTTGTCCTTGTAATTGTTCTCCGGCTGATTTTATCATGGCCGCACGAGGTGGAAGACCTTCTGATTTCAAACGTTCCGCTGGGATGATCCTGGCGAGCAATCCCTTGGGAGGAGTTTGTGGAGCGGTCTGTCCCGATTATCATTGTCAGCAGGCATGCTCACGTGAACTATTTGACACCCCGATCAATATTCCTGCCGTGCAAGCGACCATCATCCGCAAAGCGAAGGAGTCGGGGCAAAAGCCGGAATTTGACCATCCGCAGCCCAATGGAAAGCGCGTTGGGATAATCGGCGGCGGACCGGCAGGTATCGCCTGTGCCGTCACTCTGATACAAAAAGGTTATAGCGCAGAGGTTTATGACTCCGATGCCGGTGGCGGAATGTGTAATCTCATCCCCAATGTGCGCCTTGAAAAAAATACACTGACTACCGATCTGGAATATCTGGCCGAGACCTTTGGCATCAAAGTCATCAACCAAAAGATCGATTACCCGGATGAATTGAAAAGCCGGAACTATGATGCCATCGTCATCGCTTGTGGTCTGGATCAACCCATCCATCTTGACATTCCGGGAGACGAATATGCCCATTATGGTTATGACGTTCTTCGCCATCCGGAACGGCATGACTTCCGCGGCAAACGCATTGCCCTTGTGGGGGGCGCGATTGCTGCCGATCAGGCATTGACGGCAGCCCTGAGGGGTGCTGAGTATGTCGAGATGATCACTCTGGAGTCGTATTCGGAGATGCCTTTGACCGAGCCGGAAAAGCGAGAACTGATCAAAGCCGGCGTTCACTTTACCCACCGCATGCGGATCAGCGAGATCGTGCATGAGCAAGGCAGGGTGATCGGCATCAAGGTCAAACCAGTTTTCCTGCCTACCGGCGAGACCTTCCATCCATCCAGAACAAGAGACGAGGAAGGCAGCACGGAACTATTCCGTCCATTTGACATGGTCATCATCGCCATTGGTCACCGCCCTTCTATCCGGACAAGTGATGATCGTTATTACTATTGCGGAGATATGGCCAATGGTCCAACCACCGTAGTGGAAGCGGTCGCATCAGGAAAGAATACTGCTCTACAGATCATTGCCGAGAGCGAGCCGGAATTCGCCCCCAACATTCAGAAGTCAACCAAAAGCCATTATCCGGTCTGGGGCTTCAAACGTCTGCCGGTGCCTCTGACCACGAATTTCTTCGGACGCCGGATCATCTCTCCCTTCCTGCTTTCGGCAGCACCACTCACCGATGGTTATGAACAAATGAAAATGGCATACGAAGCTGGTTGGGCTGGTGGTGTGATGAAAACCGCCTTTGATGACCTGCCCATCCACATCCCCGGTGAATATATGTTCGTCTTTGATCCGCTCACCTATGCCAATTGCGACAACGTTTCCGAGCATCCTCTGGACAGGGTTTGCGGGGAGATCAAGCGCCTTATCGAGGAATATCCCGATCGATTGACGATGGGGTCCACCGGTGGTCCGGTCACCGGCAATGATGGCGCAGACAAAAGGGTGTGGCAATCAAACACCCGCAAACTGGAATCCGCCGGTGCAATGGGCATCGAATACAGTTTATCCTGTCCCCAGGGCGGTGATGGCACGCATGGCGATATCGTTGCTCAAAGTGCCGAATTGACCGCCAAGATCATTGATTGGGTGATGGAGATCAGCGATCCCGAGATCCCCAAACTCTTCAAGCTCACCGGAGCGGTCACCGCCATCGTGCCGATCATCAATGCCGTCAAATCCATTTTTGACCGATATCCTGACAAGAAAGCCGGCATCACGCTTGCCAATACCTTTCCTTGTCTGACCTTTCGCGAACGCCAGCAGGGCTGGGACGAGGGGATCATCGTCGGTATGTCTGGCGCTGGAGTGTTGCCCATCAGTTATCTGACTCTTGCACGTGCGGGCGGAAGAGGCGTGTATATCTCCGGCAATGGCGGAGCGATGGATTATCTGGCGGCTGCCAATTTCCTCGCTCTGGGAGCGGGAAGCGTCCAATTCTGCACCATTGCCGAGAAGTATGGATTGGGCATCATCGACGAGCTCCAGTCCGGTCTCAGTTACTATCTGGAAGCCAAGGGCTTACGCTCGGTAAAAGATTTGATCGGCATCGCCCAACCGCAGCCGGTCACCGATTTTATGGATCTGCCGCCCCAGAGCAAGAGTTCCGCTTTGGACAAAGACCTCTGCGTCCATTGCGGCAATTGCACGCGCTGTCCCTATCTCGCCATTGAACTCGACGCAGACAAATTACCTCGCATCGACCGCGAGAAGTGCGTTGGTTGTTCTCTATGTGTCCAAAATTGTTATGCCGGCGCATTATATATGAGTCCGGATGAAGAATAGCCGATTTTACCTTGACGGCGGATTCTATCCTCCGCTGAATCAAATCTTTACCGCTCGGGCGCATAATCGGTCGGTGTTTTTGGGAAAAATGACTGCAGATAGGGAGATTCGATGATCAGAGTTCTCTTTGTATGTCTCCACAATTCCGCCCGCAGCCAAGTGGCGGAAGAACTCCTCCGCAAGGAAATGGGCGATAGCGTCCTGGTCGAAAGCGCCGGATTGGAACCGGGAACGCTCAATCCCACCGTTGTCGAATTACTGCTGGAAGAAGGCATTGACATCTCCGAAAAGCCGACCCGCAGCGTCTTTGATCTCGTCCGTAAGGGAAGGACATATACCTTCGTCATCACCGTCTGTGAAGAGTCCGCCAGCGAGCGTTGCCCCATCTTTCCGGGGATTGTTCAACGCCGGCATTGGAGTTTTCCCGATCCCTCCGGATTCTCCGGATCCAACCGCAAAGAACAAACCAGGGTCATCCTGGAGATGATCCGCATCACCATTAAGGAATTTGCCGCTGAACTAAGGCGCCTGTTACACACCAATTCGGCGCCATATTGAATGTCAGCGCAGGCTTATAACCCTGATTTTCCGTTGACATTTCCCTGACTCCCGAACGATTCTTCCGCTTGCCGCATGGCGTCGGGGCGTATGATTTGATCCTGCCTCCGCCCGGTCGAATCCCCGGCAGATCGATACCATTACCGCGCTCTGACCGCAGCCGGAGCAGGCTGCTTCCCCTGCGTCCCCCTTGCTTAATAACCTTAGTATAACCTTACGGTCGTAAGGTTATACTAAGGTTATACTAAGGTTATAAAGCAGGGAAGAAGCAATAAACGCGAGTTATCTACATTAAAAGACAGTCCGATGGATGCCTGGTAAGCGATATGATTCCACGGAAGAACACATTGAGATATCCGGATGTCAATCCTCGCTGTAAGAGATTTGTATCCCTCGCATACAAGCACGTAATTGGAAGAATAGTTGCATGCTAAATAAATCCGCCGGTCTGAGATAGTTTAGGAAAATGTGGCAGGATTTGGGGGAAGAGGTAAGTAATATGAGCAGAGCATTGATCCGGCAAGTGGCGGCGTTTGCCTCGCTGTCATGTATCCCGGTTTCGATATCGCCCTTACGAGGTATATGAGAATGGAAAAAATGAGGATAACCGAACTGGCGATCAGCGACAACGGGTTCATCTTCGATCCCGGCACTGGATACAGTTACACGGCTAATGAAACGGGCTTTTTGCTGTTGAGAATGCTGCAATCCGGGCTGGACAAAACGGCGATCCGGCACCGGTTTTTGGAAGAATACGAAACGACGGCTGATCATTTTGACAGTGATTATGAGCATTTTGTCCTGTTCTTGCGGGCATTGAACCTGATCGAAGCAAACGGAGACGAATCCGATGCAGCCGGATCTGAGCTCACTTGATATCTGTATAGCGGTCACCGGACTCAAAACGGGGGACAATCCCCAGCCGGGAGTACCGGTGATCCGCAGCATACGCAATGCGGGATTTGGCGGCAAGATCATCGGACTGGTGTATGATTCTTTGGAATCGGGTATTTATGTCGATGGTCTGGTGGACGAGATCTATCAGATCCCGTATCCCTCCGCCGGCGCCGAATCCTTTCTTTCCCGCCTGGATTATATCCGGAACCGCAGTCCGATCGATGTCATAATCCCCACGCTGGATGCGGAAATCATTACCTATATCCGGTTGTGCAAGGAACTGGAAAAGCGGAATATACACAGTTTTCTGCCGGATGAGGAGCATTACCTTTTGCGTGATAAGACGCGTCTGGCGACCTATTTCCCGGACAAAGGGATCCAGGTGCCTCAAACCATCCTGCTTACAGAAGCGGCACAAATCCACCACTTGGAGCAAATGATGCCTTATCCCGTCTTCATCAAAGGCAGATATTATGAAGCGTTCAAGGCAAATAACGCCCATGAAGCGCTCAAGCATTTTGAAGATATCAGCAGCCGCTGGGGTTTGCCTATCATCGCTCAACGCATCATCCAGGGCGATGAATTCAACGTGGTGATCATCGGAGACGGCAACGGTGGCATGATCGGAATGGTGCCGCAGCGTAAATTGGTCATCACTGACAAAGGCAAAGGATTTGGCGGCGTCGTGGTAAAAAACCCCGGTTTGGACAGATATGCCGCCGATCTGATGCGCAATCTGCGCTGGCGCGGGGCGTGCGAACTGGAACTCATCAAGGGCTTGGACAATGTGTTTTACCTGATCGAGATCAATCCTCGCTTTCCGGCATGGGTGCGTTTGGCGGAGGGCGCCGGACAGAACCAGCCGGCGGCTTTGGTGATGCTGGCTTTGGGAATGGCAATCGACGCATTGCCTCCCTATAAGCCGGGAACGCTGTTTATCCGGCACGCCGAAGATATCATCTCCGATATCCAGGTGATGGGCGAGATCTCCGCCCGGGCTGAACTTATCAAAACCACGGCGCCAGATCGAAACAACGCGATCAATGATACCCTGGTAAAGCAGGATAATACCACAACCACAAGGAAACCGGATCCTGGGATGGGATCCAAGTAAATGAGCGTGTTCATGAAAAAGAACTACACCGCACCCTACATCGAACGCAATACATCGGGCTCGACCAATAAATTTGCCCACCGTAGCGTCTTATCTTACGTTGACAATATCGACCACGTGCCGATCGTAACGCTGATCAGCAGACATGGCTCGCCGCTTTTTGTCTTCTCGGAACGACAGATCCGCCGGACTTACCGCCACCTGACCGATATCATTCAGATGCATTATCCCAATTCGGAGATCTCCTGGTCTTACAAAACCAATTACCTCGGCGCCATCTGTAGCATTTATCATCAGGAAGGCGCCAAGGCGGAAGTGGTCTCCGGCATGGAATATGAGATGGCAAGACGGCTGGGAGTGGAAGGAAAAAACATCATCTTCAATGGCCCGGGCAAAAGGCGATCCGAGATCATCACCGCCATCAACGACGGCGCTCGTATCCATATCGATCACCTGGAAGAACTCTACCTGATCGAGAAAGTGGCAGAAGAAATCGGCGTAATCCCCGAAGTGGCAATCAGGGTCAATATGGACACCGGCATCTATCCGATGTGGACGCGCTTTGGCTTCAATTATGAGAATGGCGAAGCCTTGCGCACCGTGCAGCGTCTGGTGGCAGGCAAAAAGATGAGACTGGTCGGCTTGCATGTCCATCAGGGAACTTTTATTCTCGATGCCTTCTCCTTTTATTGGGTAGCAAATAAACTGCTGGCACTGGCCCAAGAGATCAAGGAGCGCTTTGACATTGTGGTGGATTACATTGATGTGGGCGGCGGTTTTGCCTCCCAGAATACGCTGCACGCACAATATACCCCGGGCGAATATGCCACACCCACTTATGACCAGTATGCCATCGCCATCGGCAATGCCTTCAACGAATCGCGCTTTGCGTGTGATCATGCGCCGCGTCTGATCCTGGAAACGGGAAGGGTCTTGATCGATGAAGCAGGTTATCTGATCAGCAGCGTCTTGGGCAGAAAGAATCTGCCTTCCGGCGAGAGAGCGGTGATCCTTGATGCCGGGGTGAATGTCAATATCACCGCCTGGTGGTATAAACAAAAGGTGAAGCCGACACGTCCCTTTGCCGGCTCTTATCAGAATACCGTGTTTTATGGTCCCTTGTGCATGAATATCGATCTTATCCGCCCGGCGATGCCATTTCCCGATCTTCAACCCGGAGATGCCGTGGTCATCGCTCCCGTGGGGGCATACAACGTCACCCAATGGATGCAGTTCATCGAATACCGTCCCGTTGTAGTTCTGGTCAACGAGACAGGCGCGGTGGACGTGATCCGTGAGCGGGAAACGATCAAAGATGTGATCAACCGCGAACATATCCCGGAGCATCTGATCAGGATATGAACGGCAGGCAGATTATCAGTGCCATCGGAGGAACGGTTTTATCCATCCCGCGTTCCTATGCCACCATAGTTTTTTCCGATAGTGTGGGACTGGGTCTGTTGCTTCTGTGCCTGAGCATGATCTCGCCGATTATTGGTTTGTCAGGGATCCTGGGAGTGGTGGTCGCCATCCTGTTCTCGCGTCTGATCGGTTATGAGAACTGGGACAATGCCTCGGGAGTCCTGTCATTCAATAGTTTACTGCTCTCGTGGGCGGTGGCGTATTATTATCCTCTGAGCCGCCTGGTCGCTCATCCCGGTGAATTGATTGTCATCATCGCAGTATTGGCAGTCACGGCTCAACTACTGTATATCGTGCTCTCGCACTGGACTCAGAGCGCTTTCAAGATGCCGTCGATGAGTTTGTCCTTTTCGCTATTGGCGCTGGTCATGTGGTATTATTTTGCCCGAACGGGCATGCTGGCTGGCGAGATAGGAGGCAAGCCGCTTCTGTATCAGGTGCAGTTGTCCCTGCCGCAGTATTGGGAACAGTATTTTGTTAGTTTGGGCAGCATTTTCTTCAGTCCCTATGCGATCAGCGGGATCATAATCGCCATAGTATTGTTGCTGATCTCTCGATTGGGCGTTGGCCTGTCTCTTCTCGGTTGGACATTGTGTTTTTACCTCGCTCAAATATTGGGTACGGACAACGCTAACGGGATGTATTATCCGGGCTTCAATGTAGTCCTTGCAGTAATGGCGGTGGGCGGCATCTTTCTCCTCCCGGGAAGGACAGCAGCGGTTATCGCATTACTTGCCGGAACCCTTGCCTTCCTGCTGTCGGTGGCTGCCAATAGCACTTTTTATCAGTATAACGATCAGCATCTGATGGCCTCGGGATTTCAGGTGCCGGTCTTTGCCTTGCCTTTCAATGTCGTGGTGTTGGTCGTGGTCTATGCCATGCGTTTCCGGCTCAAGGCGGTCAGTCCGGTGGTAAACGATACCGGTGTTCTGCATCCTGAAGGTGCTTTGGAACACTATCTATCGCGGCTGAAACGCTTCTCACGACTGGGCGTTCCCCAATTTCTGCTGCCCGTGACCGGAGAATGGATCATCTCTCAGGGACACCATGGAAAGCATACGCATAGATTGGATTGGGCTTACGCCTGGGACTTTGAGATCGAAGATGGCAGAGGAAAACGCTACGCTGATCGAGAAGATCAGACACATGATTACTATGCCTTCAACAAACCTGTCCTGGCATCAGCATCCGGTTATGTTGACAGGGTCGTGAGCCATGTCGTAGACAATCCCCAGGGCAGCGTCGATCCACAACAAAGCTGGGGTAACTATGTGAGCATCTCGCACGGCTATGGACTCTGGACTTTGTATGCTCATCTCAAAAAGGATTCGATCACCGTGAAGGCGGGCGACTATGTCAACTGCGCTGAAAAGATAGGATTGGTCGGAAATTCCGGCAGATCCTTCGTCCCCCATCTGCACTTTCAAGTCCAACTCGGCGCTGAAGCAGGGAGCAAGAGCAAATTGAGCCACCTGATCAATTATAAGGTCAGGCAGCAGGACAATTACTATGAATTCGTCGGTAGCGGTATCCCGGGTGAAGGAGAACGGGTCTCTCCTCTCGTTGTTAGCAAAGATCCGGCAGTGCTACTGGGCCTGCAGGCGGAAAGTGACCTCCAGTTTGGTGTGAGCCGGGGAAGCAAATCCTGGACAGAGACCTGGAAAGTGGATCTGGACTTTTGGGGTAAGATGCGCGTTTGCTCCAATGACGGCACAGTGCTGGAGTTTTCCGTTTACAATGGTATTTACAATGCTCTGGGACTTACCGGCAGAACCAATAACGCCCTCAGCGCATTTGCCTTGATCCTTTCGCGGCTGCCTTACGCTGAACGCCATGATCTGCAATGGAAGGATACGCCCAGCATCTCCGTGGTCTTTAACCGGCTGATCAAGAATATCATCCTGTTTTCAATCCCGTTTTCCAATCCCGTCCGGGTAAGTACAAACAGCAAGTTGGTGTCTTATCGCCCGGGCACAAACCAATCCCATCCAGATAACGTCATCGTCATTCAAAGCACCACAGAATACAGGTTGAGTGGTATCCTGATCAAGACGCACAAAGGCGAGATTGAACTTGACAGCAGTAAGGGTATTCGATCAATCAAGCTTTACAAAGGGAAACGACTGTTCCTGGTGGCTAAGCGAACAGCGGATGTATAGAGAATTGACAATTGAAAAATGAGGTTTTTATGAGAATCATCATCACGGTGATCACCCTGATGGGATGGCTGGGACTGGCGGCACAAAACAGCGCCAACATAAGGGATTCTTACAATGCAGAGACCACCGGCGACTATCAACGGGCGTTGGATGTCATGAAAAAACTGGCGGCTGCGGATGCCTCCGACGAATTCTACCAATTGCGCCTGGGATGGTTGTATTATCTTCTGGCTGATTACAACACCGCTCTTGTCCACTACGAGAAGTCGAATACACTGTCAGTCAATCTAGATGCCCAGATTGGGATGCTTAATTGCCGACTGGTACTGGGAAAGTTTACGGATGCCATTTCATTAGCCAACAGCATATTGAAACAGCATCCCCACAATACCACGGTTATGGGTAAAGCGGCTTATGCCGCGTATATGAAACAGGATTACAAGAGCGCTGTGGACTTTTATCAGCGCATCCTCAGGATCAATCAATGGGATATGGAGACACTGGGCTATCTGGTGGCTAATCTCTACCTTTCCGGTCAGTTACAGGAAGCAAGGAAACAGTATCAGAGATTAAAGAAGTATTATCCGGCCTCCATCATCATCACCGAATACGGCAGATATCTTGATTAGCCGTTCACCTTGAGCTTAAAGAATCCATGAATCTACGGTTTTGGTCACTCCTGCTGTTCATTGTTCTTTCTTTGACAGCACAATCAATGACTTGGAGCGAAAAGGCAGACAGCGCCAGTGCGTATCTGGAACTGAACCCTGAAGACGATACCGCACGATTGAATCTGGGTTATTACTACATGATGAGCCACAAGCCCTTGCTGGCGTTAAGAGAGTATCGCCGCATCACACAAAGGGACAGTGATAACCTGGATGCCTGGTCGGGGGTCATTTGGGCTTATAATGGGATGCATCAATATAAACTGGCTCGCTCGACAGCCCAGGAACTTGTGTCGCTCCATCGTGAGCATGCCCCCTTTTACAATCTGCTGGCCAGTGCTTACCTTCGGCTTGGAGATCACACCGCTGCACGATATAACTATTCCCTGGCGCTGGAGCATTCACCCTTAGACAGATCGGTCAGGCGCGCGGCTTACGAAGGATTGGGATGGTCATATTACTATCTGGGGGATCCCAACCGCTCGCGTGATAACTTTCTTAAGGCACGATCGCTCATCCCAGCCGGAGAACAGGTCTATGGCATGGACCTCATAGAGCGGAGCAACTGGCAGACAGAATTTGCCTGGACGCGTCCCAGTTCCGATGCAAACGCCTATTTTGCTTCCCAGTCATATTCACGAGGGTCATGGGGATTGCAGGCGATGATCGATGAATTTCAAAGAGATGGTAAACACTACCGCACCGCATTGCAATTCCAAGCCCACAAACAGATCGGCATGATCCGCTCCAGAGCATCTGCCCAACTGCTGGTCGGTGTGGATGCCGAGAGTTATCCCGCTCAAGGTCTTGGGGTCGGCAATAACGCGGCAGTCCATATCCGGACAATGGCTTTGACGCCTTTTCATCGTTTTCACCTGATGCACTATCCGCGTTTCGATGTCTATCAAAATGATACCGGAATCTCGATCAACCATGCCAAAGCGGATATTGGATACCAGTTTACTCACCTCTATCAGGACAATGACGCTTTGGGTAGTGACGAGCAGAGGACTCAACACCACATTTGGCTGGGTTATCCGATCGGAAGTGCGGGCCGTTTGGGGTTTTATGCCGGATGGGGAGACCAGTCGTGGTGGACAACTCCCGCGGGTGCAAGCGTGGATACTTATTACGGAGTAGATTCCTATTATGGGTTTGATCTCTTTTTCCCCCTTGCTGGCGGCATTTATGCCGGATTTTACAATCAGATCGGTTCCGGCTCGTCCGGTTGGGATTATCTCTTCAAAGTGCGGCTGAATTTTTCCTATTGATGCGGCTTATGCATATCAGATCTTATCTCTTTTTCATCCTGACCGCGCTTGTTGCATTGATGTTTACGGCATGCAATCTGCGTGAAGATCCGCTATTGCCTCCCGGCTTGAATCCCTCGAGCTACAGCACTTCATCCGTGATCGGTGCCTATCGTGACCATCTCATCGCCTCTGCAAATGATGATAGTTATATCTACATCCGCAGGGAGATGATCGGCGAAGGTGGTTTGGCGATAGGTGACAGGGTCGTATTTAGCCGGGTCGTGCCTTTCCTTGAGCGCGACAGTTTGGCATTTCCCGGCGTAGTCACAGCCAGGACGGGCACTTATCAATTTCATATTATCCGTGAAGGAGTATCTGTAACCCTATCCGGCATTGCCAATCTGGCAGAAGTCTTTACCGATTCATGGACAGACCGAGGTCAGGAGATTCGGCTGATCCATCTGGATCACTGGCTCACCGCCTCATCCATATACCCTATTGAGTATCATCGCCGGAGGTTGCGCTTTTCGATCGCTCAGACAGGAGTATTCTGTCTTGTCAACACACCTGATAACTGCACCTTGAATATCGGATCGCATCAAACCGGACGGGTCACGCATGGCTGGTTTTATGGGGAAGGTAATGACTGGAGCATCAGGTTCAAGGACAACTATCTTACTTCCGTAACTGAATTGGTGTTGTCCGCTTCCAGCGATCTTTCAGCCCAAGAGATCACCACGCTTCAATCGCTATTCCCCGGATTTGCCATCAATTCCTCTGCACTCAGGGTTCAGGTCACTGGCAATATCGGCAGCGATTCTTATGCCCTTGTCCGAACTACGCTTCCATCCAGCAGGGTCATGCAGCAGCAATGGACAAAGATAGCGGCGGATGGTGTATCCGGCTGGCTCTCCGGTGAAGACACGTGGCAGGTCGTCGCCGGCGAACTCTATGCATTCATCCAGGACAGTGGTTCGTATGTGCTGGGTTCTCCATTGGCAGGACAGGGATCCTTAGCCGTTCCTCTTGATGCCGGGTGGCAGCGGGTTTTTCTCCAGACCCTCTGGCTTGACTTGCGGGGCGTGGACCTCTCTGGCTGGACAATGCAGATCGACCTACAGCCCGAGATTCAGAAATTGCTGGGGGATTACTTTCGAGGAACGCCTTATACAATAGGAGATCATAGTGCTTATGGGGTTACATTCAGAGCTCATGGTGAAGAGATGGAAAAACTGCCGGACGATCTCTGGATCGAATTTGGCTTTGCCACCGATCATCCCATCGGAGTCAATTCACGCCTTTTCCTCTGCCGTCGAACCCATGACCGGGATCATATTACCTTCAAGACATCAGCCCAGGCGTATGATGCAGAACATTTCACTGCGAATGACGGCTTTGTCTATGCCGGGATCGTCGCCAGCGGGATATACCTACTCGCCGAAACCACGGAGCATCCAACTCAATTGACCATACCCTGTCTCAAGCCCCGGGTTCACATCCAAACCGCCAGGATAAAACTTGATTGGGACGATCCAGCCGTACCTGACGCAACTACAATAGCAGTCAATCTTGCCCCCACCATTGACCAGTCCCATCCCTGGCTGAGCGGCTATCCATATCGGTTAAGCAAGATCCAGCCCCTGGCAGAGGTGCAAAGGCAACAGGGCAAGACAAAGATTCAGAACCTGCCCGCGCAATTCAGATTTTCTATCTCTGCCCGAGCGGACAGCTACGACCTTGTTACCATCAGTAATCTTGCCGGTCATCCGCGACTTAAGGTTCATTCGCTCCAATCAGCCAGCGGCGATAATCAGTATTATTTGGATAATGGTTGGCTTTCCCTGTATCCGGACTTTGGCGGCGTCTATTTTAAAGCATCTTTGACTACTGACCTGGCTCTCCGCTATCCGATCGCCTACTACCCGCTGATGGAGTTCAATACCCATGATCTTAAGGTATTTACCGATTCTTCTTACCCAGTGCCGACCAATACTATTCTGGCCATCGAGAAACGTAATGCTCTTCCCGATCAATACGGTATTCTCGCCAATCAATACACCTTGGTGCAGTCATCTCAGGCGTACAATCTGACGATCAACGAACCCTTGCTTTTGGCTTCGGTGCCTTCCCGGATCTATTTCTTTGCGCCAGACCGGTCTTCCCGCCATCTTTTCTCGGAATCTTCCGGCATGCCTTACCGGATATATCCCTATTATCATTCGCCGGTATTGAGCGACTGGCATTATACCCGTGACGCGGGTTATGTTTCATTCCTGCTCACCATGCCCGGCACCTACGCATTGCACAACGATCTTGATCCTCATCAAGTCGTTACAGCCCCCGTTCTAATCCCTTTGACGCCGCATCACACATCCCTATACCAGGCGCAGATGAGCATCCCTCCCTATTTCATCCCTCTTGCCCTGCCGCTGGGTTCCCAAGCCATTATGAGCAGGGAAACATCCATACCCGGGATGCCAAATGCCCTATACGGTTATCGCATCATCTTCCGTAATCCGCAGGGAATGCCAATAAATCCGGCGTTCATCGACAATCATGTGACCGACCAGTATCCCCGCATTTACATCCCGATCAATGACCCTGCCCTGATCCCTGCCGCCAGAATTATCTTTCGCCCGGTGACGGGAGGAGAGACCGAACTTATCCGCGTTCCGGGATTTACCGCCAATTTTCGTAACGAATTCGTGATGGTAGGCAATTGCGCTCTTTGTTTCGTCAATCAGCCGGGGATCTTTATCGTCCGCTAAAATGCTTCCCCCGGTCACAGGAAATCCTGTGCAAGGCAAATCGAACCGTCCCCTTCCTTCATTTCCGCTTGAACCGACAGCTTCCTGAACCCACCGTAGTCCTTGCTGGGGAAAGACCCTTGAATAATTTGTGGCATTGTACTTACGGATAAAGACAGACAAACATCGAACATCAAACAACTGCACAGAAAACTTGAACAATTTGGAGCATTGATCTTACAACTATAAACTAAAGAGGCTCTCTATCAAACTAAGTGGGAAGATCGGGATGTCGATTTTCTGGGCAAGAATATATGGATCCCGATTAGTACGTTTATCTTTATCACTGATTTGCGGTTAAGTATTCTAAGGTCATCATCACTACTAGAAGAGTTATTGTAAGGGAGTTGCATTTACCCACTCGGTTTGTAAGAAGCCACTAAATAAATAGGACCATTGCATAATTCGATGATCACTCTCCTCCTTGCTTGATAACCTTAGTATAACCTTAGTATAACCTTACAGTCGTAAGGTTATACTAAGGTTATTATGTAGGGAGAAAGCAGGATAATGAACATAAGTCACTGTTTTGAAATGGTTAAACTCAATGGAGCGCGTAAATATCCATTGTATATGGATCTTAGGGGCATGATCCGGCTTATGGGACGAGCGTCATCCGAGTTTTACCGCTGAAGGATCCTTGAGACCGTGTCCGCTGACCAGCAGGACAATGCTCTCATCACAACCGATAATGCCTTGAACAATGGCTTTGCGCAGTCCAGCCAGGGTCGAGGATGAGGAAGGTTCGGCAAAGACGCCGGAAAAAGCGGCAAGTTCTTTCTGCGCCTGCAAGATTTCGGTGTCCGACACCAGGATGGCATCTCCCTGCGTTTCCATTAATGCCCGGATCGACCAATGAGCACAACTGGGGCTGCGAACGCTGATCGAATCCGCCACCGTTTGGGGATTGGCGGCATCCTGGTAAACGCCTGTCTTCCAATAATTAAATATGGCATTGGAAGTATCGGCTTGAACGGCAAGCAGGCGTGGCAAACGCTCAATGATGCCACAGCGCTTAAGGTCGAGAAATGCCTTGTGGATGGCGGCGAGGATGACGCCGTCGCCGACGGGAATGATGATCCAATCCGGCACTTGTCCATATTGGGTATAGATCTCCAGTCCGGCGCTTTTTTTACCTTCGATGGTGAAGGGGTGATAGCCGGTATTGCGGATCAGACACTCATTCTCCGAGGCATAATCCAGCGCAGCAGCGTAAGCATCGTCATAAGTGCCATCCACCTTATGCAGTTCGGCGCCATGGACAAGGATCTGGATGAGTTTTGCCGGTGGGGCTTTGGCGGGGGCAAAGATGACTGCCTGGATCCCTGCATTGGCACATATTGCGGCTAATGAGCATGCAGCATTGCCGGTGGAAGCGGCAACGATTCGATTGATCCCGAGCCGTCTGGCTTCCGCCACCATCGTCATGGAAGCGCGGTCTTTGAGCGATCCGGAAGGATTGAGTCCATCGTATTTGATCCAGAGGTGCGGACACTGCAGATGCAAGGCGAGGCGTTCGCTACGGAAAAAAGGCGTATTCCCCACGGGTAGATCGGGATAATGAACCGGATCGACTGCTGAAAAAAGACGGATATCGGGTCGCTGGCGCCAGGCATAAGCGATGGCGTCATAATCGAAGACGGTTTCCAAGACGCCGGGCAAAGGCATGCCGGGACGGTATTCGGTCCCACAATCGTCACATAAGTAATGGATCTTGTCCGGAACAAAGGTCTTGCCACAATCGATGCAGCGAAAATATGCCAGGAAAGTCATCAGTTCCCTCCTCCGAGTCGGTAGATCAAAGCGGCGTAAAAAGCGGCGGCATCGGTCAAATGATCGATCGGGCACGCCTCATTAGGCGCATGGGCATAGACCTCATTGCCCGGTCCCAGTCCGATACAGGGGATACCGTGCATGCCGGAAATGGCGACACCATTGGTGCTGAAAGTCCACTTATCGATCAGGGGAGCGCGCGCAAAGAGTTTGAGATACGCCTCGGCAGCCGCCGTCAGATAAGGTGATTCAGGAGACGTTACCCAGGTGGGATAGTACTTTTCGGTAGGGTAAACGAGTCCGGTAAATGCCGCTTCCTCATACATCAGGACCTTTACTTCGGCATCCGGATGACCAGCAAGACGACAAGCTTCCCGAACTTCGGCAATAGCGGAATCCTTGTCCTCGCCCGCGGTGAGACGGCGGTCGAGTTGGATCATGGCGGAATCCGGTACTGCACATTGCGAAGGCGAGGTAAAAAAGACCTGGGTGACAGTGATGCTGCCTTTTCCCAAAAAGACATCATGGCAAAGGCGTTCGTGTAACTTCTCTATCTCCAGCGCGATGCGGCTGATCTTGTAGATGGCGTTATCGCCGCGCTCGGGCGCAGAACCATGACAGGAAAGACCCTTAACGGAGACGGTCATCTCCATCCGGCCGCGGTGTCCGCGATAGATATTCATGTTGGTCGGCTCGGTGATCACGACCAGTTCCGGCTTGATACCTACCTCGCGAATGATATACCGCCAGCAAAGGCCGTCGCAGTCCTCCTCCATGACCGTGCCAGTGAAATAGATGGTAAAATCCTTGTCCAATCCAAGTTCCTTGATGATGCGTCCGGCAGTTACCATGGATGCCATTCCCCCCTCCTGATCAACGCTGCCCCGCCCGATGACCTTGCCCTCTATCACTTTGGCGTCGAAGGGATCGGTATCCCAAAGCGAGAGATCTCCAGGATAGACAGTATCGATATGAGCGTCAAAGGCAATGATGCGCTTGCCCTTGCCAATTTTGCCGATAACGTTGCCCAAGCCGTCGATGATCACTTCATCGAAGCCGACCTTTTCCATCTCTGCCTTGATGCGGTCGATGACCTCTTTTTCTTTGGTGGAAAAAGCCGGGATGCGGATCATATCCATCAGGAAGTTCACGGTGTCATTCTCGTATTGCCTGGCTTTTTGTCCTATCTGTTCAAACATTGTCGCTCCTTATTATTGATGGGCGCTGTAAAAAGTTCCATTATATCGATCGGGCGCTGATTGAGAGTGCTTCCCAGGTTACATTCTTTTCCAGAGGCGGGAGGCAAGTTCGCTCGCCTGGCTGGCGATCTCCCGTTCGTCCAGATCAATGGTGAGTTGCTTGTTCCACATCAGGATCCTGCCGGCTACGATGGTCGTATCGACGATGGCCTGGGAGATGCCATAGACGAGGTGTCCCAGCCAGGTGTCGGAATTAAGTGGCGTGGGAGGATGGTAATCGATCAGGATGAGATCGGCTGCCTTGCCTGGAGTGATCGAGCCCAAAGGGACATCCCAATAGCGGTTTGCGATGAGGGGATTATTGCGAACCAAGGTGTTTGTGAGTTCCATAAAAGCGCAGGATGGATTGTCCTGTTTCAAGTGCTGCACCCAAAGGCCCACGCGTAACTCCTCCAACATGTTGACGGTCATGGCATCCGTGCCCAGGCCTATGGTGATGCCAAGTTCGCTCATTTTGACGACATCGGCGATGCCCACGGCGTTATTGAGATTGGATTGGGGATTGATGACCACCGCTGTCTTGGTCTCGGCAAGGAACAACATCTCGCGGGCATTGATGTGAACACAATGGGCGGCGATCGATCTGGGGCCTAAAAGGCCAAAGTCATACAGGCGTTCCACCACGCGTTTGCCATGATGAATGATATTGTATTGCTGATCAGATGCCGCTTCGGCGACGTGGATGTGTGCGCCGCAGCCCAGTTCCTGCACCAGAGCGGAGATGCGCTTGAGCGTCTTATCCTCGAGCGTAAAGGCGGCATGCATACCAAAGAGTCCTTTCAGGAGCGGATCAGGGGATGTCCTGCTCTGCTTCAGCCACTCGTAATTCTCCTCGATACCAGCGTCAGAGACGGCTTGTCCATCCCGATCGGAAACCTCGTAGCAAAGGCAAGCGCGGATGCCTGTCTCCCGCACTGCTTTGCCAATGGCGGAGAGCGAGCCGGTCACGCAACCGGGACTGGCGTGATGGTCAATGATCGTGGTGGTTCCATGCCGGATAGCATCAAGGATGGAGAGCAAGGCACTGAAATAGATATCGTCCTGCAGGAGTTGTTTGTCCAACTTCCACCACAGATGATGCAATACCTCGAGGAAATCCCTGGAGGGCTTGGCACCGCCATATCCACGCACGAACGTGCTGTAAAAGTGATGATGGGCATTGATCAGGCCGGGAAGCAAGATCTTGCCTTCGGCATCGAGGATGTCGCCTACATAGCCGTCAAAATCAGCGTAAGGGGCAATGTGCTCAATGATGCCGTCCCTGATGAGCACACCCACATTCCGCCAAACGGGCCAGTTTTCATCGAAGGAAATGGCGTACGGCGCTTTTATCAGCAGTTTATCCATATCATGTTCCTTGTTTCTATTGTGCCTACAGTCTCAGCATTGCTCTGGCTGTCAATCTAATCTTTGGATCAAGGTTTTGTACTCGGGTTGATTGTAATCCGCACCACGAATTGGCATCTGACCTGTGAGCTGGCTCAAGAAACTTCTTTACAAGAAATAACGGGTCAGATTATTAAGCTGAGGATCGTGAATTACGTAACAACATAAGAAGGCCATTATGATTAAACAAGATCACTATTCGGTTGCGGATAGGATCGACCTGCCGGAAAACACTTACCTGTTTAACCGGATAGAGATTTATCTGAATGGGAAGAAGACGATCCTGGATATCCCTCCGGCGATGACCACGCTGGACTTTTTGCATCAGGAGATGGGGATGTATGGCACCAAATGCAGTTGTAACGAAGGCGACTGCGGTGCCTGCACGGTGGTAATCGCCTGCTGGAACAAAAGCAAGATCTCCTATCAGGCGATCAATTCTTGCATCTATCCCGCCGCCAAATTGCACGGCAAACACCTGATCACCGTCGAGGGATTAGGCACTCCGCAGCATCTGCATCCGATCCAGAAAGCGCTGCTTGACCATCATGGCACGCAATGCGGTTATTGCACGCCGGGATTTGTGATGGGCATCTTTGCCTGGTTGGCAAACGGTGGCAGTAGTGACCGGGAAGGCATCATGGCAGCACTGGAGGGAAATCTCTGCCGCTGCACGGGATACGACTCCATACTGAAAGCAGCGGAATATCTGGTAAGGGAACACCGAGCCAAAGACATTGTCCCCGATTGGTGCCGGGAATTGGAGCCGACGCTGATCCATTTTAGCGGCCGTGCGCAATCGATCGTGAAGCATTCAGACCGCTTGCACCCGGTCAAGGCATACTTCATGCCGGCAACCCTCGATGAATTGTTCCAAGAATTGTGCGACCTGCCAGACCCGACCCAATTCAGGATCATCTGCGGGGGCACCGATCTGATAGTGCAATCCAACATCAATAAGATATATTTCCCATACCTTTTGGACATCTCCCTGATCGAAGAACTGCAGAGCATATGCGAGCATGACGAATTTGTGGAGATCGGAGCGACGGTCACATACAGCCAACTTCTGCACAGCGATCTGATCCATGCCCGAGTTCCCGTCCTCATCCAGATAATCAATCAGATCGCATCCGAGCAGATCCGCAATTCCGCCACGCTGACCGGCAACATCGGCAATGCTTCTCCCGTCGCGGATGCCGCCACCACCATGCTGGCATTGGATGCGAGATTGAGGATCATCTCCGCGGCCGCTGAGCGCTATCTATCCCTTGCTGATTTTTACCTTGATTACAAGAAGACCGCGATCCATCCCAATGAGATCATCCGCAGCGTGATTATCCCCCCTTTGGAAGCCACTGATCACGCCACTGTGATCAAATCCGCCAAGCGCAAGGCGGTGGATATTTCGTCAATTGTCACCGCGGCCTATTTTCGCGTCTCGGATGGCATCATCGCCAATGCCCGTCTCGCAGTCGGCGGAGCAGACCGTTATCCCCGCCTCAGCGATGCTTTTACTCAGTTTTGCCGGGGTAAAGACCTTGCCGATGATTGGTTTGAAGAGGCGGCTGAACTTGCGGCGGAGGACTTTTCGCCGATCAGCGATGTGCGCGGCAGCGAAGGATTCAGAACCAGGATGATCCACAATCATGCCCTGTTATGCCTGCGAAGATGTCGCGACCACTATACCGGAGGTGGGCAATGAAAAAACCACCCTGGCACATCAGCGGCAGACTACACGTCACCGGAAGTTCACAATTCATCGGCGACAGCACTCCCCTGCCCGGCATGCTGCATGCCAAATTCCTATTCAGTCCGGTCGCCCATGCCCGCCTTCTCTCGCTGGATACATCTGTTGCCGCCGGTCTATCTGGCATCGCAGCGGTCATCACCGCCAACGACATTCCAGGCGAAAACCAGATCGGTCATGTGATCAAGGACGAGCCGCTTTTCCCGGTCGATGTGATCAAATACGTCGGGCAGCCCTTGGCGATGGTCTTGGCGGAGGATACTTTGCGGGCGGAACAAGCCGTCAAAATGATCAAACTGAAGTATGAAGAACTTGTTCCGATCCTGGAGATCGACGAAGCCGACGCCCGGGGCGAGTGGTATGTGCCCGAACGCAGGATCGTTGCAGGAGACGTGGATACCGCTTTATCCTCCTCACCGTATGTTCTGGAGGGCTGGATCGAATCGCCGGCGCAGGAACACTTTTATATGGAAAGCCAGCGCTGCGACGCCATCCCGCTGGATGATGAGCGCATTTTGCTCTACTCTGCCACGCAAAGTACCATGGAAGTGCAGGAAGTGGTATCCCATCTGCTTGCTCTGCCGGCGCACAAGATCATCGTCGATGTCCCGCGTCTGGGGGGCGCATTTGGCGGGAAAGAACGCTCAGGCACGATCTGGGCATGCTTCGCCGCGCTCGGAACCCAGGTCACCCGGAGACCTGTCCGGGTGCTATTGGAACGGCGTGAAGACATCCTCGCCACCGGCAAGCGGCATCCATTTAAATCACATTACCGCATCGGCTTTGACGATGTTGGCCGCCTCCGGGCTTTGGATGTGGAATTGCTTTCCAATGGCGGCGCTTATGCCGATCTATCGATCGCCATCCTGGAGCGGGCGATGTTTCACGTGGACAATGCCTACCACATTCCTGTTATCCGTATCCGGGGACGCGCCTGCCGCACAAATTTACCTCCCAATACTGCTTTTCGCGGGTTTGGCGCACCGCAAGGCATCTATGTCATCGAACGCCTGATCGAACTCATTGCCCGGCAATTGAATAAGGACGCCCTGGAGATCAGGAAGATCAATGCTTACCGCGACGGCGATCTGGCACCTTATGGACAACCCGTCCGGGAGTCAAGGATCCTCGACCTCTTTTCCCGCCTGGAACAGTTATCGGACTACCGCGCGCTTCGGAAACAAGTGGAGGGATTCAATCACAGACATCACCACAAGAAACAGGGGATCGCCGTCACACCCGTAAAATTCGGTATTTCTTTTACCACCGCTTTGCTCAATCAGGCTTCCGCCCTGATCTGGATCTACATCGACGGCAGTGTATCCGTCACTACCGGCAGTGTGGAAATGGGACAGGAGGTAAACACCAAGGTAGCGGTGGTCGTATCCCGCATCCTCGGCATCCCGATCGAGCGCATCCGCATCGAAAGCAGCAATACCCAAAGGGTGGGAAATGCTTCTCCGACCGCGGCATCGACGGGTAGCGACATCAACGGCAACGCTGCCAGGATAGCCGCTGAAAAACTGGTCAAGCAACTGTCGGAACCCGCTTGGGAATTGATCAATGAACTTATCAAAGACACCATCGCGGCGGATGATCACCATCCTCCTTTGCCACCCGATCGGGATGGATTGGTCTTTGCCGACGATATGGTGTGGTCGGCCGCTTATCCTGATCATAAGATCAAGTTTTCAGCTCTGATCCGCCATGCCTACAATCAGCGGATTGCACTCGCCGCGTATGGCTACTATCGTACTCCCGATGTCTGGTTCGATCGTGACCGGGGCGCCGGTCATCCCTTCCATTACTATGTCTTTGGCTGTGCACTGTCGCAGGTGGAGGTCGATCTGATGACCGGAGAACATCGCATTATGGCTGCCTATATCGTTCATGAAAATGGACAGACCCTACATCCGGAGATCGACCGGGGACAGATCATCGGCGCATATATCCAGTGTTATGGCTGGTGTGCGGTGGAGGATATCGTGCATGACAAATATGGCAGGTATATGGCTTTGACACCATCCACTTACAAAATACCGTCCCTGCGCGAATTACCGGATAAACTGGTGGTGGAGATGGTGGAATCAAAATCCCGCTTTGCCAGTGTTATGGGCAGCAAAGCCACCGGTGAGCCACCCTTTATCTATGGACTATCCGTGTTCTTTGCGATCGAGAATGCCGTCCGCGACGCCTGTCCCGACGCACAATTGCATTTTCCCGCCATTCCGGAATCGGTGGTGATGGCGCTCGACCGCGGTTGATCCGCCCCCAATTGTTAGATGCGCTTTTATCTCAGAAGAGTGTTGCATATGATGGAATCACCATATATCTGGGACGCTAATAAGAAACATCGTCTTTCGTTACGGCGCTGCCACGGTAACGGCGGATTTCGCCCGAAAGACCGCTGCACATACTGGGATCAACCGAGATTGAGATCGTAAGAAAGCAATCTGAAAAGTTTTCCAGCACCATCAAATGAATGTGATGGGTTTACCAGCGCCATCAGATGTTAGACGGTAGTTTCAACCACCGTTTCGGTTCGTGAGAGTACATACAACCCGACTGGGATTTTAGACATTGTCAAGCAAGGAGGAAGTAAGGAAAACGAGGAATATTCCTGGCTTTTTGATGAAACTCTATGGTGCTGGTATTTGACTTAACTTCCTGATACGGGGTTCCGCTTTGCTCCACACCCTGCCTAACCAGGTATCGCCCTTACGGGGCTTTGTGGTATTCTGGAATTTCCGGGTACAGGGGTTCCGCACTGCTCCACACCCTGTCTGATAGGTTATCGCCCCTGCGGGGCTGGTTTTTTCTGCCCTTGTTATGCAGAGTTCACAATGTAATGCCATAAATCAAGGGAATTGCATCGGCACAACGATGTAATAGTTTCGTTTTTTAATTCTGCAAACACATCTGCCATACCTGCCAGATAACACTGTTGTTTAGAATACATAAACATCAGGAGTATAGTAGGATGAGGACACAATGAAAGTAATTTTAAGTCGCAAGGGATTTGACAGCACTGCAGGGGGCTACCCCAGCCCGATCATTGATGGAAGCGAACTTGTTAGTTTCCCGATTCCTGAAAATATGGACAAGGTGTACGACAGTTATAAATCAGTTTTTGGGAGTAGGTACAATAATCACCTCACGAAAAAAGGTGTATATTATGATGTCCTTATAAATCAATTACTACCCCAAAGAAACCCAAGTTTGGTGTTAGAAAAGAAGAGAATAGATCTCGAAAGAGCTTATTGTCATTATGATCCTCAGATACGTTCGAATGCTTCTAATGCAACAGAACCAAAATACACAGGGCTATTTGGTCACAGTGGCAATGCTCTGGCTCATCTCAAGAATGAAGGAGTTGGTGCTGGTGATATTTTTCTATTCTTTGGTTGGTTCAGACATACTACATACACCCCAGAAAGAGGGTATAGATATATTCCCAATACTGATAAACATATTATATGGGGATGGTTTGAAATAGGAGGCTATAAGAATGCTAACCAAATTTCTGATACTGATGATATGTGGCTTAGACAGCACCCCCATAGTTTTATGAAAGACAATTCAACCGGTAACATCATTTATACAGCTTCCGATAAACTCACGATGTTTCCAGATT
Organism: Candidatus Cloacimonadota bacterium; assembly: GCA_037441405.1. Taxonomy (GTDB): domain Bacteria; phylum Cloacimonadota; class Cloacimonadia; order Cloacimonadales; family Cloacimonadaceae; genus VGPI01. Next base: position 78,076 of record JBBISI010000008.1, read on the forward strand.
TACCAGGAGCCGGGATTTTCAAATACAACAAAAAGTTAGTTTTAACAAAAGTGGAATGTCGAGATCAAAGTGGGATTTACCAAGGTTCTTTAAAGGCAATATCAGTTGTCATAATGCAGAGTGTTTTAAGAAAGACTACTTCCAAGCACAGGGTCGAGGGCAGGAGTTTGTAGTTCATGCCAATAAAAAGGTGCTACAATGGCTGGAAGATATAATAAAAACAGCACTATAGAGATGGGAAGCGAAGAAGTTGAAAGGAAGATTATTTACATTAAAGCCCGTTGCACGTGAAAATGGACAAAATGTATATGTAAATAATTCTTGACAAATTATATACACGTTCTAAAGTGGCTCCATCATTACCTGGGAGCCAAACATGGAAAAGCAAGCCATAACCTTCGCCGATCAAGAGATTGCCAATCGTCTGGCAAGCCGCAAGCACTTCCTCAAGGACATAGAGATACTGATAGACTGGAAGCGGATAAACAAGCTGCTCAGCAAGGTAGAGATTCGCAGAACCTCAGTTGCCGGCAGGGACGCCTTTTCGGCGGAAGTGATGTTCCGGATCATGCTG
>JBBISI010000009.1:0-60021 GCA_037441405.1 Candidatus Cloacimonadota bacterium
CTTTTCATCGAAGCGCATATCCTCGTAAAGTACGGTAGCCAGTCCCTGAAGTAATCCGCCGGTGATCTGTCCCTTGATCAGATCAGGATTGAGCGCACATCCGGCATCCACGGCTTCGGCGGCTTTGAGTACTCTCATCTTGCCGGTTTCCCGGTCGATTTCGAGGATAATAGCTCCCGCTCCCACGGTGTAATGGACATTGGGGTGTCCGCCCTGGCCGGTCTCGGGATTGCCTTTGGTGGATGTAAATTCCGGCATGAACATCCCTCTGCCGATAATCGGACCGCCTTTGAAGGTGCCGTCCCCGGTCATAATGCCATTGATGACACAATCTCGAAGAGGCAGGTGGAATCTTTCATCTGATTCGCATTTCACCGCTTCATCCTCCAGATACAGTGTGTCAGCCGGCAGATTGAAAACCCGGGTGATCAATGAGAATATCTGGTCACGCGCATCAAGAGCAGCATTTTTGACCGCATTGCCGCAACTCCAAGTGATATGTGATGCCACCGTCTGCCATTCATAAGGATTACGATCGGTGTCCGGTGTCTCCACCCGGATCTTGGCAGGCGGGATGGAAAGAACTTCAGCGGCGATCTGAGCCATGACCGTCTGGTATCCCTGACCGATGTCCATACCCGAGATGATCAGGTTGATGCTGGCATCCTCATTAAACTTGAGAAAAGCGGAGGAACTGGCATTGGGAGGCATCGCAGGGGCTTTCCAGAAGAGCGCAAAACCCTTGCCTAACACTTTGGAGGGATCGGATGACCTCAGGGGCTTATCCCACTCAATGGCTGCCGTGACCTTATCGATCGCCTCGATCAGTCCATTGGGATTCATCTTGGCGCCATATGCCGTGGTATCGCCTTCGTTTATGGCATTCTTCCTTCTGAATTGAACGGGATCAATACCCAGATGGTCAGCGATGCAGTCGATGTGTGATTCCAAGCCAAATAACATTTCGGAATAGCCGAAGCCACGATATGGTCCACCTGGGGGTAGATTGGTATAGACGCAGACGGAATCGATCGATACATTGGGAATGCGGTAGGGACCGATGGCGGAAAGTCCAACGGCATTTACCACATTGGCGCCATATTCCACATACGCTCCGGCATCCCAATAGATCTTGTGATCCAGGGCAGTGATGACCCCATCTTGGGTCACGCCCATCCGTAATTTGGCGATCACTCCCAAACGTTGGTAGGTATTGGTAAATTCCTGCTCTCGCGTCCAGCGAAGTTTAACCGCGTATCCTCTCAGTTTGGTAGCCAGCGCTGCTGGAATGATCTCCATGGTCACTCCCGCCTTGCCACCAAAGCCACCACCAACGTGAGGAGTGATGACGCGGACATCTTTGTGCGTAAGTCCCAATGGGGCTAATGCTTCGGCAAAGAGATTGCGTTGGGTGTGCGGTGACTGAGACGAGCTCCACACGGTCAATCTGCCTGAGTGGTCATACTTGCCGATGGCAACGTGCGTTTCGATGGCACAATGGGCATAACGAGGAACGTTGTAAGTATCCTCCAGGATGTAGTCCGCCTGAGCAAAACCCCCATCCAGATCACCTTTACGGATCTTGCGCCAGTGCGCAATATTGGTGTTTGCCCGGGGGAAGAACCAGGGAACGTGTTCGTAGTCACCCAGATCAGGATGGATGAGCGTGCATGCTTCATCAAGTGCTTGCATCTGATCAGTTAATACCGGCAGGGGTTCATACTCCACGTTTACAAGCCGGGCTGCTTGCTTTGCCGCTTGGGGAGTGCGGGCTACGACCGCTGCCACCTGCTCGCCATAAAAGCGCACCTTTTCCTGAGCGAAGATGTAGCGGTCTTTCATATAGAGCCCGAATTTGTAGGGGAAATCCTTGCCTGTAAAGATCTTGACTACTCCCTCGATGCTTTCGGCAGCGGAAGTGTCTATCGACTTGATCAAGGCATGTGCTTGGGAGCTGGTCACCACCTCTACGTAAAGCAAATTAGCTCCAAAATCGATGTCATCGGCAAATACCGCTGCACCACTCACTTTTTCTCTGCCGTCGATGCGGATGACCGGGTGTCCGATATATTTATGGTGCTTCATTTGTTCTCCTTCCAGGTCACTGCCATGATGGCATCGAAGATGGGTGTGTAACCGGTGCAACGACAGAGATTGCCACTCAATGCCTCCTTGATCTCCTCCAGCGTGGGATGAGGGTTGTTTGCCAGTAGTTCGGTGGCAGTTACTATCACGCCAGGAGCGCAATACCCGCATTGGAAGGAATTAAAAGCGATAAATGCCTCTTGCAGGGTGGTCAGTTTATCCTTTGAGATACCTTCCAGGGTGTGGATCTCCATCCCTTCGCATTCGATGGCAAAGATCAGACAGGAACGGACGCTCTTGCCATTCAGCAGCACGGCACAGGAACCGCAATCACCATGGTCACAGCCACACTTGGGACTTTTCACACCCAGTCTATCACGCAATATGTCCAGCAACGTTTCATTCGGTTTAACCAGACATGAACGGATCTCATCATTCAAAGTAAATGTCACTTGCTTCACATCAGCCTCCCAAGAGTAAACGCTGCACGACATGCTTGCCGGACAAACGGTCATAAGCAGCCGCCAATCCGCGCTGGAGCATTACTTTACAGATATGCATCCGGTACTCTCTGCTTGCCCGGATATCGGTGATCGGGCTTACAACCTCTTCCACCATCTCAACGGCCTGGCACAGTGTCTCAGGTTCCGGCACCTTGCCTCGTAAATACTCTTCAACAGCGGTGGCCCGCAATGGAATAGGCGCTACCGATCCGTAAGATATACGGTAATCCAGATCTGCCGTCAGCAGGATGGCAAGATTTACCTGAGCAAGGTCTTCGCCCTGATATCTGCCAAGTTTAACAAAGACGTCTGCATGCTCCTGAGTGACAAGGGGTATTCTGATCTCCGTAACCAGTTCGTCTGCCCGTCTTTGGGTTTTACGGGGAGCAAGGAACCAATCGCTTATAAGGATGACCCTCTCCCCATTCTGGCTGAACAATACTACTTCAGCATCGTAGCATAACAGGGGTGGAGCGGAATCCATACAAGGCACTGCCGAACAGATATTGCCGATCATGGTGGCACGGTTGCGGATACCGACCGAGGCAACGCAGGAGGCGGATTCCCATAGCAGATGATACTGCCTTTTAAGGAGTTCGGAAGCCAACATATCACTGAATGTGACCAAAGCCCCAATATGCAGCGTGCCATCGATCACCTCGATCCGCTTGAGGTCAGCCAATCCCTTGATATCAACTACCATCTCCGGTCTTCGCAAGCCCTCTTTCAGCTCTAACGCCAGATCAGTTCCCCCCGCCAGGATCGCCGCTTTGTTCTGATATTGCGATAGCAGAGCAACAAGTTCGTCCAACTTTTGCGGACGCCGGTATTCAAAGTCATGTGTAACAGGCATTTTGTCTCCTATTCTTCAGTGCCATATAAAGCGCTACAACTAATCAAGAGCACCGCAGGAGAGCGCCCCTGAGATGGAAAGCACCGTTACCTTTATGGTTCCAGGGCAATGATACGGCACATGGAAGACTCCAATTCGATCCCACGCAAGGGAAAAAGCCCGATCCAAAGACGTTTATTGCTCACCTTGTCAATCTCTCCACCCAGGTTTTCAGCATGAACCAGTTTCTTGGGGAAGAGTTTGAGATGCATCACCTGATAATACTCGTCGGGCGGGAAGGTCTCATCCCAGGTTTTGCCGGTTTTGGACATCAGTTTCTTTTCCGCATCCGTAAATGCTTTGGGATGCCAGTTGCGGATGATCGTATTCATCGGATGATCAGCGCTGCCGCAATCCACACCGATCCACTTGAACTTCATCTCCAGAGCCCATTTATGAAAATCGGGATCGGGTCCGGGATGCTTGACGAAATAACGCAATTCATCCGATTCTGGCTGATCCCAAGCATATTTATGATATCCCGTATTGATGATCAGAATATCACCCTTGCGGATATCGGTTTTGGACATCAGCAGATCGGGAGAATAGAGGTCATAATCACCCATAGCATCGGATACATCGACGACAACTCCGGCTCCGAGCCATTCTTCCATCGGGACGTTCCCGATGCTCCTGCCGCTGGCATGGAAATGGATCTCGCCGTCGATATGAGTACCGACATGGTTGCTTGTAGTAATGACCTGTCCGTTGGCCCCCTGACCCATATGAGCTCCGGCGATACGCTTGAAATACTGGATGCCCAATGGCATATAAGAAGGCCAGGGCGGCGTTTGGATACTCAGACGCTGGGTCAGGTCATACAGTCTGACCTTGCTCATCAATTCAATAAAATCATTAGTATTCATAAATCACTCCTTTGATAATGTATCTGCCAAACCCGTCATTGCCAGATTAAATGGTTCAATTGGCGCCTGCACTACTCCCGCCCCGATCTGACCGATCCCAGGATCCTTATGTGCCACTCCGGTATCGATAAATGGAGTGAGATCGTTTTCGATCACTTTACGGATGTCTATTCCCAGCGGCGTGCCCCGGAAATCCAAAGAGGGGATCTGATAATATCTGCTTTCTCCTGCGCATATCTCATACATCGATCGGGTGTAACGCATCGCATCGGATGCCTTGCCACCGACAAATTGAACGATCGCCGGAGCAGAAGCGATGGCAAATCCTCCCCATCCGGCAGTTTCGGTAATGCTGCTGTCCCCGATATCGGGATTGGCATCCTCTTTGGAATAACCCGGGAAATACAAGGCATCAGGGATCGGTGCCTTGCCGGTGAACCAGGCATCTCCCGTTCCAGCCAGGCGAACACCAAAGTCCGTTCCATTGCGTGCCATCGTCAAGACAATACTGCTATGATCGATCCCCTTCGCCGCATCCAGGATGGACTTGGCAGCCGGCATGGACAGATTGAGGAAGAAATGGTCGTTACCATTGATAAATTCAAGAACTTTGGCCGTATCCTCAGTGTCTTTCATCGTCCTGATCAGAGCCGGTGCTAAGTGACGAAAGAGCAGGGAAGTCCCCGCCCGGTTACGGTTATGCACTTCATCGCCCATTTGCAGTGCCTGAGCGATGAGATTGCCGAGGTCGATACTGCCCAGGGAGCGGATCGCCCGATCCAAACAAGGATATAGGATCTGCTCCATCCATCTCAGACGTTCGATCACTTCCGGCTGATACGCGCCATAACGCAAGACCTTGCCCAAACCCTCATTCTGAGTGCAATAGGCGTAATTGTCATAGGTCTGATTCCGGACGATGAATACCGGCATGGACGCTGTAACTATCCCCGCCATGGGACCAACGCTGTCATATTCATAGCAGGGGGCAAATTCCAGATCGCCACTGCCGGCAAGATGCTGTGCCTCCTCAATCGTTTGCGCTTTGCCTTCATACAGGATGGCGCCGATGATGGCACCCCGCATCGATCCACACATCCGCTCCCAAGTCACCGGCGGTCCGGCATGCAGGATAAGATCATTATGCATGCCGGGTATTACATTGCGGGCAATATCCAGTCCCAAAAGCAGCGGCTTGCCACTCTGGATGATTTGCATCACTTTCTCATTTGCTTTATCAATGGTGTCCTGATGGCGGTCAAGGACTGCCAGTGCTTTGAGATCAGTCGTCGCCGGCGGTTGCCAGTCCACTTCGACTACTGGCGTCTTTACCGATCTCAGAGTATCGGCAAAGGACTTCAATCCGATATTGATAACCTGAATATCTTTATCAAGGGCGTTGATGGAAAGCGTTCCTACTGGTTTATTCTTCAATTCCATTAAGATCTCCTCAGAGTTTGGATAATGGACATAGCGATCTCGCATGCTTCAGCATTGGATCCGGTCACTACGGCACCGCTGGCTTTGAGCGCAGCGATCACTTGCGACCGGTTCTGCGGATCTTCATCGGTCCCGACCACCGTGCAGATCACCACAACACCATGCTCTGTAATAACTTTACTGATGACCGGAGCCAATTCCTCCTGCGGCGCCGGATGAGAACCAAATCCCAAAACCACGTCCAACAGGATGACACCCGTATCCTCGCGTTTGCTAAAATCCTCAATGACTTTGACCCTGAGGGCATAATCGATCATCGGATGCAACCTGCCCACGGTAAACTCGTCCGCTCCCAGATCAAGGATCACATCTTCCATGCTCTCGGTCAAACCATCGATCCGGTAGGATGGCTCCAGCGGAGCATTGCTATAGGCATAACGATCCATTTTTTGATGATAAATGACCTGCGCCTCATAGGATAGAGTGCCACCGCTATATAAAGCACAAAGACGAACCCGTTTCGGTTCCCGGGGCAATGTTATCAGTTTACGGTTGGGATAGATATCACCGTTTTGACCCTTACCGTTTCCTATCAAGGTCTGATCGCCAGTAGCCAGACGGCAAGCAAGGACCGCCGCAGCCGCCAGATTGGGCGCGGGATGGACGTTTTTCAGAGGAGGTGGGGCAAAAGGCACCATCAGAGCTACCACCGCCGGTTTCGCTGTTGTGGCGATCATCGACCAGATCTGATCCATCACTTCCTGATCCGGCACTTTGCTGATCAGGACGATGACCTTGGTGTCAGCATCATCGATCAGATACTGCAGGCAAGCCATCAACATCAGCCCGCCGATCTGTTTTTTGCCGTCTCTGCCGCCGGTGCCAAATGCCTGGGAGATACCGCAACCCTTGTTGTGGATGAGGCAACTAACTTCTTGAAGACCGGTACCGGCTGCCGAGACGATACCGATGTTGCCGCACCTTACCTGATTGGCAAATGCCAGCGGAATGCCGTTGATGATCGCCGTTCCACAATCCGCTCCCATCATCAGCAGCCCCCGGGAGAGTGCATATTCCTTTAGTTCCCTTTCCGCTTCGATACTCACGTTATCGGAGAATAACATCACGTGCAAGCCCCTCGATAATGCCTTTCTTGCTTCCCGCGCAGCGTATTTTCCCGCCACCGAGATCAGTGTCAGATTGGCCCGTGGCATGATCCTGAGCGCTGAATCAATTGTGCGGGGCTTGCTCTCCGCCGCCGATGATTCGGCACCGGAGGCGAATCCTTTTGCTATCCGATCCCTTGCCAGATCGATTACCTGGCTGGCAATATCCTCTGTCTCAGCGACCACGCCGATGCAGATATCAGCGGGATCGGCAGTATCAATGCCGTTCACCATCATCCCTGTCGCTTGCAGGATCGCCAGATTTTCCGGCGTTGCCATGATCGCCACGGCATCACTCACACCGGTTTGTGATCGCATCTCTTTGGAGATCAGCATCAGTTTTACCGAGTCCAGATACTTACCCTTTATGATAACGCTTTCTGTGTGCATATCACATCCTTTTCCAGTCCTGTATAAATGCAGTTACAAATCCCGCCAGTTTATCCGCGCCGGAGGTTTCTCCGCTCTGAAGCACCGCCTGAACCGCTGTTTCCATGCAAGGTGATCCGTCCCGTAAAGCCAGCGCTAGGCCTTTCCAATCGGCATCAAACCATCCATGATATGCCTGGTGCTGCATGGTATTGGTCAGTGCATTCGCCCCAACGGAGATGTGGTATATCAAATGACGGATTTTTGACAATTCTTTCTTTGCGTCGAGGAGATACATACCCATCAACAGACCACAGATAAAATCATCCCCCGATGGCGTAAGACCATAGCCACAACCCCGGAAAAGACCGATCCCCTCGTTGATCTCCCCCCTCACAAGACGATCATAAGCCCTGCGAAACCGGTTTTTAAACACCTGATCAATGGCGGAGACACAATTGCCGGAGGTTCTATGATGCATCAGGAAACACAGATTATCCCCCCTGCTGTTCCTATGTAGTGTTTCGCTGAGACGAGCAACGGTATCGTCCGCAGGCGCGGATGCGTACTGACCCATCTCCGAGCAATAGATATGTTCCCTTCCATAGTGGGTGACGGTATCGTCATTGATCAACACTTGACCCGCCTTGTGCTCCATCGCCCTTATGCCCGCCAGGTCATCCAGATCCAAGCGTATCCGCAAAGCACCGGCACAGATATCAGTCCCGACGATCGAAACCACCCGGTCTCCCCATTTGAAGTTGATCACAGCGTCATAGCGTGATACGATCCGGTCAAACCTGCCCAGGGGAAAGGTATCACCAATATCGATCAGATCCGCTGCCGCCGGGCTGTTCTCCAGTTTTTCCGCCATTGTTCTCATACTGCTCATCGTCTCAATGTTCCTGGCAGCATGATGGATGTCAACTGAAATCACATCAAACGACCTTCTGCCCGTTTGTCATTCTTACCGGATCGGCAAGACTACCGGGACATACCATCCATTTCGCTAAAACCCCGCAGCAGATTTGAAGCCATGTTTCTCCCGAGATCCAGCCGAGCACTCGGCAGGATCCCGGGATTAACCTGTCTCGAATGCGAGTTAATTACATCAGTGTCATCGATGTGATTTTCCGTAATGCTCCTATTATGAGCGTTGTACATATCGGGATCATCTGATATTGAAGACGTGAAAAAACCATATCGTCCCTCCTTCCGGCTCAGTTAGTATTATGAATGACAGATAGTTTGGATATTTGTTGAGTCAACCGCCATGAGTTATCTAACGGTCTCAAAAAAGTTTAGATTCATACCGTATGTGCATTCTCCCGATCTCTCCCTGCCTTATAACCTTAGTATAACCTTACGATCGTAAGGTTATACTAAGGTTATAAGGCAGGGAGAGATCGTTAGATCGTCAGCAACAGGTCCTGCGCATGATCCTGGACAAAGATCCAGATATAGGAGGAGACGGCAATAAATGGTCCGAATGCGATGCCGGTCTGCGGATTTCGAATTCTTACGAGGTAATATATCAGTGCGAGTAATGCCGCCAGGAAGAAGATTAATGGAACATGGACGAAGCCGAAATATGCGCTTATCGCCGCCATCAGCCACAGGTCTCCACCACCCACGCCCTCTATCCCCTTGAGTCTAAGATAGAGATAAAACAGCCCCAGCATCAGCGTAAAGACCACGAGAGCAGTAAGAAAGGCATTGATGATGCCCACACCGCTTCCAGTGATCAGGGCAAAGGCAAAACCGCTGATCAATAAAGGAATGGAAAGGACATTATGGATCAAATGGTGATACATGTCGATGAAGAAGATCGGGATTAAAAAACAGGTTAAAAGGGCAAATTTGTAAAAACGAACGTCATTAAGGCCGAAGCGGAGATAGACGAGGATCAGCAGAATGGGCGTGAGGATCTCCACTATCAAGTGATGCCAGCGGATCGGGCTTTGGCAGTATTTGCATTTCCCGCCCAAAGCAAGATAACTCAGGATCGGGATATTGAGCCAGGCAGGGATGTTTTTACCACAGGACGAACAGTGGGAAGGAGGCTTGACTATTGAGCGCCCGGCGGGAAGCCGTTCGATCAGCACATTGAAAAAACTGCCCAGAGCGGCGCCCAGGCAGCCAAGTAGGATCAAAGGGATCAGAATCAACGGAAGATACAACTACCAAGGATGATTCGATTGATTTGACGCATGATAGGGATCCAGATACTGCCGATAGCGTATCTGGAATGACATGGAATCAGTGGGCTTGTAGTTAAGCGAAAAGCCGGGAAGGATCCTTGATTTGTTATCGTCATTGAACTGGATCGAACTGGTAGTGTTGGCGGTACCATAATTGACTAAATTGAGGTCAAGATCCAAAGTAAGGCGGGGATTGAACTCATATTTGATGTGGTTCGTATAACGCGAGAGATAAAAACCTCCGCCCTGGCTGCTCATTCCCGCCTGAAATCCCATGCTGTGGGACATCCTGAGACGGTTGGGGTTGAGTAGTGTATTAAAACTGCTGTTACTAAAAGGATTGAGATCTGGTCTGGGCAAATCAAACTGTGCATTCAGTGCCGCTGCCAGGACCATCATAATGGCGAAGATGCATATACTTTTCATTCTACTAACTCCTCGATAAGCCAGTCTATCATGGCAGATTATTGATCGGGTCATATAAGGTCTTCCGCGGGACAATGTAATGGACAAAGGATTGTTGTCAAGTAATACGTTGAGCGAGCAGATCCGCCAGACGCTTGATCCCTTCCCTGATCTGATCGGTAGAGGGATAGGAGAAATTAAGACGCAGGCAGTTGAATTGCTCTTCTCCCAAGGGATAGAACTTACTGCCTGGGATGAAACTCACTTTGTTGTCCCGGGCATCGCAGAAGAGTTCATCACCACTGATATCCGGAGGTAACCAAAGCCAGATGAAGATGCCTCCATCAGGCTTTGTCCACCGGATGCCTTCGGGCATGTATCGATCCAAACTCTCCAGCATGGTCTGCAGGTAGGGATTGTAATAATTGCGGATAGTGGCGATATGCGAATCCATATATCCCTTCTCGAAGAATCGAGCCACCACCCTTTGGGTAACACAATCGGGTGAGATATTCACTTTCTGTTGCCAGGCACACATCCGGCTGATCAGATCCTTGGCGCCTTTGACGTAGGCAAGGCGGGCTCCTGGCCCCAGGATTTTGGAGAATGAAACGACCTCAGTAACGATCTCCTGTCCGGGATACATATCATGCTCTATCCGGAAAAGGGTGTGTATCGGTTTACCACTATATCGAAGACGGCTGTATGGATTGTCTTCGAGGATGGGGAGGTTATTCTGCATACAGAATTCCAACAGTTCTTTCCGGCGCTTAAAACTCATGGAGATCCCGGACGGATTCTGGAAATCGGGAATACTGTATAGGAATTTGCTCGTTCGCCCTTCTTTGCGGATCTTTTTTAGCGTGTCTTGCAGGGCATTCAGATCTATTCCTTCGTTATCCATCGGGATGCCCCGCACTTCAGCGCCCAAAGCGCCATAAGTAACGATGGAACCAAGAAAACTGGGGGCTTCGCATAGGACGACATCACCTTCATTGACCAGGGACCGGGCATAATAGTAGATTGCATTGGTGGCGCCAGCGGTAATCAGGAAATGGTCTCTATCAAGATCAAGATAATTATCCCATTTGCGCAGTTCATCCTTGAGAACGTCGTCTCCCTCGCTGGAACCATATTGCAGGACGTCGTAACCCTCGTCCTGAACGGCGCTGTGATATAGATCAGCAAGCAATTGCTTGGGAAAGGTGGTAGCAGCCGGTAAGCCACCAGCAAACGAGATCAGGCCAGGAATGTTTTTTGTGGATGCGACCAGTTCGCGAATCAGTGATGAACGCATGGATGCAGTTCGATGGGAGTATAGATTCTGATAATTCATTTTCACCTCAGGTCTTCGTCGGTGCGGAGGCTGATCTGTCTGCCATTGAAGATGGGTTTCACCCTTATTGTTATAAGATCGGGATAGGCGAGATCAAGGATAAATCCGGTATATCATTCTGGGGAAGGGAATCGTTTCGCGGACATGGTGGATACCGCTCATCCAGGCGATCAGCCGTTCCAAGCCGATCCCGAATCCGCTATGTGGAACTGAGCCGAATCTCCGCAAGTCCAAAAACCATTGATATGCCTCAATCGGCATATTCTCAGCTTTCATCCTTTCCAGGAGCAGGTCATGATCATCCTCACGTTGAGAACCACCAATGATCTCACCAAATCCTTCCGGGGCAATCAGATCGTTGCCCAAAACCAAATCGGGATTATCCGGGTCACGCTTCATATAGAATCCTTTGATCTCTTTTGGCCAACGTTCAATAAAGACGGGTATGTAAGAATCCTGAGTGATCAAGACCTCATCCTGGGCTCCCAGATCGCTGTGTTCGGTTATCTCCGAGCCCTGTGCCTGCAATAGGGAGATAGCTTCGGCATGGGTCATACGTTTGAATGGGGCATCTGCTTTTTTTAGTTTTTCGGTATCTCTATTCAGAATCTGGAGTTCACCTGCGCATTTATCCAGAACGATTCTGATCACATGGCGGATGAGTGCTTCCTGGATCCGCATGTTTTCCTCATGGTCCACGTAGGCGGCTTCTGCGTCCATCATCCAGAATTCGGTCAAGTGCTTTCGGGTCTTGGAGCGTTCGGCACGAAAGACGGGACCAAAGTCATAGACACGTCCCAAGCTCATAATACCGGTTTCCAGATACAACTGTCCGGATTGGGAGAGATATGCCTTGCCTTCATCAAAGTAGTCGAGTTCAAAAAGAGTAGTAGTCCCTTCACAGGCATTGGGAGTGAGAATAGGAGAATCAAAGCGGTAAAAACCGTTACCATTAAGATATTCGCAGATGGCGAAATAGACCGTGTGCCGGATACGCAAGATCGCCCACTGCTTGGATGATCGAAGCCAGAGATGTCGGTTGGATAGGAGGAAATCCGGTCCGTGCTCTTTTTTGCTGATCGGGTATTCTTCGGCATATTGGACTACTTCGATGCTTCTGATATTGATCTCGTATTGTCCAGCTCGTTTCTCATGCGCTTTGGGGATACCGGTAATGATGAGGGATGATTCGAGAGTGAGTCGTTTGGCTTTTTCGAAATTTTCCTCTCCAAGATCGGGTTTAAAAGTAACGGTTTGGACTTCTCCACTGCCGTCCCTGAAGATTATGAAAAGCAATTTGCCGCTATGACGGATGTTGCGAACCCATCCTTTGAGCCGCACTTCGCTTCCCAGATGGGAAGGGATATCTTGAACGAAAATATCTGTCATTTACTTCCCCGTTAGAAGTGAGTTTTTATCTGTGTCTGAATGCGTTGCACAATTTCGAGTGCGACCTGGAGGGCTCGCATGCCGGCAATGCCATCCACAACGGGTCGGGTGCTGGAATTGAGACATTGGACAAAGGATTCGAGTTCAACACTCAAGGCGTCATGGGGGCTATCTGAGACGTCGAATTCAGTCCTGTCAACGAGTTGTTCCGGCTTGACATCAGGATTGCCCATCATGATCATGGGCAATAGTTGTCCAATGTCGGCGGATTTTTTGATCAATGTGGCATGTTTGGTTTGAAAATCAAGTGAGATATAGTTATCACGCTGGAAGATCCTCAATTTGCGTTCCTGTTTAAAAGCCACCCGACTGGAAGTGACATTGGCGATAGCGCCATTGGCAAATTGGAGACGAGCATTGGCTATGTCGATGCTGGAAGTGAAAATGCCCACTCCGTTGGCACGGATCTCAGTGATCGGACTTTTGATAAAACTCAGGACAAGATCGATGTCATGGATCATCAGATCAAGCACGACCGGGACGTCTGTCCCACGGTGATGAAAAAAAGAGATCCGGTGTGACTCAATAAACATCGGTTCCTTGATCTCGCTTTCCACTTCCAGGATGACGGGATTGAACCGTTCAATATGGCCTACCTGGATAGTGAGGTTTTTTTGTTCTGCGAGATTTACCAGTTCTTCCGCTTCTGCCAGTTCTGATGTGATCGGTTTTTCCAAAAAGACGTGCTTGCCTGCCAAGAGAGCCGTTTTTGCCAGTTCATAGTGCCAAGAGGTGGTTGCCGCAATATCGATGGCATCAATATCAGACAAAAGTGCGTCATAGGAGGGATAACTGGCTACGCTGAGTTCATCTGATATTTGTTGAGCGCGGGCTTGATTCCGATCGTAGATGCCGATCAGTTTACATCCCTTGATGTTGAGAAATTTGCGGGCATGATGCTGCCCCAGATGACCTACTCCGACTACTCCAATACGAATCATCCGGCTATCCTACAACGCTCAGTTTGGCTTTTAGTTTGGCGATCATGTCCACCGTCATCGATTCCAAGTCATATTCCGGTTCCCAATCCCATTCTTCGCGGGCGGCAGTATCATCCATTCTGTTCGGCCAACTATTGGCGATGGATTGTTTAATGGGATCGACATCGTACTCAATGCGGAAATGCGGTATATGCCTTCTGATCGCAGCAGCGATCATTTCGGGTTCAAAACTCATGGCCGTTACATTGAAGCAATTACGATGGATCAAGCGGCTGGGATCGGCTTCCATGATCTGAACGGCGGCTTTGAGCGCATCAGGCATATACATCATGTCCAGGAAGGTGCCGGGGCTTAGATTGCACACGAATGACCCATTGCGCAGCGCTTCATAATAGATCTCTACGGCATAATCGGTCGTTCCGCCTCCGGGCATGGTCACATATGATATGATCCCGGGATATCTGAGTCCTCGGGCATCGACGCCATATCTGATATAGTAATAGTCACTCAGTATCTCAGCAGCGACCTTGCAAATACCATAGACCGTGGAAGGACGCATGATCGTGTCCTGTGGAGTATAGTCCCGCGGCGTGGTAGGTCCGAATGCGCCAATGGAACTGGGAGTGAATACTGCGCCCTTGATCTCTTTGGCAATTTCCAAAGTATTTATCTGACTCCCCATATTGATATTCCAAGCCCACATGGGATTTGCCTCGCCCCTTGCTGAGAGGACGGCGACCAGGTTGTAGATGGTATCAATGTTGTACTGCCGAATCACTGCATAAAGTGCGTTCCTATCCAGGGCGTCCACTATGAGGTAAGGTCCGCTTTCGGATAACAATTGATTTGCTACTATATCACTGGCAACGACATGGCTTTCTCCGTAGATACTTCGAAGGAAGGGAACGAGTTCTGAACCGATCTGTCCGGCTGCTCCAATCACAAGGATATTTTTCATTAAACGAACTCCATTTCTGTTTACGTTGCATTGAATTTGGATTATCCTGTCTTGTCAAACGATTTGTTACCGATGATTAGAAATTGATGCCGTTTGGGGTGGTGTGAGATAGATGATGTTCTGATTGAGTAGAAGATTAACACAAGGTTTGGATGTTCATATCACCAGGCAATCGGCATACACCAACTAAGATGTAGAACTGATGAAGAGCGTTGCATTTTCGGGAATCACAAAATATCGGGAACGTGATAATAAAATACGGCCTCTTATTCGGCGTAGGCTGGGATTTTCTGACTGGTAGTGCAGATTTAGCCGTTAAGCCAACCGTTAAGAACTATATACCCTCTTAGGTAGGTTTAATTCAATCGGATTGGCAATTTCGCTGTTGTTCTCCTTGCTGTATAACCTTAGTATAACCTTACGGTCGTAAGGTTATACTAAGGTTATACTAAGGTTATCAAGCAAGGAAGATTGAGTTAAGTAAAAACTCTCTGAGTTATTCGACTATTATTGGTGAATATGTCATAGAAGAGCAACAACTGCATGCAGCAGTTTAATTACTATATTGCATGGCATTAGGCGTGTAGATACAATTCTGCCATTGCTGGGGTTATCACATTATCCTTGACAAAAAGGATTGGATTAAATCCAAAAGCAATGAAAGATGTATTATGCGTAGAAAGGGTAGTGCCAAACTGATTCCGGTCGATCCCAAAACGCTCACGAGCGCCAATGAACAGCATATAAATAGTTTATTGAGTATGGGATATAGACCTTATCAGACAGAGGATGGTTCCATTCGCTGGCTGACGGAGGGGCAGTATACTTATAACCAGATCAAACACAAGAAAAAAAGCATTATCAACTCCATATTCAATAAAGAATATCGTGGATTGCGCCGCCGCCGAAGATCACAAATCAAGAGGTTTTTCCACCGTAATGCCGAGCTGATTTTGCTGACAGTAGGAGTGGTGGCTTTCATAGCCATACTTCGATATGTCACCTATTAAACCCTTAATGCTGAGAACGGGAGCGAAACTTGAACATATTTCTCACCAATGATGATGGAATCCAGGCACCAGGACTTTGCTGTCTCAGCGAATATCTCCGGTCCGCCGGTCACCAGTTGATCATCATCGCGCCAGATAGGGAACGCAGTGCGTCATCCCACTCCCTTAGTCTGAGAAGGCCGATCAGAGTTGACCGGTTATCGGAAAATGAATTTGCCGTAAGCGGGACACCAGCGGATTGCGTGATCATCGCGCTGCAGAAACTGATCAAAACGCATATTGATCTGGTGATCTCGGGGATCAATGCCGGTCAGAATATGGGTGAGGATATCATATATAGTGGAACCGTTGCTGCTGTGGTGGAGGCATCCTTCTTCGGTTACAAGGGGATAGCGGTATCGCTGAATTCTTATCGCGATCATATTTTTGAGACCGCTGCCAGATGGCTTACTGATCTGATCGATAAAGGGATCGCCGGATTGATCCAGCCACGGCAGATCCTAAACATCAATGTCCCGAATATTGCGTTTGATCAGGTAAAGGGTGTCCGCCTTACCAGTGTGGGACATCGGAAATACTACAATTTTATCAAGATCCTCAATGAAGATGCCCACGGTTTTAACTATCAGATCGGTGGAGACCAACCGATATGGGATATGCACAAAGGGACTGATGCAGAAGCGGTTAATGAGGGTTTTGTTTCGCTCACTCCGCTGGGTTTTGATATGACCCGGGGAGAGTCCTTCCCCTTGCTTTTGGAGTGGTTGGAAGAAAACAACCTGCTATTAGTTGATAGAGAGAGCGGGTAAATGCGCTACGAAGATCAAAGGCGACTGATGGTAAACGAATTGAGAATGGCGGGTATTGCCAACGAATCCGTGCTGGCGGCTTTTTCCAGTGTCCCTCGCGAATTGTATGTGTTGCCCCAATACCGCGAATACGCCTATCGTAATCAACCCCTGCCGATTCATCTCAGTCAAACCATATCTCAGCCCCTGATGATCGCCATAATGATGGATCATCTGGATCCTAAACCGGAGGACATAGTTCTGGAGGTCGGTACCGGTTCTGGATACCAGGCAGCCCTTCTGGCTGAGATTGTCAAAGAGGTATGCAGCATAGAACGGTTGGAGCCATTGAGTTTGCACGCGCAGAAAATACTCAAATCACAGGGGTATAATAATATCTACTTTCGCATCGGTGATGGAGCGAAAGGTTGGCAGAAGGCATACCCGCCCTACAAGAAATTTGATAAGATCATCGTAACGGCTGCGGCGGCCGATATCCCTGCAAAATTGGTCGATCAATTGGCGGAGGGAGGGATCATGGTGGTTCCCGCAGGATATGGTGCCTATCAAATCCTGACCAAGATTGTGCGCAAGGACGGAGAAATCATGACCACGACGCATGGCGGTTGTGCTTTTGTTCCGCTGGTTACGGATGAATGAGGATCAAAAAGAGTATGAAATCACTGATCAATCTCATAATGAAATGGTTCAAGGGAAAACAGGACTATCTGTGTCTCAAGCGGTATCCTGTATTCAGAGGATTGTCCCACTTTGAATTGAATCTGATCTATCAGATGTTTCACCGCCGGGAATTTCATGCTGGTGATGTGGTGTTTGAACAAGGTTTTCCCCTTGAAGTAGTTTACTTTATCGAGTCCGGAAAGTTGGAAGTATCTGGTGTCCCGCAATTGGGCGGATCTCGCATATTGAATGAGGGTGAGTACATTGGTCTGATCGACATGTTTCACGAGAAGATCCGCTCCAGCAGTGCCAAAGCGACCGAAGAATCAGTCCTATTAGCCATTTCGCGCACTGATCTGCAGGACTTCATCAACGGCAGATTAACTACGGGCGTTAAGATATTGAACAATACATGCAGTGAATTGAGCGGTTTTATCTTTCAAATCGCTGATACCCTCAAAACGGAAAATGGACCTAACTAAAATCCTGATGTATCTCTTGATCATTGCCGTAGTTCTGGCTGCGGTCATGTTCTATCGCTTTATCCTGAGTTATCTGGTGATCTCATTGATCGTGGCATATCTTTTGGATCCTTTGGTCACGTTCTGGGAGCGGCATCATGTCCCGCGGTGGCTTTCCATTTTGATCACTTATACCTCGATTTTAATGATCCTGATCTGGTCGATGTATCAGCTTATCCCGACTTTGAGCGAACAGGGAAGACAACTCTTTGAACTGGTCGAACAAGATACCGGGGGTGAGCGATCTCTGAGTGAATTGCCGTTGATCAACGGTGTGATTCGGTTTTTACAAAGTGTGGACAACAGTATCCCAGGCGTTAATCTGGTGAGAAGCTTTGATGAATTCATAGAGAGTGCCAAGATTTTTTTAGGTCATTTGCCGCAACTGATCGTCAATAATTACCAGACGATTTTGGGTGCAATCTCCTTCATAGTCATCGTGCCGGTGATCAGTTTCTTTTTGTTGAAGGACGGACAGCGGCTGAAACGGGGATTGCTTGCAGTCATCCCCAATCGCTATTTTGAGATAATGATTATAATAATCAATAAAATTGACGTAACCGCCGGCAGATACATCCGAGCATTGATCTATGAAGCCATATCGGTCGGCGTTTTATGCTCAATTGCCCTATCCGTAGTCGGGGTTAATTATGCCGTCTTGATCGGGATGACAGCTGGTGTAGCCAACGTTATTCCTTATTTCGGACCGATGCTGGGACTCGCTATAGCCATTCTCTCCATACTTATATCCGGTATGGACTATATCTATATTCTTTATGCTGCCATAGCAATGTATTCCGTCCAAGCGATAGATAACAACTATCTCTATCCCGTGGTTATTGGTAAGGCGATGGATATGCATCCATTGCTGGTTTTTCTGACTGTGCTGGCTGGTGGATTGTATGCCGGGATATTGGGGATGCTGATCTCTGTTCCGGTGGTGCATCTTGTCTATAGTGTCGTAAGCGTATTGTATTCAAATCTGAAGCAATTTAAAATCATATAAAGAAGAATGAGGAAAGAAAGTGGGATTACTCGATAAATGTTACAACTTCCAAGATGCCCGCAGAGCCATTGCCAGCGGATATTACCCCTATTTTCGTGAGATCAGTTCGGAACAGGATACCGAGGTCATCTGCAACGGGAAAAGGATGCTGATGATGGGTTCTAATAGTTATCTGGGTTTGACTACTCATCCCCGGGTCAAGGAAGCATCCATCAATGCCATTCGCAAGTATGGTAGCGGTTGTGCTGGTTCACGTTTCTTAAACGGGACCCTGGATATCCATATTGAACTCGAAGCAGCCCTTGCCAGATTGGTCGGCAAAGATGCTGCACTTGCTTATCCCACTGGATACCAGGCAAATCTGGGTTGCATTGCGACCATTGTCCAAAAGAATGAATACATCATCACAGACAAACTCGACCATGCCTCCATCATTGATGCCTGCATGCAGTCGATGGGAACGATGCTGCGCTTTAACCATAATGATATGAAGAGTTTGGAACGTGTGTTACAAAAGCACGAAGGCAAGAATTCCCTGATAGTGGTGGATGGCGTGTTTTCGATGGAAGGCGATATTGCAAACCTTCCGGAGATTGTGGCTCTGGCTGAGAAGTACGGTGCCAACGTGATGGTGGATGAAGCCCATTCTCT
Source organism: Candidatus Cloacimonadota bacterium (assembly GCA_037441405.1). GTDB lineage: Bacteria > Cloacimonadota > Cloacimonadia > Cloacimonadales > Cloacimonadaceae > VGPI01. The sequence goes on from JBBISI010000009.1 coordinate 19,269, forward strand.
TGGCGTCTTGGGAAAGAGCGGAGCTGGAGCGGCTGAACACTTCGGGTTAACCGATCAGACCGATTTTATCATGGGAACCTTCAGTAAGTCCCTCGCCTCAGTCGGTGGATTCATCGCTGCTGATGATGACTTGATCCATTACTTGAAACACAAATCCCGGGCTTTGATCTTTTCTGCCTCCCTCCCACCTGCTTCCACGGCATCGGTCTTGGAAGCACTCAAAATTATGGAAGAAGAACCGGAGAGGATAGAGCAACTTTGGAACAATACTCATTACATGCTTGATGAATTTCAGAAGATGGGATATGACACCGGCACCTCCTGCACGCCTGTCATTCCTCTTCATGTCGGGCATATGATGATCGCTTTCAAGATGTGGAAACGTCTGGATGAAGAGGGAGTATTCATCAATCCTGTGATCCCTCCTGCCGTTCCGCCAAATTCATGTCTCATCCGGTGTTCGTTTATGGCGACCCATACCCGACAACAACTCGATTTTGCTCTCGAGAAGTTCTACATTATTGGCAGAGAATTAAACGTAATATAAATAACCTGGAGGATCAATGTCAAGTAAAAGCAGTGCACGATACTATCAGAATCTCAAAGAGATGTCTCCGATACGTGCCATCGCCGAAACAGTGCTGAACGACCACAAAGTTCGCAAGATTACAATTGCTGAAGCGTATGAAATGTCACTAATGCAACCCGGCGTTTCGATGACCGATTTGCCCGTGTATCCTGTTGTGGCAAAGGATTATGGCTTGCCAGAAGGCGCCAAAGTACTCAATGACTGCCACGGCAATATCGTCGGCAGAACCGCCAAAGCTCGTCGTTTCTATCACCGTCTGAACGCTTCCCAAAAGACCCAACTGGAAGGCGATTTCCGCGAAGCCGTCTATCAGATGCAACACTATCCGCTGATCAAAGCCGAAGCAGTGCTCGGGATGGATAAAGACCTGATGATCAAAGCGACCTTTGTCACTACCGAGTCCGATGTCGTCAACCTGTACAACTGGCTATTGAACTTTATGCCATTTGAACTAGTCAAAGACGAATACGAGCAGAGCCCCTCGCTGCCCATCCAGGATATCATTCTGATCGCTTTCAACGAATGGTCTTGCGACGATCCTTTCTACAACAACGTCGGCGCTCCCCAACTTGCCTTGGTGGATGAGAAACACAACGTCATTGTGAACCTCGGTATGCGCTACTTTGGCGAACGTAAGAAAGGCACTCTCACTCTTGCCTGGACTTCCGGCATACGCATCGGGATGGCGGCCTGTCACGGAGGTATCAAGGAGATCGACTTCAGCACCTGTGACGATCCTGCTTATCACGCTCTTGGAAAGCGTTCCATCGCTTTCTATGGCCTCTCTGGCACGGGTAAATCCTCTCATACGAACAGCTATGACAATGGTGGTACTCTACCTATAGGTTTCGGTAAGGTGGTGTTGCATGACGATGCCTTCCAGATCGATCTGGATAGTAAACTCTGCCGCGTCTGGGAACCAACCCTTTTTGACAAGACCGATGGTCGTCCCCCGGATCATCCAGACTGGGAATATGCCCTTTCTCTGATGAATCACTTGATCATCGATGTTGATGGCAAGAAACTACCGATCGGTCTGGACATTCGCAATTCCAACGGCAGAGCGCTGCTTGCCCGCGACCTGCTGGGCAAATGGGTAAACCGCTGTTCCTTCCCCAAAGCACTCGTCTGGCTGATGAAAGACAGCGTCCTGCCGCCGATCCTCAAGCTCACGGACGATGATCTTGCCATCGCCATGGGGGCAGCCCTGATGACCCAGCGCAACAAAGCGGAAAACGTGACCGAGGATGAACTCAACAAACTGGTTTTCGAGCCCTTTGCCAATCCCTTCCGCGTCTATGAGTTATATCACGATGTCGAAGCATTCTTGCAGATAGCCGAATTTGGAACGGAGTTTTACTGCTTCAATTCTCGCGGATATTGGAAAGATAGCGATTCCGTGGTCGAAGCGATCCCCTTGCAGACCTCTCTGACTTTACAAACCGCCATCCTCACAGACCAACTCGAGTGGGAACCTTGGGATGTTCTGCCCAGAGCGATGATCCCAACCAAGGAATCGATCGACAAGATCCTCCCCGGCTACTATGACCGCTATGATCCTCACTTACGGAACAACCCCGAAGCGTACTACAATGTGCTCAGAGACCGTTTCCAACAACGGATCGAATTCCTCGTCAGTTCCGACGTCCGCGAGAAACCAGAGATGCTGGACAAACTGGTCAATTCCTTGAGGTTGAACATCTGATCAGGTCGTTCGGTCAAGCGATTTCCTTGACAAAAACCCAAGTACTGAAAGAAGGGACCTTTCAGCATACATATAATGAACACCAGGGCCTATAGCTCAGTTGGTAGAGCTTCCGGCTCATAACCGGATGGTGGGGGGTTCGATTCCCTCTGGGCCCACCAGTTATACAAAAAAAACCGCCGATACGGATATCTCCGGATCGGCGGTTTGCTATCTAACCCTTGGTGGAGCTAAGGGGGATCGAACCCCTGACCTATTGATTGCGAACCAATCGCTCTCCCATCTGAGCTATAGCCCCACGCTCAGTTGCCTCAACCATAAGTCGGGCTTTTTCTGTCAAGCATTTTCCCAATAATGCTGCTGGATAATGAATTACTGGATGGATTCAGCCCAGGTTCTCCATTTGCTGACGCAAAAGATTCGCCTTTGTGTTTACTTCTGCCAGTTTGGCACGTTCTTTGTCCACGACTTCCGCTTTGGCATGCTGGACAAAGTTATCATTTGCAAGTTTGTTCTGGATTGCTGTCAATTCCTTTGTCAGTTTCTCCATCTGTTTACCCAAGCGTTCTTTTTCCGCTACAATATCCACCAGACCTGAGAGATGCATATAGAACTCCACGTTACGCACCACAGCACCGATCGATTGCGGTGGCTTGGATAGGGTCGTTCCCACGTATGCCTGATTCACCCGTGCCAGTTTATTCAGGTAAGCATGGTACTGCTGAAAGAGCCGATTCTGGCGATCATCGCTGACCTTAATGGTGATCTCTATTTCAGAGGCGGGAGAAAGATTGACCTGCTTACGGAGGTTTCGGATGGCGGTGATGGATTCCTGCACCAGAGCCATCTCATCGGCAATGGCTAGATCGATCAGAGAGCTATCCGCCTCAGGGTATGCCGCAATGATCAAGGACTCCTCCGGCATGGGGAACAGCATCTTGACTGATTGCCAGATCTCTTCCGTGATAAATGGCATGATCGGATGCAAGAGCCGCATCGCTGTCTGCATCACGTCCAACAGGATATATTTGACCGTGAGTCGTTTGCCTGCGTCATCGCTTTGATACAAGCGGTCTTTGGCCAGTTCGATATACCAGGAGCAGAATTCATCCCAGATGAACTGGAACAGACACTGCCCGGCATCATTCAGCCGCAGCGCTTCATAATGTTCACGGCTTTCGCTGATCACCTGCTGCAAGCGGGAATAGATCCAGCGGTCAGCCAGTTCCATAACGAGTTTATCCTTTGCCGGCAGACCCGCCACCTGTTCCGCATTCATCATGATAAACCGATAGGCATTCCAGATCTTATTGGCAAAATTGCGTCCCGTCTCGAGCATGGCATCGCTGTAAAAGACATCAGCACCCTTGGGAGTGCTGAACACCATGGAAAAGCGCAGTGCGTCGGCACCGACTGATTCGATGATATCGATGGGATCAGGAGAGTTACCGAGGGATTTGCTCATTTTCCGGCCGATTTCATCTCTCACCGTTCCGTGCAACAATACCGTATGAAAAGGTATCACTCCCCTGAACTTCAGAGTGGACATGATCATCCGCGCAACCCAGAGATAGATGATCTCCGGCGCCGTGATCAACACATCCGTAGGCAAAAACCGCTTCAGATCCTCCGTCTCATCAGGCCAGCCCATTGTGGAAAAAGGCCAGAGCCAGGAGGAGAACCAGGTATCGAGAACGTCCTCATCCTGCCGAAAACTGCTACCTTGGCACCGCGGGCAGGTGTGTGGCATTTTCTTCGCGACGATCATATGATCACAAGCCAGGCAATAATATGCTGGGATACGGTGTCCCCACCAGATCTGACGCGAAATACACCAATCGCGGATATTGTGCATCCAGTGCATATAGACTTTTGTCCAACGTTCCGGATAGAACTTGACTTCGCCGCTTTCCACCACCTCAATGGCACGCTCTCCCAGCGGCTTCATTGCCACAAACCACTGATCCGAGAGGTAGGGCTCGATCACTGTGTCGCAGCGGTAGCAATGTCCCACAGAATGTTTATGTGTCTCGACCTTTTCCAGTAAATCCTGTGCCGCGAGCATCTCCACAACCTTCCGCCGACAAGCATATCGTTCCATCCCCTCAAACTCATGACCAGCGGTGGCATTCATGATGCCATGCTCGTCCATCACCAAGAGTTGTGGTAAATCATGACGCCGACCTATCTCAAAGTCGTTGGGATCATGTGCCGGAGTTACCTTCACGCATCCGGTGCCAAATCCCATATCCACATAGTCGTCACTGACCACCGGAATCCGCCTACCCGTCAGGGGCAGATGCAAGTCTTTGCCGATCAAATGTCGATATCGTTCATCACGGGGATTGACCGCCACGGCAGTATCGCCCAGCACTGTCTCCGGACGTGTCGTAGCAACGACCACATGGCCCTCGCCATCCACCTCGGGATAGCGGATGTGCCAGAGTTTGCCATCCTCATCATCGTGTTCCACCTCGTCGTTGGCCAGCGCCGTAACGCAACGCGGACACCAGTTTATTATGTACTTGCCTTTGTAGATCAGTCCCTCTTCATACAACGAGACAAAGACCTCTTTGACGGCACGGGACAGCATTTCGTCCATCGTGAAGCGTTGTCGGCTCCAATCACAGGAACAGCCCAATTGCTTGAGTTGTTCGATGATGCGGTCGCCTTTCTCATGTTTCCACTGCCAGATGAGTTCCACCAGTTTGTCCCTGCCGAGGATATGGCGATCCAATCCCTGATCCGCCAGTTGCTTTTCCACCATGTTCTGGGTGGCAATGCCGGCATGATCCACGCCTGGAAGCCAGAGCGTTGGCTTGCCCAACATACGGTAATAACGGACAATGACATCTTGAAGAGTGTTGTTGAGCACGTGTCCCATATGCAGGATACCGGTTACGTTCGGGGGTGGGATCAGGATGGTGAACGGCTTGATGTCCGTTTCCTCCGCAGGGACGAAGTAATGGCGCTCCATCCAGTAGGCATACCACTTCTTCTCAATCTGCGTGGGATCGAAAGTTTTGCTGATATCCATCGGTTCCATCTTTTTCCAAGTCATTGTAACTCATTCTTTGCCACGATAAACACGCACAAAGCATTGAATTATGATTGCGGGCACTTTTGGGGAAGTGCCATATCGTGTCAAGTCCAATCGCAAACCTATTCCATTCGATGAATTATCGATTCCCTCTCTTCTCCGGTGACGCCCACTTTCTTGCGCGTTTATTACTTCCTCCTTGCTTGATAGCTGAAAAGGCCGCTGAGATAGTCAGAGAATTGACCTAAAAACTATCCTCCTTACTTGATAACCTTAGTATAACCTTAGTATAACCTTACTACCGTAAGGTTATACTAAGGTTATCAAGCATGGAGAACTCCGGAAAAAGCACTGTTCCGCTTGAATCTAAACCTTTTTGAGACCGTTGGATAACTCAGAGGGGTAGACTCAACGAGTATCCAAACTAGCGGACAGGCATAATCCTTAGAGACCATTGCACATACTGGGATCAACTGAGATTGAGAGCGTGAAAAAGAAATTTAATCAGTTTTCCAGCACGGTCAGACGGATAGAATAAGATTTCCAGGCCATCAGATCTCGCCTGACAATTAGTTAGTTTATTGGTTAGTTCATGGCCGTAAAACCAATGCCCCTCATTATTCAATGGTCTTCTTAGTTATCACAACTGCAGTGGAATGAGAGACAATATTGTTTTTTCCCGGTCTCTAGATTCGGTGATTCCGGTATGTACAACGCTCTTTTGAATTATTCAACGGTCTTTTTTCATTAGAAAAGAACCCCCCAAGAAAGGGATCTTCCTTGGGAGTGGGGATGAACCTACTGGGGATTATGTTCTATATGATCAATTGGTTTGGCCGACCAACTGGGTGACAGTTGCCAAGCGGCGGTTGATATCGGTCAATACTTCAGGCTCGGTGGTGCGGCTGCGGGCATCTCTCAAAAATTCTTCTGCTCTTCTGAAGAGTGTATGGGCCTGTTTTTTGGCGGTATCTCGTTGTTGTCTCAGAGTAGTTGCCTGGCGTCCGACGGCATCGGCGGCGCGCTTTTCCAGATCAACGAAGCGGTTGTAATGTTCGGTGCCCCGGGTCTGATTGATCGTTCCGAGGATGACATAGGATTGGTAGAGAGAACTGTCTTTGGTGATAGCCTGATTAGCATTGGTCTCGGCATCGGCAAGTTTGTTTTGTGCCAGATAGATGCTGGCGAGATTGAGATAGGAAAGCGCATTATCGGGGGCGATCCTTTTCAGGGCATTCATTGATTCGATGGCTCTATCGTAGAATTGATTGGCGCTGGCGGCATCGGGAGCGTCCCCGGCGAGCATACGATATAAACTGACGATATTGAGATATGCCTGCACATTTTCGCGATTGTTTTGGATCACCTGTTCATATTTGGTGATGGCTTCATTGATCCTACCAGTTCTTTGATAACTGATAGCAAGGCGGCGGGCAATGATGTCATTTTCGGGGAACTGCGAGTAGGCAAATTCGAGATATTCGATCGCCTCACCAAAGCGTTCCTGATCATAGAACAGGAATGCCAGACGATACATGGCGGCGGTAAATTGGGGATCCACCTGAATGGCTTTTCTCAGGGCGGCAATGGCGAGATCGATCTGGTTGTTTTGGGCATAGTTGTTGCCAATTAGGAGATACAATTCGGCATCCTGGGTCAGTTGAGCAACTTTTTCCATGGTTTTGATCTGGTTTGTCCAATCGTTAATGCTTTCATAGACCTTGATTAAAAGTTCCAGCGAACGGACGTTATCTGGCTCGTAAGCCATAGCGCGATCGATGAATCTCTTTGCTTCGGCATATTTCTGGGTTTTGTGATTGATATCAGCGAGATAGAAGTAGGCCTCCTTCCGGTCGGTATCGAGTTCGATAACTGAAAGGAAACCCTGTTCTGCGGTCTTGAAATCGCCGGAAGCGTAATTGTTCATGGCGATATTGTATAACTTATCGATCTCGCTGCTGATAAATTCATCGAGGTTTTTTAAAAACACGTTTTCCAGCGTTGCCCAGCGGGGATTGCGCTGTTTGCCCACATTGAAGGAGATACTTCTCAGTTCATTGGTTCTGGTGCTATATAGGCGCATTGCGACGGTAAATTCATTGCCTCGGGCACTGATGGTGCCGACGATGACAAACTCCACTGCGAGACCTTTGGCGATCCTTGCCAGGTCTTCCTTGCGCAGGGCTTCCACATCGCCCATATTGGCGCTTATGTAGTAACGTTCCGTTTCTCGCATGTCTTTGAGTTCATAGTTTTTCGCTTTACTGAATGTGTGCTGCAAGTCTCGGGCGGTCAGCATCTTACGGATGTATTCGCTGCTGCGGTCAAGCCGTTTCAATGGTAGTACTGCTACCTTCATCGTCGCAGCGGATATGATTGACCAGAGCATTGTCATGGCCAGGATCGACATAAAAATCTTATTCATTATTCCTCCCGCAGGATACTAATCTAATCCGTTTCGGGGACCGCGCTTGTAAACAAGGATATTTGTCAAGGAAAATGAGTCAGCACTACCGACGGAACCAATAATGCCGGTGCAACTTGACAACGAAAACTGCAAATAGTGCAGCGAAAACTGCAAACTGTCGCATCATAGCGCAATTTAATCAGAACTGAAATGATTGACTAAGCCCGGTGAATAAACTGGGAGTCGTTATTACGACTATAAACTATCTTCAGAAAGAACTTGTCGTCATTTCGGCACCATCAGATGTTGGGCGGTGACTTCGGTCTCCGTTCGGAATGCCACCAAGGATCAGTTCCCAAGGGCATCCGGCTTTTTTCAGGACTTTTGTCCGGGAGAAATCTCCTCCCGCTGGGCAGAAATCCTTCTGGTAGTGTGCCTGAGGTATATCTCATGTTCGGACTGAAGTCCTCACAATGTCCAATAACCCAATAAAGTTGGATGTACTCTCACGACTTGAAACGGTGGCTGAAACCACCTCCTAACATCTGATAGTGCTGGAAAACTTGTGATACTGCTTTCTCAGGACCTCCATATCTGGTGAACACAGGATGTTCAGTGATCTCTAACGATAATCCACATTCTTATCGGCGATCGTGACGCAGGTTAAACCCTATCATAGTGGCGGATTGATCGAAATATCAATGTGCGATATGAGCAGATCAGCAGGTCGTATTATATTCTAAGGAAGACCGGTTATACAGAGGTGTAGGGGTATTATCGCCATAATTATATCCATAATATAGACAAGGATATGGCAAAAAGCTGCAGATTCATGGACAGGGATGGGATTTTGCCAATCTTGGTGTCCTTTTTATCATATCGCAGTATCATCGGTAATGACCACAATTTCATGTAAACTGCTAAAAATATATCCGATCCGTCATGGTACTGCCGATTATTAATTGTTCAATAGCCGCATTGAGGTTAAGAGAGACCGGTCTTATCCATACCATTGGTTGCTTACGCCCGTCCATGATGATCGCCCCGATTGAGTGATCTGCTTCCAATCCCAAGAATCAAAACTCATAAAAAATGTGAGATCCGTATATTACTGATTAGCAACACCTTATTCCATCTGCAGCCGATTATTGCAGAATTTTTAAACTTTAGGCTTGACAAAATAAAGACCGATGTCTATGTCGCTCCCAGAAGTTCAAAATAAGTCATAGAAATGCAAAAAATGTCACGAATGACTGGGCCGAAGCCCTTGATGGCATTGAAAATGATTAGGTTTTTTCAGGAAGAGCAAGGAAGAAGGTCATCAATTATGTCCGGTGAGTTTTTAGGAACCTATGAAAATTCGGTTCACAACCAGCGGGTGATAATCCCGGCAGGATTCAAGAAGAAATTCTCGGAAGAGGCAATGCGCCGGGTGGTCGTGACTGTTGGTCCGAATGGTACGATAGCCATATATCCGCTTGATTGTTGGAATATCACCCTGGAGCGTCTTAAAACAGGTGACGAGCATAGCCGGTGTCTGATGACACATTTGAGAGAATTTGCAATGACCGAGCAGGAATTGGAAGGCCCGGGCAGATTGAGGATCAGTGAACAACTGCTCAGCGAAGCGGGTATCACCGACAGCGTCATGATCAAGGGCGAAGGTCATTATATTTCGCTTCGGAATCCGGAGGTTTACAAGCAGATCCGCAGGCAAAAACTAGAGTATCACAGGGAACACTTTAGTTCTGAAGATTATCAGTTATGAGCATATTCCACGAACCGGTGATGTTGCGTCAAACGCTTGATCTTTTGCATATCAGACCAGGGGGAATCTATGTTGACGCCACTTTGGGAGGGGGAGGTCACAGCAAAGGGATTTTGAGTGAGTGCCCTACCATCCGGCTTTATGGATTTGATCGTGACCAGGAAGCGTTGGGAGAAACATCCGTGGTTTTGAAACGATGGCGGGACAGAATCACACTGATCCATGATAATTTTATGAAGATGCGCTCCATTCTGGCTTTACAGAAGATCAAGACCGTCGATGGCGTCCTTTTTGACCTGGGTATCTCATCGCATCAGATCGACGATGTCAGCCGGGGTTTCAGTTTTGAAAGCGATGCCCCTCTGGATATGAGAATGGACACCCGTCTGGCATACAACGCCTGGAATGTGGTCAATGAATCGAATGAACGTCAATTGGATCTGATCTTCCGCCAATATGGGGAGGAAAGGAATTCACATCAGATAGCCCGCGCCATTATACAGGAACGGATAAGTAATGACATCAATACGACACTCCAATTGGCAGCGATCATAGAAAAAACCGTCAGAGGCAATCCCAAAGAAGTCACCAAATGCAAAGCCCGGATTTTCCAAAGTATCCGCATCCATTTGAATGGAGAATTGGATGCGCTTCAGACCGCTCTGCGCGATGCGATCAATATCCTTAATCCGGGTGGCAGGATCGTAGTGATATCCTATCATAGTTTGGAAGACCGTATGGTCAAACAAGAATTTAGAAATACGTCTGGCACCTGCCATTGCCCACCTAAAAGTCCCAAATGCATCTGCGCCAACAAGACAAAGATCAAGATTTTGACTCTGCGTCCGATCGAGGCAGATGAAGCTGAAGTTAAACACAACAGCCGAGCTCGTAGCGCCAAACTGAGGGCCGCAGAAAGAGTCATGGGGGAATCATGAGAGGCAAATTGCTTTTCCTGATTGCAGTGGTTATCGCTGCTGTCTTTTTTTACTTTTACAACAACAACAAGATCACCAACTACACAAGGCGTTTAAGCAAAGCGGAAAAGACACTGAACGCTGAAAGAAACATCTTTACGGAGCTCACTCTGGAGCATGACGAACTCCGGTCAGGCAGAAGTATCGCCAGTTTGGTCAGCTTTGAAATGAGCCAATTTGACAGTAACAAACCCAGGGGAAGCATCATTTATGTTCATGAGCCATCGTCCGATAAGAGTGACGACACCTATTGTATAATAGATCTCATCGCCACCAAGGCAGAAGCCAAGACAGTGACCTTGATCCATGAATGATCTCAATCCCCGCTATTTATCTTTGACGGTGGTATTTATATCCATCGCTCTCATATGGGCGGCGTATCTTTTGAGCATTCAATTACTTGACCCATTAAATCTGTCAGAGATAACGCGGACCCGTTATACTCCGGGCAAGGAGATCCTGATCCCCACCCGCGGAGCGATTTATGATATCAAAGGCAATACCCTGGTAAGTTCGATCAGTTATTATCAGATCGATATCGACCGCTATTCCATCGACCGCTGGGCGAAACACAGGAAAATTGCGCTTAATCAGGCATACCGGGAAATCTCAGATATCATTGCCCAGCATAGCTCCCTTACTCCAGAAGCCGTAATGGCACGCCTGAAAATCAACGACCGGCTTAATTCCATCCAGATCTCAAACCGGATCAAAGAGATGGAATTGGTCGATCTGATCAGGGCTTTTGAGGAAGGGGAGATTCCGGGCTTGATCTATGCTTTCAGTTCGATGCGCAGGATATATTCCAAAAAACTCTTAGCAGCCCGGTTGCTGGGATCGGTTCGGGAGCAATGTGATGGAATTGACGATAGCAGCAAAAGGCAAAACCTATACAAATTAGGAGGGATCTGCGGTATAGAGGCCACTTATGACAAAGTGCTATCGGGCGAATATGGTTGGCGGGAAGTGGTTTACGACGCTTTTAAGGAACGGGTTCCCTATCCCAATCTCCGACAAAAACCAGCTCAGAACGGTCACGATATCTGGCTCACGATCGATAGCGACATCCAGGAGATTGTGGAAAATGCCTTACTCAAGGGTTTGGATGAATATGGCGCAAGCAATGCTTCTGCGGTGGTCATGGATCCCAATACTGGTAGAATTCTTGCCATGGCTGGCATATCCAAAGATGATGCGACCACCGATCCGAGTTTGGTTCGCACTAGCCCCAATCTTCCGGTAAGTTTTATGTTTGAGCCCGGTTCGGTGATGAAACCGATCTCCATCCTGCCCGCCCTCGAAAAGAACCTCGTCAATCCTACCGAAAAGATCCCTTGCGGAGTATATCAGATCGGTTCACGACGCATCTCTGACGTGCATCGGGCTGATGCTCTGAACCGCAGGGATATAATCATCAAGTCCAGCAACGTAGGAGTGGCACGGATCGCTGACCGGATCGGCAAGACAAAGTTCTTTGACAACTACATTTCATTCGGATTCGGTCAGAAAACCGGAGTAAACCTACATGGCGAATCCAGCGGGATATTCAGAAAACTGGAGAACTGGGATTCCTTTTCCATACACTCTTTATCATTCGGACAAGAGATATCGGTCACAACTCTCCAACTGGCGGTAGCATTCAGTGCGATCGCCAACGGCGGTAAACTTATGAAGCCATTTGTAGTCGATTCCTTTCGTGATGACAAAGGTAGCATCATTGAACAATTTGAACCAACAATCCTAAGAACCGTCTCCAACCCATCCACCATCGATACCATTAAGGTCTATCTGCAGGCAGCAGTGGATCATGGCACAGGCAGAAATGCCAAGGTCGGTTATATCAGTGTGGGTGGAAAAACCGGAACAGCACAAAAGAAAGCAGAAAATGCCCCTGGTTATTCACCGGATAAATACACTGCCGTCTTTACCGGATTTTTCCCGGTGGAAAAGCCGGAACTGGTGATCAGTGTAGTCTACGATGAGCCCAAGGGACATTATCACTATGGTAGCATGAGTTCGGCTCCCACATTCAAGAACATAATGGAAAATATACTCTTTATGCCGGACTGCAGTATTCTGCCCTTCAATCAAAGATTGATGCAAACATCACTGACCATGCCTGATCTGCGAGGCAAACCCCTTTTCCGGGCGGAATCCATTCTCAATCAGTATGGTTTCCTATATCGAGTCGTAGGTCCAGACAGCGCTTCGGTGATCGTGGATCAATTTCCCAAGCCCTATGTTAGGATCGACCGAAATCACCATATTACACTCAAGATCGGTAAAAGCGTGGATCAGACCCTACCTCAGATAAATCAAGGGTTGATGCCTGATTTGAGGGGCCTCACCCTCAGAAAGGCTATGCAGGTAGCAACAACCCATCAGATAACGCTGAATATCAGCGGCACAGGAAAAGTGCGTAATCAATCAATACTGCCCGGTTCGCGTATACTTCCCGGAGCAAAATGTCAAGTCGAGGCAAGTTTATGAACGTAAAAGAAATAGTCAAGGTATTGCAAAAGGACGAATTGTTCGTCGACACCAACATCTATGATTTGACCATGGAGGTCAAAGGCAGACCTCAGACCGATAACCGGCATCTAAGCGATGGCGATATCTTCATCTGTATCAAGGGACACCGCTTCGATGGACATAGTGTGATCCCGGCGGTGCAAAGAACAAAGGTTTCACTGATAATCCAACAAACGCCCCTGAATGCTAATTTTCCAGCCATTCAAGTGACCAACACTCGCAAAGCGGCAGCACTTGTCGCGGCTCTGTATCATGGTACTCCCACTTCCCGCTTAAAGATTATCGGCGTGACCGGAACAAACGGCAAGACCACTACGACCATGCTCATCTTTCAAGCGCTGAGAAACTTAAATCGGAAGTGCGGCTGGATCGGAACGCTTGGTTACTACGTGAACGATATCCATAAAACCACTGAACATACCACTCCGGATAGTATGGAGTTACAAGGGATCTTGACTGAAATGGTGGACGCAGGATGCGAATATGTGGTAATGGAGGTTTCTTCTCATAGCTTGGCGCTTGACCGTGTGTATGGCGTTCCTTTCTATATCTCGATGTTCACTAATCTCAGTCGGGATCATCTGGATTTTCATAGTACCATGTCCGAATATGCCAAGAGCAAATACCTGCTGTTTGAATACACGCGCTGTAACAAAGGTGTCATGATCATCAATATCGACGATACATACGGCGCGGAATTTTACCAAAACCTGAAACGCGATATCGCATCCATAGAACAAGGTACAGAGATAGCGGGTTTTGGTGGTCATCAATTAAAACTCGAGAATGACCAATGTATCCTGAAGAGTTTATCCTTTGTCAAGGGGGACTATTGGATCAAAGAGAGTGCATCTGACTTGGATGGAAGTAGGTTCATACTGCATACGCAGAATGTGAATTATCTAGTCAAATCACCCCTCATCGGGACTTTTAATATTCTGAATCTCGCTTTGACCGTCGCATTGCTTGATCAGTTACAAATACCACCTCTTACTATCGAAACGCTGATCCCCACACTCAATTCTGTCCCTGGACGGTTACAAAAGGTGCCAAATGACCGTGGGATAAGCGTATATATCGATTATGCTCACACCCCGGACGCGTTGGATAACGTTCTGCAATCCCTGGCAAAACTGAAGAACAGACGGCTGCTTTGTCTTTTTGGCGCTGGTGGAGATCGGGATAAGGGTAAACGGGCTGAAATGCTGACCATAACATTGGCTTTTGCTGATGCGGTGATCGTAACCGATGATAATCCTCGCTTTGAAAACCCCAACCAGATAATCGTTGATATCATCAGTGAAACTGATATCTGGGCACCTTGGTGGATAATCAGGAACAGGCAAGTAGCGATCGAATCCATTATCAATCTAGCCCAAGAAGGAGATATCGTTCTGATCGCAGGTAAGGGTCATGAAAAGTATCAAGAGATCGAAGGAGTCAAACATTGCTTTGATGATTATCAGGTGGCAGAGGAAGCCTTGAACAGAAAGCCGGATTCTGATCATCGTCTGGTATTGCCAGTAGACAAATTGATGTTGGAGATACTCTTGGGTGATCATATCCGTACTTCCTACCCGGTGGAAAACATCAAGGCTCAACACTATACCCATATCTCCACAGATTCCAGAAGCATCGGTAAAGACTCCATATTTTTCGCCATCCGCGGACAGAATTATGACGGGCATGACTACCTGAGTCAGGCAATGAAGTATGATACAAACATCGCAGTTGTGGAAAATGACAGGCATTGTGAATACAATTCTATCGTTACTGAGAATACAGTGCTGGCGTTGGGAAAATTGTGCCGCAAATATCTGCAAATGTTTCCTGCTTATCGCATTGCTTTGACAGGCAGTACCGGAAAGACAAGCACCAAAGAATTCCTGGCTAATATCTTGAGCAACCATGCTCCTACCCTTAAAACCGATAAGAATGAAAACAATATCATCGGATTATGTAAGACCATCCAGAGGATAAAACCCCGGGATCAATATGCTGTGTTTGAGATCGGCACCAATCAATTTGGCGAGATCGGCCAATTGGCAGATATTGCCAGTCCCCATTGCGGGATCATCCTCAATGTCGGTCCATCACACTTGGAAGCATTTGGTGACGAGGATGGCGTATATTGGGAAAAAACAGCCCTGTTTCGCCGCAAACTCGATAAGATGATTTATTGCGGAGATGATGAGCGTTTCCGTGTCTTTTCTTCCCATGGGATACCGGTAGGTTTGAGTCCGGACTGCAAGTATAGGGTACATGAGATCAACCGTCAGGAAAGAGGGATATCATTCAAGGTCAATGATCAAAACTACCAGATACCATGCAACATGGAGTTTTACGCGCTGAATGCTTCATTCGCCATTGTCACCGCAACGGAATTGGGCGTTGATCACCAAACGATATCACAGGCACTGAAGATCCCTTTGGAATTGGATCTGAGGATGAAACTGGTCGAGAGCGAACAGGGTACCATCATTATTGACTGTTACAATGCCAATCCGGTATCCATGCAAAAGGCGATCGAATACTTCTTTGATCTGAATCCAAGCGCTCCACACGTCGCAATTCTGGGAGACATGCTCGAACTCGGGGATACGGCTGTTCCCTATCATAAAATGATCGGCTCGATGTTGAGCGACAAAACCGAGCATACGCTAATCACCGTAGGGAACCTTTCCACTTACTACCATTCTCAAAACGGAAATGACTATCAATTACATTTTAATGATGTGGATGCATTGATTGAATCCGACATCCTCAAAGATATGCCATTCGATGCAGTGATCCTTCTCAAAGCGTCACATGGAATTCATCTGGAAAAAGCCGTCCCGCACATTAATCTGGGGGGGCATTGATGTTTTATCACCTGTTTTACCCCCTGGAACGTTATACCATCTTGTTCAATGTTCTCCGATACATTACGTTTCGTTCTATTGCCGCATTTATCACAGGGTTGGTTATATCACTGATCCTAGGGCCATATTTGATCAAGGTGTTGAAACAAAAATCAGCGGTCGAACACATCGATGATGATGTTCCCGAGCGGCACAAGATAAAACAAGGCACCCCTACCATGGGTGGGTTGATCATACTTTTTAGTTTGCTGATCTCATCGTTATTATGGAATAACCTCACCAATAACGCTGTTCTGATGATGTATCTTACCACCGTTTGGTTGGGTGTATTCGGGTTTCTGGATGATTTTTTTAAGAATTTCGTAAAACTAAAGAAAGGTCTTCTCCCCAAATACAAATTGTGGGGGCAAATCAGTATCGCCGTGATCCTCACCCTGACCGTTTACTACGGCAGTCCCCAGATCGGTGATGGAGGTAGCATATCCAGCATCCAAATACCATTTCTTAAGGATACCTATCTGCATTTGGGCTGGTTCTTTATTCCATTTGCTGTTTTTATGATCGTGGGTACATCCAATGCGGTTAATCTCACTGATGGGCTGGACGGTCTCGCATCAGGCACCTTAGCGTTGGCAGCCATAGGATTGGGCATTATGTCCTATCTCAAGGGAAACTTTATCATCGCTGATTATCTGAATCTTCAATTTATTCCGGCAGCAGGTGAATTGACAGTTTTTATCTCCGCTTTGATCGGTACTTTGATCGGTTTTTTATGGTTCAATTCCTATCCCGCTCAGGTATTCATGGGTGACACGGGATCATTGACTTTGGGCGGCATTCTGGCTGTGATATCAATACTACTGCGAGAGCAATTATTTTTTATGATCATCGGTATGATTTTTGTTATGGAAGCGATGTCCGTTCTCATGCAAAGGTATTACTTCAAATGGAGCCGTAAGCGTACTGGTACGGGAAAACGCATATTTTTATGTGCTCCGCTGCACCACCATTACGAACTGAATGGACTACATGAGGTCAAGATAGTGATCCGGTTTTGGATCGTGGCGATCCTGCTTGTAGCAATGGCATTGGCAACTATAAAACTCAGATAGTTTAGTATAGCAACTGAAGAAAAAACAAGAGGAATAGTAATGTTCGATCAGAAGACGAAATACGGCATTTTGGGCTTGGCAAAGAGCGGGATAGCCGCCGCTTACAAGATTAAAGCACTTGGCGGTCAGGCATTTCTCAGCGACGTATGTACTATGGATAAGATCAACGGAAGCAATACTTTGAAACGTGACTTTGATTGTGAATTCGGAGGCCATACCGACCGCTTGCTCGCTTGTGACACTTGGATTGTCAGTCCCGGCATCCCTTTGGACATTCCGATCATCGACAAAGGGAGAGAAGCAGGTATCAAAATAATCAGCGAGATCGAATTTGCATATCAGATCAAGTCCCCGGACAGCAAAGTGATCGCCATCACCGGATCCAATGGAAAAAGCACTACTTCGAGTTTGATCCATCACATCCTGAGTAGATTGGGGTATAGGAGTTTGCTCGCTGGAAATATAGGCGACGCTGTGAGTGGATTTCCCATCGAAGAAGCCGGATATCAAATACTCGTACTTGAGGTGAGCAGTTTCCAATTGGATCTGATCGATACTTTCCATCCCGACGTCAGTGTGTTGCTGAATATCACGCCTGATCATCTAGACAGATACAGATCCTTCTCTCATTATGCTGAGTCCAAATTCCGGATTTTTGAGAACCAAAACGAAAACGATTACGCAATCCTCAACAGAAATGATGCTGTGATAATGTCAGGTCTCGAGCGTATCAAATCGCGTAAGATGTTCTTTTCCTCTCATCATTACGACAATCATGGCGTAGATGCTTGGATGAATGATGTCTTTATCCATGTCTATGATAACTACCAATTATCAAAACACAATCTCGGCATCCGTGGTCCTCACAATTACAGTAATGCCATGGCAGCACTACTGGCTGTTGATGTTATGGTGAATCGGATGGAAGAAGCGCTACAGGCGATCACAAGTTTCCGTCCCCTCAACCATCGGCTGGAAATGGTTCGTACGATTAATGGCATTACTTTTTACAACGATTCCAAAGCCACCAACACCGATTCAGTCAAAAATGCACTGCTGTCATTCGATAAACCGATCAGAATCATTATGGGCGGATCCGACAAAGGCGAAGATTTTTCTGTCTTGACCGATATATTGACCACGAAAGCCATCAAGGTCTATATCACTGGTGCCACACTTGATCGAATGCGGCAAACTTGGCTGGGCAAAGTCCCGCTTCTTTGTGAGGAGAGTTTTGAGCGCTGCGTCCGTCACGCTTTTGAGGACTCCGACATCGGCGATAATATTGTGCTGTCTCCCGCTTGTGCCAGTTTTGACCATTTCCGCAATTTTGAACACCGGGGAGAAACATATAAGCAAATAGTCAACCAGATAGCCGAGGAATATGAGAAAAACTAGGACCCAATCCTATGTCGTCGATTTCGACCGATACATATTTTTTGCCTATCTGATTCTGGCGGTGATCGGATTGCTCGTCATGCTCGATATCAGTTCTGTCCTGCAGTCTCTCACGTTTTTCTATCGTCAGTTCTTCTTTTTTGTGGGTTCGATGCTGTTGGTGCTGTTTACTCTTTACTTTCCCAATCTGATGAAATTCCGTAAGTTCTGGTTACTGCTGTTGTTGATTTCGGTAGTATTATTAGTGGCCGTTCTGGTCAGGGGAGTCACTGTCAAAGGTGCCACCAGGCGCATCTGGGGTTTCCAGCCCAGTTTCTTGGCTCGCTTTGCAATCATATTCCTTTATGCTCATTGGTTAGACAAGAAGCGGGATTTTCTCAAAACGGAAAAAATGGGTCAGTTCCTAAAAAACCTACTTGTTCCGATTATAGTTACTTTGGTCATGTTCATCCTGATTATCCTTGAACGTCACCTCAGCACTGTTGTGATCAGTGGTTTGACTATCATTGGAATGTTGTATTATGCTGGAATACGCAAACGATTCGTGCTGTCCATGGTGGTATTGTGTATAATTGCGGGAATCGGGATCATCAAATACGGCCCTTCTTATCGAAGCGACAGGATAACCGTTTATCGAAAATACGCTCTTTTTATCAGAGATGACAGTGCAGTTATCTCGAGTGATCTCGAACATCAGGTCAAGGAAAGTATTACCGCTTTGACCAGCGGCGGGTTGAAAGGAACAGGCATATCCAGGGGCAGAGCCAAACACTTCTATTTACCGGAGGCGCGAACGGATTATGTCTATACGATCATCGGTGAGCAATTCGGCTACTTGGGCGCCTTAATCGTGTTATTTTTACAGTCATTACTCTTTTTTAGAATGCTCAGGGTTTCTCACCGGCAGGATAGGCCATTTCTTATGTATCTTGCCGCTGGATTGGCGATGAACATCTACATCAATGCATTGGTCAATATGGGCGTGTCGATGTCCATCCTACCTCCTACCGGTAATACGCTTCCTTTTATCAGTTACGGTGGTTCGGCATATATGATCGACTCTTTGTCAGTAGGAATGGTCCTCAATATGAGCGCCAAACGGAAGACGCTATGAAGATAGTGTTCGGTGCAGGCGGAACTGGTGGCCATATAATACCAGCCCTTGCGATCGCATCAGCCATGTCGGCAAACGGATGGGAACCCCATTTCGTTGGTAATGCTGATAGTTTGGAGGAGCGGCTCGTCAGTGACCGCCACTACCCCTTCCACGCCATCCGGGTGCAAAAACTGCATCGTAAACTGACAGTGGCTCATTTGCGCTTTGGATATCTACTCGTTAAGAGCATCTTCGAGTGTCGCAGAATCATCCGTCAGATTGGTCCCGATGCCGTTCTCTGCACCGGTTCATACATAAGCGGACCTGTTGCGCTCGCGGCATTATGGGCTCGTATTCCACTGTTTCTGCATGAAAGCAATAGTTATCCCGGACTCACCATCAGATACCTTGCCAAATATGCCAAAGTCGTCTTTATTAGTTGGGACAGAGCGCAACAATTTCTCAGGCGATCCAATAATCAAATGGTAGGAACTCCCATATGCAATCATCTTTTTATCAAAGAGGACATGAATTGGGAGGTTTATGGCCTTAGTGCTCATAGACCCAAGATCCTCATCAGCGGAGGCAGTCAGGGTTCAGCCGTCATTAACGATTGCGTGGATTCCTGCGTGGAACAGATCGTGGACATGGGATATGACCTGATCTGGCAGACGGGAAAGTTCAATTATCGCAGATACGCTGATAAGTACTCCAATCACCCTCAGATATATCTTTTTGATTTCAATCGTGAAATACCCAGTTTTATGATGCATGCCCATATCGCTGTAACTCGTGCAGGTGCAATGACTTTGGCGGAACTCGAAGTCGCCAAATGCCCTTCGATCCTGATCCCTTTACCCTCTTCCGCCGCCAATCACCAATACTGGAACGCTTTTGAACAACAGTGCAAGGGCTTTGCATTGATGATAGAACAAAATCGCTTAAGTCCAGCTGCCCTGACGAAAGCCATCATCGAATTGACCAAGAAACGTCAGTCATTGCGGGATGCTCTGGAAAAACTACCTCCAAACACCGCATCGGCAGATATAGCCGCCACCATTGAGCGTCACATTGAACGTAGGGAGGATAAATGTTAGGAAGGACGCAGCGTATCCATTTTGTCGGAATAGGCGGCATCGGCATGTCCGGAATTGCCGAATTTCTGCATAATCAGGGATTTGATATTTCTGGGTCCGATCTCAAGAAAACCGATGTTACCGCCCATCTGGAAAGCATTGGCATCCCGGTATGGGAAGGACACGACCCCAAGTGCATCAAAGATGCCGATGTTGTGGTGATCTCATCAGCCGTCAAAAACGACAATCCCGAGTTCCAAGCTGCCCGAGCGCTCAATATACCAGTGATCCGCCGTGCCGAAATGCTGGCTGAGATTACCAGAATGAGTTTTAGTATCGGAATTTCTGGAACCCATGGCAAGACAACCACCACCTCCATGGCAGGGATGGTCTTGGAAGCTGCTGGTCTGCATCCGACTATCATCGTTGGCGGCAAAGTAAAGAATTTTGGATCAAACAACGTCATGGGATCTGGCCAATACATCATCGTAGAAGCAGATGAATATGACCATTCTTTCCTCAGTTTGACACCCATTATCGCTGGCATCACCAATGTAGATCTCGATCATTTGGACTGTTACCGCAACTTAGATGACATCAAGGGTGCTTTTGTTGAGTATGCCAATAAAGTCCCATTCTTCGGCTGTGTCATTGCTTGCCTCCAGGATCCCGGAGTGCAGGCCATCCTGCCTCGGATCAGTAAGAAAGTGATCACCTACGGCTTTTCACGACAAGCAGACATCCAGGCGTTGAACATCAAAATGAAGGATTTTACCGCTGAATATGATGTTCACTACAAAGGATACAAACTCGGCAGGATCAGGATGAAGGTTAATGGCAGACATAATATCCTGAATTCAATGCTTGCCGTCGGGATCGGATTGGAGCTGGACATCTCCTTTAACCACATTCGGGATGGACTCTCGGAATTCAATGGCGTCTATCGCCGTTGCGAACTCAAGGGTGAAGCTCAAGGCATTACCGTCTATGACGATTACGCCCATCACCCAAACGAGATCATCGCCACTCTTGAGGGATTCAAGGAAGCCACCAAACGACGTATTGTTACCCTATTCCAACCTCACTTGTATTCCAGGACGAGAGACCTGTATGAGCAGTTCGGTTGTGCGTTCTTTTCCTGCGACCTGCTTCTTATCGCACCGATCTATCCCGCTCGCGAATTACCCATCCCGGGCATTGATGCCAAAATGATCGCTGATGTAGCCATCAAATCCGGTCATCGTGGAGTCAATCTGATCGAAAGCAACGATGATATCGTTTCTCAAACGCTTGATTTGCTGCGCCCAGGAGACATCTTGATCACTATGGGCGCTGGCAATATCTGGCAGGCAGGCGAAAAAATATTTGCTGAGCTACAAAAATGTATTGACACTATCACTAAACCAAAAAGTCATAGTCAGTTAGAGTCATGATACGCGTATATCATACCCCCTCTTAAGAAGCGTAATACATTGAATGATAAGAAGGTATTGAAATGCGAAAGAGCACTAAGAAACGCCGCGGACATAGCCGCTACTATCTGATCTTTGCTTTGGTATTGCTGTGTCTAACTGCCACTTTCATAGGGATTTATTACCTACTTATCAACCTGTCCTGGTTCAATATCGAAAGAATCCAGGTAAGAGGTAATCAGTACATTCAGGAATCCACGGTGCTCGACCTGAGTAAATCCTGTCTGGGACAAAATCTGGTTGCTTTGGATACTAAACCTCTACTCGATTCCTTGAAAGGTATAGCCAGGATAGATAAAGTCACGATCCACAAGCGGTTGATGCATTCACTGCTGATCCGCATCACCGAGCGACAGGGCTTTTTATACATCAAAAGCGCGGAAGGCAATCTGTATCCTATTGACCACAACGGCATAGTGCTTGAAAAAACCGGCCTTTTCCATAGCGAAGACCTCCCGATGGTTCAGAGTTTTTTGCCCGATAAAAAACTAAAACCCGGATCGGTTCTCTCCCAAGCACCGATAGTCAAGATCATCGCTACCCATAAATGCATTGTAGCCGATTATCCGGAATTCGGTCAATATATCTCCGAGTATTATGTCATGGACGACGTAGTTCACTTTATAGATGCCCGTTATGGAACCCGGGTGATCGTAAGCGATGATAACATCCGCAAACAACTCGAACGCTATATGTTTGTGCAAGACAATGGAGGGATCGATCGCAATTCCGTGATAGACCTCCGGTTCAAGAACCAAGTAGTGGTAAAAGCAGGAAATTGATATGAAACAGCAGATCATCACTGCCCTGGATATCGGCTCCTCCAATGTGAGAGTAGTAATAGCCGCTTGTGCCCGGAATTCAGAAATAGAGATCAAAGGCATCGGCGAAAGCGGTATGGACGGCATGGACAAAGGCATCGTAAAAGATATCAAAGCCGTGTCTACCTGCCTCAAACGTGCCATATCCGAGGCCGAGCAAAACGCCAAATGCAAAGCAGGGAACATCTATGCCAATATCAGCGGCGAGCATATCAAGACCCACGAAAGTGTGGGCAGGATATCGATCCCTGGTTCGCATACCAATGAACCAGGCGAGATATTGTTGGAGCATGTGGAACAAGTCATTGAGGATGCCAAGAAGAGTTTGAAGATCCAAAAGGGATTTGACCGTCTCAGAATTCTGCATGGTATACCACAGAGTTTTGAGATCGACGGGCAGTGCGACATCCGGAACCCGGTAAATATGAATGGTTTTCACCTCACCGCACACGTATTAAGCGTTTTTGCCGATATCAATTCGCTGCGAAACATCACGAAATGTATCGAACTCGCCGGTTATCAGATCGAAGCAGATAATTTTGTTCTTAACCATATGGCGGTTAGCCAGGCGGTGCTGACAGATGATGAAAAGAATCTTGGTTGCCTACTGATGGATTTTGGCGGCGGAACCTGTGATCTGGCTCTGTATAACAAGGGAATGATCGTCAAACTTGTCGTCGTCCCTATGGCGGGAAATGCCATATCCCGTGACCTGGCGATTGGTTTGAAGACCGCTATTGCCAATGCTGAATTGCTCAAGAGCGATTATGGGATCGCCATTGCTGATCGCGCCGACAAGGACAAAGTGGTCAATATTGAAGGGATCAGCGGGAGAACCAGTGTATCCAAATCACAATACTTGGTTAGCCAGATTATCCAGCATCGCCTGGACGATATACTTGATCTTTGCTACAATGAAGCAGTAACTGTGGTTCCGACCGAACTTATCACTGCCGGTGTGGTCTTGACCGGCGGTATGTCACACCTCAAAGAGATCGATACCCTCATTGCCAACACTTTCAATATGCATGTCAAGATAGCGGAACCCAATATCAACGGCTTTATTGGAACTACTCTCCGTCTCGTGGATCCCTCTTTTGCCACGTCGGTAGGGCTGCTTAGATTTGCGATGGAAGATGTACAGGATGGTAAATGCAATCCCTCCATATTTAAGAACGGACAAGGCATAAACCTCATCGAAAGAACAAAGAAATTCATAAAAGACATAGTAACATAAGGGGGAATCATGATTGAATTTGATGAAAAACCAACCATCATCGGAACCAATATCAAGGTCATCGGCGTCGGCGGCGCTGGTGGAAATGCCGTGAACACCATGATCGCTAACGAATTGAAAGGCGTCGAATTTATCGTTGCCAATACCGATATCAAAGACCTGCACAAATCCAGAGCAAAAATGAAACTCCAACTCGGCAAACGTCTCACCCGCGGTTTGGGTTGTGGAGCCCAACCTGATAAAGGCAGACTAGCCGCCGAGGAATCAAAAGATGAGATTAAAAGTCATCTCGAGGGTGCGGATATGGTTTTTGTTACAGCCGGTATGGGTGGAGGCACTGGAACCGGAGGTGCTCCCATCGTGGCAAAAATCGCTCGCGATCTCGGCATACTCACCTTGGGGATCGTAAGTATGCCATTTCAAACCGAGGGGAAAAAGCGGGCTGATAACGCCGAGGAGGGCATCAGAAACCTCAGCGAGCATGTCGATACCCTCATCGTGATTCCCAACGAAAAACTTAAAGAGATCTATTCGGAACTGAGCATCCTCGACGCCTTTCATAAAGCCGATCATGTCCTCTATGATGCAGCTAAGGCAATCTCGGATATCATCAATATCAGCGGCTACATCAGCGTGGATTTTGCCGATGTCCAGACCGTGATGCAAAACATGGGCTATGCGCTGATGGGTACAGGGGTTGCCGAAGGTGAAAACCGCGCAGTCCATGCTGCTCGCGCAGCCATCAAAAATCCGCTACTCAGCGATATCAACCTCCAGGGTTGTCAATCAATGCTGATCAATGTTACCGGCGGTCCGGATATGACCCTCGCCGAATTTGAAGAAGTTGCGGAAGTTATCATCAATGAAACCGGCACCTCCGCCAATATCATTCAAGGACTGGTGATCGATGATAAGATGACCGGTAAACTCGCCGTCACTCTCATCGCCACCGGTTTGAAAAGGAAAGATGGTGGCAATTACGTCTCCCCTCCCACAAGGATTCCGATTCTCGAATCAAGTAACATTTCCGAGATCGAAGATATCCTTACCAGCATCGATCTGAGCCACAATACTCCCATGGGAAGTCATATCACCACCAGACCGATCAAAGAAACAAAGGAAAACCCCGGACAAAGCACCATTTTCTCGCTTAGCCAGACTGATGTCCCATCTTTCCTGAAAGCCCTCGATTAATAGAAGTTTCCCCCGAAATCATAACGCTGAAGATCGCCACAAATCCCCCTGTGGCGGTCTTTTTTTCATAGTTACCTGATCCACGATCACGGTGGACCATTGAAGCCGCTGATGATCATATTTAACCTGATATCTTTGTGCAGAATCGACTCCCTTTTTGCCGGAAATGACAATCAATTGCGTTGCTTTTTAAGACCATTGAACATCCTTTGA
Organism: Candidatus Cloacimonadota bacterium; assembly: GCA_037441405.1. Lineage (GTDB taxonomy): Bacteria > Cloacimonadota > Cloacimonadia > Cloacimonadales > Cloacimonadaceae > VGPI01. The sequence continues at coordinate 44,767 of JBBISI010000009.1, forward strand.
TCACCAGACATTGAGGTCGTGAAAAAGCAGCATCAGAGACCAATGAACATCCTGGGATCACCGGACATTGAGGTCGTGAGATAGCAGCATATTAGCTTAGTTTTCTATCGATATCAGACGTTAGGCGGTGGTTTCAACCTCCGTTTCAGATCCCGAGAGTACATCCACCTTTATTGGGTTTATGGAGATTGTGAGGACTTCAGTCCGAACATGAGACACACTTCGGCACACTAACAGAAGGATTCCTGCCCAACGGGAGGAGATTTCTCCCGGACTTAAAATTGAGTTAGAAATCCGCCCAACGAGGAGGACGGTGATGATTGTAAATCAATATATGTCCAAACTCCTGACACAAGCATAACTGGTCTGTTATATAAGCTTTTGCTTGTCTTTTCAACTGGAGCATTTGATCTTTTGCAACCGCTGCAATTATGTTTAACAAGCTGTTGCCGTGAAACAGACAAGCAAAAGCTTATGTAACAGACCGGCTTTGCTGGCGATAAGTCGGAGATGTAAAGCGACCCTGCGAGTCCCGATGTTGATCCTCCTTGCTTGATAACCTTAGTATAACCTTAGTATAACCTTACAACCGTAAGGTTATACTAAGGTTATTAAGTAAGGGGGAAGGAGCAGAGAAAGTCTATAGTATTGGCATAAAATTAAATAGGGCTATATGGTAGCGTGAAGAACCGGCATGGATCGAATAAACATCGACATTGACAAAATGTGAGAGAACCGGGAATATTCCCCGTCAGGCATATACATTCCGGTTACAAAGAAAGCCGGAAGTGATATCGCTGATCCCTTCCGGCTATTGAACGACAGTAAAATCGCTTAGTTTTGAGCGAGTTTTTTGTAATGATCGTAGCGTTGTTTGACGAAATGCTTGATCTGGTCCCGGAATTCGGTTTGCCTTTCGGGAAAATCTTTTTTCAGGGAAGTATAACGAGTTTCATGATCGATGAATTCGGTCACATCCAGCGTGGGCTCTTTGGAATCGAGAGTGAGTGGGTTCTTACCCTGATCCTTGAGTAAAGGATTGTAACGGTAGAGCAACCAGTATCCGGAGTCAACGGCTGTTTTTTGCACTTTTTGGGCAAGTCCCATATCGATGCCGTGGTTGATGCAGGGGGCATAAGCGATGATGATCGCCGGACCGGGGAATGCTTCGGCTTCGAGGATAGCATTGAGTGCCTGAGTTTTATTGGCACCCATGGCAATGCTGGCGACGTAGACGTAACCATAACTCATCATCATCAAGCCCAGGTCTTTTTTGGTGGTATTTTTACCTGATTCGGCAAAGCGAGCCACCGATCCGAGAGGTGTGGCCTTGGATGCCTGTCCGCCGGTATTGGAATAGACCTCGGTATCCATGACGAAGATATTGAGTTTGCGATTGGACGCCATGACGTGATCCAGGCCACCGAAACCGATATCATAAGCCCAGCCGTCACCACCGATCGACCAGACGGACTTCTGAATGAAGTAGGACTCCAGTTCCTTGATCCGGCGCAGGTTTCCGATGCAGCAATCCTTGGCATTGGCAATGGTTGCGGGCAAGAGGGATTTGATCCTGGCGGCATTCTTTTTTGCCGCTTCATCGACCTCCGACCAATGTTCCAAGGCATACGTAAAGGCGTTCTTTAATTCGGGATCGATAGCTTTGTCTATCAACTCTTCGACGGCGGAGCGGAGCATCCTACGGTTTGAATCGATGGCCAATCGCATGCCAAAGCCATACTCGGCATTGTCCTCAAAAAGTGAATTCGCCCAGACGGGACCTTTGCCTTCTTTGTTCTTGCAATAAGGGATGGAAGGGAAGGTTCCGCCCCAGATGGATGAACATCCGGTGGCGTTGGCAATGACCATCCGGTCACCGTAAAGTTGGGTCAGCAATTTGATGTATGGCGTTTCTCCGCAGCCAGCACATGCGCCTGAGAATTCCAGCAGGGGCTGTTTGAACTGGCTACCCTTCATCGTTGTCTCTTTGAAGTTTGCCAGGACGTCATTCGGCAGGCGGTCAAAGAATTCATAATTGACTTGTTCCCCTTTTTCCCGTTCTTCTTCGATAGGTTTCATTACCAGGGCGGCTTTGGGACAGTCGTTGACGCAGACGCGGCAACTCTGGCAATCGTCGATATAGACCTGGACTCTATATTGGTAACCCTCGGCGCCGGTAGCTTTGAGGGTCTGGAAAGTGGCGGGAGTTTCAGTCAGATCTTCAGCCATCATCAGTTTGGTTCGGATGGAGGCATGCGGACAGACGAATGAACATTGGTTGCACTGGATGCAGTTTTCGGGGATCCAATGGGGTACGAATGGTGCTACCCGGCGTTTTTCCAGACGAGTGGTACCGGTGTAGATCATACCATCCAAAGGCATCTGTGAGACCTTGATCTGGTCTCCTTTTTCACGCATAATCGGTTCGATCACGTTGCGGGTAAAGCCATTAGCGTTTTCGGGGATGAGTCTTTTGGGTTTCATACTCTCGGCAGGTAACTGAGAGGGGATCTCGATTTTGACCAAAGCCTCATCCACTCTGTCCACGGCGTCAAGGTTCATTTTTACGACCTCGTCGCCTTTGCGGGAGTAGGTCTTAGTAACCGATTCCTTGATCAAAGCGATGGCTTCCTGGCGGTCAAGGATGCCGCTGATCAGAAAGAAGGCGGTTTGCATGACTGTGTTTACCCTGCCACCAAGCCCGACACGATTGGCGATCTCCAAGCCGTCGATATTGTAAAACTGGACACTTTTCTCAATAATGGTCTTTTGCATGTCCTGGGTAAGTCGGCCAAAGACCTCATCGCGTCTCCAATTCGAATTGAGCAAAAAGACACCATGGTCTCTGATGCCTTCCAGAAGGTCAAATCTACCTATGAATGCCTGATTGTGGCAGGCGACAAAATCTTCTTTACTGACCAGATACTGCGATTTGATCGGCGACTTTCCGAAGCGGAGATGGCTGCGCGTGATCCCGCCTGACTTTTTACTGTCGTATTGGAAATATCCCTGTACGTTCAAGTCGGTATGATCACCGATGATCTTGATGCTGTTCTTGTTAGCACCGACAGTGCCATCCGAACCGAGTCCCCAGAACTTGCAACTGATGGTGCCTTCGGGGACAGTATGGATATCTTCGTTGATCGGGATGGAGAGATTACTGACGTCGTCTTCGATGCCGACGGTGAAACCATGGAATCCGCGGTTGTCGAGATGGTCATAGACCGCTTTGATCATGGATGGCGTAAATTCTTTGGAACTAAGACCGTAGCGGCCTCCAATGATGAAGAGTTCGGAGTGGTTCTTCAATGCTGTGACCACATCAAGATAAAGCGGTTCGCCGATGGAACCTGGTTCCTTCGTGCGGTCAAGGACCGCTATGCGTTTGACGCTCGTGGGGATAAGGTGGAGGAAGTGTTGGACGGAAAAAGGACGGTAAAGCCGAACTTTGATCAATCCGTAACGGGTACCGCGCTTCTCGTTCAGGTAAGTGATGGTTTCTTCTATGGTTTCACAGCCGGAACCCATGGCAATGATCAATGATTCTGCTTCGGGATGTCCCACATAATCAAAAAGGTTATACTCGCGTCCGGTCTTCTCTGCCAAGAGGCGCATATATTCCAGCACTATTTCCGGTGCGGTATCGTAGTATTTGTTCACCGTCTCGCGTCCCTGAAAATAGACATCGGGATTCTGCTGTCCGACCTTGATCATCGGACGGTCGGGATTCAGAGCGCGCTGGCGGAAAGCCTCAATGTAACTGTAATCAACCATTCCGGCGATGGTCTCATAATCAACCACATCGATCTTCTGAAGTTCGTGCGAGGTGCGGAAACCATCGAAAAATACTAGGATAGGCACTCGGGATTTGAGGGTGGATAACTGGCTGATGATGCTCAGATCCATCACTTCCTGGACGGAATTGCAGGCGACCAAGGCAAAGCCAGTGTTACGAGTGGACATTACATCCGAATGATCGCCAAAAATTGACAAGGACTGACATGCCAGCGAGCGTGCCGTTACATAGAAAACAACGGGTAACATCTCACCGGCAATCTTGTGCATATTGGGGATCATCAACATCAGACCTTGAGAGGCAGTAAAGGTCGTGGTCAAAGCCCCAGCAGTCAAACAACCGTGAACCGCTCCCGCTGCGCCAGCTTCGGATTGCATCTCGATTACGTCAACCGTAGCGCCAAAAATGTTCTTTTTACCCGATACAGCCCAAACATCTGAAAGTTCGCCCATCCCAGAGGAGGGAGTGATCGGATAGATGGCGGCCACTTCGTTCATCGCATAGGCAACGTGCGCCGCGGCGTTGTTGCCATCCATTGTGGCCTTATTGAATTTAGCCATTTTATATCTCCTTATGTGGCATATTTTTAACTTAATTGTGCTGTTTTCTGCACCCTATAATAGAGCAGTTTTTTGTCAATACAATAATCACGACCAAACATAGAGGAAAGTCCGGCAATTGTCATAAGCCTCCAGCCCTGAGGCAGTATTTATCCCTTCGAGAAATGGATAAGCAATGTTCATCCGGGGAACCAGAAATCTCCCATTACCTGTGATCCAGGAAGGTTCAATGTCACAAACTAATTTCCTTGACTGAATGGGGTTACTCTAGGAACTTGCCCCTCAAACTTATATGGGTGTAAACAGATGAATTTAAGTGAGTTAGTAAGATTGCTTGATGGGGAAATCCTCACCACGGAAGTGAGTACGGACAAGGATGTTCCTTGCGCATTTGCCTCCGACTTGATCAGCGATATTCTAATGTGTACCAAAGAGCCGGCATTGTTATTGACCGGTCTTACGAATGTGCAGTTGATCCGCCTGTCGGATATGATAGATCTGGTGGCGATTGTCTTTGTGCGGGGAAAGAGACCATCATATGAACTGATCGAAATGGCTCAAGAACGTGATCTCCCATTGATCACAACCAATTATACCTTATACCATTCCAGCGGAATCCTTTACAATGCCGGACTGCGCAGTTGCAAGATTTGAAATGGCTGAATACTGGCACATAAATCCCATACGTACCGAAAGTATCCGCAAGTATCTGGAATTGCGTCCCGAAGCGGAAGTGGTTCTCCTTGGCGAGATCGCTGAGAAGGATTTCGTCAATGCAGGGAAGGGATCTTCCGAGGTAAAAAACGCGCTGAAGCGCCTGGGAGTTGATCCTGACACCCTAAGACGGATCGCTGTGGCAGCTTATGAAGCGGAGATCAACGTTGCGGCTCATTCCCGGGGCGGGAGGATGACCAGTATGATCTTTGATGATATGATCCACATTGTATATGAAGATAGAGGACCAGGTATTGCTGATATCGAACAGGCAATGACGCCTGGCTTTTCAACCGCTGATGACCTGGTCCGCGAGATGGGATTCGGTGCCGGGCTGGGACTACCCAATATCCAGAAAAATGCCGATGGTTTACACATCCACTCGGAAGCAGGTAGCCCAACCATAGTCGAGATTATCACGTATTTTATCTGAGTTTTATGCAAGAGATAGAAAAGAAATACTATCACGCCATCCAGATCGTTTCTGAGAACTGCACGGGCTGCACTGCTTGTGTAAGAGTGTGTCCTACCGAGGCGATCCGCGTCCGGGAACGCAAAGCCAGTATTGATAATTCCCGCTGTATTGATTGCGGTATGTGCGTGGAAGTTTGTCAGTTTCATGCCATAATCCCCCGTTCCGACCCATTGGATATGATAAGAAAATACAAATACAAAGTGGCGATCATATCAGCCTCATATGCTGGACAATTTACTGAGGATATCAGTTATCCGGCATCCAAAAAAGCACTGATCGAACTTGGCTTTGATGAAGTAGCGGAGGAAGCGATGGTCACCGGATTCATGATAACGATGATCCGTGAGTACATCAGGCAAAATCGGCATATCAGACCTGTTCTATCAAGCAATTGCCCGGCAGTGGTGCGTCTCATCCAGGTAAAATTCCCCTCGCTGCTCCCGAATATTCTACACCAGGAAGCGCCGATGAGTGTTTTAACTCGTTTCCTGCGTGATAAGATACAACGTGAAGAGAACTTGAAAGATGATGAAATCGGGATTTTTCTAATTGTTCCCTGCGTGGCCCATGTGACGGCAGTCCATCAACCGGAGGGCGTGTACAGACACTTACAAGATGGAGCATTTTCAATCGGGATGATCTACGGCAAGGTGCGTGAGGTAATCCGCAAAGTGCAAGAGTCCGGCGATCTTCCGGAAACCTATGACCAAGGTCTTACCATTGCGCTTTCCGGTGTGGAGGCAGAGATGGTCGAATGTGATGATATCAACGCCCTTTCGGTGAATGGGATCGAAAACGTGATGAACATCCTCTCCAAAGTGGAGGATCATTACCTTGATCAGTATGATTATGTTGTCCTAAGAAGTTGTACCAATGGATGCGTAGGCGGGTGTCTGAACGTGGAAAATCCATTTGTAGCGATGTCCCGCATCAAAAAAATGAGCAAAAATGCCCCTACCAAAGAAGTTGTTATTGACGAATTGGACACTCTCTATAGAAGGGGCGAGTTTGCGGTCGTTCCCTTGGAACCCCGTTCCATAATGGAACTTGACAAAGATATCAAGAGTGCGATCCAGAAGATGAAGAAGATCAATGAATTTCTAATCATGCTTCCAGGACTGAATTGCGGCGCTTGTGGATCGCCAACCTGCTATGCTCTGGCGGAAGATATTGTCCTGGGTAAAGCGACGGTAGATGATTGCGTGAGCCTACTCAAACGCTACGTTCGTGATGAATAAGATGAATGGACTATTTAGGATTGATAGATGATAAAACTCGATGAATTCATGCAGGCCGCGGAAGCAGTGAATCTCACACCGGTTATTGATGCAGCGGCAGTTTACATCAAAGGCGGTTATGTTTCGGACATGCTAAGCGATGTCATGGGTTGTGCTCGATCTGGCGATGCCTGGATCACTATTATGATACACCTGAATGTAATAGCGGTGGCATCCATTACTGGGATTTCGGCTATTGTATTTGCCAAGTCCGCCAATCCGGATGCCACAGTGATCGAAAAAGCAGCCAGCGAAGGCATCTGCCTCTTGTCCAGCAACAAAACTTCGTTTGAACTGGCAGGCATTTTGTATCAAATGCTGCAACGATAAGCAATGCAATGGTTCAAGGCAGATCTGCACATCCATTCCGTCTTGTCACCATGTGGCGGTTTGGAAATGTCTCCCGGTAAACTGATTAAGCGAATAAGATCTTTGAATATAGAGTGGATGGCCATAACCGATCACAATAGCATGGCAAATTGCCCCGCCTATGAGAAAAGGGCTCTTGATTCCAAGCTTCACTTTACATGGGGTGTTGAGATCCAAACAGCGGAAGAGGTGCACCTTCTGGCATATTTTGATGACAGGGATGCAGCCCGCAGTTTTGACCAACTGCTATATCAATCGCTGTTACCGGTCAAGAATGACTGTGCTTACTTTGGCGATCAGGTGGTCATAGATGCGGATGAAAACATCATCCGAATGGAAGAGAAAGCCTTGATCAATTCATCCTTGTGGGATATTGAGACCTGCTTCAATGAAGTGTCGTCTTATGGTGGAATTTGCTTTCCCGCCCATGTTGATGCCTCCGCCAATAGTATCCTGAGTCAATTGGGATTTGTGCCCCTGTCACCGGTTTTTGAGATGTATGGGATCACTGCCAGATTGGATATTGACAAGTTTTTGCAAGAGCATCCCTTCTTTGCCGATAAAGCACTGATCCGTGCCTCAGATGCACATTACCTCGATGATTTGGGCAGTGGCTACAGCCGCCTCTATATCGACAAACCTTCCTGTCGGGAAATACTCTTGGCGGCAAAGGGAGAAGAGGAAAGAAAAATAAATATTATGATTAACAAGGAGGAACAGTGACGACTGCGAAAGCGTTTAGTAGTGAGCAATATGCCTCTCTCGACTCCGTCATTGACCAAAAGAAAGATCTGCGCAATCCCTTGATCGAAGTATTGCGCCTTGCTCAGGAGATATTCGGATACCTGCCCATTGAGGTGCAGGAATTCATCGCTTCCCGGATGAATATTCCGGTGGGCAAGGTATATGGCGTGGTCACTTTTTATAATTTCTTTACCATGACTCCCCAGGGAAAATATATTATCAACGTGTGTACTGGAACCGCTTGCTATGTAAAAGGTGCTCCCCGTGTCATCCAGATGCTTTCAGAGCAATTGAACGTAACCATGGGAGAAACGACCAATGATGGACTATTTACTCTGAGTGCGGTGCGGTGCGTGGGTGCATGCTCATTGGCTCCGGTGATCGTCATCGGAGAAGACACCTATGGCAGAATCGAAAAGAACGATCAAATCACCGAGATCATCAGACGGTATTCATAAAAGGTCATTATGCAAGATTTATCACTACACCTATTGGATATAATTGAGAACTCAGTAAGAGCGAATGCCCGAAAAATCAAGATTAGGGTGATCCAAGATCAAGCCATGAACAAACTTCGCCTGATTATCGAAGACGATGGCAGGGGCATGGATGAAGTGACGTTGGGTATGGCGCAGGATCCGTTTTATACAAGCAAAGAGCAACGCGAGATAAAAGTGGGACTGGGGATACCCCTATTTAAACAGAACGCAGAACTTTCCGGGGGCGACTTATCGATTAAGAGCGAACCCGGTTTTGGAACTGTTATCACGGCGGACTTTGAACTTGATAATATCGATCGAATGCCCCTGGGTAATCTTAAAGATACCCTGCTCGGTTCGATCGTAGGTCATCCGGAAGTGGATTTTTCCGTCAAACTCATTAGTCGCCAACATGGCAGGGAACAGAGTTTCCACTTTGATACTGCTGCCATTAAGGAAGAACTGGGCAGCATCCCGCTTACCTATCCCGATGTGATTGAATACATCGACCAAAGTTTATTAGAAGGAATACAAAATACAGATATGGAGGATACGTGATGAAAACACTCAACGAACTGAAAATGATCCGTGAAAAAGCCCAAGAGGCCATGAAGCTTCGGGGAGCAAACACACGCATCAAGATCGTGGTCGGAATGGGAACCTCTGGTATTGCCATGGGCGCTAGAGAAGTGATGAAGGCGTTCCTGGAAGAAATTTCCGGGCGTAATCTCACTGACGTTTTGGTGACCCAGACCGGTGAAAAAGGATTGTCTTCGATGGAGCCCGTGGTGGATATCATCGAAGAAGACAAACCCAAGATAACTTATGGTAACATGAACCCAGAAAAAGTAAAAAAGGTGGTATTAGAACACATAGTAAATGGAAGTATCGTCGCCGAATTCGTGGTTGCCACCGGTGATTGAATCAGGAGAAGACATAATGTCACTCAAACGTATCGACCTTCTTCTCTGCTGCGGTTCTGGGTGTATATCAGCCGGAGCATTGAAGATCAAGGAGAGATTCCTGCAGGTGCTCAAAGATAAAGGCCTTGCGGGTGAGATCAATATCATCGAGACCGGATGTATGGGTCCATGTGACTACGGTCCCGTCATGGTCATCTATCCCGAAGGCGTCTTTTACCAGAAAGTCACTCCCGTTGACGTGGACGAGATCGTCGAGGAGCACTTCATCAAAGGCAGACCCGTCTTTCGTTTGATGATCCAAGACGCAGACCAGCAGATCATTCAAACAGCCAAAAAGATCCCTTTCTATCAAAAACAGGTGAAAGTCGCTTTGGAAAATTGCGGTTACATCGATCCTGAGAGCATTGACGAATACATCGCCCTGGGTGGATATGAAGCGCTGGGAACCGTTCTGACTAGCATGACACCCCAACAGACGATTGACGTGGTTAAGCGTTCCGGTTTAAGAGGCCGTGGCGGCGGTGGATTCCCCACTCATATCAAATGGCAGATGGTGCATGACGCCCAAGCAAAACAGAAATACATCATCTGCAACGGTGATGAGGGAGACCCAGGCGCTTTCATGGACAGATCATTATTGGAAGGCGATCCGCATCGGATATTGGAAGGGATGATGATCTCTGCCTATGCCATCGGTGCCACGGTAGGATTCTTCTACATTCGTGCTGAATACCCTTTGGCGATCAAGCGCATCAAGTACGCCATCGAACAAGCCAAAGAGATGGGATTGATGGGAGAGAACATCTTTGGTAGCGATTTCTGTTTCGAAACCGAAGTCCGAACCGGAGCAGGCGCTTTTGTCTGCGGTGAAGAGACAGCCCTGATCGCATCGATCGAAGGAAACCGCGGCAATCCCTCGCCTAAACCACCTTACCCATCCAAGGACTTTGGGGAATGCCAACCGTGGTCAACAACGTCGAGACCATGGGCAACCTCCCGACCATCTTTATCAAAGGCGCCGAATGGTTTTCTTCGATGGGAACGGAAACCAGCAAGGGTACCAAGGTCTTTGCTTTGACCGGAGATATCCGCAATACCGGATTGGTCGAGGTACCGATGGGGATCACCCTGCGGGAACTTATCTTCGAGGTCGGTGGAGGTATGGTCAATGATACCACTTTCAAAGCCGTGCAACTCGGTGGTCCTTCCGGTGGATGTCTGACGAAAGCGCATCTCGACGTTTCCGTAGATTACGAATCATTACGGGAAAAAGGCGCAATGATGGGCTCCGGCGGCGTGATCGTGATGAACGACAGCAAATGCATGGTCAATATCGCCAAATTTTTCCTCGACTTTTCGGTGGGGGAATCCTGCGGTAAATGCTCTCCCTGTCGAATAGGTCTGAAGCAGATGTATGACAAGATGCATAGCATAACTACCGGCCAAGGCAAGGAAGGGGATGTGGAAGAACTCATTCAGCTGGGAGAAGCGATCAAGCAACTTTCGCTTTGTGGTCTTGGTCAATCGGCTCCCAATCCGGTCCTTAGCACCATCAGTTACTTCCGCGAAGAATACGACGCTCATATCCGCGAACGTAATTGTCCCACCCTGGAATGTCCGGATCTGCTCCATTTCCTGATCGACACGCCCAAGTGTATCGGCTGTTCGTTGTGTGCAAAGAAATGTCCGGTTTCCTGTATCAATGGAAGCCGCGAGGAAAAATATGTAATTCATCAGATAAATTGCGTTAAATGCGGCAATTGCATGATGGTATGTCCGGTCAAAGCGATCGACAAGATACCCGGAATTCATCCAGATGTCATTGTCGCAGAAACGAGAGCAAGGGAACTTGCCGAGAACCAAGATTAAAGGAGAATTTATGTTTCTCGATGTCTGCAAAAAATACACCCCAACAAAGGATAACCTGATCTACATACTGCATGAGATCCAGGACAATCATCCCCAGCACTATATTTCGGAGGAAGCGGTTCAAACCGTTTCGAAGTACCTGAATGTGCCCGTGAATCATATCTATGGTGTGCTTACATTTTATTCGATGTATAGCACCAAACCCCGCGGAAAGTACATCATCCGCTTATGCGAATCCCCCCCGTGCTACATCAAAGGTTCGGACAATATACTGCGACGCCTGAAGAGTTTACTTCATGTAAACGTGGGCGAGACCACCAAAGACGGTCTCTTTACTTTGGAATTATGCGCTTGTCTCGGCGTCTGCGGCAATGCTCCAGTGATGATGGTCAATGATGACGTCTATGGCGATCTGACCGAAGAAAAGATCGTCTCGATAATCGACAAACTCGGTGAGGTGTAATAATGAAATTCTATCGCAGTCATATTCTTATTGGAATAACCGAAACCGCCAAACATGCGGGTGTGGATGATTTCATAACAGCGCTCAGGGATCAAGTCCGTAGTGCCGGACTCGCTGATGAAGTGAATATTCTGGAGACGGGACCCCTCGGATTCTTTGGCAGAGGCATCTGCCTCTCGATCTTGCCGGACAATGTAAATTATGAAAATGTGTCAGCGGCGGACATCAGCGAATTGGTCGAAGAACATCTTTTAAAGGGTCGTCCCATTCGCCGTTTGATGCTGGATTCCGCAGCGCAATTTAAACCCAATTTCAATTATAACCGCCGGATCGTTCTTAAAAACTCCGGTATCATCGATCCGGAAAACATAGACGAATATCTCGGTGCCGGTGGCTACGAGGCGTGGGAAAAAGCACTGTTGAAAATGCAACCCGCTGATATCGTCAATGAAGTAAAGTTATCCGCTTTACGCGGCCGCGGTGGTGCTGGTTTTCCTGCTGGTCTCAAATGGAGTTTTACCGCTCCCCTCAAAGCAGAGCAGAAATTTGTCGTCGTCAATGCTGACGAAGGCGAACCGGGAACCTTCAAGGACCGCCTCATTATGGAGGGTGATCCTCATCAATTGCTCGAAGGTATCATGATCTGTGCGCGCGCCGTCGGCGCTACCAAAGCATTCATCTATATCCGCGGTGAATACAAACTTTGTATCGCCCGGCTCGAAAAAGCGATCAAGCAATGTCATGAATACGGCATCCTTGGTAAAAACATCTTTAACAGCGGATTTGATCTCGATATCGATATCAGAGTCGGTGCCGGTGCCTATGTCTGCGGCGAGGAAACCGCCCTGATCGAATCTCTTGAAGGCAATCGCGGTAATCCACGTTGGAAGCCGCCCTTCCCGGGAGTCAAAGGTCTGTGGCAATTCCCCACGGTCGTCAATAACGTCGAGACCCTGGCAAATGTCCCCTTCATCATCAAGAATGGCGCCGCCGAATACCGGAAGTATGGAACTGAGGAATGCACGGGAACAAAGGTCTATACCATTCTTGGCGACGTTGCCTATCCCGGTCTTTGCGAAGTTGATATGGGCGCCACGCTGCGCTCTGTCATCAACGAACACGCCGGCGGCATGAAAAAGGGATTCAAGTTCAAAGCCGCATTGGTAGGCGGAGCGGCCGGTGTCATCCTGTCTGACCGGATGCTTGACGTTAAAATGGATTTTGTCAGTTTGAATCAATATGCTGCAGTGCTCGGTTCTGGTGCCATTTTGGTCATGAACGAGCATCAGAGTATTGTTGATATGCTGTGGTCGATCCTGCGCTTCTTCCGTCACGAATCTTGCGGAAAGTGCTCACCCTGCCGGATCGGTACCCAACACCTCTACGACCTGATCAGCAAAATCCGCAAAGGAGAGGGCACCATGGACGACGTGGAATTGCTACATACTCTCGCATTGACTTTGAAGCAGACCTCGTTTTGTGCGCTGGGACAATCACCGATCATGGCGATTGCCAGTGCATTGGACAATTTCAAAGACGAATTTATCGCCATCACAAAGAAATAAGATTGAGAGGTTATCCGATGATAAAGAATGTAAATATCTGGCTGGATGGCAAGCATCTGGAAGTTCCGATGACGATGACCATTATCGAAGCCGCCGATAAACATGAAGTAAATATCCCACGTTTGTGTTACCATCCGGACTTACCGCCCACCGCCAATTGCGGCGTTTGCGTGGTTGAGGTAGAAGGCAACCCCACTCCCAAGCGCGCTTGTTGCACGCCGGTAGCGGAAGGAATGAAGATCACCACCAATTCCAAAAAGCTCCGTGCCTACCGCAAGACCCTCATTGAGATGATCCTCTCTCACCACGATGTCGTTTGTCCTACCTGTGGTGCAAACAACAAATGTGAATTGCAGAGTTTGGCCAATAACTTGGGCGTCGATCCGGACACCCTGCCCAATATTATGCCCAAAGTCCCCGTCGATGATACTTCGCTCAGCATAATCCGGGACGTGACCAAGTGCATCGCCTGCGGACGCTGCGAGACGGTCTGTAACGATATTCAGACTGTTTATGCCCTCACCTTCAGCGACCGCGGCATTGAGTCGCACATCGACACCGCCTTTGGCAGCGGTATGGCAAACAGCCCCTGCGTTAATTGCGGGCAATGCACCGTTTACTGTCCCACCGGCGCGCTTCGTGAAAGAAGCGAGATCGATGCAGTGTGGGATGCCATCCTGGATCCGGAAAAACACGTGATCGTTCAGGAAGCACCCGCCATCCGTGTATCGCTGGCCGAAGAATTTGGCATGGAGCTCGGCACCGTCACCGTCAAAAAGATGTATGCCGCATTGCGTAAGATTGGTTTCGATGCTGTGATGGATACCAATTTTACCGCTGACCTCACCATCCTGGAGGAAGGAACCGAATGCGTCCATAAGCTCAAGTCTGGCAGCAAGCGTCCTCTGATCACATCCTGCTCTCCCGGCTGGATCAAGTTTATGGAGACCTATTATCCTGATCTGGCGGATTGTGTCTCCACTGCCAAGTCACCGATGTCCATGTTTGGCGTTCTGTCCAAGACCTATTACGCTCAAGAACGAAACATCGATCCGGCAAATATCGTCTCCGTGGCGATCATGCCCTGCACGGCGAAAAAATTTGAAGCCCGTCGTCCTGAAATGCGTGACTCCGGTTTTCAGGATACCGATTATGTCCTTACCACCCGCGAGTTTCTTCGCATGATCAAGGAAGTAGGTATCGACCTAAAGTATATCAAGGAGGAAGATGCTGATCAAACCATGAGTTACTACACCGGCGCCGGAACGATCTTCGGAGCAACCGGGGGAGTGATGGAAGCTGCTGTCCGTTCCGCTTATACCCTGGTTACGAGTGAAGAATTGGAAGATATCGACATCACCGCTGTCCGTGGTCTCGAAGGTGTCAAAGAAGCTACCGTTCCCATTCCCGGATTCGGTGATCTGCGCGTAGCGGTCGCTCACGGCTTGAGTAATGCTCGTATGGTCATGGATCGTATCCGCGAAGGACTGAATACGACCGGTGAATCACCATGGCACTTTGTCGAGATCATGGCTTGCCCCGGTGGTTGCGTTGGTGGCGGTGGCCAGCCCTATGGCAACAATATGGCAATGCGTGCCCGTCGTGGTGAAGGACTCTATAATGAAGACCGCAACCTTCCGGTCAGAAAGTCCCATCACAATCCCGAAGTTGCACGGATCTATGAGCGTTTCCTCGGTGAACCTAATTCGCCTCTGGCACATCGCCTGCTACATACCCATTACTTCAAACGCTCGGTCAATAATGGTCAGGTGATCGAGGAAATTACTCACAAGCATCACTGATAACCTGCAACTGAACAACAATTAGCATAGCAGGATGTCTCGGTTGCTTCGGCTTGTGATTCGTCAGTTTCCTGTTTTGCAGTAGTCGAAATTCTGAATAATAACAGCCGGATGGATCATCCGATCCCTCCGGCTGTTCATTTTCCTTCTTTCCTCCTTGCTTCATAACCTTAGTATAACCTTAGTATAACCTTACGACCGTAAGGTTATACTAAGGTT
>JBBISI010000010.1:0-53851 GCA_037441405.1 Candidatus Cloacimonadota bacterium
ACTATTTCGCATCCCCTGCTTCCTCCCTGCTTAATTACCTTAGTATAACCTTACGGTCGTAAGGTTATACTAAGGTTATACTAAGGTTATCAAGCAGGGAGGAAAGAATGGCGGCAGCATGATCTTTTGCGCCAGAGCCGTTTTCGGCAACCGGACCGGTGCAGGCGGGACAACCCTCGTTGCATTGGCAGGACTGGATCTGGTCATAGGCGGCGCGAAAGATCCGCTCATTCATAGCATAAAGTTTGACGCTGAGTCCGATGCCTCCCGCCACCTGGTCATAGATGCATATGATGGGGAGGTCGTGGGCGAGGGCGGACGCTTCTTCGGTGTGGATGCCGATGTCCTTGCGGTCGCACATGACAAAGAACGGGGCGATGTTGCCGAGGAGATAGCCCAGAGCGCCCAATCCGCTCTGGATGAGGACGCTGGCTTCAGCCAGGCGATGGCAACGGGGGCAGAGCGTAACGAGGTTTGATGGGTGATTGGCTTCCTCGAACGCGCCAAATTTGCGCAAAGGGATGATATGATGGACATCGAATGCCTTGCCGCTCTCTTTGGCGCCACAACTGCGGCAGGCATTTTGATCCCGCTCCCGGATGCGGGCGCTGAGTTCATTCCATTTCCGGCCATAGTCGTTGGATTGATTGCGCCACAAGCCCTGGCTTTTGATCAGTTCGATGGTGCGGGGATCAAGAGCGACCCAGAATGCGACGGTCCGCAAGCTGGCGGGTGGCATGTCAAGTTCTTCATATCCAAGCACTTCTTGCGTGCTGAAGCGGAGTTTTTTGTAACCGGTGATGGTTTTGGTGACGATGACTTTTCCCAGATATTTATGCGCCCCGGTAATTGATTGGTTTTGCAGAAGTTGAACGAGTTCGAGAGTCGTGTTTTGGGTCGTTTGGGTGTAGTAATTGACGCGGATGGGTTCGATGCCGACGGTTTTGCGTTCCCGGTCCAATGTCTTGACGATCCAGGTCTCTCCTTCGTGGAGGTAGATCGCATCGGGATGGGTCATCCAGTTCACGCTTTCCTCGTCCACCAGCCCGATCATCTCTTCTTCGTAGGTGATGATGAATTGGTTGGAGGCATTACGGATAGAGAAAGTTCCTGCGGGATAGGCATTTAGGATGCCGGTATAGCGGTTGCCGATGTGGCGGATATTGCCGTTTTTGATCAGCAGATCCAGATGGGGCTGGATCTGGAATGGTTCCAGGTCGCCGAATCTCTCGTCTTCGGTCATGGCGAGTTCTTGCACTGCGCAGTGGAGGTGCTTGGTCAGGATCTCGGTATTATCGGGGTCAATGAATGCGCTTTCGGGATTGTTGTCAAAGAGAAATTCGGGATGACGAGCGATATATTGATCGAGCGGATTGGCGGATGCGACGAGGATACAGAGAGCGGGAGCGCCTTTGCGTCCTGCTCTGCCGGCTTGTTGCCGGGTGCTGGCGATGGTTCCGGGATAGCCATTGATAAATGCCGCGTCCAAGCCGCCAATATCAATGCCCAGTTCCAGGGCATTGGTGGTGACGACCAAGGCGACGGAACCATCCCGCAGTCCCCTTTCCACAGCCCGGCGGTTCTCCGGAAGGTATCCGCTGCGGTAACTTTTGACCAGTGAGGGCTCGCGCACATCGTCGATCAGGTAGCGGTAGATCACTTCCACAGCTCGGCGAGTCTCGCTAAAGAGCAATGCCTGTCCCCCGCTGTAGAGAAAACGTTTGGCGAGATATCCGGTCTCGTGGATGGAACTGCGGCGGATGCCCAGATCAAAATCCACCATCGGAGGATTGATGATGTGGAAGATGCGTTTGCCCTGAGGCGAGCAATCATCGTGGATATGCCGGAGCGGCGAGCCGGTCAGGGATTGGCAGAATTGTGCCGTATTCTGGATCGTGGCTGAAGTGCAGAAGAACTGGGGATCGCTGCCATAGAGCCGGCAGATGCGTTTGAGGCGGCGCAGGACATTGGCAAAATGAGAACCAAAGACGCCGCGGTAGATATGGATCTCGTCGATGACCACGTAACGCAGGTTGGCGAGAAAATCCGCCCAAAGCGTGTGATGCGGGAGGATACCGAGATGAAGCATATCGGGATTGGTAAATACGGCGTTGGCAAGTTTGCGGATGTTTTGCCGGGTATTGGCCGGCGTGTCACCATCATAGATGCCACTGAAAATCTTGGCGTGTTTTTTGTCCAGACGGGTCAAAAGCGATAACATGCCGCTGAGCTTGTGTTGCTGATCTTGTGCCAACGCCTTGGTCGGGTAGATCAGCAGGGCACGAGAACGAGGATCGCTGATGATAGAATCGAGGATCGGGATTTGATAGCACAAACTCTTCCCGCTGGAAACACCGGTGCTGATGGCAATGTTCTCACCCTCCAGGGCGTGTGCAATCGCCTGGGTCTGATGCCGGAAGAGGTCTTTGATGCCCAAGGATGGGAGCAGATCGGCAATTCTGGAGTCAAGCGCGGAGGGGAGGTCCCCAAAGATTGCTTCACGGGGTTCCGTAATGCGCTGTGCAAGAAGGTTTTCCGTGTAACGACGCTCCGAGAGCAGGGTCTCGATAAAGAGTTCGAGATCCAGTTTTGGCATCAGGGGATTATGGTAATCTTGCGGATGTTTGAGTGTGTACCGTTCTCGATCCTGACCAGATAAATGCCGGTGGCAAGGTTCAATCCGGAAATTGTAGCAAAGGATTCCGATCCTCCTTTCTTTTCAGTCCGGTGAATGAGACGACCCCGCAGGTCATAAATGGAAACGGTAAAGGGGGAGCCATCCCTGCTCGCGACAGAGAACTGATCCCTCGCCGGATTGGGATGGATAAGATATTGCGGGGGTGGCAGAAAGTGGTCATCTATCGATACATATCCATCGGCACCACAGATCCAAATATCGTCCAAAAGCAGCGCCATTGCGTCCCAGGAAATGCATTGGAAAGCGATGCGCACCGTCTGTCCTTGCCACGTGTTCAGGTTATATTGGTACGGAGTCCACTGGACAGGGACGCTGAGATGGGGCTCGGGATGGATGGTAACAAAGTCCGGGGGCTGCGTACCGGTGACCGAGATCAGGACCTTGAGCCGCTCCAGTCCATAATCAGCGGTGAAGGATCTGGCATGAAAACGGAGCATGGGTTGCAAGCCCAGATTAACCCTGGGCGAGATCAGCCAGTCGTTGTTCGGCGGGTTCAGCGCCGCCATTGAAATGGCATACTTGACTCCGGAAAGGGCATTTGCTCCGGTCAAAGGAGGTGTCGTCTCGCCAGGATGAAAGACCAGCCAGGCAAGCGGCGATCCTTCGGAGGGAAAGGTGATACTATCCCATAACCAGATCGGCGAATTGTCCAAGTCAAGATTGAGCCAGTCGGGGATGTTCTGCGTAAAGGGTGCGAGGTTCTCAAAGCCCTGGTAGAGTATGACATCGCTCATGATCACCGGGATCGTGACGGATACGGTGTTGGACGGCGGGGACATCTGATTCAGGTGGTTTACCGCTTTTACGTAGTAGTAATAAGTGGCATTGGATTGGACGGCATAATCCTGATAGTGGAGGTTGACGGTTCTCTCCAGAGGATGGGTATTGCGGTAGATCTGGTATTCGACGACAGTGCCGGTGGTAGGAGGCTGCCAGGTGAGATTGACGCTGTCGTCGGCAAACCATCCATTCAGGTTTCGGGGCGCGGTCAAGGTCTCACCTGCGGTCTGGAATGTCCAGATAGGGCTATGATATGTATGACTTTCGTGGTTAGCAATTACCTGCCAATAATAAGTGGTGAAAGGATTTAGTGGCAATGGCGGCTGCCATTGGGACTGAGTGAGAGCCGCTGCCGCGAGGGGGAGATTACCTGGATCCATACCCAATGCCAGATCAAAAGTCGTGGCATCGCTCTGCCAGGAGATAGTAGAATCGATCGGCACTTCCGATGAGTTATGAGGTGGTTGAGGATTATGCGGATAATAGTTTACGGGCGAGATATGCAGGCGGAGATTGGCGAAATGGGAACGGAGATGAAACCCGGTGGCGGGAGGATTATAAGGATCGGGATTAACCGTCAGGGAATAGAAGACGATGCCCCTGGTCTGGTCTGTTTGCGTGCAGTAGAAGTCATCTCCGGTGCTGCTGAAACCCGGTTTGTTCTCATCCACGGCAATTACCAGATGGGCACTGGCGTCATAAAAATAGGGCGTTTGCAGCGGGATGGTCATCCAACCGGTGCCGGGAATGCCGTTATTGAAGTATGACGCCATCAAGTCACCGCTGAAGACCGGGGTCAAAGAACTTGCCGCTATCCAATCCGTGAAGGAGGCGAGAGGCGTCTGCCCCATCCAGATGTTGAGAGCGCCATTGTTGGTCAGAAAGGTGGAGCCGACTATTCGATAGTTAAAACTGAGAGCAGTGATCAGACCGGCGGTGTTGATCTCGCTATTCAGGTAGATCTGTTGAGAGTAACTGAAGTGTTGGGAAGGTTCAAAGGGAAGTCCCCGGTTGATGACCGTGCCGCTGCCGATCTGGATGAATTGGGCGGGTAGGCCGGAAATGCCCAAGACAGATAACAGAATAGCGTATCTTTTCAACCGTTCGGACGTTGGCACGGATTCCTCTCCTCTTGGGTTCCGTCGTATCACTCCTTGGGGTCACGCAGCGGAACTCAATGGCGTATTTCGTTTTAAGTATCACTCGATCGGGATTAGACGTTCCACCACCGGCTTCATTTCAAAGGCGATCCGGAGCATGCCATTGTCATAATTAACTTTGGGTTCGTCCTTGTCCAAGGCGATATCCGGGAAGAATATCCGCCGGTCAAAACTGCCGGTCTCGATCTCCATATTGTAATAGCAGATAGGGGCTTGATCCATCTCAAGATGTCTGACGCCAGAGATCCGCATATACTCGGAAGTGATCGAGATATTGATATCTTCCTTGCGGACGCCTGCCAGTTCAACGATCACGATCCATTGGGTGTCGGTGTGGAAGATGTCGCATTGGGGAAGCCAGGCATTGTCCATCGTGCCTTCCAATGCCAAAGGATTGGAGGTTATGGAAGAGACCTCGCTCAGGATCTTGAGCATCTCCCGCTGTATCCCGATCAGGTTGTCATACAATCTGTCTCGCATCATATACTCGATTGGATTCGTATGATAGCGTTGTCACCGCTTACCATTCGCTACGTTCGACAAAAGAGAAGATGATCTCTTTGTCGGGAGCGATATCCACTTTGTAGGTGACCTTGCGGTTCGTATCCATTTCAAATTTATACCTGTCCGGGCTCACGCTCAGGATTTTTGAAGTGGCGGGAAGGTTGTAAATGACGTCGATGGTCTTCTTTTCCTTGGAATTGTTGCGCAGGGTTATCTGGACGGTCTTTTCGCTGACGCGGTTGCTGATCTGTTTGGTGGAAGTAACCAGAGTTTTGCCGACGAGATCAAATGCCTTGCCGGTATTGATCCTGATCTCCTCATTGCGTCCGGTATGGTCGATACTGTCTTCACCGATGAATTCCTGATTGCCATCGGTATCTTCCTTATAGACCTTGATAGTGCCTTTGGGCAAAGGGATGCCTATTCCGTTTTCCTTGGTATTTTTGAAGCGGATGATGCTATTGACGGCATTGGTGTATAGCGGGTATTCATAGACAGATTCAGCGGTTACGGTCTTGGTGGGGAAGAGTTGGATCTGCTTGGTCTGGTTATTGGCAAAAGAGACCTTCTCATCCAAGGTATAGAGATGGAAGTCATGAAATTCCTTCTGCTCAAATTCCATAGCTTTGGGGGATTCCATCATCAATGTATCAAAATCCATCCTCCCCCGTCCTGCAGCACCAGTCCAGGTCTGCTGGATGCGGTTGATCTCGCCGGCGATGAGTTTGAGCGTCACATCTTCAAACGCTTTGCCGGATGTATTGCGGATGGTGACCCAAGCGTTGAAGAGCAGTTTTTTTTCATCCCAGACAGTATTGTAAGTCACGTCCCAACTGAAACCACCGGTGAGATAGGTCATTTGCATCGGGTATTTGGCGGTGCGAGGCGAATCCAGCCGCCAGTGGAGGGTAGGTTTGGTATAGAAGTTGGCGGGGAGTTCAGCCAGTTGGAGTTGCTCGATCTCGCCACGGTTGATGAGGATCAGGCGTTTGGTGCTGCTTTCGATCAGTCCGATGCTACTGCTATCAAAAAACTTTAGCGTTCCGGAATAGTTTGATCCTTCAGGGGTCAAGATTCCGATCTCGCGTTCCAGATACTTGAGCAGGATCTGATTTGTACCTGCCAGGTCGTACTCATAGTTCTGTTCAAGGATGATCACGGAGTTATCTTTGGATTTGACGATCACGGATGCAGGATCGATACGTGAAGTGATCTGGTCGAAGTTATAGGATTGCCTGCCCTGCTTCAGTTCCAGTTCAAATTGCGTTCGAACGAGCGACAGGTCGTCGTTGTAGATGGTCAGCCAGTTTTGTGCCGTCAGAGGCAGGCACATAACGGTCACGATAATGGTGATAATGACAAGAATGTTCATCTTACCCTCGGTGTTCTTGGTCTCAATGGATTGGGGATTTCCATATCTCGTGATTCCAGCTTGTGCCGGTAGTGCAGATAATCCATCTTCTCCTGGATGTATCTGGCGATATTTCTATAACCCTTTTGTTTTGCCAGTGCGATGGCTGTCAGGCCGAGACCGCAGCGCAGCATAATATCCGTATCTTTGGTCAATAAGTGGTCGATGCATTCGATATTGCCAGCCATGATGGCATACATCAGCGCCGTCATCCCAGCCCGGTTCTGGATATTGACGTCCGCTCCCCGGTTGACGAGGAATTCGACGGCCTTATCCTGATGATAATAAGCAGCATACATCAGCGCCGTGCTGCCGTCAAGGTCGGTCACATTCAGATCGGTTTTATGTTTGATCAAGGTACTGATCACCCTGATATGTCCCCTTTCCGCAGCGTTGATCAAAGCCCGGTCCCCGTTGTCGTTTGAGATATCCGGGTTCATACCGGCACGGATAAATGTCTCTACGATCTCATAATTGCCTCTTGACGCAAAAAAAAGGAAGTTATCGACAGTGTAATCGATATCAAACATCTTGAGACGGGCGAGCGCAGAACGCTGGACACGGGCGCTTCTGCTTGCTATCAACTCAGTTGATGATAACAACAACAGCAACAGCAGGGTCAGGGACATGATCGCCTTATACTTCATCATCAGCTCCTGAGCAGTTCTTTTCCTGTTTACCAAAAATCGGCACGGTGAATCTGTGTCAAGAGTAATGTGCGATTTTCTGGACAAAAATGCTATCTTCAGAATACTGGGGAATAGCCATGGACAAGAAGGGGTGACACACAAGATGGATATCCAGCGCAAAAAGACACGCGAGATCAGGATCGGTGATGTAAGAATTGGGGGCGGAGCACCGATCAGCATTCAGTCGATGTTGACCGCCAGAACATGCGACATCACGCGATCTCTGGCTCAGATCAATGCCTTGCATAGGGTTGGCTGTGAACTTATCCGTATCGCCATAGCCGACGATACGGATGCCCAAGCGGTGGCGTACCTGAAGAAACACTCCCCTTTGCCTCTTATCGCAGATATCCATTTTGATCACAAACTGGCATTGATTGCCATAGCAGGAGGGATAGATGCCTTGCGCATCAATCCGGGTAACATCGGCTCTGAAAGCAGAGTACGGGAGGTCGTTGCTGCTGCCAGAGAGCGATCGCTCCCCATCCGCATCGGCGTAAACAGCGGCTCCATCCATCCGGAAATATTAAATAAATATGGACTTACGCCCGTGGCAATGGTGGAATCCGCTTTGGCTCACGTCCAGATCCTCGAGAGATTATCATATCATGAGATCAAGATATCGGTCAAGGCATCGCATCTTGGACTGACTTTGGATAGTTACCGCCTTTTAAGTCGGCGTTGCGACTATCCATTGCATTTGGGCTTGACGGAAGCGGGCACTGAATTTAACGGGACGGTCAAATCCTCCATTGCTCTGGGTATCCTTCTTAGTGAGGGCATTGGAGACACGATCCGGGTCTCGCTGACCGCCGAGCCTGTGCAAGAGATCGCCGTTGCCAAATCCATTCTCCGGGCATTGGGTTTGCGACGGGGATTGGATATCATATCCTGTCCAACCTGTGGACGGACGCGGATCGATCTTATTACGCTTGCCCATCGGGTGGAGGATGCGCTTAAGCATCTGGAGGATATGCCTTTGACTGTGGCGGTGATGGGTTGTGCCGTGAATGGACCAGGCGAAGCTCGCGAGGCGGACTATGGCATTGCCGGTGGCTCTGGCGAGGGCTTGCTCTTCGCCAAAGGCCAGATCATCGGCAAATATCCGGAACACATCCTCGTCGAGGAATTGGTCAAATTGATCGAGAGACAGACCGGAAAGCGGGTGTGATCTTGTTGTGGCGCATCTTTTTCTCATTCTTCAAGATCGGTGCGTTTACTTTCGGCGGCGGTTATGCCATGATCCCATTGATCCGCAACGAGGTGGTTAAGCGCCACAAATGGCTGAGCGAAACGGAATTTATGGATGGGTTGGCCGCGGCACAATCCTGTCCTGGACCGATAGCGATCAACATCAGTGCTTATGTAGGCTTCCGGCTAAAGCGATACGGCGGTCTGTTAGTTGCTATCCTGGGTGCACTATTGCCCTCATTGGCCATCATCCTGATCATTGCATCCAGTTTGACCCAATTTTCCGATAACGCCGCCATCCGTCGCGTCTTTAATGCACTCAAGCCAGCAGTGGTGGCGCTGATCGCTTTACCTGTCCCCCAGATGTCGCGCAGCAGCGGAGTGAAACTGAAGACGCTTTGGATACCGATTATGGCTGCCGGACTGGTGAGTTTTGTCAATGTCAGTCCGGTTTACCTCATCATCGCCACCATCCTTTGGGCATTGAGCGAAAGCGTTCCATCCGGAGATAAACGCTTGTGACGCTGCTAATTATGCTGGCGGTCTTTGTCAAGATTGGGCTCTTCAGCTTTGGCGGCGGATATGCAATTTTGGCAATGATCAACCAAGAAGCGGTATTGAGACACGGATGGCTGACGGAGGCGGAGTTCTTTGACATAGTTGCTGTCTCCCAGATGACGCCTGGTCCTATTGCGATCAATGCAGCCACTTTTATTGGATACCAAAAAGCGGGAATCGCTGGTGCCATTGTTTGCACGCTGGGAGTGATCTTACCATCGCTTTTGCTGATGCTCCTGGTCACTTTATCCTATGTAAAACTGCGGCAGCGACCATGGTTCAACCGCATATTTTACCGTCTGCGTCCTTTGGCAGTAGGATTGATCGCTTCTGCCGCCATCATGGCGGGCAGGGATGCCATCCAGGATTGGCTTTCGGTCGGAATCTTTGTCATCACATTTCTGTTGAGTTGGAAATGGAAGGTCAATCCATTTCTGCTCCTTGTCGGTATCGGAGTGCTGGGCTTTTTTGTCGGATAAATGTCATAAACCCCAGATAATCAATTGATTTCGGAGCGTGATCAAGTCAGTTTCTACCCCATGTTTTCCGGCTGATCAATTCCCTTATTTTCGCTACAGGTTTCTCCCGAGATCCTCCCGAGTGCTCGGGTACATTTCGGGAGGAAGGTGAGCCAAATGCAAATGTTTCCAACATGGATCGGTGATTACAATCTTTGGATGGCAATCCCCCGGATGCTGACGAAATTATTGTCCCTATCCAAGAGAGCGGCATAGCGGACATCGGCGAGGATGATCCGGCCATCTTTGTGGATACATTCAAGGACAGTGGTGCGGGTTTTGGTCATCTCATGGTATCGCTTATTCTGATGCAGATCCCACAGTTCCGCTACCAATTCCTTCGTGTGTTCAAAGGTCTTTTCGGACAGGAGATTATGGTAGTCCATAGATGAAATTTCTGCGATGGAATAGGCTTAAAAATCCTCAACGGAAGGACTGAAAAAGAGGGGTTTGAGGTCAGATAAGATACCCCAATCGAAAGCATTGGCAATCCGGAAAACACCCTCATACTGCTGAGTAGCGATCTCCATCTCGGTTTCATGCATTTTCATATCGGTGATCTCGACGCAGACCAGTTGGATGGCAATTCTTCCGTCATCGTCCTGCACCGGCACCTTCTTTGTGATCAGGTAGTGCTATCCTCCTTTTCTATCGGTATAGGTATTTTCGGTGGTGATCGCTTTCCCGGTCTCGATGACTTTGCGGTCGATGTCTTGGAAGTTTTTTTTCATTGCTCGGGAGAACAAATTTGAGCGTCACTTATACCGATGATTTCGTCCGGAGTAACGCTAATGAACCGGCAAAACTCGGTATTGACATAGATATAATTTAGCTGGGCATCCTTCATCGCTATCAAAAGCGGGAAGTCATTGAGGATGTGTTTCAGATGGCCGTTTTCTTTGAGAAGGAGCGCGGTCTTTTAGATTGAATTGACCGCTTCTTGCTTTAATCTGCCGGTGAGCAATTTGAGGAATTGGTTTTCCTGTTCCAGTTCTACGTCTCTGCTCGGGCGGCAATGCATTTCGATACGGATATGACCGGTTTGCTTGCGGCAAATTAGTGAGCAGTCGCTTCCGTTGAAGCGGAGGTTGAACCACGCTTTCTTTGCTGTGGATTGGAGGAATTTATTATACACGTCCAAATCGAGTTCGGGCAATAAATCGTGCAATTGCATTGCGTAAATTTGCTGGACATCTTTTTCCACTCTCTCCCGTGCCGCCGGATTGGCGTAGATGATCCGGCAAGGCGGAGGACTTGTTGAAACTGGCATATCGACCTCCGTGACCAACACTCCGATCGATAGTCCCTCATAACCCTGAAAATCATTGCAATTCATAAGACCCTTCCTCAATTGCGGCAACGAAGCACCTCCGGGTACCCCGTCCCCATAGTTTATCCTATCTCATTGGTTATAGCTTATATCTTCAGATATTCAGCCAGGTCAGCGACGCGGCAGGAGTAGCCCCATTCGTTGTCATACCAGGCAAAGATCTTGACCATACTGCCCTTGACGTAGGTGGATAAGGCATCAAAGATCGAAGAATAGGGATTGCCCACGATGTCGATGGAGACGATCGGCTCGTCACAATACATCAGGTAACCCTTGAGATACGAGGCAGCGGCATCTTTCATTGCGGTATTGATCTCGTCTTTGGCGGCGGTTTTATGCAGGTTGACCGTAAGATCCACCAGCGAACCATTGGGCGTGGGAACACGAATGGCAATCCCATCCATCTTGCCTTTCAGTGCGGGGATCACGAGTCCAATGGCTTTGGCGGCACCGGTCGTGGTGGGGATCATGCTCATGGCTGCGGCACGGGCGCGGCGTAGGTCACTGTGCGGGAAATCCAGTATCCGCTGATCATTGGTATAAGAATGGATGGTCGTCATGATGCCGTTGACTATGCCAAAATTATCTTGTAAGACCTTGGCGATTGGAGCGAGGCAATTTGTGGTACAAGAGGCATTGGAGATGATGGAATGTTCCGGTTTTAACGTGCCCTGATTGACGCCCATGACGATCGTGGCATCCACTTCATCTTTGGCGGGAGCGGTGATGATCACTTTTTTGGCTCCGGCTTTCTGGTGTTTGGCCGCTTTTTCGCGGGAGGTAAAGATCCCCGTTGCTTCAATCACGATGTCGATTCCCAAGTCCTTCCAGGGCAGGGCTTCAGGGTCTTTCTCGGCAAAGATGCGGATCTCTTTGCCATTAACGATGAGAGAGTTTTCGGTGTGACTGATCTCACCTGGGAATATGCGGTGGATGCTGTCATACTTGAAGAGGTGGGTAAGGGTTTTGGCATCTGTCAGATCATTGATCGCGACGACACTAAGATCGGGATAATCCTTAAGCATAGCACGCAGAACCAATCTGCCGATACGTCCAAATCCATTGATGGCTATCGTTTTCATCTCCATATCCTATTTGTATAATATACTGTTATCAGCGCTACCGGACATCAGGCAGAAACCGCGAACCGTCTCATGCATGGCATCCTCGCCTTTGACGAGCCATTTGCGTGGGTCGAACTTGCCTTTGTTTGGCGTATAGTCATCCGCTTTCATATCGGGCGGGCAGACGATGGCGTATTTTTCCTTTTCCCAGTATGCTTGGATGGCAGCGGCCATATCCATCTGGTAATGGGTGTCCTTATTGATCTTGACGACTCCGTTGCGGATGGCGGTTTGTTGTTGTTCATCGGTGAGACCGGATGCACCGTGGAGGACGAGTCCGCGCTCCACTCCGTTGCGGATGAGCAGGTCATCGATCTCTTTGATCAGATCCAGGCGGAGTTGAACTTTGGCGCCTTTGGTAACGCCATGGTTGGTTCCTACGGAAGCGGCAAAGAGATCGACCTTGGTCTTCTGCACGAATTCGAGCGCTTCCTCGGGTTTGGTGTAGAGTTCGGTCTCGGAGACGATTTCATCCTCGGTGCCTTTGATGTGACCAATCTCGCCTTCCACGATCACGCCCCGTTTGTGGGCAAGATCGACAACTTCCTTGGTAATGCGGATATTTTCGCTGAGATCTTCTTGTGAAGCGTCGATCATTACGGACGAGACCAAGTTACTTTCGATGCAATAGACGATAAAGTCAAAGTAATTAGGGGTGGCATGATCGATATGAAGCCCGACACCGCTATGGGCAAATTGATCGGCAAAGGTCTTGATCATGGCAGAGATTAAGCGAGCGCCGGCTTTGATATCCTGAGACAATCCGGCGGCATACTTACAAGCGCCAGAACTCATCTGCATCAAACCGTCTGAATTGACAGCGGCATAGCCTTGGATGATGGCGCGGATCTGGGTATCGAATACGACATTGGACGCGATGATCCCAAAGCGGTTTCTTTTCGCTTTGAGAAACACTTCCTTCATTCTTTCACCGGGTAAGAACATGGGGTCCTCCATCTATGTTCATTATTCACTCTTTATAAACTGATACAGCGACAAGGCTTTCAGGGGAACAATTTTCCGTCAAGAAAAATCGTCAGCCCTGATCCTCGTCATCGGTCGTGATATCTACATCCTCGTCCGCGTCCAACAAGCCGGCCGTTTCTTCCGCCGGCAATTCTTCTATATTCCTCAATCTGCGTTGAATAGAGCGGGTTCGGACGTTGGCTTTTTCGATCACGTTACCCGCTTCCTGCAGTTTCTTTTGCGTATGCATCAGCACTTCGCCAAACTTGCCGAATTCGGTTTTGATGGCACCGAGCAGTTTCCATACCTCGCTGGAACGTTTTTCGATGGCAAGAGTGCGGAATCCCATCTGAAAACTGTTGAGAATAGCGGTCAATGTGGTGGGGCCAGTGATAATAACGTGGGAGTCCCGGCGGATGGTTTCAAAGAGATCGGGACTGCGCATCACCTCGGCAAAGAGCCCCTCAATCGGCAGAAACATAAGTGCAAAGTCGGTGGTCACCGGGGGATTGATATATTTATCACGTATGTGTTTGGCGCAGGTGCGGATCGTTCTGTCCAGATCGGCGCGCCGTTTGGTAATCTCTTCCAGATTGGCGTTGTCCAGTGCCGTGATCATTTTTTCATAGACATCGATGGGGAACTTGACGTCGATGGGCAGATAGACCGATACAGCATCTTCGTCACGACCGGGCAAGCGGATGGCAAACTCCACGATCTCATCGCGCCGCTGGAAGGGTCGGAAATTGGTCTCATACTGATCTGGGGTGAGGATCTGCTCGAGGAGATTGCTGAGTTGGATCTCGCCCATCACGCCGCGGTTTTTGACGTTTGACAAGACCTTTTTCAAGTCGCCCACTCCAGTGGCGAGATTCTGCATTTCGCCGAGGCCTTTGTGCACCTGTTCGAGATGCTTGCTGACCAGTTCAAACGATTGTCCGAGCCTGGTCTCCAGCGTGGTTTGCAGTTTCTCGTCCACCGTTTTGCGCATCTCTTCCAGTTTGTTCTCGTTGTTTTGCCGGATCTCGCTGAGTTTTTCGTCGATCTTTGTGCGCAGGTTTTCCAAGCTTGTCCCGAGATTGCTGTCCAAGGTTTGCAGATTAGTATTCAGCTTATTGGTCAGGCTTTCCAGCGAGTTATTGAGTTCTTCGCGGTTGCTGGCAGCATCGCTGTTGATCTGGGCAGTCAGGGATGTCAGGTTAACGCTCAATTCACGGCGGTTACGGTCAAAATCATGATTCAATTGTTCATTCAGTTGGGCCAGCCGGTTGTTCAGTTCCTCGCGATTGATCCGCACTTGATTTTGCAGGATTTCGCTCAAAAATCCGACCGTCCGGTTCAGTTCTTCGCGGTTTTGTCCGAGCATAATGGCCAGGTCGTTTCGCG
The DNA here is from genome assembly GCA_037441405.1 of Candidatus Cloacimonadota bacterium. Taxonomy (GTDB): domain Bacteria; phylum Cloacimonadota; class Cloacimonadia; order Cloacimonadales; family Cloacimonadaceae; genus VGPI01. The sequence goes on from JBBISI010000010.1 coordinate 14,316, forward strand.
TTCTTTGTGTCTCATCCCGTAGTGCCGCATCGTAACTGCGTACGATCTGAAGTATCTGATCCAGGCGATCGGGCAAATCCCCCAGGTCAGACCTTTTTCGTTCTTTGAATAGAATGATGATCAGCAGGATCATCAGAATGACAAAATATGCGCTTCCAAGGATAAATTCCATGACTCCTCCCAATTATTTCCTATCGTGGCGAGCTATTGATACGGCATTTTTTGGCAAGGACAATCTTGGTAAATTTTCTCTTAACCGGAGGCGCCAATCAAGCGGTAGTCTCCTCTTAATCAAGGCCGGCAAGCAGGAGGGATAGATGCGAGGAGGTAGGGGAGATATGGGGATAAGCATTGGGTAAATAGCCGATGAAAACGATTTACAACAGGTCGTCCAGTCCCTCCTGTTGAAGGTGTTCCACGACGAATTTGACGTTTTCGCTGTGGTCGATGGAAGCGATCAAAATGGCGTCTTCGGTCTCTACCAGGCAGAGATCATCGACGCCGATGAGGGCGGTGAACTTATTGGTCTTAATGAAATTATTGTGCGCATCACGGGAAAAATGGCGGGATGGGAGGACATTGCCGTTCTTATCGGGATGATGCAAGTCCGCCAGTGCTTTCCAGGAGCCGACGTCGCTCCATCCGTAATCTACTGGGATAAGGGCGCGCCGGGGGGCTTTTTCCATGATAACGATGTCGATCGGTAGGCGCGGCATCTGGGCATATATATCTGATATATCGGCATTTAAGCCGTGACCGCGCCAAAGATCGCCGATAGCGGTCACGCTTTGGTGGATCTTGGGGCTCCAAGCGGCGAAAGAAGAAAGGATGGTCTGCAGTTTGAAAGCGAACATCCCACTGTTCCAGAAGAAATTACCCTGGGCAATAAATGACTGTGCTGTGGCGAGATCCGGCTTTTCCTTGAAGCGGATCACCTCATGCACTCCGGCGGATAACTCTCTGCCAGCCTCGATATATCCAAAGCCGGTAGCGGGATAGGAAGGCAGGATGCCGAAGGTAACCAGATAACCATCCGCGGCGATCGATTCTGCCACGTCTAAAGATCGGCGGAATGCGTCATTATCCCGAATCACGTGATCAGCGGGCAGGGCGATGATCGTCTCGTCATCCGGGCAGGGACGAATCTCCTTTAAGTATGTGATACTCAGCGCAATACAAGGGGCGGTGTTCATGCCGAAGGGTTCGATTATGACGTTTGAGCGGAGGAGATCAGGGAGATGCTTACGCACCAATGGAACTTGATCGGCGGCAGTGACGACATAAATATCCCCGATCGGGATGCGGGGACGCAAACGGTCAACGGTGAGTTGGATCATAGAACGATCATCAGCGATCTTAAGATACTGTTTGGGCGTGCGTTTACGGCTAAGAGGCCAGAACCGGGTTCCGGCACCGCCGGCCATGATGACTGCGATCATTCGAACCTCCGGTGATTATTGCTCTATTACCTGCACATCCGAAGGCAGGCGAAATTCCCAGACCGTGGCAGGAATGGCAGCATTGATGCGGATATTGCTGAAGTCATAGGTAACGGTATTGCCTCCCCCGTCCTGATATGACAATTGCTCGATGATCCAATCGGATCGTCGGATCCGGGTATTGAGTTGTTTGATCATCGGATCGTTTTGGGGGATGAGAACGACGCTTACGGTCTTGTTGTCGTGCTTGGTGATGGTGACAGTAGAGAGGTTCCAATAGTGGCGCAGTATATCGACGGGGTTTATCTTACCAAATTCGGGGAGGACTTTGGTCTTGAATACGGTATTGGTCTGGGCGTCATAGAGTTGAACGCGGGTATTGTCGATGGACAGACGCTGGTGATGGGGACGGCTGAATTCGATCAATAATCGCTCGGAACCGTAAAAGATCCTTCCGTGATAGGTGATCTTCCGATCGAGTTGGCGGAAATAATTGGTCTGGATGATATCTGCTTGCCAGGTCTTGAGCGCTCCGTAACTTTTATCGATCTGACGGCGCAATTCACCGGTGCCAATGGCGGATAGGGTAAACGGCATAAGCATTGACAACAGTAGGATAAGATTAATCTTCTTCATTTATCAGTCCCATTTTGATGAGATCGGTGCGGCTGGCGAGGACGTCGCGGGATTTGCTGCCCAGATGCGGTCCGATGAGATGCGCCTGCTCCAACATATCGACCAATCGTCCGGCGCGGGCATAACCGATCTTGAAGTGACGCTGAAGCATGGAAACCGATGCAAGATTGGCGCGGACGACCACCCTTGCCGCTTCGGGGAATAATTCGTCGTCATAGTCAAAGAAGCCGAGTTGCCCGGTATCCTGGACGCTGATGATGACTTCCTGCTTCGGTTTGGGTTGCAGACGCAGGAAATCGCAAACGCGGGCAATCTCGTGATCGGAGACAAAAGCGCCGTGGATTCGTTCCGGAACGGCTTTGCCAGGTGGTAAGAACAGCATGTCCCCCTGTCCGAGTAGCCGTTCAGCACCGTTCATGTCCATAATGACGCGGGAATCTACCCGCGAAGATACCTGGAAGGCAATGCGGGCCGGGAAATTGGCTTTGATGATGCCGGTGATGACTTTGATGGAAGGACGCTGCGTGGCAAGTATGAGATGGATGCCCACGGCTCGCGCCATCTGTGCCAATCGGGTGATGGGAAGTTCGATTTCCTTGCCGGAGGTCATGATCAGATCGGCGAATTCATCTACGATAATGATGATATAGGGTAAGCGGTCGCCTTCGCCGGTCTCTTTGATGCGTTCGTTATAACCGGCGATGTCACGGGCACGGAGTTCCTGGAAAAGGACATATCTGCGCTCCATCTCCTTGACCGCCCAATACATTGTTTCCAGAGCAGCGTCAGGATCGGTGACCACAGAACCGATGAGATGTGGGAGGTCATTGTAACCTGCCAGTTCGACTCGTTTGGGATCAATGAGCACAAGGCGCAGGTCATCGGGCATAGTGCGAAGCAGTAAACTCATGATTATCGTATTGATACACACGCTTTTACCGGAACCTGTTGCGCCGGCAATGAGCAGATGCGGCATCTTTGCCAGGTCGGTGATGACGGGCTTGCCGGCAATGTCCTTGCCCAATCCGAAAGCAAGTTTGGAATCGGTCTGGCGCATGTCCTCGGAGAGCAGGATATCCCGCAAGTAGATCATGTCGCGGGTAAAATTCGGGATCTCGATACCGATCAGACCTCTGCCGGGGATAGGCGCCTGGACGCGGATGGACTTGGCTTTGATTGCCAAAGCCAGATCATCCGCCAGTGAGGTGAATTTGCTTACTTTGACGCCGGGAGCGGGTTCCAATTCATATTGGGTGATGATCGGACCGATATTGACGTTTCTGACAGTGGCTTCGATCCCGAATTCGCCCAGTTTGTCCTTGAGGATCTTGCTTATCTGCAAGATCTGATTTTCGATCTTTTCCATGTCATGCTTGGAAAGCTTGGTTGGGGATTCCAAAAAGTCGCTGATGGACGGCATTTGGTAGATTCGGGGCTCTTCATCGTCATCGTCTGTAGGGGTGGAAACGTTATCCAGCCTGCGCTTAGGCGGTTCCGGTACCTTCCTCATTTCCCGAGGATGTGTCTCTTTGTCCTGGTTGACCGGGTCTTGATTGTGGTCTTTGATCACCGGCTGGATCGGTTCTTTGTAAGGGATGGGCTCCTGATCGGTATTGATCTGGGGAGGGCGTTCCTTACGGTTGCGCCGTTGTATTTCCTTCTCTTCCTGCCACCGCTTGTGATCCTCCCAGAGAATGAGTATCCATTGGCGGATACGCTCTACGCCGATCAGGATCACAGTAATAAAGATCATGCCGCTCCAGAGGATGATCATCGTGCCCAATGGTTTGATCAATTGCACCGATAGATTCCACACCAACCGCGGGATCGAGGCAAAACGGGCGTTGCTCAGTCCGGCGATGATGGTCTGCAAAAGGAAGAAATCGATGACGAGGAGATAACTCCGGATGCGATAGCCAGCTTTGTCCACCCGGAAAATCGAAAGGAAACAGCATGCCGCGATAAAAGCACACAAAAATAAGGAGAAAGTGCTGCCCAAGAGTTTGACCAAAAGATATGAAACAAGGACGCCAAGATTGCCGATCGGGTTCTTGATCTCGAGTCCAGTATGAAAAAAACTGTCAGGAATGCCATGGTCGCGTAATGTATGAAAGTCCGCCTCTATGGCTGAATTGCCTGGCAGAAGCGAGATGAAAGTTAGGACGCAAGCGACGGTAACCACAACAAGGATGATGTTGCGTTTGAGATGCGAAGTCTTTTTTGTTCTGCGGGTGGTTTTACGGGGAGTTTTTGCCTTATGCACGATTCGATCCTTGCCTATACATTGAAGCGGATAAAAATGACGTCTCCGTCTTGTATGGTGTAATCCCTTCCTTCCAGACGGAAGAGCCCTTTCTGGCGCAATACTTTATCGCTGCCGTGAGCAATTATGTCATCATAGCGGAAACATTCGGCTCGAATAAAACCCCGTGCCATGTCGCTGTGGATCCTGCCCGCGGCCGTAACAGCATTATCTCCTCTTTGAATCGTCCAAGCACGAACCTCTTCCGCTCCCACGGTAAAGAAACTGATATAGCCCATCATCTTGTAACAGAGCTGGTTAAGGCGCTCATCCACGGATACCGCTATGCCCATTTCTTCCCAAAAAGCCTGCGCTTCTTCGGACTCCAGTTTGGAGAGTTCTTCCTCATACCGGCCTGCGATCACTTCCGTCGGATATCCCTTCTCCAATAATGCCTTCTTCGCTGAGGACTGGTCATTCAGGTCATCTTCGGCGCAATTCAGCAGGATCAGCATCGGTTTCTGTGAGAGGAAGGAGAAGCCCTTGACCGCCTTGGCGTCTTCCGGGGACCATTGCATCCCCCTAAGTGGCAGCCCCTGCTGCAGATGTTCGCTTATTCCATGCAGGATTCTCTCTTCGGCCTGGATAGCAACGGTTTTAACCCCTCGTTTATAGCTCAGTTTTATCCGCTCCAGACGTTTCTCGGCAACGATCAGGTCACGCAGGACCATCTCCTGCTCGATGTTGCCAAGTTCAATCAAGGGATCGGTGGTACCATAAAGAGTATCCATCTCGATATCCCGGAAACTACGCAATACCAAAGCATAACCGTCCATACTCCTGACTTCCGCATAGATATTGCTTTCGTGGCTGTCGGTCGGATCGCCGAAGATACCGGGAAAGTCATGATACTCAATGGTGGCATGGATCGTCTTTTGGGGCTGATAGATATCTGCCAGGGTGGACACACGCTTGTCCGGTACTTGGACGACGGCGATATGTGCATGATCATGAACGTTATGGTATTTGTCCGTTACTGCTTCGCTTTTTGCCAAAGCATTGAATATGGTGGTCTTGCCACTTTTGGCATAGCCGATGAGTCCGATCTGCATTTATTTGTCCTGTTTATCCGTAACGCTATTTTTTAGGTCTCTGATCTCGGGGGGAGAAATCCACCGCCAAGCCCCGAGAGGGAGTGAGTTCAGTTTGAGGGTTCCGAATTGGAGACGGCGCAATTGGACCACTTTGGCTCCGACGGCTTCAATCATCAGTCGGATCTGTCTCTTTCTACCTTCTTTCAGCACGATCTTAAGGCGCATGCCGTTTCCTTTGACGGGCTTGACAAATACTCCTGCCGGATACGTCTTTTTGCCTTCGATCTCAATGCCTTTGCGAAGCAGCTCCAGTTGAGAAGGGTGCAGCATACGGTCAATGTCGCAGCGATAGACCTTTTCGATTCCATACTTCGGATGGATCAGACGGTTGATCAGATCACCGTCATCCGAGATGAGCAACAGCCCTTCGCTATTTTTGTCCAGGCGACCGGCGCTCACGCAATTTTTTGCGAAGTTCGGCAGAAGGTCATAGATCGTTCTGCGGTTGAGTTCATCGCTGCGGCTGACCACATAGCCGGCGGGTTTATTGAGTATCAGATAGATGTTTTTCTGCGGCGGGGCGACCGCGTTATCATCAACTGTGACCTTGTCCTTTCCGGGGTCTATGGTCATGGACAGGTCGGTGCATTTGATGCCATTTACTTTCACTCTTCCCATCTGGATGTATTCTTCGGCTTTTCGTCGGGAACTAATCCCGCACTGAGCCAGATATCGGTTTATTCTGGTCATCTTACCACTTTTCCAAACTGTTTTGCATAATATTTGTGAAGAGGTTGCGGATGATCTCATTGATCGCTGCTTCCTTGCTTTTGATGCGGCTGGTGCTTTGTTCCGAAACCGCATAGGTCTCAGAGAGGGTCAGGGCGCTGGTTTCGTAGATCACTTCATTACGGATCAGATCCGTAAAGAGAATGGCGAACGTGATGCGGATCAGATAGTCCTGCACGTTGTTTGCCGCGTCAAAACTGAATATCTTCTCTTCAAAGGCACTGATCCTGCCTTCGATCTGACAATCGGGCTGTTGCGTCACAAGCCGCAAACGTCCATCATCACGAAAATGGAGTACCATCCGATTCAGCATGACACCGCCCAGTTCAAATTCCGCAGTTTGATTATCAAATGCCATCACACGAATTTTTTTTAAGTGGGGATAAGCATTTGTAAACAAAGAATATGAGCACCCGCTGAGGGTGGTGACAAGAAGCACGATATAAATAATTCTCTTGACCATAACGGCATACTCAAAAAGCCCTTGTACCCTTGTCAAGCTAAACCTTAGCAGCAATGCTGCGATGACTCTACAAATATATGATAAATGGAGGTTTACGATGGCTAAGAAGTATATTTCTAAAGCCGAAGCGGCCAAGAAACTGAAGGTATCTGAGGGCATCATTCAAGAGATGGTGAATGAGAATACCTTTGAAAGTAAGATCATTGGGAAGTCGGTCAAGATCGATGTCGATTCTCTAAACGAATGGCTGGAGAATTTGAATGAGAGCGACGAAAAGATGCTTGCCCTCAAGCGGGTGATCTGTCATTTTGAAGAGTATATGCGGGTGGATAATATCTTTATCGATCTGGCTGCAGATAACAAATACGAGGCAATCCGCATTCTCAGCGAAAAGGCAAAGGAATTGCGTTTGGTTCGTGATGCCCGCTGGCTCTATGAAGTGGTGGTCGCTCGCGAAGAGCTGATCTCTACAGCGATCGGGAGTGGCGTGGCACTGCTGCATCCCAGGCATCTTCATCCCTCCCGCATCCGTGTTCCCAGCATCCTGTTTGGCCGTTCAGTTGAAGGAGTGGATTTTGATGCTCCCGACAACAAACCCGTCCGGATATTCTTTATGTTGTTGTTACACAATGATAAGCAGCACTTGTTCTCTCTGTCGTACATCTCCAAATTGATCATGAATCCTGCTATCCTCAGCAGTTTTGAAACAGCAACAACCATCGATGAGATTCATCAAGCTCTAACGGTAATGCCCCAGCAGAGCCAACAAAACTCATAGACAAATATAAACATAGGCACGTTCAGTGTCAATACGAGCGTGTATATTACCCGGCGGCAAGAACGATCAGGATGATTGCCAGCTTATCCATGACATTCTTAAGGGATTTGGCGTTGAGTACATTTTTGGCGGTATCATCAGCGCATCATCAACCATAACATACAGCGGACTTGCCAAGAATGCAGAGCGATCTGGAATCAAGGTAAACATCGTTTGCGTTGGTATGGCTGCACATCTGCTCGGTGTGGTGGCAGTTCATACTGTATTGCCAATGATTGGGTTTGCTTAGTCAAGCAGCGCTCCGCATGGAGTCGATCCCCCTTATTTGATAACCCGGATGCATCCAGGCATCCCAGATGCCGCAGTCGCCGTCATGGGCGCAAACATGCGCTCTCACGGCGATCCAGATCATTGATTTGAGGGATCCGGTATCGGCCCATAAAATGTATGATTTTAAGTAACAGCTGGCAAACGCGTAGGTGTTGTTTCACGTGAAACGTTTATATCTATCCCTTGCACTGCTGTTGCTGCGCATAGTATTATCTACCACGAACCGGATGGTCCCTGAGTGGGAGCCACAAAGAGGCACTCTTGTCCGGTTTCCCTTTGGCATACCGTAAAACCTGGTGGTGTCACTCACCGGCAGGATGCGCTTTATATCTTGGTAAGCGACAACACTGCTTATGATAATGTCTTGGGCGCGTTATCCGCATGGGGCGCTAATCTCAATCATTGCCGTTTCATCTTTGCTCCGACCAATTCACACTGGATAAGGGATTGGGGGCCGCAATCGTTTGTTCTCGAAGACGAGACCTTTGGTATCGTTGATCCGATCTTCAGCGGGTATCCGTGGGTGCCGGGCAGGGAAGAACCCGGTCTGCGCTACGGTGACGACAATGCAGTAAACCAAATATTGTGTAACTACTTTGGTGTCCCCAGGATTCCTTTTCCCGGGTATCTGACTGGTGGGAACGTGATGTACGATGGTTTTGGAGCCGCATTTTCGACTGCGCAGTTGATCAATGAGAGCTTTCCGCTGATGAATTCAGACGTATTTATCGCTCTTGCCTTTAATGTCCTGGGGGTTCACAACTATCATTTTGCCATCAACCCTGAATTTTACGGCATCAAACACATTGATTGCTGGGCAAAACTGCTCGATGAAGAGACGGTTCTAGTCAAGCAACTTCCCATCTCCCACCCGGAGTATGGCCGTGCCGAGAATATCGCTCAGCAATTCAGCCAGACCCTGACAGTGCGGGGAAAGCCCTATCGGGTTGTCCGGATCTTTTGTGGAACATATTCGGGTAATAATGCTGCCGCCTATACAAATTCATACATTCTCAACGGCAGGGTGTATGTTCCGCTATTTAATATCGCTTCTGATGAGGCTGCGTTTCAACCTATCAGGATGCCATGCCCGGCTATGAAATAATCGGTTTTCCTTGGACGAGTTGGTATCATTACGATGCTCTGCGTTGTCGTGTGATAGGTATTGCCGATGGCGAGATGTTGCGTTTGACCCATACTCCGCCAAGCGATACTACATATGTTACGTACGGAACTTACGTTTCCACGGTGAACATCAAGTCCTATGGCCAAAATCAACTTATTGCCGCGAATTGAATAGCCATTACAGGATCAGACCGGCAACACAATGGCGGTCGATGAATCTCGTTCAGACCCTCGATCCATTCCGGTTTCAAGCGACTATTACCGCTTTGGAAAACGATCGGATTTTGGAATGTTACTTTGCAGCCGCCGATAATAGCGGACACAACGCCAGCGTACCTCATAATGCTCCCCACAAGTATTTTCAGACCCTTTTGATAGCTGCCACGTCCATTCCCCGGCAGATTGTGCCGCTTTCCAAACCTTTGCTGTATCCCAATCCGGCAAGCGTTCTTTCCTTGCGCTGGGATAATCCTCCCCGCACTTCACACCAACTGGAGATCTACAATTTGTAAGGTCAGTTATTGCGCCGGGAAATGCCTGGTGCCGGTAAAACCCAAGCCTTGATCGAGCTTCCCATACCGGCTTCGGGAGTGTATTTCTATTCCTTCACAGACGCCGATAGATCCGATTCTCTTATTGCTAGTGGCAAGTTTATGCTGGTAAAATAACAGTTTCCCCCCGTTTCACCGCCTTGACCCAATGGACCTCAAGAAACAGGTGTGTCCACGATTATTTTTGCCAGCAGGACAAGCTGGATACTGTCCTCCTTACTTGATAACCTTAGTATAACCTTAGTATAACCTTACGATCGTAAGGTTATACTAAGGTTATTAAGCAAGGATGATTAGAAATAGTTGCAGGAAAACCGGAAAAAGTGATATTATGAGAGTGGAGCATAGATGAGATCTGATCAGTTTGAGTCCTTTCTCAAAGCCAATGAACTGCGTATCTATCATTATATATATCAGTTAACTGGTAATGAAGCGGATACGCAGGATCTGGTGCAGGCAGTTTTTTTTGCCTTTTATGAACATATCGACCGGATCGAGGAGATCACGGCGGTGTCATATCTGTATCGCATTGCCCATAACAAGGCATTGACTCATCTCAAAAACGCGGGTCGTTACATAAGCACTGATCCGATCCATTTTCGCTCCTTGCCTCAGCAGCCGGAGAGCAGCGCTCAGGACTATGAAATACTGCGACTGGCGATCCGGGATCTGCCAGTAAAACTTGCCACGGTGATCCACTTACAATACTATAACAAAATGACATACAAAGAGATAGCAGAACAAATGGGGCTCAGCGTAAAAGCGGTCGAATCGCTGTTAGTACGGGCAAAAAAACTGCTCCGGGAAAAAATCTTGAAGGAAAACCGCTGACAGGAAGTATAAGAATATGAGTTTAAGAATGAATCGATTGACGATATAATGCGAGGAAACCATGCGATGCCGAAAAGCGAATGAACTGCTGGTACCATATCTGGACAAAGAATTGTCCGGTGACGCGGTTCTGCGTCTGGAAAAGCATCTGCACACCTGCGTTTCCTGTCGGGTTCGTTTGAGCGAATATCGAAAGCTGGACACGATGCTTAAGGTCAGGGAAACGATTGAGATGCCCGATTGGATGCGGGAACGCATCCGGCATCAGATCAGGATGCATGAGCCGCAACGGCTTGCTATTCGACGTCGGTGGAACCTCCAGACGGTTCCGATCACACTCGCCTTGCTTTTAAGTATGTATATCGGAACTTTGATCGGGATCAAGACCTTCACCGTTGCGGCAACCGAGCCAGCCGGTGAACCGGAGATCATTGCTTATGGCGAGACCACGATCTTTGATCTTGCATATATGAATGGAGAAAATCATGAGTAAGCGTTGGATCGTCATACTGTTGCTATTTTCGATGGCATTCAACCTTGCCGTTTTGGGCTCCTTCGTCTATCTGCGGTTTATGATGCCCTATCCTCCACATTGCGCACCTCTTCCGGATCGGCATCCGGGTAAATTTCACGGGAGGCCCTTGCGTAGATTGCTCTCTGAGGATGATCAATTCAGACAAGCCCACCGGCAGTTCCGCGAGAACAAACGGGTATTTATGGAAGAACTTCTCAAAGATGAGATTGATGAAGTTGCCTTGAATCAGATCCTGGAGAGGTCTCTGATGGCGCAGGGCGCAAAGGAGCGACGCATCGGATATCATATGATCGAACTGAGAAAAAGCATGTCTGCAGAAGAAGCACGGCATTTCTTTGGCAGACATATCGAACGAATGAAACAGCAACCCCACTTTAAATCTCATAGAAACAGGAGAAACAAATGAAAAGAACACTCGTATCAATTCTGATCATGCTTTTTGCCGTATCAATGCTGATCGCCCAGGCAAAAGCGGATCACAAGGGGCATAAAACCCAGATGGAAGAACACGGCTGCGGCAAAAGTCATGCGATGAATCGTGATGGCTGCCAAGAAAGACCGGGAATGGGAATGTGGCAACAACTGAAACTCAATCCCGAACAGCGCCAAAAGATCAAAACCCTGCATGAATCACACCAGAAACTGGCAAACACCGTGCGGGCAGAGATCAAAAACCTGAAGATCGACTTGCGCAATGCCATCGAAAACGACAAGTTTACCCAGGCCAGAGCCATTCAAAAGCAGATCGCCGACAAGCGTCTCCAGATCGCCGATGCACGGCTTAATCTGATGGAATCTGTGATCAAGGAATTGACAGCCGAACAAAGGGAAGCACTCCGCAAAATGCGCCCAATGATGGGCAGAGGCGGAGAAATGTTTGGCGGATGCCATCAGCGCAAAGGCGGAACCAGGCAGGGATGTGGAATGGGTGATAGTGACGGTAACTGCGAGGATTGTCACTAAATATAACTCCTTCAAACCGATACATCACGGCTGCTTGCGATTGTCAAAAGCAGCCTTTTTTTAACCTGATCACTTATGCGTTCTCCGGGCACTGACGCTATCCTGATTTATTATCAGAACAAGGCGTTCTATTTATGCAATTTACTTGACGATATCGACACTGCTTGCAGAGTGGTACATCGAACAAAATACCATAACGGTGGAGGTTACAGATGTTGCAAGGTTCATACGTCGCTTTGGTAACTCCCTTTAAGAACGGGAGTATCGACTATATCGCGCTGGAACGGCTGATCCGGTTTCACCTGGATAACCGGACGGATGGGATACTGCTTTTGGGAACGACTGCGGAGACAGCGTCTCTGGCTTCCGATGAAAAGGATGCGTTGCTGCGTTTTGCCCTGAAATGGATCAATGGTCAGGTGCCGGTCATGATCGGAACTGGGACGAACAATCTGGCGCAGACGTTGGCTTCTACACAACGGGCAAAGGAGATCGGCGCTTCTTCGGTGTTGATCATAACACCTTATTACATCAAGCCGACCCAGCAAGGAATGTATGAATATTTCAGCACAATAGCGGATAAGATCGATATCCCGATCGTGATCTACAACGTTCCGGGACGGACAGGCGTCAATATCGCTTCCGATACGGTTGTAAACCTTGCTCGTGCGCATCATAACATCGTGGGCGTGAAGGAAGCATCAGGCAATCTAGTGCAAGCGGGAGAGATAATTCGTGACGCTCCGGATGGCTTTGCCCTGCTCAGTGGAGAGGATGCGCTTAACCTTCCCCTGATGTCCGTTGGCGCCAAGGGTTGCGTTTCGGTTACGGCAAATGTGGTGCCCAAGCAGATGCATGATCATATCCTTACATGTTTGAAAGGTGACTATTCGGCGGGGGCAAAACAGCACCATCATCTGATCAAACTGAATCAATACATGTTTATCGAGACCAATCCGATTCCGGCAAAAGAGGCACTGGCGATGATGGGCCTGATCGAACCGGAATTTCGTCTGCCAATGTGCCGCTTGCAGGAAAAGAACCGCGAGGCACTGAGGGTCGTTCTCGAAGAATACGATTTGATCTGAGGAAATATAGAAACCATGAAAAAATCCGATCTTAACTCTAACAAGGGCGCGGGTGCGAAGCGTCCCTACTATGGATTTGAACTGATATCAAAGCAGAAAGTGAAAGAGATCAATGCCGAAGCTTTGATCTACCGTCACGTAAAAAGCGGAGCCCGGCTATTATATCTGAAGACCGATGACAATAACAAGGTGTTTTCCATATCATTTCGCACTGTGCCCGAGAATGATACCGGCTGTGCACACATCATGGAACACTCGGTATTGAACGGATCAAAGAACTTTCCCTCCCGCGGAACTTTCAATGAATTGATAAAGGGCTCGCTGAAGACCTTTCTCAATGCATTTACCAACAGCGATTGGACGATGTATCCGGTGGCAAGCACCAATCAGCAGGATTTCCTCAATCTGATGCATGTCTATCTCGATGCCGTATTCTATCCCAAAGTGTATGACGAACCCAATATCCTGGCACAGGAGGGATGGCATCACGAGATCTTTGCTGCAGATGAGGAAATCCGGATCAATGGTGTGGTCTATAATGAGATGAAAGGCGCACTATCCACGCCTGAACGGCTGATCTACGAGGCCATTGGCAAGGCGCAATTGCCCGATACTCCTTATGCGCACAATTCCGGAGGCAATCCAAAGAGCATCCCAAATCTTAATTTTGAGCAGTTTATTGCCTTTCACCGGAAGTTTTATCATCCCTCAAACTGCATGATCTACCTCTATGGTGACCTTGATCCCGCAAGTGCGATGGAACTGATGGACAGCAAGTATTTGGCTCACTTCGATGGCGGGTTGCCGCTAGATCCTATTCCGCTGCAAACTGCCTTTGATAAAAAGAGGAAGGTGGAATTGGCTTATCCGGTGAGCAAGGATGATACCCCGGTCGGCAAACACTATCTGAGCATCAACTATACCTTTGGCACAATGCTTGATCCGGCGCAATATTCGGCACTGGAGATCCTTAAACAGATACTGATGGATACGCCGGCATCTCCACTGAAGCAGGCAATCCTCGAATCAGGATTGGCAGAGGCGTCCTGGGCTTCGGTCATTACCACGCAACAACCGATCCTTAGTTTTATGTTCAAACACGTGGCAGAAGAAAACATCGCCAAGCTGGAAAAGCGTGTCACGGACACGTTGAAGAAGATCAAAACTGATAGGATCGATAAAGGACTGATCGAGGCAGTGATCAACAAATGGGAGTTTGACCTGCGTGAGGCTTATAGTGCTCATTATCCCAAGGGATTGGTCTATCTGCTCGCTGCCGTTAAATCATGGAATTATGACGGAGATCCGCTGCTTTACCTCCGCTTTGAGCCACTTCTCAAAGAAGTTCGTAAGGGACTTGATGATCGCTACTACGAAGAATTGATCGACAGCGCCATCCTCAAAAATAAACACTCCAGCACGGTCGTTCTGCGCCCACATCCGGGATTGAACGACGAGGTGGATGCTGCCTTGAAAAATGAACTCGCCACCCTGAAAAAGAAACTGAAGAAAAAAGGCGTGGATGAGCTTGTCAAGACCAATCAGGAGAGGCGTGCTTGGCAGGAAATGGAAGAAGATCCCCAAGATCTGGCACTGATCCCCTTCCTCAGCTTGCGTGATATCAACCCCAAAAACGAGACCATTGCCACCGAGCCAGAGGTCTGGAGAGAATTTATCCTGCTCAAGCATCCGATGACCACCAATGGCATCGTCTATTTGAATTGCTACTTTGATCTGGCACATGCCGAGACCGAAGACCTGCCTTGGTTATCGCTATATTCGATGCTCTGTGGCAGGATGCATAGCGAGAACTATACTTATGCAGAATTGTCCAATCAAATCGGTATCCATACCGGTGGAATTAGCATCAGTCCACTACTGGTGAATAACTTTCAAGACCCTGACAAGATACTCCTCAAAATGCAGTTGTCCGGCAAAGCGCTGTCCGGCAAAGTGGAGCGCTTGCTCTCACTAATCACCGAGTTTGCCCTGCGGCTTGATGTGGACGATACGCAGAGGATTAGGCAGATCCTGAGCGAAACCAAGGCGTTTTATGAGAGTTATCTCGTATCATCCGGGCATCAGACAGCGATCACGCGGATGCTCAGCCCGCTCTCACACTATCATAATTGGCAGGACAGGATCAATGGATTGGGATTTTACCACTTCTTATGTGGTCTGCTTGGTGACTTTGATGCGCAGAAAGATAAGATCCTTGAAGAACTGAAGTGGGTCAAGGATACCTTCTTTACTCAGCAGAACCTGATTATCAGTTTGACTGCCGATAATGACGCTATCCAGCCGACATTCGAGCATCTGGGAATCCTTGTGGCAAGTGTCAGCAATCAGGAGTTTGCCCCGGTCGAACATCTGTATGCCATCCACGACTTCAATGAAGGGATTACTGCTCCTATCAGTGTGCAGTATGTCGCCAAGGGCGGGAATTTCTATCGCAAGGGCTTTTCCTATTCGGGTAAACTGCATGTCCTGTGCAACATCCTGAGACGGCAGTATCTGCATCAGGAGTTACGGGTAAAGGGCGGTGCTTATGGTGCCTTTGCCAGTTTCTCGCTTGCTGGATTCCAGTATTTCTGTTCCTACCGCGATCCCAATCTGGTGAATAGCTTGAAGGTCTATGACGAAGCAGCGGAGTATCTGCGCCAGTTTGATTGTGCCCCGCGCGAGATGGAAAAGTATATCATTGGTACCATCGCCGGCTTGGATATGCCATTGACTCCTGAGAACAAAGGGCTCAGAGCCGATGAGGACTACATAATCGGCTTTACTGATGCAGACCGCCAGCAGGTGCGCGAAGAGGTGCTGTCCACCACGATAGCTGATATCCGTGACTATGCCAGCATGATTCAAGCGATTATGAGCAGGAACCACTATTGCGTCGTGGGTAGCGAGAGCTTGATCAGAGAAAATGCCGATCTTTTCGATGAGATCACTCCTCTATTCAGACCCTGAGCGTTTAATCACTCCCTCCGAAGATGAAGCAAAAGGACAAAAAAAAAACTAAGCGAATTCAAGGGAAGTTGATTCAAGTCAATCTCCATGATGTCGAGATCCTTGATGATATGTCCTTTGGTGATGCTTACAAATGTAAACGAAACTCAGAGCGCAGTGCCGTCAGCTACAAAGACGGGACAGACCTGCGAACCGGTAGGATTGTCGAAATCAAGTCCAATTATGCTTTTACTGTTTCAGTGGATAACACCCAACACTCCTGTATTCTGGGCGGCAGATTAAAACAGTATCAGATGCAGACGCGGGGACTGGTGGTTGTCGGTGATGTCGTGGAAGTGGATTTTTCCTCGGCGCCCGTTTACCGGATCGAGACCGTAAAACCCCGCAAGAATAAATTGTCACGCTTTGATTCCAATACTTTCCAGAAGGAAATCATAGTTGCTTCAAACATTGATCAGGTGGTGATTACCTCATCCATCCGCCAGCCAATGATCAAGCCCGGCTTGATCGACCGCTATCTTTGTGTGGCAGCAATCTTTGGGATCGACCCCCTGGTCTGCATCAATAAGATGGATCTATGCGATGACCAGGCAGATGATGCCAGATCAGAAGCGGAAGAACTGGCTTTGTATTATAGGCAGTTGAACATCCCCGTGCTACTTGTCTCCGCGGAAACCGGCGAAGGGATGGAAGAACTGAAACAGCACCTCAAGGATCAGGATTCACTCATCACCGGTCAATCCGGTACCGGTAAAACCACTATCGTTAATTATCTGGAGCCAGGGCTCAAACTCGCCACCGCCGAGATCAGCAGCTTTAACGAAAAGGGAAAGCATACCACAACCCAGGCGATCATGCTGCCATGGTCGTTTGGGGGTCACTTGATCGACACGCCGGGGATCAAGACAATAAATCTGCACCAAAACTATAAGGGCTTGATACCCAATGTCTTTCCCGGACTGAGGCAATTGGCGGACAAGTGTCATTTCCGTGATTGCACTCACACCCACGAGATCGATTGCGCCGTCAAAACCGCGCTCGATACTGGCATCTATCCAGTGGAACGATACGAGTCGTATCTGAGAATTATGGACTCATTATGAAGCACTTTGGCTTGGTTTTGCATCGTGATTTCATCTTAAACAGAGATACTTGGGAACTGGTGAGATCCCTCCATGATGGCTACGACGCCAGGTTTTACCACGCATACACTGACAAGATGCCGATACCTGATTTTGTAGAAACGCTTGATGACAAATCGAAGACCCAGGCAAGATTGGACTGTATCCTGGTCTTTGGCGGCGACGGGACAATCCTCCGCGCCAAGGAATTATCTCTTCAAACTGGAGCACCGATCCTTGGCATTAATCTAGGATACTTGGGTTTTTTATCCGAGACGTCGCTATCTGAGATCCGGCAATCGTTTCAGTATCTGCTCAAGGGAAAATACAAACTGTTGCATCGGATGCTACTTAATTGCCAGTTACGCCGAAACAGCAAGATCATCTATCGAGGTCTGGCTTTGAACGATGCCGTCGTTTACAAAGCAGAAACTCCCCGATTGATCCATGTCCGGATCTATCACGACAACCGTTATGTGTTTGACTGCAGGTGTGATGGAATCATTGCTTCAACGCCCACGGGTTCCACTGCCTACTCGCTCTCGGCTGGCGGTCCAATCCTCGCTCCACAAATGAAGGCAATTGTCCTCAGCCCACTCAATCCACACAATCTTACCGTCCGCCCAATGGTCTTTCCCGCTGAGGGCAAGTTACTTATGCGTATTTATGGACTCGTGCAACCTGCCTGGCTACAAATAGACGGCACAAATAGCAGCCCAATCGAACAAAACGACGAATTGATCGTCAATGCCTCCAAGCGTTCGGTGTCATTTATCAAACTATCCAACCGCACCTTTTATCGAATCCTGCGAAACAAGATGCACCTGGGACGCTGATGCTGAAAGAACTGAAACTGGAAAACTATCTTTTCGTGGAAAGCGCCCAATTTTTCCCCGGTACCGGGTTTACCGTCATCAGTGGTGAGACGGGAGCAGGCAAATCAGTCCTGGTTGGCGCGATTACTCTCATCTTTGGTGAGGGGTCAGCCATTCCGGAGGCCTTCGACCCCAACAAGCCGGTCTCTCTGGAATCGATCTGGTTATTGAGACCACATCATCCATTGTTCCGTATTCTGGAAGAAGATGGCGACAGCGAAAGAGAATTGAGCATTGCCCGTGAGATCAATTTCCAAGGAAAATCCACCTTTTTTTTGGATGGCAGGCGTAGCAGTTTGGCAGTTATCAGAGCGCTAAAGCCATATCTGATCGACTTTCACCACCAACGTGACCAGCAGCAGTTATTAAACAACAATTATCAACTCCAGATCCTTGATCTTTATGCCAGCCACAGCGATCTTGTGGACGAATTTGGCAAGGCTTACAGAGGATTGAATAAACTCCTGCGCAAACTGAATGACATGCGGAACCAACAGACGCTACAGTCACAAATGATGGAATTATACCGCTTTCAGGCAGACGAATTGGAAAAGGCAAACTTGTATGAAGGGGAAGATGGACGCCTACAACAGGAATACGATCTATTAAGCCAAGCCGATGAGATAAAAGCTCTTGTCCAAGGCACCCTACATGACCTGTATGAAACGGAAAACAGCGTCTTTGACCGGGTAAGCGGGGCCCTCAGCCGAATCGTGAAGTATGCCGATCTTGATGCCTGCCTGGCAGAACTGGAATCTTCCCTCAATCATTGTGTGGACGCTCTGCATAATAGCGCAGATCTTTTACGCCGCTGTGATCATACGATCGCCACTGATCCTGGTCGCGGGGATGAGATCAGACAACGGCTTGATCTGATCAATCAATTGAAACAAAAATATCGTCTGAGCACCATCACAGACTTACTGCAGTACCAGCGCAAAATCCTCTCCGAAATGGATGCCTACACCGATTGTGCCGAAGCGATCAAGGCAATGGAAGATTCTATATACAAAGAGTTTGAATGCTTGACCAAACTAGCTGCTGCTCTCAGTTCCAGCCGCCATCAGGCAGCAAAGCGGCTATGCTCTGACCTGGTAGAAAACATACGTCATTTGGCTATTCCGCACGCGAGATTTGAAATACAAATTGACAAAAAGACCGAGGGTAATATTGTCATTCCCGACTTCTTGTCAAGGTGTGACGCCTCAGGGACGGATAGCGTGGACTTCAGATTTTCCGGCAATCTCGGCAGTACGCTTAAACCACTCAAAGCTGTAGTCTCGGGCGGAGAACTGTCACGCATCCTGTTGGCGATCAAGAAGGTGCTGGCGCAAAAACTATACAGCAAACTTATAATCCTGGACGAGATCGATGCCGGCATTGGTGGAAAGACGGCAGAACATCTGGCTGATTATATCCACCAGATCGCCGCCCATCACCAAGTGCTGGTCATCACACACCTGGCTCAGATTGCCGCCGCAGCCGATACACACATTATGATCGACAAGCACAGTGAAAAAGCCAAGACCAGGATCGTATGGCTGATGCTGGATGAAGATCAAAGAAAACACGAGATAGCACGGATGCTATCCGGGAAAATCACCGAGCATTCCATGAAACACGCAGATGAATTGATAAACAGATAGTATAGAGGTAAAGATGATAACATCAAGCACCAAACGCCATCTTCGCAGGGTGGGTATTTTCATTACCTTTCTTGCGCTTGCCATCACCGTTTTTCAGATGTATTTGAAGCATGACGCAAAACCTGCTGCGCTCAGCAGATTGGATAGCGACAACCTCTTCAACAACTCACACGGCATAAACAAAGTAAGAATCAATGCCCAAAGTAGCGATGTGGCCGGTACGAAACGCGTATTGAACGAAGTACTGAGGAGTATTCCACACGACGAAATCTACACCAAAGACGAAGCGGGATCGGGGATATACATCCACCGAATGTCCCAGAGGGATATTGATCTTTTTACCGATGCCATTTTACGCAAAGCGAACATACATTCCCAGACGGTTATGGCTGATACTGCACTGATCAATTTTGACGAGGAAGCCGTAAAGGCGAACCTTGCCTCCAAAGAACGACAATTTAATCACCTGAGCCAACTCGCCATCCGCACCGACGTCCAGAACAGGACAATGAACCAATTGTATAATGAAATGCTGGATTTGAGGCAGAAACTGGATAGTTACAAAAACATCGACAAGGTTTTGCTATACACGATCGTAACCACCAGTATCCGTCAATCCAGTCCTATCTCAACGATAAAGAGATTTGTCCTTTCTTTCCTGCGTTATTTGGGCATTCTCTTCATCTCCACCGTCATGATCTATTATGGCGCCAAACTTCTGATGTTCCTGCTCAATCTGTTGGGGGTCAAAGATCTCGGAATTCTTTCCGGATACGGATATGGTGGTTACGGCGGATATAAAAACTATTCTGGAAGATATAGCGGATATAGTTACGGCAACCGCAGAAAGGTAAAACGCGTCTATAAAAATAAACCTACTTCCGACAGGACTGAATCTGATGAAGAAAGTAACAGCCCATAACCAGGAGGTGACACATGGATATACAAGCATGGCATGTTTGGATCATGATCGGCGTTTTTTGCGTGATCATCGAGATTTTTGATCCGGCGTTCTTTTTTCTTTCACTGGGGATAGGCGCGATCGCCACCGGATTGCTGTCGTTCTCCAGTATCTACAGTTCGAATGTTTACTTACAGATCCTTACTTTCTGCATCACCAGTTTCATTGCATTCCTATTAATGAGAAGATTGGGCAGAAAGGTATTGGAACATCCTGGCAGGGAGACGAATGTCTTTGCCCTCGTGGGAAAAAAAGCCATCGTGATTGACGATATTCCGGCAGATGGCAAAGGCCACGTCAAGATCGGTGGCGAGGAGTGGGCGGCAGTTGTTCATGACGGCAAACCGCTTGCCAAAGGGAGTAAAGTGACGGTGCTGGAAATAGAAGGAAACAAGGTTATTGTGGAGGAATCAATCCCGTAGCAAATCCGCTTAATTCCAGTAGTTTATGTACTGAAGAACCGAGTTCCCCCATCCCCACCGGTTAATGCGACTCATAGGATGAATATGATGAATACAAAAAGATCTCTCCTGATCATGTTGCTATTGGCAATGATGATCTCTGTCGTTGCCCAGGTCAATGGCAATCTTCAGACCATTGGTGGCAAACGCATACTGCATGTCTGGGGAACCCATTCCGAACGCGGATATGCCAAGGGTTACCTACTGCCCACGTCGATCACTCAGGTCTTCCATAACTACGTTTACCAGACATTTGCCATGGCAAACCCTACTCATTATAACACTTTACGCGGTTTTTACCTAACCAATTTCAACGTAGAGGACAAATACTACCAAGAGGCTGCGGCTATCATTTCCGGTATCGTTGATGCCGGAGGTAACATCTATCATATTGGTCTGCAACGTGATCTGGATGCGCATGACCTGCTCCTGGCCAATGCTATCGTCGATCTCAGCGTTTACCGCTATGACGTGACAGGAGACGACAGTTTGGAACTTGGCTGTGCCTCATTATCCAGTTGGGGAATTGCCACAGAGGCTGATTCCACCCTTGCCGGACGGCTTGTGATCACCCGGATGCTGGACTGGAACCAGAATTTATCGCTGATCAACAATCCCCTGGTCGTGGTAAGTCATCCTTCCGAGCCGGGAGAAGTTAAATGGATCTCCTTTGCTTATCCCGGATTGATCGGAGCACTTTCTGCGATCTCCGAGACCGGCACCGCCGCTTTTTTAAATATGGGCAACTTTAACACCTACAATGATCTCAACGATCTGCATCTTGTTCTTTTCAGCATCCGTAATGCCGTCGAAAGCCCGGATTATAATCTGGATGGATTTTCCACTCCTATCGATGTCTTTGATGCCATTGCCGGAAGGAACCACCTTGCCGGAACCATTATCCACGCCATCAGCGATAATCCGGATTATACCGGTGGCATTATCATCGAAAACAACAATCTATCTCCCGCCGTTTACCGCACTCAATACCAGAACAGCAATCTGCCCGCTGATCATCTGGCTGCCACCAATCACTTCCGGATGCTGAGTTTTCCCGCATGTTGCGACCGGTATATAAACATTGCCGATTCGCTCTTCACCAATCCATTTATGAGTGCCAAGCGCCAGTTATCCGTGATGACCGGTGCCACCGGAATGGCTCACAATCTGATGCAGATCCAATACATCCCACTCAATGGAGAGATCCGCTGGTTGACCGCCACCGTCCATCAACCGGCTTATTCCACCTCAGCGCTGGTTCTCAACGCCAATGAGTTATTCGATTTCCCCGTCCCAACCAGTGATCACCATCTCCAACCTTTCACCGCAAACCTGAGCGTTTTTCCCAATCCCCTTGTTTCGGGACGCGACCTGCAACTCAAATCAGATTTTCCGATCAGTGGAGTATCCTTATTCAATCTGCGCGGACAACGGATAATGCACTCAACATCACGACAACCGGTGGATACATTCACCCTCTCTGCTGCAGATCTAAAGCAATATCCGCGTGGCGTCTATATTCTCCGTATCCGCAACCGCGAAGGAAATGCCGTTGCCCGCAAATTGATGTTGATGGACTGATCTGCTGAGCCATTGGTTTTGATGGTACCTTCATCAATTGACACGGGACGGCGTCCTTTGACCCGCAATCCGATCATCGGCATCAGCATGAATTATATGAAACTGGGCTCCTATCACCAGTTCCATATCCGCGACCGCTACGTGGATGCCGTTACCGAAAGCGGCGGACTGCCTCTACCCCTTCCCTGCACCGGTGATTCAGCCGTCATCAGTCAATACCTTGACCTCATTGATGCGCTGATCATCATCGGCGGACAGGATTATCCCGCTCATCTTTATGGTCAAAGGCCGCACCCGGCCCTCGAATCCGCCCATCCCCGCCGGGTGAGATCGGATTTAATCTTGTTTGAATCAGCACTGGAGCGGGGTATTCCCTGTATGGGCATTTGTGCCGGTATGCAATTGATGAATATCTCCACCGGCGGTCAATTGATCCAGCATATCACACCCGAGACTATTGGGCAGGGCGGGATCCGTCCCTGTCTGGAAAATCATTATGGCGAGGTCTGTCATCCCATATCCATCTCCGGTGGTAAGTGGCTGCCCCAAATCTTTGACGGTGATACGATCATGGTTAACTCCAATCACCATCAAGCTCTCCATCCCGAGCATGTCGGACAAGGTTTCAAGGTTGTCGCCACCGCTCCCGATGGCATCATCGAAGCCATCGAATTTGATTCAACCCACTTCGTGCTGGGCATCCAATGGCATCCCGAACGCCTCACCGACCTCAGGCACCGGCGGGCGATCTTTGGCTTTTTGATCACGCAGGCATATTGCCGCGTCGGTAGCCAAAGCAACTAAGGGTCACAGAGAGTTCCTGCCCCCGTCCCAAATACTGAACCCAGGACGCAGAATATGGAAGCGATCAGTACTATTGAGCGTTTCTGACCACTCTGAAGCCACTGAAATTTGTTGCCAGATAAGGCGATATGTAGAACCTTCTGGCCACCGTGCAATTGCTGGCATCGCTATTCCAGCCACCACCACGGAAGGCACGGTACAATCCCGTTGACGCTCCGGTGGGATTCGTGACATCGCCTACGGGATACTGATAGGCATAAATATCCCAGCAAAACTCCCATAAATTACCGCTCATATCAAACAAACCGAGTTCATTGGGCTTCTTGGTGCCGACGGGCTGAACCTCCTGCGTATTTCCGGTATGCCAAGCCACGAGCTCAGCATTGTTGGAGCCGCTGTAGATATAGTTATTGGTTTGAATTCCACCCTGAGCTGCAAACATCCATTCCATCTCGGTGGGCAAACGATAGCCATCGGCATTCCAATTACAGGAGATCAGAGTATGATCGGCGCCGGGCTGATCCCATCCAACCGGCCAGTTATCCGGATTTACTCCAAAACCGGCATAGGTATAACAGGGCGTAAATCCCTCCACCATGCTGCGTTTATTGCAATACTCAATCGCATTTGCCCAGCGGATTTCGGTGACCGGTTTTTCGGATTCGATCTGGGTACAGGTAAACATCACAAACGTCCATTCCAGTTCAGTGATCTCACGCCTTCCGATATAGTAGGAGGAAAGCGTCACATTGGATGTGCCATTATGGAAGGCACCTCCCTGAACAAGCTGCATCTGGTCGGATAAATTGATGATATAATAGGCGGATACGATACTGCTGGACACCCAGTCGTCCTTGAATGCCTTTGCTTTGAGCAGGGTATTATAGGCGATATTGATAGGGTGCGTATAGAGATGGGAGGTCAAAGTCGGATTCGATCCGTCGATGGTGTATCGGATCATCGCACCCTGGACGGGATGGCTGATGCTTACCATCTGCGCAGTGGGATAGTAACCGGAATCGATGGAGAATGCCGGATCAGAGAGTTTTAGAGTATAGTCGTCCGCAGTGATCGCACTGGGAATATGTCCTTGAAGAAAAGCCCTTGCCTTGAGCGTCGCCGATGTCGAAACGAGTATGGGTTGGGTATAAAGCGCAGATCCCACATTCGGTTCGGTTCCGTCCAGAGTATATCGGATCTGGGCTGCTGCTGTTTGGCTGGAGATATTTACCAAGACCGGCGCATGATAGATCCCTCCGGCAGGATCAAAGACCGGTGATGCGATGATCGTAAAGTCATATTGTGCGCTCACCGCTTTACTTGATATCCAGCCGGATTTATATGCTCTTGCTTTCAGGGTGGTGGTTTCGGATATGGGTATGATCCCTTCATACAAATAGGAATTGCTGTTTGGCTCTGTGCCATCCGTGGTATATCGGATGGTGGCGCCGGTCGTGGCACATGAGATCATCACATTGACCGGTGCATTATATGTCCCGCCCGAAGGTGAAAAGACCGGAGCGGCGATCTGCTCATCATCGATTCCGGTGCTTCTGGGGCTACAGGAGATCAACAACAAACCCACTACTGCGAGTCCTGCCAATCTCCAGAAAATCTTCTTACTCATAACTTTCCTCCTGTCCTAAGGATGAGACCAGGTTTGCGTTGTCGGATTGATCACAATTTATAACCCAGAGAGAGGACGGCAGATCTCAGATTGAATGCCTGGCGCGCGGGTGCGTCGCCCAGGGAATGGAGGCCTGCCGTGATCCTGAGATCGAGGATAAATTCGTCATTGCCCAGCCCCATGCGGAAAATATCTTTGATGCCGATCCCCATTCCGATCACGAGATCCACCTTGTAATCCAGCAGTTTATCGCTCCCGCTTTCCACCCTGTGACGGCTGTAGGTCGTGGTAGCGTCGGATTGATCGGTGACAAAGGTGTCGATCTTTCGTTCAAGCGCATTGATGCCTTTGTGATAGGTGGCGCGATTGTCCAGCAAAAACGATGCCGAGGGACCAAAATACATATAAGCCCCCTGATAGGAGCCCTGCAGTTCTTCCGCTGATAATCCCTGCTTCATCTTAAATAAAAGCGGCAGCGTCAGATAATCCATCGTTTTGTCAATATGACCATTCAATGTGTCGGCAAATTCAGCGACCAGCAGAATACTATTCGTCTCCGGCATTTTCCCAAAAAAGTCGTACCGGTAGGTATATCTCTGCCACAGTAATTCGGGCTGGAACCACAAGGAATGGGCGTCCTTGCTGAGCAAAAAGGAAGTATAAATGCCGAGATTCTGTGCCAGATTGCTTTTGGTTTCCGCAGAACGGATCCGCAGATATCCCACATCTTCCATCACGTTGCTTTGCTTTTGAATCTCATACCGTAATTCATGATCCGATTCATCACCAGAGAGCGAGGACAATCCCGCTCCATATTTGATGCCCCATTCAAATTCCATCCCGCTCAACTGACAGAAAAACGTCAGCATCAGGATCAGCGCAATGTAATACCTGTTCATACTCACTCCTCTGAATAGGATAGTTATATGACTTTACTGCAATCATATAGCCCGCTATGCCGAATTCCCCGGATCATGCCGGTAAGGTGGGTTGAACCATCCCGGAACGGCAAGGGACTGTTCAATTCAAAACAACACTTATCGCGGGTAATCGAGCGCACCATTCCCGTCAAGAAATTTATCGCAGACGATCCTTTTTGACCACGCCGCCCGCTCCAAAAAACAATATCTACTTCCAAATCCCACCTTCCTCCCATCGCTTGTCCCCCTACTTCCTTGCTTGATAACCTTAGTATAACCTTACGTCCGTAAGGTTATACTAAGGTTATACTAAGGTTATGAAGTAAGGAAGAGGCATGGTAAAAGGGACAATCCGGGGCTCCGGTCCTAATCTGAGAAAAGTCTGGCAGCATCGTTACATCGGTGTGAAGAGCAGGTATGACGCTGCTTTTTATTGACGGAAAAACGGGTTGTAATATATGGAACCAGAATAGGAGTAATGCAATGATGATTGAAGAAATACACCGGCGCGTCCTGGATAGCAGCGCTGTCCTGGAAGATGCTACGCAAGAGATGGCAAAAGTGATCGTTGGTCAGGAAGCGGTATTGCGGCGTCTTCTGATCGGTATTCTCGCCAATGGGCACATCCTGCTGGAAGGTGTTCCGGGCTTGGCCAAGACATTGATAATCAGCACCTTGTCACGTGTTTTTGATGCTTCCTTTCGCAGGATTCAATTCACCCCTGACCTGCTGCCTGCCGATATTACCGGGACGCTGATCTATAACCAGAAATCGGGAGAATTCAAGCCGAAACAGGGACCGATCTTTGCAAATTTTATCCTGGCGGATGAGGTCAACCGCGCCCCGTCCAAGGTGCAATCGGCACTTTTGGAAGCGATGCAGGAACGGCAGGTGACGATCGGCGATACGACTTATCCCCTGCCGCAGCCCTTCTTTGTGATGGCGACGCAGAATCCTTTGGAGTTGGAAGGCACTTATCCATTGCCGGAAGCACAGATCGATCGTTTCCTGCTCAAGGTCAAGATCAAGTATCCCGATTTTGATGAGGAACGGCAGATCATGAACCGGATGGTGACGGATGAGCCGATAGCGGTAAGACGGGTTTTAACCACTGATGCCATCCGCCGGATGCGTGATGTGATGAATGAGATCTGGATGGAAGACAAACTCAAGGACTATATCCTGCATTTGGTGCAGGCGACCCGGCATCCGGAACGCTATCCGAGGCTTTCATCGCTGCACGGTTTGATCTCTTGCGGGGCCTCTCCCCGGGCATCGATCTTTTTGGCACGGGCGGCAAAAGCGCATGCATATATTGAACATCGCGGATACGTGATCCCCGATGACATCAAAGCCATCGGCAAGGACGTCCTGCGCCACCGGATCATCCTCTCCTACGAAGCTGAGGCGGAACAACTTGGCACCGAAGACATCATCACCCGGATATTCGAGGAAATAGAAGTTCCCTGATGTTGACCCAGAGCCCTGCGGATATTCTCAAACGCATCCGTAAGATCGAGATCCATACCAAAAGTTTGGTCAATGAGATCTTCGGCGGTGAATACCACTCCATGTTCAAAGGACAGGGGTTGGAGTTCTCCGAAGTGCGGGAATATATGCCGGGGGACAATTACCGCGACATCGACTGGAACGTCTCCGCCCGACTGGGGATGCCATATATCAAGAAATACCGTGAAACGCGGGAATTGAACGTCTTTTTTATTATCGATTGCAGCGCCTCACACAACTTTGGTACGCGGGTCATGCTCAAGAAAGAATTGATGGCGGAGATCAGCGCGGTGCTGTCTTTTTCCGCATTGTCCAATAACGACAAGGTGGGAATGATCATGTTTTCCGATCAGCCGGAAAAATACCTCCCACCACGAAAAGGACGCAATCACACATTAGAGATTCTGCGCGATATTCTCTATCTGGAGCCGCGTTCCACCCGCACCTCTTTGTTCAGCGCTTTTGAATATGCCAATCGGATACTCAAGAAACGCAGCATCGTCTTTGTCCTCTCGGACTTTCTGGATAGTGGTTATGAACAACCCTTCCGCCATTTGGCACGCAAGCACGATGTGATCGCCATCCGTATCTATGATGCGGCGGAAATGGCTTTGCCGGAGGCAGGAATATTGAATCTGTGTGATCCGGAGACCGGGGAATACTTTATGGTCAATACCTCGTCCCATCAACTGCGGCAGCACTATCAGCAAATGATGAAAAGACGGGAAGCAGCGTTGAATAGTCTGGTGCAGCAAAGCCAAAGCGACCTCCTCACCATTCGGGCGGACGAACCTTATATCCTGACGCTGAGGAACTTCTTTGAGCGCCGCCGCAAGAAATACCGGAGACATCGATGAAACGGCGGATAATGGACGAGAGCGGTCTTATGCAGGGACCCATGCTCAATGCCGTTGCCGGAACGTATCGTCCCTTGTCCGGACCTTACAATGATCATTATCATTCCCATAGTGCATCCTATATTCTTTCCACTGCATTTTTATTGTTGCTGGTCTTGATTTCGCAGCCGGTGATGCTGTATCCGACACTTGCACAGCGTCTGGAAAATGACGATGGATTGCGGGTTGGCGACCGTTTTCATCTGATCATCAGTGGCGATATTCCTTTGCGCAAAGCGATCGTACCTGATACGCTTACTCAGTTTACCATCGTGCAGACGGATGTATTGAGCAATGGCAATGCACCATCCGCTTTGCGACTCACGATCGTCCCGTTGCAGCTTGGACGGCTGAGTTTTCCCCGCTTGCGGATAATTCCCGAGGTATCGCATGCGGAATCATTATATACTGATGCCTTCAGCGTAAATATCCTGGCTGTCAGGGCTGAGGGTGATACGCTGCTTCGAGATATCACTGCGGTGCAGCGATACCGCCTGGAAATACCATGGTGGGCTTTTTGGACGCTGGGGATTATGGCATTGGCGGTTTTGGTTGCCATTGTAGCCATCCAACTGGTGGGTAGACGGGACGCCGGACCGGTAAAAATGGAACCCCAGACTGAGGAAGATAAAAGACCCTCCTGGTGGATCGCTATGGAAGCATTATCACGGTTGATCGCAGAGGGACTATTGGAACAAGGGAGATTCGTTGAGTTTCATTATCGCCTTTCTCTTATTTTGCGGTTGTTTCTGGAACTGGAACATCACTTTCCGGCGATGGAGATGACCACATCCGAGATCCGGGATCATCTGCGCACGCTGTCTCCTGCACTGTCCCAGACCCCAGAGATCCTTGACTTTCTCCAATACTGCGACAGGATCAAATATGCCAAATACGAAACCAATAAAAAGCAAGCGGAAACCAGGGTGGAATGGCTGAAACACTATCTCCTGGAACTTACACATGAGCAGAAGGATGCAGAGACGGACAGCCGGGATCAGTCATCCATACAGCATCATATAGAGAACGCAGACGGAACACGCTCCAACGACAGGTCAAATCCACGGTCGGAACAAGAAACAGAGGCACAAGCACAACCAAATGATCAGCTACATTTACCAGGGAAGGATAGTGATGCCTAGATTTCAATATCCCTGGTGGCTTCTGGCATTGGCGGTCATACCCTTGTACCTGTATTATGAACAGGTGTTCAAACGCCGAAATCAACGCCGCTTGCCCTTTACAAACCTGTCCGCATTGATGCGCTTATCAGCCAGTGACCGCTTCTGGCGCTGGCTTCTGCCGGTCATGCGCGCTCTGCTGATGCTTTGCCTGATCATAGGTTTATCCCGACCGCAATGGGGAGTGACCGTCCGTGATTTTGAGAATAGAGGCTTGGATCTGGTGATCGCATTGGATGTCAGCGGGTCGATGCTGGCGCTCGATTTCAAGCCGCAAAACCGGCTGATCGCCGCCAAAAGAGTGGCAGCAGATTTTATCAAGAAGCGCTCCAACGACCGGATCGGCTTGGTAACTTTCGGTTCTTACGCGCTTACGATCAGTCCGCTCACTTTTGATCACGCCACGCTGTTGAAACGACTGGAGGAAGTGGAGGTTAATCCGGATGCCTCCGCCACGGCTATTGGAATGGGCTTGACAAAGGCACTGGCAAGATTGCATGATTCTTCTGCCAAGTCCAAAGTCATCATCCTGATCACCGATGGCGTCAATAATACCGGTGAGATTGATCCCCACAACGCTGCCGAGATGGCACGGGCGATGGATGTCAAAATCTATAGCATTGGAGTCGGGAGTAATGAACCGGTGGACTTTCCGGACTATGATCCCTTCTTCGGCACGCGCTACAAGAAAGTTGTGATCGAATTGGATATGGAGACGCTTGATAACATCGCTGCCAAGACTGGTACAGGTAAAGCCGCATTGGCAACCGATACCGGCCAATTGGTTAAATTGATGTC
The DNA here is from genome assembly GCA_037441405.1 of Candidatus Cloacimonadota bacterium. Taxonomy (GTDB): domain Bacteria; phylum Cloacimonadota; class Cloacimonadia; order Cloacimonadales; family Cloacimonadaceae; genus VGPI01. Next base: position 44,530 of record JBBISI010000010.1, read on the forward strand.
CCATATTGATCAACTGGAAAAGACCGATTTTAAGTTTCCCCTCCGTTATCGCTGGAAAGAGCAGTTTATGCTGTTTCTATGGATTGCGGTGGCTTTGGTCATGCTTGAATTGATACTCCGCCTTTTTTGGCAGATCTGGTTACCGTTGGCGGCTTGAGATGAATCTGGTAAATCCCTCTTACCTGTGGCTGTTGCTAATAGTGATCCCGCTGATCTGGATGATCATCCGGCACCGGAAAAGGGAAGGATCACGTTTCAAACGTTTTGCCGATGGGATGTTTTACGAGACCTATCTGGGCAAGAACTCGATCTTTTTTACCAACCTCAAGGCAAGTATGCTGCTTTGGGCCTTGATCTTTCTCATCTTGGCATTGGTGCGGCCGCAATGGGACTATGAAACGAAAGATTATGATGTAACGGGCGTTGATATCGTGTTTTGCATCGATGTATCCAAGAGCATGGATGCCCAAGACTTGCCGCCTTCACGTCTGATCCGGGCAAAGATCCAGATCGAGTCATTTCTTAATCGCCTCAAAGGTGACCGCATTTGTGTCATTGCCTTTGCCGGAGAAGCAGTTATCAAGAGCCCATTGACCAATGACTATGACGCGATCCGCATGCTGTTGAGTAGTTTGACCACCGATACCATCCCCGAATACGGCACCGATATCGGCGCTGCATTGGAAGAGGCATCGGATGCCTTGTCCACCGGCAGTGACAATCGACTGGTGATCCTCATATCGGATGGAGAAGACCATTCCGGCAGGGTTTCACTTGCCACAGAAGAACTCAGACGACAGGGAATACCCGTTTACACGATGGGAGTGGGTAGTCCGGATGGTGGTATGGTTTATCATCCTGTCTTTGGCGGGCAAGTGACGGCTTTTGATGTGGAAACGCTCAAAGAAATATCCGCCACGACCGGGGGAGAGTTTTATGCGGTTACTCCGGGACAAGCAGAGATCGATCTCCTACTTCAGGAGATCTATGCCACCGAGAGTCAGCAATCCACGCTTAGAGGTGTCAGCAGTTTCAAGGAACAATACCATCTGTTTGGGATTGCTGCCCTGATATTCATTTTGCTGGAGAGTTTCCTGCCGCCGTGGCTGAAGAGGAAGACAACGGTATGAGCCATAAAATCAGGAGGATCCTTCTCGCAGGCCTGATCATCCTGCTTATCCTAACTGCCGGATTTATCCTCTGGACAATGCTTTTTAACCGCCCTGCCCTGATCAATAGCCGTGGCAGGCATCACTACCGCAATGAGGATTTCCCCGACGCCGAAAGGCAATTCCGGATCAATTCCCTGCGTCCGAAACCGGATAGCATTGCCGATGCCAATCTGGCACGCAGTCAATATCGACAGGGAAAGTATGACCAGAGCGAACAAACCCTGAAGAACTATCTGAACAAGGATTCCCACCAGCATCAGAGCCATGCCTGGTATGACCGCGGCAATGCCAGTTTTCGCCAGAATAAATACCAGGAAGCCTTGGATTCATATAAGCAATCGCTTTTGCTCAATCCCGCCAATGAGGACGCCAAAGCAAACTATGAACTGGCTCTACAAATGCTGCAGCAGGATCAGGATCAACAGAAAAAAGAGCAGGAACAACCCAAACAAGACGAACAAAAAGAGGATATCCTGAATCGCTTGCGCGCACTTGACCAAAAGGAAGCCCTTGACCGGCAACAACAGAGTAAAAGCGCTCAACCCCAGGGAGGAAGATGGTGGTAGGAATAAAGACCGTCCAACGCTTGATCCTGACGCTTGTATCTTTACTCTTTGCAGCCGCCGCCTTTGCCCAAAACATCAATGTCAGGGCTTTCGTGGACAAGACGACAGTGGGGATATATGATAAACTGCACTACACGATCAGCGTCACCAGTGACCGACCGGTGGAGATCAATGAACCCATCCTTCCGACATTAGATGGTCTTACTCAGCGCAATGTGATGTCTTCCACTGCCCGCAGCACCAGCATTATCAATACCCAGGTCACTCATCAGATCAGATATGACTATACCTACGTTTTGCTGCCTACGCGTCCTGGTAGTTCAATCATTCCTGCCGTCAATGTAAGCGTAGGAAACCGGACTTACCGGACAGAACCGATCCCGATCCAGATCCTTGCTTCTGCCTATGGCATGCCTCAATCTCCACCACCGGTCGATCCATTTGATTATTGGACTTTCGAGGGGGATCAACCTGCCACTGGCTTGACGTTTATAGCCGCGGAGACCCCCCGGCGCCGCATCTGGCTGAATGAACCGGCGGTAATCTCCTATTACCTCTACACCAATCAGAGTATCATGTCGCTCAATTTGCGGGAGGAAAAGGACTTTCCCGGATATGGCAAGGCAGAATTTGATCAACCCCAGTCACTTACTTATCAATACGTGGATTATAATGGTCAGACCTTCCGGCGCGCCCTACTCAAACGCTTAGCCATCTCGCCCAATGTAACCGGAACCATCAGAGTTCCCCGTTTGGTTTGTTCTGCCCGTCTATCATCCTTGTCTTTCAGCAGTTTGGATCTGGCATCACGTGATCTGACGCTGGAGGTCTTGCCCTTGCCGGAGGTGAACCGTCCCGCAAATTTCAGTGGCGCGGTGGGGTCGTTCAGAATCAGTGAGAGCATTGGCGAGACCAAATTGACCTTGGGTGAAGCGTTAAATTACAGCATCCAGATCAGCGGCAGGGGCAATTTTAACCAGTTCAGCGCACCCCAGATGGCCAGCACGCCTCATTTCCGGATTGCCGTTCCCGTGATCAGCGGCAATCTCAAAGCCGGCAGTGATGGCTTACGTACCTATTTCTACACGGTAATTCCACAGGATAAGGGGGATTTTGTCTTCAGTGGCGCCACCTTCAACTGGTTCGATACGGACAGCGGCACCTATCGTATTTGGCGGGGAGAGGATCACCAGATCAATGTTAAGCCCGGACATGTCTTTTCTGCCTTTACCAATTTTTTTCAGAGGGAAGATGCGATCCGCTTCTATTCCGCTGTTGAAGGTGATGTAAGCAAACCGTATCCTCTTATTCTGGGCAATATATACTACTGGTTAGCGGTCTTTTTATTGGGCATTTCGTTGCTGGCTTCCTACCTTGTCGCTTCCATGCGCAATCTTCGTTTGCGGGATCCTGAGCAATATGCCGGGATCAGAGCCGAGCGTAATTTGCGCCGATATCTCCGGGAAGCGCAAAATGCTGCTCGCCATGACCATGCCCAGTTTTATCCCCTTGGCGAGAGAGGGCTGATCCACTATCTGGCGGAGAAACACAATGTCCCGAACCATTTATCCACCGAGGATCGGATGGATGCCCTTGTCCAAAGAGGAATCCCGGAGGAAGTAATCACACAAGTGAAGAGTTTTCTATTGCGCTGTCAGACCGTGCGCTACATGCCCGGCGCCTTTGATCATAGCAAACTACAGGATGACCTGAATTCTCTCAAAATGCTGATAAATGCCTTGTCCGGATTACAAAAGAAACAGCGCTCTTCCCGATCGGCGACTGCTTCTGCCGGAGGCAGAACATTCATCCTGTGTCTGAACCTGTGTCTATTGACGATAGCGATGACTGGTGAGGCGACAGAGGTAAATACAAACCAAACACCGGCTCTCACCACTGAGATAGTCCGGAATGATGAAACCGATCGTGACGAACTTGACCGGTTGCTGGAATTGGAGAACAAGGGCATCCGCAATCCCGATCTTTATTTTAATATTGGCGTCCAATACTCCGGGCGCCAGGAAAGCCCGATGGCGATCCTTTACTATTTACGGGCACTCAATCTCGATTCCAGTCACCATCGGGCGCGGGAAAACCTGGAATACGCCATTGCCACTGGCAGCAACCGAGACCAGTATCCTCGTCAATCCTTCCTGGCCGGTCTCTTCATCGGGGTTTACAACTACCTCAATCTCAACCGCCTGACATTATTATGTCTGATTTTGTTTGCGTTGTTCGTGCTTTGTTCGCACTGGCTGATGCATCTCAATCCCGATAAAGAACGAGGCCTGCCCATACTTACCCTGTTCATTCTTTCGTTTTTACTGCTGGGATTCGTAGCGATGCTGGGTTTCAAGTATTACCGCTATGCCAATAATGCCAAGATCGTTATCACATCACCTTCGGTAAATGGTCACAGCAGTCCCGATGCCAAGAGCGATATCCTCTTTTCCATTGCCACCGGACTGATTGCAGAAGTGAAGCAACATAATGGCGATTGGGCTTTGATCATACTTCCCAATGGCGGCAGTGGCTGGATCAACAGCCAGGATTTCCTTGCCGTCAAGGGTCACCGATAACCATAACTCCATCCCACCTATCGAGTAGGGTCAACGAGTATCCAAACTATCTGACAGGCATTATCATTAGTTGTCACTAACTGCGCTGGAAGGAGAGACGATATTGTTTTTTCGCGTTCTCGAAATTTGGTTAATCCAGTAAGTGCAACGCTCTATTATTTATCATCGCTATCCCGGTATTGAAGGCCGGATTGCTTCTGTTCCATTGCTGGACGGTATAAGTGGCATAGAACCACCGGTGTGGTTCCGTTCCGGCGGTGGCCCCCCCCATGCGGTCTCTGTTTGAATGGAGCCATTTGAGTTTAATTTGACTACTTCAGCATGCGCAGCGATCACCATTGGGCTTCCAACCCGCAGAATTTATGCTGCCCACGTGATTTGATAGGCATATTCCGTCACTAAAGGATTGTGTGTCGTCTTGTAGGCAAATTGACCCGATATTGGGTTCCCCTGGCGATTCCTGGGGATGCCGTTCAGGTTTTCGGCGATGTGAAAACGGCTTGCTTTCACTTTCTGGCAACCTTCTATGAAGAGCGCGAGTATGCTCATCATCAGAGAAATCTTTTTAGCAGGCTTCATTGTTAACCTTGTTGTTGTGAATTGCCCACATAACAAGTGGGTGATCCAGCTTCAGCAGAAAAAAAGAGTTCTGTTATTTATCTGCCTATCCCCCATATATGATTGTCCTTCCATGGTTTGTTAGCCTACAATAAATTATGGATGCAGGCATTGGTCTATTTTGTAGGCCCAACCCAGGCTTTGATGATTCATCTTGATTTCAAATCAGGTTTCTCCCGAGATGCTGCCGAGTGTTCGGGAGAATCTCGGGAGAAAGGTGGTTCGGAAGTGATAGAAGACATTGACCAAGCGGTGGTCGGGGAAGAATTTTCTTGACACATAAAATAACCCAGGCCTTTTGTGATCTGGCGGGGAATATTTCAAAACCGTGTATTAGAGAGTAGAGGAGACAATATATGCGATCCTGATCAAGGAGGATACGATGGGAAGGATATTTTGTATTATGATCGTGCTTTTGGCACTACAACCGCTTATGGGGCAGACAGGGATAGTTCACCCGACGCCGCAATCGCTGCCTTCCACGCAGAATTTTGATTTTAGCCATGACCATTTTGAAAACCCCGACGGCTGGGTTGGATGGTCGATTTCTCTCCTGGAGACCGGTTTAACGCCAACCGGAAACGTTCGGTTGATTGCACCCAGCGATGCCTCGATTATTACCGCTGGGATCCATAATTACGATGGGAAGTTCGGCTTTCAGGGTCACATGGCAAGTTTGGCCACGGCGGTCAATAGCCTCGGCTTTTCCAATGTCAGGATAAGTTTTGATGTGATGACCATCCGCAATCCTTATAATGAGAGCTTGAATAACACCCGGATTAATCAGGTCTTGCTGCAATATCGGCTGGGCACGGAAGGATCCTTCACCCTTGTTCCCGGGTTTCTCTATAGCAACGGCACGGAAATTCAAGTAACGGGCACGACCGGACAAAATATCCGGAATGTCCTTGTCAATCTTCCGCCTGAATGTGCCAATGCCCCTGTGCTCCAACTGAGATGGGTCTCAACCCGCTTAAGTGGATCGGGTGATTACCCCAGTTTTGCGGTGGACAATGTCTATATCGAAGGATACCATACAGGCGTCACCGGCCTGGGTGTGTCGCCCGCCAACTTGGATTATGGCGTTAAGGTCATGCATACGGTCACTGACCAAACCGTGAGGATCACCAACAACCGGAGATATCCAACCCAAATAAGCACACCTGAGATCACCATCGCTTCCAGTGCTGCCTATACCGTTCATCATATCTCCGAAGTCGTGTCCAGCATTACCCTCGACCCGGGTGAATACATTGACGTAATCGTCCGCTTCAATCCAACTGAGATCGGAGACCACGTTGGCGAACTGCAGATCTCGGAGGTGTCGGAACCGCCTGTATATGTGGGATTGACCGGTTTCTGCGACCTTCCCGGGGATGTGGACTTTATCCTGTCTGATAGGCGGGTTGATTTTGGGACCGTTCAGTTAAATGTGGTGGCTCGTCATCCGGTCGGGATAACCAATGCCGGTTCCGATCCCGGGGAAATAACCGACCTGATTTTACAAGGCGATCCTGAATTCATGATCCCTGATCCCATTACCCTGCCCAAAGTGATCTATCCTGGGCAATTGTGGGAATTCGACATCGGATATCTGCCTACTATGCTGGGTGTTAATCAAGGAACACTACAGTTCGGTGGTTCTCTGGGCTTTAATGAGAAGTTAGCACTTACCGGCACTGGGTTTGATGCACCCCAACCGATTATATCCGCTTCCCCCAATCCGATGGAAAAAAGTATGCTGGAACAGAGCGTTTCCGCAGAAAACCTTATCATCCACAACTCCGGTGCGGTGCCACTGAATTTCACCGTCGATATTGCTGGTATCCGACCATGGTTGAGGGTGGGATCGACAGCTGGAACCGTTGCCCCCGGAGAAAGCATGCCGATCACGCTTATCTTCAATACTTATGGTGTGGCGCCCAGTCCTATGGGAGGCTATACAGCTTACTATACATCACTGATCGTTCTGAATAGTGATGATTTGGTCAACCCCAGTTTGGTCGTTACCGTATATTTGAATGTAACGCCGATGCCGATTTTTGTGGACTTCACCGCTACGGCGCTTGGCGGGATCTGTCCCTTGGCGGTGTCTTTTACCGATCTTTCACGGCTCAGTGGTGGTACGGCTACTGCCACGATAACCGGCTGGAGATGGGATTTTCAGAATGACGGCATGATCGATAGTTTTACTCAGCATCCCGTTTATACATATCAAACGCCGGGATTCTACTCCGTCAAATTAACTATCTACACCAGCACCGGTGGCATATACTCCAGAATCAAGACCGATTATATCGAGGTCATCAATAACCCGCCAATGGTATTCAATCCGCTGGATACCATCGGCGATATGTTTGAAGATGAGGTTTGGGGACCTTATTCGGCACTGAACATCTTTTATGATTCGGATGGACATTTAATGACCTTCGGCGCCATAAATAGCACCAACATATTCGTCAATTTCACCGGACATTTGTTCACCTTGTCATCAACCAGGGGCTGGCATGGGATCGAAACGATCGTATTGATCGCCTCTGACAGCTATGGCGGCACCGCATCTCATCCCGTTACCGTTACCACCACAGCGGTCAACGATCCGCCGGTGATCATTATGCCGGATGAATTGTATTTTATTCGCAATTCACACCTTACGGTAAACTTTGCCGACTATATCAATGACCCGGACAATACCGACGACGAGATCTCAATCGAGGTCGTAAGCATTGGCGCCGCCTCATTAATCACCGTGGACTATCAGCCCAATCAGCCGGGGGAATTGACTGCGGTCTTTGGCGCACCTCCGGATTGGTTCGGCTCGGGAATGTTTCGGGTTACCGCCAATGATCATATGCGAAGAACGATCTATATCAAAGAGTTTGAAGTCGTTGTGCTGGAGTATTTTACGGTGCAGTTTGGCACTGATGTCGCCAGCGATATTGCTCCCACGGTCTATCAATATACCGGACAGACGGTCAATTTCCGTGACCGAACGTTGGGTAATCCGGATTGGTTTCTTTGGGATTTTGGTGATGGCAATACCAGCAACGAGCGGAATCCGTCTCATGCCTACCTTTCATCCGGCACATACAACGTGATGCTAACCTTGCGCAATTTGGAAGCAGGTATTCAGTCCACCGCATCCTATACTTTCTTCAGCATGTTCACTTTCAGCGGAACGCCGGTCTATGACGTCTCCACGGTTCAGAACTGGACAGATCCGTCCTACAACATCTTCGGTGATGTTACCTTTGATGAGGATACTGATATCGGAGATGAGAATACCAGCGTCGAATTGATCATCTTCAGTCAGACGCCGATGAATATCCTCGCCAATTTCAATTTGAACCGTGTCACCATGCGCCCTCCCGCCGGAAGTCAATATTGGGGAGGATTAAACTTTGGCGTCGGATCGCTGGGAAGTTTGCTGAACACAAATCTGATCGGTGCCCGTAAACCCTTAAGGATGGATGGTGCAAACCCCCAGATATTCAATTTGATGATCGCTCCCAAAGACCCTGACGAACTATTGGATGGCATTGGGATAGAGATCTATGGCGATTCATCTCCCAATCTGAATGATGTCGAGATCACCAATTACCGGTCAGGTATCTTCATCGACGTACAGGGACGCAACAGAACCACCACGCCCACCCTGACCAATACCCGCGTCCGTAACACCACTCAGGGCTCAAGAACCGGAGGTGAAAGGACCACCGGCATCAAGGTCACCGGCGATGTGGATGTTACTATGGATGACATCGACGTCGAGGATTATGATCTTGGCATAGAAATAAAAAATGAGGCTTCCGCCTATACGACCACGCCCACCCTGACCAATACCCGCGTCCGTAATAGCACCCAAGGCTCACGTCCCGGGGATCAGGGAACGGTGGGTCTGAAGATCGCCGGCAACGTTGGCGTGATCATTGATGCTGTCGAAATCAGTGGTGTTGAGAAAGGGATCATTATGCAAAATGGCACTACTTCCGGACACCTGACTCCTACTTTGACCAATACCCGCGTCCGTAACAGCACACAGGGCTCGCGCAGCGCCGAGATCATTGGTATCTTGCTGACCAATATGCCTTCTATCAACATGGATAATTGTGATATAGAGGGCTTTGGCAATGGTATGATCATTATCGGCGATGATTTCCGCGCTACCATGACGCCCACTTTGACCAATACCCGCGTCCGTAACAGCACCCAAGGTTCGCGGTCAACCTCAACCGGCATAGCCATAAGCGGTGATGTCGTCCTGGTTATGGAAGACTGTGATATTGATGACTATGACTTTGGAATCAGCTATATCGGCGATGGCAGTATGCCACGCTCCACTCTCACGCCTACTTTGACCAATACCCGCGTCCGAAAAAGCACACAG
>JBBISI010000011.1:0-53353 GCA_037441405.1 Candidatus Cloacimonadota bacterium
AGCAACTTTGTCAATCTCAGCACGGCTGATATCAAGCACCTGGCTCCGGGTTTCATCACGCTATTGATATGTCTGATCGTATTCAATCTGGCGACTGTCTGGATGGGGAGTTTTTCCATTGACTGGCTTCAGCAGAACCAGATCTACTTTGCGCTCTTTCATGCTATCTTATTGCTGGGGATGGGTCTGTGTCTCGGTTTTCTGCTGGTCATCGTTCTGTTAAACAAGTTGATCGGCAGGTGAAAGATGGAATCAAACCGGTACCGCAAGAAATTTTGATTGACGAAACAAAGCTGTTTTTAAAACCTCGACCCGTATAACGAATATAGGAGCAGGAAGTGAAGAAGTATCTGAAAACATATCCCGATAGATGTATCGGGTGTTATGCTTGTGAGAGAGCATGCTCCACACTATATTTCAAGGATGATAATGCTGAAAAATCATGCATTCGGATCTCTGGGGCGGACTCCGCATTTGACATTAATGTCTGCAATCAGTGCCAGGTATGCATAGCCACCTGTCCAACCCAATCCCTTAGCATTAATCATCAGGGAGTGGTGATACTCAATAAATCCCACTGCATCAATTGCCTGATGTGCGTTGCTGCTTGCCCGACCAATTCCATGATGCATTTCAAGCAGACGCTGTATCCCTTTAAATGTATCGCCTGCGGCGTGTGCACCAAGTCCTGTCCCGTCGAAGCAATCGCCATTACCAAGGAATAAGGAGAAAACATGGGCAAGATAGAACGAAAATTGCTCGTTGAATACAGGTATGATTTACGTCCCGTCATCAAAGGATACAACCGGCGCACCCTCTATATAAACCTGGGCACCCGAGAGATCGCAGAAAAACCGGTGAACGATCTGATGGTCGAGAAATTCGTCGGGGGCAAGGGGTTTGACCTTTATTTGATGTGGCATGGCGTAAAAGACAACACGAAATGGAACGATCCGGAGAACGAGATCTGTATATCCTTTGGTCCCTTATGCGGCAATACCAACTATCCCGGATCAGGTAAATCGATCGTCACCACGATCTCTCCGCTTACCGGAATTCCGGTCGATTGCAACGTTGGCGGTCATTTCGGACCTTATGCCAAGTTTGCTGGCTTTGATGCCATCGAACTACAGGGTAAAGCGGCAGAGGAGATCCTCGTCTATATCGATGGAGACAAAGGACTTATCCGTATGGTGACGGCACCGGACGAAGAGATCAACAGCCACATCCTTGTCGAACGGTTGATCGAAGAGTTTGCAGATAGTCCGGATAAATACCAGTTTGTGTCAGTCGTTTCTGCAGGTCGTGGGGCTGATCATTGTGATATTAGTTGCCTCAATTTTTCCTTCTGGGACAAAAGGCGGAAGGTAGCACGGCTCAAGCAAGCAGGTCGTGGTGGCACCGGACGCGTTTTTCGTGACAAGAAGATCAAAGCATTGGTCGTCAAATACTCTGGTCTCAAAGGTGACACCAATAACCCTGTCGATCTGAATATGCTCCAGGAGACCGGACTCAAGCTCCACCGTGAGATCGAAAAAGGCGATGCTCATCAATGCCATATGCGTGAATGCGGAACCGCACATCTGATGGAGATCATGAATGATTATGATCTTTTGCCGGTCCGCAACTTCAAGTATGGCCAGATGCCCGAGGCGATCGGACTGGCATCCTGGGAATTTAAGAAACTCTTTACCCAAAACATGCCGGATGGCTGTTGGTATGGCTGCTCCCTGTCCTGTTGCAAGGCGGTGGACAATTTCGTCCCCCGTTCCGGACCGTACCAGGGACATAAGGTTTGTGTGGATGGACCCGAATACGAGACAGCCGCCGGATGTGGCTCAAACCTATGCATCTGGGATCCAAAGGATGTGGTGGAACTCAATTTCTACTGCGATACATATGGTATAGATACGATTTCATTTGGCACTTGTGTCGCGTTTGCCATGGAATGTTATGAAAACGGAATCTTGGACAAGGATAGGACTGGCGGCCTCGATCTCACCTGGGGAAATGCTGATGCCGCCTTTGAGATATTGCACCAAATGGCACGGGGTGAGGGTTTTGGCGTGACCGTAGGCAAAGGCGTCCGCAAAATGAAGGAGATCTTTGCCCGCGAGTATGGCGCCGATCCCAGTTTCCTCCATGACATCGGCATGGAAGCAAAGGGATTGGAATATTCCCAGTACATGAGCAAAGAATCCCTCGCCCAACAGGGGGGATACACTCTGGCGCTCAAAGGTCCGCAGCATGATGAGGCTTGGCTGATCTTTATGGATATGGTCAATAACCACATCCCGACCTTTGAGGACAAAGCCGAAGCGCTGCATTATTTTCCGATGTTCCGCACCTGGTTTGGTCTGCAAGGACTATGCAAACTCCCATGGAATGACATCGAACCCGAGGACAATGCTCAGACCGATGAACCCGCCAAGGTTCCGGAACACGTGCAAAACTACGTTCAGATCTACCGTGCGATCACTGGTAAACCCTTGGATAAATACGAATTGATCCGTCAGTCCGAGCGGGTCTATAACTTCCAGAAGGTCTTTTGCATGCGTATGGGCAAGGGACGCCGGATCGACGATGTTCCACCCTACCGTGCCGTCGGACCCGTCACCGGGGAAGAATACCTTTCCAGGGCAGAGCGTTATGACAAACAATTGCAAGACAAGATCGGCATCGATCCCCAAGGCAAGAGTGTCGAGGAAAAGATGGCCATCTTGCGCGCCTATCGTGAAGACCAGTATCAACAATTGATCGACGCCGTCTATAAGCGCAAAGGCTGGACTCCCGAAGGTGTGCCCACCATCGAACATCTGCGAAGTATTGGTATGGATCTGCCCGAAGTGATCGAAGTCGTAAAGAGATACCTGTAGTCAAACCCTAATCAGTTAAGTAATAGGCATTAAGCCACCCTGACTGACCGTCCCGGGTGGCTTTTGCTTAATAAGGAGAGAGATGATGAAAAGAGTAGTCGTTATTCTGGTTGCGCTGGCGGCGCTATTTGCATTGGGCTGCCGCACCAAGCAGGAGGTCTTGCGTTTCGGAATTATCAAGCCTTCGATCGATCATTTGCCATATACCTGGGGTGTGGAGAAGGGAGTAATCGATAAAGCGAAGTATCAAACCATAGCATTCACCAGCGGTTGGGAAATCCAGGAAGCATTGGTTGCGGGCAGGATCGATGCCGCCATCATTCCCTTCACTTACGTATGGAATGCCGCTACCCAGGGACATCCGGTCAGGACCGTTTCATTCTTTGAGCGCGAGACGGATGGGATTTTGGCCCAGCCAAATATTCGGTCACCGCAGGATCTCGAAGGCAGGAAGGTGGGATTGCTCAAGGCTTCCACGCTGGATGTCCTCTGGCAGGACTATGCGAAACGAAAAGGGATATCAGCCCAACCGATATATTTCCGGACGCCTTCGGAAGCAGTATCGGCCCTGCAAAACCGCGATCTGGACGCCATCGTCACTTATGTGCCGATCATCAACAAACTCAGCGACAAATTCAATGTGATCCACTGGTTTGGCGACTTCCACCCGGCACATCCATGTTGCGACCTGGCAGTCAATACAGCGCAGATAACTCCCGGTAAAAAGAAACTCCTGATCGATCTTTACAGCAACCTGGAGAAGGCGATAAACGCCATGACAGACGTTCAGGATTCAGTTCGCCAGTTTGTCCAGGAGTATTACGGGCTGACCCATAGCCAAGCCGATTCCGCTTTGGAGCATACCATCTTCCGCATGGGGCTGGATGAAAGCGGGAAACAATTTCAGCATGAAATGGCTGTATATTCGCGGGAAAGCGGCTACCTGAAAGCGATACCAAACTTCGAGGATGTCTATTGGGATCTGGGGATAAGGTGAATCTGCTTTTTCAGGATATTGCCATCACTCTGGGCAGGGTAACGCTCTGGACGATAGTGAGTTGGTTCAGCGGAATGCTCATCGGTTTTCTTTGTTACCGCAGCAAAACTCTGGATCACATCCTGTTACCGCCGGTCAATTTCATCCGTCATATCTCGCCTTTTTGCTGGCTGCCTTTGATTATCATCATAGCCGGCATCGGTGAGATCTCGGTTGGGATCACCTTACTGATCTCCATGGCTTTTCATTGCGTGATCATCACGATCGAGATGCTTCGATCCATTCCGAAGGAGATCATCGAACAGGCACGGCTGGACGGGACAAGCGGATGGACCATGCTCCGCTACATAGAACTTCCCGTCAGCAAAGCAGCGATCATTGATCTCTTCCGCGTTCTTTGGGGAGTCGGTTGGAGCGCGGTGATCGCTGCTGAAATGCTGGGCGTTAGCAGCGGAATGGGATATCGTCTTCTGGATTTCCGTTACCTGTTGCGCTATCGCGAAATGTTGGTTTACGTATTCATAATTGGTATGATCGGCATCGGCACCGACTATCTCTTGCGCTATATCAAGCGAATCTTGCCGGGATTCGATCTGATCCCGAGTCGCTGATTAATGTCCAGGATGATCCAATGTATAAGCGCGTAGCACATATTGGGATCACAAGATATTGAGGTCGTGAGAAAGCAATATCCTCCTTACTCGATAACCTTAGTATAACCTTACGGTTGTAAGGTTATACTAAGGTTATACTAAGGTTATCAAGCAAGGAAGACAGTGGTCAAACAGTCTTTTAAATCAACTCTCGGAACTATTCAACGAACTTTATCAGGAGAGATTTAGGGATCGATATTAGAACCGGAATTCCACACCGAAGTTAATCGTATCGATCACCTCGTCTTTGCCTCTGATGTAACCGTCATTGTTTATATCGACATACCTTTGCATGAACTTCCCGATCAAACGAGCATCCGATGAAATGGAATAGGTCAATCTGCCATCGATCTGGGCAGCAGTATTGCGCAAGCGGCGAAAATCGATATAATGGACGTTGCGCTGGGAATAGGATATGGATGCTTCGGTCAGTCGGGGGACATAATCCTGCATCACCTTCAAGCCAGCCCACATGGATTTTCCGGTGCGGACATTATCGCCATACATATCTTGATATGCGACCTTGAAGTAAAGCATTTCCTGAATATTTGCCATGACGCTGCCATACCAACCCCAAGAGGATTTATATTCGTCGAGAATCGATTCCTTGCCTTGTAATGAATAGATATTGCGATTATGCGCCGAATCATGTTCATAATTTACTTGGCAACGCTCATCATCATATGTGTGATCAAAAAAACCGGGCTTAAAGCGATCTCCGAAATTCCTGAATTCCAAAAGCGCATTGAAGATCAAGAAGTCAGCCCCGAATCCCGGGAAGATCAGTCCGTGGCCATAACTATCAATCTGGGCAAATTCGCCATAATTATAAAGATACATTTCTTTATTGTCGATCAGAGGAATCCGGTAATCAATACCGTAGATGAGGATATCTTTAGTTTTGATGATCGGTGTGGCATAATCACGGGTAAAACCGGTATTGTAAGGGCGATCATCCGATGGCGGATATAGATCGAGGATATCGGGAAAGACAATACTCACATAGGGATTGTCATTTGGGTGGTCGATAAAACCCAAGCCGGCGATATCCAGATCATAAATAATATCCGGATATGGTGGATAGCCGTCGTATGGATAATCGGGAATGCCATCGTCATCCGTATCCAGCCAGATCCTGCGGTCATGGGGGAATTTGTCAAAGACATCAGGTACGCAATCACCATCGCTATCCTTGTACTTGGCATAGACGTTACGGTCATAACCGATGTTTATACCGACCTTAAAATCCTTGATCAAGGGGATATCTAGAACAGAAAGGGGTTTGGCATGAACCCTGCCGGAGAGGATCTCGTTTTTGTAGATATTGTGGGTATAGACCTTGCCGCCCAATCCAAGAATAGAGGAATTGAAACCGACAAATCCACCCAGATTGCGAACACTGGGATAGAGCAGCATATTGGAATAGCGGTAAAAGATCAAGCCACGAGCCATCGTATAGTCGCGTATACTTCCGATCTTGAAATATGCCGGATCCTCCTGGTCTCCGTAACGCAAGTAAAGAACCTTATACAAATAGTCCTGCCATTCGTCCCAATCCTCTTTTCGGATCCTGCCATTACTGTCGATGAGAATATCCATGTCCAGACCGAACCCGATCTTGCCGAAAGTGATTTCCGGCATCAACCTTACCTGGGAATAGGTCTCATTGTCGATGTTAACGAATCCAAAGACTCCATCCATTCCATAATCGACCTCGTTGACGTATTCCGTCGAATCGAAGGAATCAAAACTCGAAAACTCATCGAAACCACTCTGAAGGGTTCCACCGGAATCGATCTGGGCAAGTGCCATTAGCGGCAGGATATACAGAGCCAACAAGACAGTGGTTTTCATTTTTTCCCCCTGGTACATTCAATAAGGGGGGCATCCGATTTGTTCCGATGCAGTTTGTCAAGGACAATCTAAAACTAATCTTTTACTGATCAGGGGTCAGTCGTTAAACCTGCCGGATCGGGTATGCTTAACCAGATTAGTGCGGAGCCGCTTTCCCGATAACAATACAGATCACAAACTGCGTTAAAGGCAATGATATCAGATAAATAAGAGACTTCAGCGGGCGCGGGGATCACTAGGGATATTGCCTTGGAGGCTGATATTGGGAATCGGATAACGGCGGGTATTAAAGAAAATGCTTGACTAAATGGCAGTTTTCAAAACCCTGCGTCGCATGATCAAGATTATACGACAGATCAAGGAGAATAAATGGTCAAGCTGAGACTAAGAAGGATGGGATCCAATAATCAGCCATCCTACAGAATCGTGGCAACAGATGCCCGTGTCAAGCGCGATGGCAAGTACATCGAATGTATCGGTCATTATGATCCGAAGCCGAACCCATCGAAGTTTCAAGTGGATACAGAACGCGCACTATATTGGCTGGGCGTAGGCGCTCAACCTACTGATACCGTTCGCTCGCTATTGCGCAAGGCCGGAGTTTTGCAGATATGGCATGAGCGTAAGCACAATAAACTGGAGGTGACTAATGAAAGACCTGCTTGAATTCTTAGTGAAAGCACTCGTGGATGACCCCAGTGAAGTCAATATTACGGAAATCGCTGGTGACAAAGTAACACTTTTTGAATTGAGGGTCTCGAAAAACGACATTGGCAAAGTGATCGGCAAACGGGGCAGAACAGCCAGCGCTATCCGGACAATAATCAATGCCGTCAGCACCAAACAGGGAAAGCGAGCCGAAGTAGAAATCATCGAATAGATGAAGACATCCGATCTCGTCGGAATCGGCAAACTTGGCGGACGGGATGGAGACGGCTATTATCAAGTTATGACCAAGCCCTCCATGAGGTCTGCTATAATGGCAATCCAGGATTGCTATCTGATCTTTAGAAGTGATAGAGTGTTTTACGTGACTATCAGTGACAGCAAAAAGTCGCAAGGGAGAATCTATATCAAGTTTGCCGAAGATGGCATTGATGGGGAAAGACCTCTCCACAAAGAAGTGATACTGGCAATAGAACCGGATATCCTGACCTCCGACGATTCGGAAGAGATGGACGATCTGATCGGATATCAGGTGGTTCTGGCAGATCAGGTGATCGGGACGGTGAGTGATTATTTTGATAATTCGGCACATCATGTTCTGGTGATAGATGGTGTATCTGGGAGTGAAGTGATGATCCCTTATGTGGATCATTTCATTGTATCGGTGCTGGCAGATCTGAGGACGATAATCGTTCAAAATGCCGAGCCACTGCTGGAAATATGAGAGCAGATATTCTCACCTTGTTTCCAGGAATGATCGAGGGTTTTACTGGCAGCAGCATGGTCGCCAAAGCAATCAAATTGCGGGCGCTCAAAATCTGCTTGGTGAATATCCGCAATTTTGCCGAAGGCAGACATCGTCAGACCGATGATTATGCCTATGGCGGTTTTGCGGGGATGGTAATGAAACCGGAACCACTTTACCGTGCGATCAATCACTGTCTGGGAAAAACGGCTGTTCCCGTCATATACTTCAGTCCCCAGGGACGGCCACTCAACCAGAAGATACTGAAGCATTACAGCGCTTATAGCCATCTGATCATGATCTGCGGCCATTACAAGGAAATCGACCAACGCATCAGAGACATGTGCATTAGCGACGAGATTTCGCTGGGGGATTATGTCTTGTCTGGTGGAGAGGTCGCAGCTATGGTCATGATAGATGGGATGGCTCGATTGTTGCCGGGGGTCTTGAATGATCCCAGTTCGGCGGTATCGGATTCGTTTAGCGCCAGCGGATTGGGATATCCCTGCTGGACCCGTCCCGTGAACTTCATGGGCCAGAGGGTTCCGGCAGTTCTTACTTCCGGCAATCGCAAAGTTGTAGATTCCTGGATTGATCAGAGGTCTAAGGTTCTTACCCGTGTTCGTCGTCCAGACCTTGATGATCCTGAATAATGCTATATCGGCTTGGTGCATTATCCGGTATTGAACAAGAACGGTGACCGGATCATAACCTCTATCGTCTATCTGGATCCATGAATTAACTCGGATCAGTAAGACTTATGGTATTACCACATGCTATGTCATCACGCCGAATGAGAACCAATAGGACCTTGTTCACAGCATCTGTCAATTTTGAAATTCAAACGAAGAATTGATGTTTTATCTTCACCATATCGAAGCCCTGTCGCTGATAATGAACGGCGATTCCAGTGGGAATTGCATTAATGAGATTACAAACCGAGAAGGAATACGGCCGCGAGTGATCACGACGACTGCCAGGAAACTTGATTCATAAGTATCATTCGTTCAGACCCCAATGATAGTCGGATCGGATCCAACGCACCCGTAATTTGGTACGGGATACGGCATGACCGACGAAATTCATACCGCTGCCGATTGTGTTTATAGCCCCGATCACGGGAGTAGGAAAATACAATCACTTGTCAGTTCGCAGTACCGGTGCGACGTCATAGACCGTATTTCTTCCGAGAAATAAAGGGAGGAACAATGGATATTCTGCAACAAATTGGCAGAGACCAAATCAGAACCGACTTTCCCGATTTTCGCGTCGGCGACACGGTGAAAGTCCATTATAAAATCAAAGAAGGTAGCAAAGAACGTATCCAGGTTTTTCAGGGAATCGTTATCCAAAAGCGTGGAGCCGGGATTTCAAAGACCTTTACTGTCCGCAAGGTATCCAACGGGATCAGCGTGGAAAAGGTCTATCCTCTTTCTTCACCCAATATCGATAAACTCGAGATCGTTCGCTATGGGCGTGTCCGCCGGGCAAAACTTTTTTACTTACGTAGCGCGAAGGGAAAAGCTGGCAGAATCAAAGAACGCAAAAGATTTACTGCATAAGTATGAAGTATGCTTCACCCCCTTCCCCTAACCGGCGAAGGGGGTTAGTTTTTTGACCATGAGGAATGAATTGATGATATGTGTGTATCATTCGCCCGATCTCAATCTGATGATCCGTATTGAACAAAGCGTTTTAACGGAGATCGATTTCATATCCGAGGCACATCCAGCAGCTCCAGGTAAGGCGTCGAAGCTTGGATCGACTAAGAAACCCGACCAGTTGGTGACGGATATCTTCCGGCAAATGGATGAGTATCAAAGCCAATTACGCCAAACTTTTGACCTGCCTTATAAACTGACGGGAACCCAGTTTCAGATGATGGTATGGGAAGCGTTGATGTCCATTCCCTATGGTCTCACGGTATCCTACTCGGATGTGGCTGCCCTGATCGGCAGGTCGAGTAGCATTCGTGCCGTAGCCAACGCCGTTGGCAGCAATCCAATCCCCATTTTAGTTCCCTGTCATCGAGTGATCGGGAAAAATGGAAAATTGAGGGGTTTTGGAGGAGGATTACCGATCAAACAGTATTTACTGGATCTGGAACAGGGAATAGTGTGACCCAATGATCATCGGCATAGGAACTGATATCATAGCGGTTAGCAGGATCCAAGAAGCGTTTGAACGCAATCCCGGTTTTGGAGAGAAGGTCTTCACTACTGATGAGATCACCTATTGCCAAAGCAAGGCACATCCTTATCAGTCCCTGGCTGCGCGCTTTGCCGCCAAAGAAGCGGTCATGAAAGCATGTAAGACGGGTTGGAATGATATAATGACTTGGCAGAATATCGAAGTGGTCTGCGGACAAAACGGTGACCCAATGATCCGGTTACACAGGCAAAGCGCAGAATTTATGGCCAAGCAGGGACTTACAAAGGTACATCTGTCTCTGAGTCATGACGCTTCAGTCGCCATTGCTTTTGTCGTGCTGGAAAAAAATGATGCTTGACAATTATATCTCTTGTCAATATCCTTAACAAGAGTAGATAAATCTATGGATGCGATTGTTTTTCTGGGAATTCAGGGAAGCGGAAAAGGAACCCAGGCAAAACTGTTGAGTGAACTGACTGGATTTCGTCACGTTAATATCGGCGAATTGCTAAGGATGCAGATCCATAACGGTAGTGATAGCGGTAATCTGGTCAAAGAAACCATTACACGGGGAGAATTGGTGTCCGATGAAATGGCCATATCCCTAATTGCCAAGGAAAGCAATCAGGCCAGCAATGGCATCATATTTGACGGATTTCCTCGAACCCAAGCACAAGCGTTGGTGCTTCTGAGCAAGTATAATCTATTGAGAGTTTATTATCTTGATCTATCGGAGGAGGATGCAGTAGAACGCCTGTCTGCCCGCAGAACCTGTCAAAACTGTGGGGAGACCTATAACCTTACAACTTACCGGCCAAAGGTTGAAAACACTTGCGATAGTTGTCAGGGGCTGCTGTTTCAGCGACCTGATGATGAACCGGAGGCGATTCGGAAACGAATAGCGGAGTTTTTCCGCCAGACCCATAAACTGAAGGATCTGTTTATCCAGCATGGTCTTCTGGTTGCCGTATCCGCCAATGCATCCATAGACCAAATTGCTGAAGTAATCAGACAGGACGTCAAGAGCATCTTGCCGCGATGATTACAGAATTCTCAAATAGATACGTTAAACTCCTCGAGGTTTTTGCATATCTCCTAGCGATGGGCAGTTTTCTTGTCCTGTTCTTCGAGCCGATCATCGAGCATTATTTCAATTATAATCAGGTGGAGAGAATTGTAGTCATATCAAACTTGTTGTTACTGATACTGATAATACTGAACCGCGTGAGTAAGTATTCCAGGATCAAGGAGACCAAAGTCCTGATCTTTGATTTGGTGATACTGCTGTTTGGAACGCTTCTGTTGATCACTGATATCCGACTGGTCATATTCATCCTGCTGATCAGGCAGACCTATTATTCAATCGAATATGTCCTGTTCCGTGCCTTCGAGGGCAAGTTAGTCAAGTTTTTGACCAGCAATCCTCCGATCACGGTAATGTTGAGTTTTATCGCGGTGATCGGGATCGGTACCATCCTTCTGATGACACCTAGCGCATCTGGGAACAAGCAGGTGACACCATTTGTAAATGCGTTGTTTACTGCTACTTCTGCCACTTGCGTGACAGGACTGGTGGTATATGATACCGGCGCGTATTTTAGTCGGTTGGGTCAGTTAATCATCCTTCTTTTGATTCAAATCGGCGGCTTGGGGATTATGACCGTTTCAACCGCTTTTGCTTTGATTCTTGGTCAGCGGATAACCCTCAAACTGGAGAATGTCATGCATAAGGTGGTGGGAGGGGCAACGAGGATCAATCTCTTTCAATTGCTCAAGAGTATTGTCTTGGTAACCTTGGTCATCGAGTTTGTGGGAGCGGTGATCCTCTATAATACCTTTTCGCTGCATATGTCGGTGGAAGAAGCGATCTGGCACTCGATCTTTCATTCGGTATCGGCATTTTGCAATGCCGGCTTTTCTCTGTTTTCGGATAGTTTTATCGGCTATTCGGATAACATCAATGTCAATGTGGTGATCCCTTTGCTGATCATAGCCGGCGGGCTGGGTTTCGCTGTAGTAGTCGACATCTATCAATATTTCTTCGGCAAGGACAGATTCAAGCGCTTGATGCTTCATACCAAGATCGTGCTTATCACGACGGTGTTTCTTCTCGGGGTTGGTTTTGTAAGTTTTTTCATTTCTGAATACTATCACAGCATGAAGGGCTTTTCCATTGTCCAAAGAGTATTGAGCAGTTGGTTCCAATCGGTTACGACCAGGACGGCGGGATTTAATACGATCAATATTGGTGGATTGAGTTCTGCATCCATATTGATAACAATAGTTTTGATGTTTATAGGTGCATCACCGGGATCGACCGGGGGAGGGATAAAGACCTCCACCTTTGCCATTCTCGTTTTGTCGGTAACCTCAATGTTGAAAGGCAAAAAAGACCTTTCCATCTTCAATCGACAGATCCCAGTAGTCAGTATCAGGGAAGTGACCAGTTTGATCGCTTTATCCGTTTCAATAGTGATGCTGGCGGCGTTTATCATGTTACTATTTGAACCGCATCATATAGAACAAGTAGTATTTGAGGCCGTCTCTGCTTTTGGAACGGTCGGACTGTCCACGGGTATAACACCCGAACTTAGCATGGTCGGCAGGATTCTGATCACACTATTGATGTATATTGGTAGGATAGGACCGCTTACTTTGATCTATGCCATTGCCATCCGGCGTGAATCGACCAGGATCAGTTATGCCGAAGAAAAAGTGGTAATAGGATAAGGCAATTTATGACTGCCGCATGTTGGAATAGCGGATGGCACTCCGCCCTCCGGGAAGGATCGCATACACGGCGCTCATACATCAGGGCGGATGCTGCATAACGCTCTTATAAGGAGTTGATATATGGCAAGATATGCTGTTATTGGATTGGGGAGATTTGGTTCAACGGTCGCCACAATCCTGGCAGAAAACGGAATGGAAGTCATAGCCATTGACCGTGATCAGGCTTTGATCGATAGCATCAGCTATAAAGTAACGTCGGCAATCTGCGCGGATTCGACTGACGAAAATTCCCTGCGCTCCCTCAATCTCAATGAAGCGGATGCCGTGATACTAGGCATTGGCAGCAACATCCAGGAAAGCATCCTCACCGGAGCCATTCTCAAGAAGATCGGGGCGGGGGTTGTTTATGCCAAAGTGGAGAACCAATTGCATGGCAGAATTCTCGAACTAATCGGAGTCAAGCATATCCTCCTGCCTGAGGAGATGGTTGGCAAGCAATTGGCAAAAACGCTGATCTCACACAATGTATTGGAGTATGTCAATCTGTCCTCAGGACACATTATGATGGAGATGGTTGCACCCCGTGATTTTATCGGCAAGACGCTGCAGGAATTGTCTTTGCCGCATAACTGGGGTGTAAATGTGATCGCTATCCGATACAATCATTATACCGTGACTGAAGATGGCAAGAATGTCGTGGAAAAGCGGCTCAATGATATGCCCGGAGCAAACGATACGATCAATGAAGGCGATATCCTGATCCTGCTTGGACCACAGGGAAGGATAGACAAATTGATCTATGAGACCGCTGCAAGGAAGGATTGAAATGAAACGTTCGTACAAATCAAGCGTCCAATCAGTTGTATTGTTCCTGTTGGTCATCGTAATCATACAATCAGCACTGTTGCTTCTGGTTGCCAATGAAGCGACCCCGACGACCAGAAATAGTATCCAGTCGATCGTGATCACGTTCTTTTTTATCATCTTTATCTGCCTTGTCTTTGCTTTCTATTACGTTCCCTTCAAAATACACAGGGCGATCAAGGAATTGCAGTCGCTTATAGCAGAGATTTCCGACGGCAATTATAATAAAGCGATTGATCCATTATTGTATGATGCCGATCAGGAGATTCAGCGATTGGTAGCGTCTTTACAGAAACTACTGACCATCCTGAATAAGTTTGATATTGTCAAGTCAACCAAGATCTTTGAACAGAACCAGCGGATTCTGCAATTGATAAACTTACTGCCCCAAGGCATTATAATCCTCACCCTGTCAGGCGATCTGGTCTATTGCAATGATGTCATGCGTCGCAAGTTCAATTGGATCCAGGATGGGATCAATCTCAATGAGGTCATGTTCAAGGACTTGTTCGAGAATAAACTCTTTGATGTAGTCATTACATCTTTGAGGAATGGCAACAATCTGTATAACCACGCTTTCAAAGACCTGCCCATGGAGCAGGCGACTTCGGTAAATGGCTCCATTATTAGAGACCGTAATGGAAATCCCATCGGGGGAGTTTACGTTATTGAACTAAGCAAACATGTCACAAAAGTTCAGGGTTGAGTATACCGAAACGACGCCGGAACGGCTGGATAAGTTCTTGATCGGGCTCAAGATCCAGGAGCTGCATTCCCGCACCTTCATCGAGAAGATGGTGGCGGAGGATAGGATTCTGGTCAACCTGATCCCTGTTAAAAAGAGGTATCTGCTATCCCAGGGGGATATGATCGACATCCGTCTGCCAGATCCGGAACCCATGCATATCATACCCCAGAATATCCCTTTGGATATAGTGTATGAGGATGAATATCTTGCCGTAATCAACAAAGAACCCGGCATGATCGTTCATCCCGGGTATGGAAATCCTGACCACACTTTGGTCAATGCCATCGTTTACCGTTTTGGGGAGGATCTGTCCACCGGCAGACACATCAATCGACCGGGGATAGTGCATCGGCTGGATAGAGGGACTTCCGGATTGATGATCATCACCAAGGATGACGCTACCGAGACATTGGTCTGTGATATGTTTGCCCAGAGAAATATCCGAAAAGAATACATCACCATCACGTCCGGGATTCCCGATCCGCCCACCGGAAGGATCGAAACCAATATCGCCCGCAGCATTTCCAATCCCAGAAGGATGTGTGTCGCCGAGGAAGGCAAGTGGTCGGTCACCGATTATACAATAGTACGCTATTATCATTTCTTTGCACTGGTGAAGGTACATCTTTTAACCGGCAGGATGCATCAGATCAGGGTTCACTTTGCCCACAAGGGTTTTCCCTTATTGGGTGATCTACTCTATAACCGAATCAATTATGTACGCAGTTTGGTGCCGGACAACATAAAGAGAAAGGTCACCGATTTGCTTTACAATCACCTGCAGCATCAGGCATTACACGCTTTTCGCCTCCGCTTTCGCCATCCTGTGACATCCCAGGAGATCGATCTGGTGGCACCCCCTCCGCCCGTTTTTTTACGAACGATTGATTGGCTGGATACCAATTTTGCCATTGACAATCACAAAACGGATTTAAACTCGATCCTCAACGAGAAAAAGGAATGGGATTACTGATGAAAACTGAGTCCGAACAGGTTTTTGCCACGATCGATGAAGCCATAGAAGTCATCAGCAGGGGTGGCATGCTCATCGTCGTTGATGACGAAAATCGTGAAAACGAAGGTGATCTGCTGATGGCAGGAGAGAACATCACCACCGGGCAGGTCAATTTTATGATCTCTCACGGCAAGGGTTTACTCTGTGTTCCAATGCCGGCAGAGCGCTTATCCAGATTGAACATTCCTCTGATGACCGAAAACATCACTGATCGTCACGGCACCAAATTTACCCTGTCCGTAGATGCTTTGCATGGCACCACAACCGGTATCTCAGCTGCTGAACGTGCGCTCACAATTCGTAAACTGGCGGATCCAAATAGCAGCGATAAGGATTTTGTCCGTCCCGGTCATATCTTCCCGCTTTTAGCCGAAAAAGGCGGCGTTCTCAGACGTGCCGGACATACTGAAGCAGCGGTTGACCTTGCCACCTTGGCTGGTTTACAACCTATCGGCGCCATCTGTGAGATCATCCGCGAGGATGGTGAGATGGCACGGCTGAACGATCTGATCTTCTTTGCCCGCAAGCACGGACTACTGATCATCACCATTGCTGACCTGATCCACTACCGCCGCAAAAAGGAAAAACTTGTCACCTGCCTTTCCCGCGCCAATCTGCCTACGCAATATGGTTTGTTTGATATTATGACCTTCAGCAGCACTGTCTCCGATGAATTCCATTTGGCACTGGTCATGGGAGATGTCATAAGCGAAGAACCGGTATTGGTGCGCGTTCATTCCGAATGCTTGACAGGAGATGCGCTCTATTCCCAGCGTTGTGATTGCGGACAGCAATTGGAACGTTCTTTCCGGATCATCAGCGCCGAGCAACGGGGAGTGATCCTTTATATGCGCCAGGAGGGGCGAGGCATCGGTCTGCTCAATAAACTCAAGGCATATCACCTGCAGGATCATGGCGCGGACACCGTCCAAGCCAATATTGATCTGGGCTTTGCACCTGATCTCAGGGATTATGGCATTGGCGCACAGATCCTCAGGGAACTGGGCTTAAAAAAGATCCGGCTGCTGACCAATAACCCCAAAAAGATCGTCGGATTAGAAGGATACGGGCTGCAGATCGTGGAGCGCATCCCCATTGAGATAGAACCGTCGGAACAAAACCGTGATTACCTCGTTACCAAGAAAAACAAAATGGGGCACTTGCTTAATGAGATATAGAGCATTTTTCCTATTATCGATAACGATACTGTTCACCCATCTTTTGGCACAGATCACCGTTCCCGCAAAAGAAGGTTTTGTAAACGACTTTGCCCGTATCCTCCGGGATTCTACCCGCATCGCCATCAATGACTGGGCGATCGAACTCAAGGAAAAGACGGACATCGAATTTGCCATTGTTACCATGCCAACCATCGGTGATGCCGACTATCTGATGTTCACCACCCGGTTATACAACACCTGGGGGATTGGCAACCGCCGTGATGAAGGTGTCCTGATCTTTCTTACGGTGGGTGAGCGCAAGATCAAGATCGAGACCGGTTACGGAGTGGAGGGCTATCTGACCGATGCCTATACAGCCCAGGTTCGTGACCGGATGAGGGACTATCTGCCGCCGGGCAGGGAGGACTGGGATCAGGCGTTTATCCAGGCGTCGTTGATGATCCTCAGCCGGATTGCCAGAGAAAAGAATGTCACCCTTACCGGAGTCCCTCAGTACCAGGGTGGCGCCACTGGTACCGCAAGGACCACCGGAGTAGCCGGTCTGATCGCAATTTTCATCCTACTCGCCATAGTCACCAAAGGACGGATCTTTGAATGGCTGCTTATCGCTGCCATCATGTCACGTCACGGCGGCGGTGGTCATTGGGGTGGAGGTAATTGGGGAGGCGGATCCAGTGGAGGCTTTGGCGGTTTTGGTGGCTTTGGTGGTTTTGGCGGAGGCCGTTCTGGCGGCGGCGGAGCAGGAGGAGGTTTTTAAGCCATGGAATTCTTAAAGTCACTCACATTTATCTTGTGGAACATCGCTCTCGGACTGGCTATTATCTACACGATCAAATGGTTTCTGTTCAATACTCGGCAGCGGCGGTTTCTCGGGATGTGTATTCCTTTGACTCCCGGTTTTGTTATCAGAAAGCGCGACTGGTTGTTCAACAAGGTTCGCGATATTCTTCATGACTATCTGACGCAGGCAAATGACCTGCTAAACAACGAAGGTTATCTTGCCAGGTTGGAGCGCATGGTCTTTGACGAGGTTTGGAAGAAGACCAACTTCATCAGCGGATGGAAATTGATGCCTCGCCAATGGAAGAAACAGATTCGCGAACATATCGCCCATGCGGTGCAAAGCGTTGCCCGCCGAATCCTGCGCAAGATCGTTCCGGACATGGTTGCCAAATACCGCTTGGAACACCGGATCGATGAGTATGACGAGCAATTCAATAGCGAGGTGATCCATTCATATTTCCATCGCTATGTCTATCGTCATATTCGCTATTTCATCATTGGGATTAATCTGTTGATTGGCGTTGCCAATATGATCTGGTATTTGATCCTGCTGTTATTCCCATGAAGTTGTTTACCTCCAAACGCCACAACTTCAGATCGGGAGCGCATCTTTCGGCGGATATGCGCAAACTGATGCTGCGCTTTTCCACCGTCTCGATGATCATCGTATCGTTGATCCTGCTCTCATCTTTGCTGGTCTGGCTGATCGAGGGCAAGGGCAATGAGAGCTATACCATACGCAGTATGTGGGACGGGATCTGGTGGGCGATAGTGACCGTTACAACGGTCGGCTATGGTGACAAATATCCGGTGACGCCCTACGGCAGGATTATCGGATTGACCCTGATCATCGCCGGATTTACCAGTTTATCGGTTTTTACGGGTCTGATCGCTTCGATGTTCGTCGAAGATCGACTCAAAGGAGCAAAAGGTTTGAAACAGGTCAAAACTCACAATCACATTGTAATATGCGGGTGGAACAAAACCGCCGACGTTATTCTGAAGGCAATGGTGGATAAGGATATGATGGATATCGAGATCGTTCTGGTCACCAATCAAACGGCCGAATTCTTTGAAGGTATCGAATCCCGATTTCCCAATCTCCACATCAAATTTGTCCGCGGTGAACCCATTTCCGAAGAGATCCTCCGCCGCGCCAGCGTCAATAGCGCTTCCCAAGTCATCATCCTCGCCGATCAGGGATTGGATCACCAAAACGCCGACGACCGCACTATCATCATCGCCAATGCCATTCATTACCATGCGCCCAAGGCAAAGATCACCGTCCAATTGATCAATGGCGAAAACCGCAACCTGCTGTTGCGCATCGGGATAGATAGTATCATGGTCTGTGACGAAGTCGGCGGATACATCCTGGCAGACAACATCCTGGACGCTTCAAGTTTGAACATTTATAACCAACTCGCCCGTGATCCACGCAGTTATCTCGCCACTATTCCGATAGATCAGCAATTCATCGGCAAGACCTTTAGTGAATTGTTTGATCAGTTGAACCGGGAAAAGGGAGTGATGGTTATCGGCTTGATGTCCAAAGAGCCGGAGATCGACCTCGAATCCGTCTTCACCGACAATACCTCCACTATCGACCAGTTTATCAAAAGCACACTTGCCCAATCCAAAAAACTCAAGACCGAGGACAAGCACAACTTCCGCTGGAATCCCAAGCAGGACAGCATCATCCAGGAAAACGACCACGCCATTGTATTGGTATAGGAGATGATCATGTTGGAGTTAAGCACCCTTGCCAAGATACCCCTTTTCAGCGGACTTGATACCGATCAATTGAAGATCGTCCAGCCCTTCCTCAAAAAGCACCCCGTCCCGAGAGGGCAATTTATCATCAAAGAAGATACTTATGGCGATCTCCTCTATATCCTCTGCGAAGGAACCGTCAAGATCACCAAGCACCTCGTCAAAGGTATGGACGATGCCGAAGCACGCGAAAAAGTCCTCGCCACCCTCACTTCCGACCTGCTTCCCACCTTTGGCGAAAACGGCGTCCTGGGCGATAGTGTCCGTACCGCCAATGTCCTCGCGCACACCGATTGCACGATGTTTACACTCTCCCAAACCGATTTTGAGGCACTGACCCGTCAAAACATCCAGGTCGCATTTATCATCATGCGCAATATCGCCTGCAAATTATCCAACCTGCTCTATAATACCGATATCAATGTCGTAAAATTGGCGACCGCCCTCTATATCGCCGTCCAAAAATAAGTGCCCATTTACCCCCGGAATTTGGAGAATGGAGTTTCCCGTTTCTGGGTGTAAAGTTTGAAGTGGAGAGTTTCTGGCTGCATCCTCCTTACTTCATAACCTTAGTATAACCTTACGACCGTAAGGTTATACTAAGGTTATACTAAGGTTATCAAGCAAGGAGGACTAAGAAAAGCGCGGAAAATCTCTTGGCTTTTTGATACGGGGGTTCCGCTCCGTTTCACGCCCCACCGATAAAAAATGTATCGCTATCCGGGCCATTGGGGAAGTAACTCAGAGTAGAAAACCAAAGTTCCATTTGACAATAAACAATCGGAGACCATTGCACATAACGGGCTCACCAGAGGTTGAGATCGTGAGAATGCAATAGAATAAGTTTTCCAGCACTATCAGACGGATGGAGCTGTAATAACAACGGATTTTGCCTGACAATTAGCCAGTATATAGGCGCAAGAACAATGCCCCATATCATTCAATGATCTTGAGTATTGATATCGCATTGTTTATCAAGGTGTTGACGGTTTATACTTTAGATCATCCGATTATGTGGCTTTACTGGTTCTTGCCTTGAAAGATCACAAGGGTTTCGATCCGAGATGGTCTCGAGATGCTCCCGAGTACATGGGAGCATCTCGGGATGGCTCAAAACACCCGTAACGATCTGTCGGGAAATTAGTTCAGTCTTTAACAGGGATAGAAAACCACAGGTTTAGAAGATGGCATTGGAAACGTTCATCTGTCTGATCGCCTCAAAGAGGATGATGGACACGGCATTGGAGAGGTTGATGGAACGGATATCGGGATGCATGGGAATGGTGATGGTCTGATCGGGGTGTTGGTCCAAAAGTGATTCTGGCAGTCCCCTGGATTCGGGTCCAAATACCAGAACATCCCCTTTTTGAAAGTGGCACTCAGTATAACTGCGCTTCGATTTTGTTGTCGCCAGAAAGATACGCTTATGGGGGAAAGTTTCGAATATCTCATCGAGATCATCGTGGATATGCAGGGAGAGTTTGTACCAATAGTCCAGTCCGGCACGTTTTAGTGTCTTGTCATTGATCAGAAAGCGCATCGGTTTTATGAGGTGCAGATCTGCTCCGCAGCCCACGCAGAGACGGCCAATATTTCCAGTATTGGCGGGTATCTCAGGTTGAAAAAGAACGATATGCAGGGGGACGGGATCTAACGAAACCATATGAAAACAAGCGTTCCCAAAAGATCAGCCAGGCCTCGATGTTTTCTTTGAGTGTATCTTTAACCAGGCGGTCATTCAAAACGTAGGAGGTAAAAGGTATAGTAGAGAATTTGACAGGCATGGTGGTCGCTTCATTAGCTGGGAATAAACCCAATTTGTATAGCGTATGGAGTTGGGTAACTGGATCGATCAGGTGTTCCACAAATTTGCGCGCCATCACTGGATGTGGCGTATCACGATGGATGGCAGCAAATTCCACGTACTGAAAACTGCCTTCCTTAAAACGAGAGACCTTGACCCTCGATTCCGAGGGTTGCCGTTCTGACAACCAGATAGCCGTCCCGGAAAAGCCGATCATCAGTCCCGCCTGCCCTTTTTGAAGCATCTCGATGCCTTCGTTCCACGAGTTCGCCTGTCGATAGACGTTTTTACGTAAACTGTTCCATAACTGCTCAAATCCGTTTTGACCAAAGAGGGCAATCGTCCAGAATAGATGTGATCTGCCAATGCCCGAGCGGGAAGGATCGAGTGTGATCAATTGATTCATAAAACGGGAATCCTGCAATTCGCCGAATGTCCGGGGCGGATCGGCGATCACCTTGTCGTTGTAAAGTAAAGCCAGATTACCATAAGCATAGGGGATCATGAATGATTCGGCTTCATTGCATATCCTGCGCTCGATACGGTTCAAAGCAATGCCATGGTCCGATATGAAAAAGGAACTCAGATCGGCCGAAATGGCAAAGGTTTTATCCAGCCCCAAAACGATATCGATCGAATCCGAAGGACTGGCAGATTCGATGGCAACGATCAGATCCGCAGTACTTTTATAAGTAACAATCTCCACCGAACACCGTTGATTCCGCTCAAATTCTGAAGCCACAGCAGTGATAAAACCGCTGTCTTGATGCCAATCCAGGGTATAGATCCTGATCTTGTGAATAGGATCGAGCGCTTGCATCTCCGTTTCTTTGTGTGATGAGGGACAGGCAGTTATCAGGATCGTGATGACGGGGAGAAGGCAGATCACGGCGATTCTATTCATCCTGCTGTCTCATAAACTATTAAATAGCAGTGCAGCCACGATAAAATCCGAGATCAAGATAAGGATCGAGGCATAGACAACGGTCTGCATGGTTGCTTTCCCCACTCCCTCTGCACCACCGGAGGTTCGGTTGCCGACAAAACAGCCAATGGTGGTGATCACAAAACCGAAAACGAATGACTTGATCACGCCTCCCCAGAGATCGGAGGGCAAGAAATAGCTCTTCATCCCGGTAAAGAAAGTATGGTGGTGGATGCCATGGCGTAACCAGGCAAAATACCAGGCGGAACCGATCCCGACGATCATGGCAAAGATGCTCAAAAGAGGGATCACGATCAGCCCTGCCACGATCCGGGGCAAAAATACGAAGTCCTTGGGATCGATGCTAAGTGTCTTCAAGGCATCGAGCTGTTCGCTCACGCGCATCGTTCCGATCTCTGCGGTTATCGCTGCTCCGATCTTGCCGGTAAGGACGAGTGCGGTCAAAACCGGCGCCAATTCGATCATCATGGATTTTCCGACCAATACGCCGATGAACTGCACTGGGATATATCCTCTCGTTTGATAGACCGCCTGCAAGGCAGTGACCAACCCGGTAAAAGCGGCGGTAAGAGCGATCAAGGGCAGAGAATCGATCCCCTGCCGCTTGCATTGGATCAGGATCTCAAAACGCCGCCGCATCAAGAAACCGATACGAAAAAAGACCTGACCGATAAAAATTATGTATTCGCCGATAATGGCAAAGAACTTAGAAATCATGTGAAGTATCGATGGATCGGAATTGGGTGTATTCCTTGGCAAAACCGAGTTCGATAAATCCTGTCTGACCATGGCGATTTTTGCCGATTATAATCTCGGCAATACCGGGTTTCTCCGTTTTT
Source organism: Candidatus Cloacimonadota bacterium (assembly GCA_037441405.1). Lineage (GTDB taxonomy): Bacteria > Cloacimonadota > Cloacimonadia > Cloacimonadales > Cloacimonadaceae > VGPI01. Next base: position 22,629 of record JBBISI010000011.1, read on the forward strand.
TCCGGATTGTAATACTCGTCTCGATAGATAAACATGACGAGGTCGGCATCCTGTTCGATGGCACCGGATTCACGCAGGTCAGCCAGACGGGGACGCCTGTCTTCACGGTTTTCCAGCATGCGGTTCAATTGGGAAAGTGCGATCACCGGCAAGTGAAGATCCTTTGCCAGAATCTTTAGGGCACGTGAGATCTCCGAGATCTCCTGTTGCCGATTGTCACGGGGTTTGTTTGATGTCATGAGTTGCATGTAATCAATGATCACCAGATCCAATCCACCCAGTTCGGCTTGTAAGCGCCGGGTCTTGGCTCTGATCTCCAGCGGGCTGTTGGTTCCGCTGTCGTCGATATAGATGTGTTTACCGCTCAGGGCATCGGCTGCCTGGGTGATACGCGTCAATCTCTCCTCATTCATGCCAAATCCCTTGAGCATACTGTCCACGCTAACTTCAGCGGCAGTACTGAACAAGCGCAGGATCAATTCCTCGGCACTCATTTCCATAGTGAAGATCGCCACCTTCTTGTTCAGATTCACAGCGGCATAGGATGCCATATTCAAGGCAAACGCGGATTTTCCCATTGCCGGACGGGCGGCGACGATACACAATTGACCGGCACGAAAACCGCCCGTCATCTTGTCCAGATCGGCAAAACCGCTGGATACACCGATCAATGGAATGCGCGTGGAGGCGACGGTGTCGATCATCGTTACCACTTCCTGCGTGAGATCGCCTATCCTCTGGAAACCCTGATGCTTGGGAATCTCGGCAATGGCAAAAATTGATTGCTCCGCTTCATCGATGATATTCTTGACGGGTTTGCTGGCTGAGTAGCACGATTCTATGATCTGGTTGCAGGTCAGGATCATCTGCCTAAGCAGCGCTTGATCCCATACGATATTGAAGTGATATTCAAAATTAGCGCTGGAAACCACAAAATTGACCAATTCATTGATGTATGGTATGCCGCCGACCTTATCGAGAAGGTTGTATCGCTGTAGCCGGTTGATCAGGGTGAGGGCATCGATCTCGGTATTTTCGATGAAGAGTTCCTGCATCGTTCGAAAGATCAGTTTATGCGCTTTGCGATAAAAGAACTCTTCCTTGATCTTTTCCAGCGCTTTTGATACGATCTCCGCATCGATCAGCATCGCTGAAAGAAGCGCTGCTTCAGCATTGATATCAGCCGGTAAACTGCGCTCGGAGATCTGTTCTTTCTCTTGGTTGGGTGTGTCTTTAGTCCTTGCCATGATTCCTCAATTTTAGCTCTAACGCGTCACGAACCTGAGGCGGAACATAATCATCCAGATTGCCGCCCAGCATTGCCACTTGTTTGATCAATGAAGATGACATATACATATACTGGAGGTTGGGCACCATAAACATCGTTTCGATTGAGGGCTCCAGGTTCTTGTTGGTCAAAGCCAGGGACAATTCATACTCAAAATCGCTCATAGCCCGCATCCCGCGGATCATGATACAGCAGTTTAAACTGCGGGCAAAATCCACCACCAATCCGTGAAAACTCATCACATCCACGTTTGGCAGATGTGCTGTTACCTCTTCGCACAGACGTTTACGTTCTTCCAGATCAAACATCATTGCCTTACCGGTAAAATCCGCCACTGCCAAATACACCTTGTCAAAGAGATATGATGCCTTTTCCACGATGTTGAGGTGCCCCAGAGTGATGGGATCGAAAGTACCGGGATAAACTGCTTTGCGGTTCATCATGATAGCGCTTTTTGCCGGATCGCTTCGATCTCGTCAATGGCTTTGGGGATCTTGTGGGATAGATTTAGATGACCATCCCCCGTGACCAGGATGTCGTCCTCAATCCTAATCCCAAGATTCTCCTCCGGGATGTAGATCCCTGGTTCCACCGTGATGACGTTACCTTGCTCAAGAATGGCTTCCCTGCCACCCAGATCATGGGTGTCCATGCCCAGGAAATGGCTAACGCTATGCATATAATAATTGCTCAGTTGGTCTTGTTCCCGGATCAAGCCGATGCGGACAAGTTCTGTAGCCAGTAGTTCCCGGGTTTGCTCATTGAGCAGAGAGAGCGTGACCCCGGGAGTAATCATCTTGATGATCTGTTGCTGCACACTCAGGACGATCGAATATATCTCCTTCTGACGTGGAGTAAAACTACCGCTGATCGGGAAGCACCGGGTAATATCCGCACTGTAGTTGTTGTAAGAAGCACCCACATCCAATAGCACTAATTGACCTGCCTGCACCTGACAGTTATTCTTTTCATAATGCAAAGTGGCGGCATTTATCCCAGCCGCTACAATCGGAGCAAAACCCCAGTGCATCAATCCGCTGCGCTGCATCCGGTAATAGATCTTTGCCTCCAGTTCATATTCCATCATACCGGCGCGGGCACTTTCGAATACATCAAGAACCCCTTCCCCGGTGATGTCGATCGCTTTCTGTAGTTGAGCGATCTCCCAATCCGATTTGATCTTACGCAAAGGGGTGACAAGGTTATTTACTTCCTCGATCACAATATGAGGAAAGCGTTTCGATACCGGTTCCAGCATGAACATGGGATAACTGGGTGGATTATCCAGAGCCACGTATCCCAGATTGGAATAGATCTTTTTCGCTGAGTGGCAGATCCCGGTAAGGATACTGTAAAACTCATCCACAAACTTAATTCGCTCGATCCCGCTGATCTCTTTGGCTTGCTCAGAACCAAGTTTTTCACCTTCCCAGACTATGCGTTCCGGATCGCTACGTTCAATGAGGAGCAGATCGTTGGCTTTACCAGCATGCTTTCCGCAGATGTAGATCAGATTTGGCGAATTTACTCCGGTCAGGTAAAGAAAAATGTTATCCTGCCTAAACTTCTGCAGTTTGGCATCCGGCGTGGCAAAAAGAATTACATTGTCACCATCATCCAACATCTCCATGAGTTGTTGACGGCGATGGGAGGTGATCTCTCGAGTCATTATTGCTCCTGTATTTTATACTGCAAAGACCACGGAGGATCCATCCTTTTGACAGGCATCAGCATTCCTCCTGCTGGGATGAATATCTATTTCTGTTCGATATTGTATTTGATGCCAAAGTCAGGATCAAAACCGGCAAGTTTGCAATCGCTGCTGTGCCATTCTTTTCCGTAAGTAAAATTCACGTTTACCGTAGTGTCAAGCGGAACATAGCGGTTCATCAGGAAAAAGTCATCGTCATTGGAATCTACCACCTTAATATCCCAACTGCCCGGTGCCACAGTCCATAAAACACTGCCTCCCGGGCCAATGTTCCCTGTCAGTTGGTTATCACCCCACAACGGCGAAGTTATGGGAGAGATATAGACCTGGGTAATGGTCAGATTGGTCTGATTGTTGATACGGATCGCACCGCCGTCGGCAACGATATCGAAATTGGTGATCCTGCCAAGGTTGACGCTCACCTGAATATTGCCGGAGAAGAGGTGATTGCCGTTGTAGTCGATACGGACGTTTCGATCGGAACTGTAATCCCTAGACCAGTTATTGAACGACTCAAGGTAAATATAGGGATTGTGATCTACCGAAAACCAAGCGCGGGAATTGGTGCGGTTGCGAACTCTAAGGGTACCATCCTCAAAGCAGGAGGTCACCAATACCAGAATTGCCATGATCATGATAAGTAGGGTGATGCGTTTCATATTATCTCCCTTCTAGATATTTAGTGCTTTCTTACTGGCGGATTCGTTTTTTTCGACCGGATTTCCCTGTTTGCCAATCGGTTCCTTCCGACCGAAGACCGGTTCTTTGGTGCCCTCGACCACCTCTTTGGTGATCAGGCAGTTTTGGATATCCGGTTGATCGGGAATATCATACATTATTTTGAGCATAAAGCGCTCCATCAATGAGCGAAGGCCTCGGGCACCAGTCTTTTGTTTGAGTGCCAGTCGTGCAATCTCCCGGAGGGCGCATTCCTTAAACTCCAGTTTTACTCCATCCATTTCGAAATACTTCTGATACTGTTTGCAGAGTGCATTTTTGGGGGTTCGCAGGATCTCCATCAGCGCTTCTTCCGTAAGTTCGTGGAGAGTGCAGATCACAGGCAAACGTCCGATCAATTCTGGGATCAATCCATACTTGAGCAAATCGTGGGAATTGACCTCTTCGTAGATATGCGAATCATCCCTGCGGTTACCCAGTTTGACGTCAAACCCGATCGCTTTCTGATCCACTCTTTCGTGGATGATTTTGTCCAATCCGACAAATGCGCCCCCGGCAATAAACAGGATATTGGTGGTATCCATCTCGATAAAGTCCTGTTGGGGATGTTTACGTCCGCCTTTAGGGGGGACATTTACTTTGGTGCCTTCGAGGATCTTGAGCAGTGCCTGTTGGACACCTTCGCCTGAGACGTCGCGGGTGATGGAAGGAGTTTCCGATTTTCTTGAGATTTTGTCGATCTCATCGATATAAACGATGCCTTTTTCCGCTTTTGCCACGTCATAATCAGCATTCTGCAACAAGCGGACAAGGATGTTTTCCACGTCCTCGCCGACGTATCCCGCTTCTGTAAGGGTAGTGGCGTCGCTGATGGCAAAGGGAACCTTGAGGAATCGGGCAAGCGTCTGAGCGATCAATGTCTTACCTGATCCTGTGGGTCCCATCATCAGGATATTGCTTTTCTCCAGATCAATCCCATCATCCGGTGATTGCTTGAAGATGCGTTTATAATGATTATATACGGCGACTGATATGATCTGTTTGGCACGTTCCTGCCCGATCACATACTGGTCGAGGTAAGTTTTTATTTTGCTGGGCAGAGGCAATTCAAAATCCTCCATGCTGGCCGATGCCCGGCTGGGCACTACGATAGTATGGCACATCTGGATGCAACTGTCGCAAATATTGCCGGCTATTCCTCTGATCAGTGTCTGGACTTCCAGTTCCGATCTCCCGCAAAAGGAACAACTGCGAGCGTTCTTATCCAAGATATACCTCCTTTGATTCAAAGTTGGGCATCATATTTGGTGCACACGGACTTATTCGTTCCCTGGTCAGGAGTTTTGTCAAGTTATTTACGATTGGTGATGACTTCATCTATGATCCCGTACGCTTTAGCATCGAGTGCGCTCATAAAGAAATTGCGATCGGTATCGAGCTCGATCTGTTCGACACTCTTGCCGGTATGTTTATGTAGGATCTCATTCATCCTTTGGCGGAGATAGAGTATTTCTTTGGCTTGGATCTCGATGTCCGATGCTTGACCCTGAGCCCCGCCCATGGGCTGATGGATCATTACCCGGCTATTGGGCAGGGCTGTCCGATTACCTTCCGCTCCGGCTGAAAGCAAGACCGCTGCCATGCTTGCCGCCTGACCAATGCAGATAGTGCAGACGCGTGGCTTGATATACTGCATCGTATCATATATCGCCAAGCCTGAGGATATGATCCCGCCGGGGCTATTGATATACATAAAGATGTCCTTATCCGAATCTTCACCTTCCAGATGAAGCATCTGGGCCACCACGGAATTTGCCAGATTGTCCTCGATAACACCGCTGATAAAGACGATCCGGTCTTTGAGTAAACGGGAATAGATGTCATAAGCACGTTCAGCACGGCCGACCTGTTCGATCACAATGGGGATGAAACTCATGTTACCTCCTTGTATCTATCGGAATTTATATCTTCTTTGCCGGCTGACGGATCCTGAGATTCATCGGGCATGACTTCAAATTCATCGTCTTCCGTCTCCTCCGGTTCATCTTCTTTTTCCACAAATTCACAGGTAGCGGCGATCTTGCTCAAGACAGTAAACTCCTGCACCGCATCAGCGAAGACATTTTTCTCCAGGACTTCCTGATTCTTTTCTTTCCATGCCCCGACCGTGGTATCCAAAAGGATCGCCATGTGCTTGATATATTCCTCCCGATCGTGGTCGGTGACTTCACAAGGATATTGGGCGATCAAGTTTTTGAGCAGATAGGTCTTGATCATATCCTGCATGATCTCATACCGGATCTGGTATTCAAAATACTCACGGTATTGCGGATCCTTGATCTGGGTGTATTTTTGCATTTCTTGTTCCACCAGATAGTTGATTGCCTTCCTTGGCAGTTCGAAAGGATTATCCTTCAATAACATGGACAGGATCGACTGATGCTTGATATAGACGTTTTTCTGCTCGTTTTGCGCCGCCAGTTCTTCTCCGATCTTGGCTTGCATCTGCGCCAGATCGTCAAATTCATGATCTTTGGCAAATTCCTCATCGATCTGGGGCATCTGCTTTCTGCGAATGGAATTGACCATGAGCGTGTAGTCATCCGGATCGGACCCAGCCACACCTTCTGCCCGGGTCAATTGATACAAACGCTCAGCAGATAATTCCAGTTGCACCGTATCACCGATCTTCTTCCCGATGAGGGCTTCTTTGATATCTTTTTCATTCTCTTCCATCCGGATCTCTGCCGTCCAGAAATTTCCGCCCGGTTTGGCAGCCAGCCGGAATTCCAGTTGCACTTCATCTTCCTCTCTGATTTCATCTTCGGCTTCCACCATGATCGCGCTCTTTTGCTGGAGTTCTGCCAGATAGCGTTCAACGTCTTTTTCCAAGGTGAAGGGTTTGTAGGGAACGATCAATCCTTCGAGCTGATTGAATACGAATTCCGGCTCGTTCTCGATCATCAAGTTGATCGTAAGATCAGTCCCCGGATTCCAGTCGATCTTTGTCACTTCCGGCATACAGAGGTATTCTATATTGTGTTCTTTTACTGCCTCATGGAAGGATTTTTCGGTCATCATCTCCACAAAACACTCCCTGATCCGGGCTCCGTGGCTCCGTTCCACCAGCGACATCGGCGCTTTGCCTTTGCGGAAGCCGGGAACTTGCACCGCAGCAGCGGATTTATCGAAGTATTTGCGATAGTCTTTGTCCGCCTGATCGGCAGGGACGATCAGCGTGATCTCGCTTTTGACGGCATTCAATTTTTTGATGTCAACTTGCACGTTCTCCATTACTCCTTATCTTGATAACTCATGGTGCGAAAGAGGGGACTCGAACCCCTACAGGTAAAACCTACTGGATCCTAAGTCCAGCGCGTCTGCCAATTCCGCCACTTTCGCGTTTTATACTATGGCTCCATTGTCGATCAGGCGGGTTTTGCCAAACCTGACCGCCAATAACAACCTTGATCTCTTGCCGACGATGCTCACCGGCTCCAGCGATTCGTCATCCACTATGGCAATATAATCGATCTCCCCGCCATGAAAAGGGATCAAATCCGACAATGCCGCTTTGATCTCATCCGCTCTGTTCGTACCTTCCCGATGCAGTTGTCTTGCCAATTGGATAGATTGATAAAGACACACCGCCCGCTTACGCTCCTCAGCGTCAAGATAGACATTACGCGAACTCATCGCTAATCCATCCTCTTCCCGGACTATCGGGCAGCGAACGATCCGGCAAGGATGATTCAATTCCTTGAGCATCGTTTCCAACACTATGCATTGCTGAAAGTCCTTCTCTCCCATATACATCAGATCGGATCCAACGATATTGACCAGTTTGAGAACGACTGTGCTCACTCCCCGGAAATGTCCCGGTCGACTGGCGCCGCACAGTCTATTGGAAAATCGATCCACTTCCACAAAGGTCTGATAGCCATCGGGATACATTTCCCATGACGGGGGACAAAAGATACAATCCACATCATAAGGTGCCAACATCTCCAGATCGCGGCTCAAATCCCGCGGATAACTCTGATAATCCTCATTCTCGCCAAACTGTGCCGGATTTACAAAGATGGAAACGATCACCCTGGAGCATTCCTCCCGCGCTTTCTGCACCAGCGAAAGATGACCATGATGCAGATAACCCATCGTCGGAACAAATCCGATCGGACGGCTGGTCTCGATCTGTTCCCGCCGAGATCTCATTTGGGCTATACTTTCAATGACCTGCATATCAAACGGGACGGTTCTGCTCGTCAACCACCACCACGACCGGCTGATAGCCGCAACGTTCCTTATCTTCAACCAGGCCATAATTCAGTATGATCACCTTATCGCCGGGTTGGACCAAACGCGCCGCGGCTCCATTGATCCCGATCTCACCGGAATTTTCCCGTCCGGGAATAATATAAGTGGCAAAACGCGCTCCGTTATTGAGATTATAGATCTCCACCCGTTCGTATTCGCACATCCCGGTCAACCGTAGTAACGATGTATCTATGCTTATGCTGCCATTGTAATTGAGATCGCATTCAGTCACCGTTGCCCGGTGGATTTTGGACAGTAATACCTGTCTCAACATCGGTTCCTCCAGAAACCATTAATTTGCGTGCCATTCTCTACACACTCCAATACTGTCAAGAAAATGCCAGGTCCCTACGCTGTTTCCTTGCTTGATAACCTTAGTATAACCTTAGTATAACCTTACGATCGTAAGGTTATACTAAGGTTGTCAAGCAGGAAGCAAGGCAGAACGATAATATCAAACCGTTAAATAAAAAAGGGCGTTGACCTTATAGCTAAAAAACTGTTTGTCGGACGATACCTGTCGTTTTCCAGAACCATCAGAGGTTAGGCGGTGACTTCTGTCACCGTTCCGAACGCTACCATCGATCAGCCCGTTGGGTCATCCGGACTTTTTGGGGGACTTTAGTCCGAGATAAATCGCATCCCACTGGACAGGGATCCTTCGTTTAGGACGTGGGTAGAAGGTGTCTCGTTCGGACTGAAGTCCTCACAATGTCCGAAAACCCTGACAGATTGGATTTACCCTCTTTATCCGATACGGTGGATGAAACCACCGCCTAACGTCAGAGGTTGAAACCACCCTCTGAAATCTGAGGTTGAAACCACCGCCTGACATCCGATAACGCTGGAAAGACAGATGATGTTGCTTTTTCGCAATCTCAATATCTGATGATCCCGATATCCGTAATGGTCTCAGCCATACCACACAGCCATAAGACATGTAGAGGGGTTTGATAATACCGGTGCCAATGATGATAAAATATTTTGCCGACCAAGATAAGCCCCCCCGGACAGAGAGTATCGCATTATAATAAGCAATAAGGTCATTTCCGTGAGTAAGCGGCATAGGACCGCATCGGGAGGGGGACCAGGCGAGTGTCCGCCCGGCGCCCGGTCATTATCCGTGGGTAAGCAACATAGCGATAGCGTCCTACAATCCCTTGATGAACACATATGCACTTGACCAAAAACAGGCATCCCAAAATAATGCCATCAGCGTGTGCGATTCTCCTGCAAGCAAGTGTTCGAGGTCTGATGCATACGTAATGATAGAACTGGAGATAGAAAGTGAGAAAGATAGATCTGGCGGCGGAAGAACAGCGGATCATCAAATTCATCCGCAACTACCTTCAAAAGAGCGGCATCAGTCGATTGATCATCGGTCTTTCCGGCGGTTTGGATTCGGCGGTTTCGGCTACTCTGGCGGCCAAGGCGGTCGGAAAGAAAAATGTCAGTTGCGTGATACTCCCATACCGCGACATCAATCCGGTCAATCTGGCAGATGCCAAAGAACTGGCGGAGCAGATTGATGTGGCTTATCGGGTGATCGATATTACTCCCATGGTCGATTCTTACTTCGATCAATATGCCCACGATGCGAACATTCTGCGTCGCGGCAATCTGATGGCACGGATCAGGATGTGCGTGTTGTATGATCTGTCCGCCGCTAATCAGGCGTTGGTAGTGGGCACATCCAACCGGAGTGAACTGCTGACCGGATATTTTACGCAGCATGGCGACGGCGCTTGTGCTTTTGAGCCGATCGGCCACCTCTACAAAACGGAAGTGAGGATATTGGCACAGCAATTGAACATCCCGCAGGCAATCATCCAAAAACATCCCAGTGCAGACCTTTGGCAGGGGCAAACCGATGAAGGTGAAATGGGGATCACTTATGCCGAACTGGACGAGATCCTGTGGTTGTTGACCGAACATACGCCTCCACTGGCACCCGTGAACGACAATTTCTGCCTGGATAAGATCGACAAAGTAAAGAAAATGATGGAACAAACCGCTTACAAACGCCGGATGCCAGCGTTGATCGGAGATTTAAGTTGTTAGCACTCAAGAATGAACGGTGTCAGAAATGCCGTGCCGAACGGCAGATTCGCTATTGTCTGAGGATCGGAAAGGAGCTGGGATACCGGTGTTGCAACAAACTGAGAGTGGATCTAAAATGTCCCTGCGAATGTAATTATGCCACCCAGATCCCCCCCGGTGGAGAAGCACTTTTTCCATCTTGCAAGGTTGATTCACGCACCGAATTGCACGATTTTATGCTCTTGATGGTCGATCGTTGGATCCATCAGCCCCTCGTTCAACTGGAAGGCAGAACGGCGTATGAGATCTCGCAGCAGGACCCAGAGGATATGATGTCCCTTTTGCTGCAATACAAGATTCCGGCATTGTTTCCCCTGGATTACCTGCTCAAGCGGCTGAATATCACTACTCAAACGCCACTCCCGCCGATCGTTGATCCGGAGAGCGTGGCAGAAAAGTTCTTTGATCTTGTCATTGCCCGGCGCTGGGATGAACTCTATGCTTTTTACCCGGAAAATACCATCATACCCGATGCCAAAGATCATATCACCGCGATCCTGAGGAACCTTCCGGAACTGGTCAAATGCAAATCACACTATGTGATTAATTGCGGCCTGGCAAACGAACAAAACACCGCTTTCGTCTATCTGGAACTCAATAACAAGCATGATTGGACATTAGTTCTTAAAAAAGACGGTGAAAAATGGCTGGTGAGACAGCATATCAAGGGAACCCCGCGAGATTACTTTACTCAAAACGACCTGTTCACCCAGGTTGCGACCAAAATGGCCAAGGCGGAGTTTGCGCAGGCGGAAAAGATCCTCTACCAGATCAAAGATATCTATCCCGATACCGCCGATATCCACTATTATTACGGTATTTATCATCAATGGGCAAAGCAAGATCTCAAGGCACGGGACGATTATATGAAAGCAGCAGCATTGGACGCCAATTGGGTTATGCCGCTTCTGCACCTGGGTTTGCTATGCATGGCAGACCAAAACTACGATCTGGCTTTGAACTGGTTCAAAGAAGCAGAAAAGATCGAACCGGACAATCCCGTCGTTTTAAATAATCTGGGTGCCTGCCTGTATGGCATGGGAGAACGCGAGCAAGCCCGTAAGGTTTGGAACCAAGCGGTGGAATTGCAGCCGGATTTTAAGCCGGTAAAACAAAACCTGGACTTACCATAAAGCGATGTATGATCCCAAATTGATGAAAGCAGCGGTTAAAGCCGCTGAAAATGCCAGGGGAAAATGCTCGCCCAATCCATATGTGGGTGCTCTTGTTGTGCGCAATGGCTCCATCCTGGCTACGGGCTGGACCCAGCAATACGGATCGGATCATGCCGAGGTCAATGCCCTTAAAAAAATCGATTTCCAAGCCACCAATGCCGAGATGTATGTGACGCTGGAACCATGTGCCCACCACGGAAAGACACCTCCCTGCACTCAGTCGATCATCTCCTCGGGGATCAAGCGGGTCTTTATCGGGATCACTGATCCCAATCCCCTGGTGGCCGGAAAAGGCATACAGCAGTTACAGGATGCCGGCATAGAGGTTCAATACGGATTTATGCAAGAAGTGATCGCCGCACAATTGGAGTCTTATCTGGTCTATATCACCCAGCGCCGCCCATTCGTATTGTGGAAAACGGCGCTATCTCTGGATGGTAAGTTCAGAGCGGAAGACGGCTCATCCCGTTGGATCACCAACTCTCTCTCCCGCAGATATGTCCACAGATTGCGTAGTGAAGCGGATGTGGTGTTGACAGGTGTAAACACCGTTATCAATGACGATCCGCAACTGAATGTCAGATTGGGTACAAAAGCCTACTTTCGCGATCCTGCCCGGGCGATCCTCGATCCGGCATTGCACATACCGCTGGATTCAAAGATCGTGGCTACCCTCTCCCAGCAAAAAACATATATCTTTCATACCTCTGAAGCAGACCCAGCCCGGCAGGAGTTGTTGAGTTTATTCGGGGCGGAATTGATCACGGTGGAATGTCGTGAACACGAACTGGATCTGAGAGCTGTCCTGGGGGAACTTTATCAACGGAAATACACCCTGGTGATGCTGGAATGCGGTGATATTTTGAGCAGTGCTTTTTGGAGACAGCAATTGATTGACAAATGTATCTTATTCTATGGCAATGTCATCTTGGGTGGTAAACAGTCGATGCTTGGGTGTTTGGAACTGCCCGCGATCCGTGATGCGCTGACGATTGATCGGATTAAGGCTCGTAAATTGCGAGGGAACATCATGATAAGCGGGTATCCACTCTATAGATAGCAAGGTCAGGTTTTGAGCACGACCTTGCATAAGATCAAAATGAAGTAGGCAAGAGTGTGAAAACGCAAGAAACAAAAGAATTCCTTGACTAAAAACGGCACCTAATATTTGTATCGCATTGTGGTGGCAGTTGGCAATTGCGGCGCTATTCCAGATCATCGAATATGCGGACGGTTTGTTTGCGCGGACTCGTCACATAATATACAAGTGAGGTTTGAAAATCCCATGCAACGAATATTCGGCAAACTCTCATCTCTGGACGCTGGAATTGTCTTGGATGCGGCGACCGGAAGAGGAGAATTCATCCAGGTGATCAAACAGTACTTCCGATCCTACACTCATATCATCGGCATAGATAATAATCAGAAGAATGTGGATTATGCGCAGAAGATGTTTCCGGAAAACAACATTGAGATCTATAAGATGGATCTGGAGGCATTGGATTATGAAGATGGATATTTTGACACCGTTTGCATTTCCAATTCTCTGCATCATATGCAACGTTTGGATCAGGTTCTCAATGAACTAATGCGGGTCTTAAAACCGGGCGGTTTGTTTATCGTCGCCGAGATGTATAAGGATGGACTTCAGACCCCTCCGCAGCAGACTCATATTCAATTGCACCATTGGTTTGCCAAATTTGACACGCTGACCGGCATATACCATAGAAACACCTTCGACCAGCAAGAGATCATGGATCTGGTCAATATGCTCCCGGTCAAAACACGCTCGGTGGATGATTTTTATTTCCCGGTGGATAATCCGAAAGAAGCAAAAAACTGCGAATCCCTGATCAAGAACTGCCAGGAGTTGCAGAAACGTCTGGGTGGCATGGAAGATGCGGAAGAACTGATGAATGAAAGTAAGGAATTACGCCGCAGGATCAATGACATCGGTTGTGCCAGCGCCAGCCGTTTATTTATAATTAGTCAGAAACATAGGAGAAAAAAATGCCAATAGAAGACGATCTGTTTACCCTTACCCAAGCTCAATTGACCAAATTGGGCAAAAAACTGGGAGTACCCAATTACACTCAATTGACCCGTGATGAACTCATTTTTAGGATGCTGGAGTTTCAGGCAGCTCAGGAAGGGCTTGCGCATGTCACCGGTTGTTTGGAGATAATGGATGATGGCTTCGGCTTTCTGAGGTTTGCAGAAAACAATTATAATCCTGGACGCGATGACGTCTATGTATCGCTTACACAGATCCGCCGTTTCAATCTCAAGACCGGTCACATGATCTCTGGTCCTGTGCGATCTCCCAAAGAAGGCGAGAAGTATTTCGCTCTCTTGCGGGTGGAAGCGGTAAATTTTAATTCCCCCACGCGTTTGAACGACGTCCGCTCTTTCGATGCCCTTACGCCTTACTATCCCACCGAAAGGCTGAATCTGGAGTATAATCAGGAAAACTATTCCACACGGATCATTAACCTATTCACGCCTATCGGCAAAGGACAACGCGGATTGATCGTGGCAGCACCCCGCACCGGAAAGACCATTCTTCTGCAAGATACCGCAAATGCGATCCTGACCAATCACCCGGAAGTTTATCTGATCGTTCTCTTGGTCGATGAGAGGCCAGAAGAGGTCACGGAAATGAAGAAGATATTGAAACCCGGAAACCGCGAAGTGATCAGTTCCACCTTCGACGAATCACCAAAAAATCATACGGTGGTGAGTGAAATGGTCTTGGAAAAATCCAAGCGGATGATTGAACTCGGACATGACGTGGTGATCGTGCTGGATAGCATCACCCGACTGGCAAGGGCTTACAACAACATCACTCCCCCCAGTGGAAAGGTATTGAGTGGTGGTATCGATGCCAATGGCTTGATCAAGCCCAAAAAATTCTTTGGCGCAGCCAGAAATACAGAAGAAGCGGGCAGTCTGACCATCATCGCTACTGCCCTTGTCGATACCGGAAGTAAGATGGATCAAGTCATTTTTGAAGAATTCAAGGGTACCGGCAATATGGAACTTGTGCTCGATCGTAGTATCTCGGATATGCGGCTCTATCCGGCTATCGATCTGGTCAGATCAGGCACCCGCCGCGAAGAACTGCTGCTCACCAAACAGGAAATGAATAGGATGTATGTCCTGCGCAAGTACCTTAAGACGATCAGTCCGATCCAGGGTATTGAGACGCTACGTAAAAAGATGCAGGCGACCCTTACCAATGAAGACATGCTCAATTCGATGAGCAATTGATGATCATCCTGCCTCCGGAATACACTGAATATGGCGATATGACGATGAGTAAACTCAAACATCCGATAATCACTTCTGCCGGTGAACCGAATTCTTCGCCACGACAGAACCGGAATACCAGAGCCCATTCATTTGCCCGATACCTGGCAGTGTTGCTCTTATTGATCTGCTGTCCGGCATTGTCGTCAAACCTACGTAAGGATTTCAGCGATGCCGAAGCACAATACCAAAGCGGAGCAATAAATGAATTTGCATCCCTGCTGTTAAAACTGAAACCGAATAGTGACACCGAACGTGCCTTTATCCTTTACTACTCCGCCATAATCGACAAAGACACGGTAGATATGACCGCCAAACTGGATCAATTGGTTAAAACCCTACCTCAGACCTATTATGGACAATTGGGCTTACTCCTGCTGGCCAAAAACGCCATCCTCGACAGGAAGATCACCGAAGCGAGCACATACCTGAGGAAAATTACCCATGCCGATATCACTGAACGCTTATATTGGCAGGCATTTTGTGCTTATCAGGATGGTGAGATGAACTCCACTATCACCCATGCCGAAAACTATCTGCGATTATCCGGTAGAGGTGCTTATATTGAGGAAGCACATTACTTGATCGCGGAGGCATATATCCGGCAAAGGAAATACTCCAGCGCTGTCTCTACGCTGAATAAGTTTAAAGCCCTAGACGGTTACCCCACAGACCAGCAGTATTTCCATTACAAATTGGGATATAGTTTGGAACATCAAGGCAGCATCGAGGACGCTCTGCACGTATATGAGCAGGGTTACAAAATCAATAAATTGTCCCAGCTTGCCTATCAGATCGAAGATCGTTTGTTTGAGATGCGATCCCGGCATGGGAACGCCATTGATCTGGGATTTCTATATGAATATACCGATCTGTCCATCGTCCGTGAAATCCAGCAGGGAAGCACCGAGATCCGTCCTGGTAGTCCCACCCAAACTACCATACCCATGCCCCAGGAACTTAAACTATTGGCAAAGCCCACACACGGGATGTATCTTCAAGCGGGACGGCTCAGCCATGAACAGAATACGATAAGATTGGTCAATCAAATTCGGGATTTGGGTATTACGAGTGCATATTATGAAGATAAGCAAAACAATAAAGTAACCTGGGTTGTCTTGTGCGGACCATTTGCCCAAAGAGTGGAAGCGGATAATGCCCGAGCAGTTCTGATAGATAATGGCATTGAGTGTTTCGTTACCATTATAAAATGATCCAGCGGTGGAATTGAGATTCGAGAATTGACGTCACTGTAGTGCGAAATGGAGTTTTTGATAGATGAAATCCAAGTCACCCTCAGAAGAATCTAAGCTCACTCCCATGCTAAAGCAGTATTTGGAGGTAAAGAAATCCCATCCTGATAAACTGATCCTCTTTCGCATGGGCGATTTTTATGAGACTTTCTTTGAGGATGCCCACCAAGCAGCGCGGGTATTGAACATAACCCTCACTACCAGAAACAAAAACGACACCAATCCTGTTCCACTTGCCGGATTTCCCTATCATGCCTTGGACAACTACCTGGATAAACTGATCAAATCAGGGTTCAAAGTAGCGATCTGCGAACAGGTGGAAGACCCCAAACAGGCTGTTGGCCTGGTTAAGCGGGAAGTCACTGAGATCATTACTCCGGGTGCTATCCTGGATCACTCTCTGATTTCCTCATCGGCAGATAACTATTTGACTGCCCTTTATTGGGAGGACCCAAATAAGAAGATTGGCATTGCCAGTTTGGATATATCCACTGGTTCTTTTACTGCTACCGAACTGACCAGTGATGACCTGCGTAATGAACTGGCTCGTCTGCTGCCGGCAGAATTGATTGTCAATTCCAGCATGAGTGAGCAATGGATCAAGCATCATCTGCCGGAAAACAAACCTACGGTTACGATCTTTGACAGTTGGCAGTATCAAACGCAAGAAGCGCTCAGGACACTGAAACGGCACTTCAAGGTTACCTCCCTGGAGTGCTTTGGAGTCCATGATAAACGTCTGGCTGCCACGGCTGCCGGTGCCGCCCTCTCCTATGTCCAATCGCTTTACAGGGATGAATTTACCCACATCAATAGTATGTCTTACTATTCTCTGTCCAGTTTTATGCAACTTGATGAGATCAGCCGGCGTAATCTGGAACTGACCAAGTCCATCCGGTTCGGCACCAGGTATGGCAGTTTGATCTCGGTGCTGGATGATACGCTGACGCCGATGGGTTCGAGATTGATCATGAATTGGTTGCTCCATCCTTTGATGGATGTGACGATGATCCTCTCAAGACAGCAAATGATAAAAGCGCTGATCAGAAACACCGCCTATCTCAAGGACCTGCGCATAATCCTGAGGGACATTGGCGATGTAAATCGCATTGGTTCACGGCTGGGCGCGAATAGGATCAATCCCCGTGAGGTCCTGGCGCTTAGATCATACTTGGCTGTTTGTAGCGACCTTGTAGGGGTCCTGAAAAGTTATACGGAGCCACTATTTGACCGCTGGATCGACAGATTGAGCGACTTTGATGATCTTGTCACGCAGATCGATCACGCCATCTGTGAGAAACCACCGATCACCATCACCGATGGTGGCATCTTCAAGAGTGGTTACAACAGCGATCTGGATGAATTACTTCAAATCATCCACGATGGCAAGAATTGGATCGCCCGGCTGGAAGATGACGAACGAAAGAAGACCGGCATCACATCTCTGAAGGTGGGATACAACAAGGTATTCGGTTATTATATCGATGTAACCCTCACTCACAAGAATAAAGTGCCTGATTATTATACTCCCAAACAGACCCTGGTCAATTCCGAGCGCTACATCACTCCCCTCCTCAAGGAGTTTGAAGCCAAAGTGCTAAGCGCCGAAGAACGGATCAAAAACCTGGAATACGAACTTTACCGGCAATTCAGAACAGACCTGATCAATCACCTCCCCCGCCTCCAGATCCTGAGCGATACCCTGGCAGAGATCGACACCTTTGCCAATCTCGCTCTTATCGCCTGGCAAAACAACTATTGCTGTCCCCTCTTTACCAGCGAACAGCATTTGATCATCGCGGAAGGCAGGCATCCGGTGATCGAAAAACTGCTGGAAAATGAAGAATTCATCCCCAATGACACGGAATTGCACTATCCAGAGACCAGCATCGCCATCATCACTGGTCCGAACATGGCAGGCAAATCAACATATCTCAGGCAGATAGGACTCCTGGTCATCATGGCGCAAATGGGTTCCTTCGTGCCGGCAAAACAACTTTGTACACCGATATTCGACCGCGTTTTCACACGCGTGGGCGCATCCGATAATCTTGCCCATGGGCAGAGTACTTTCCTGGTGGAGATGCTCGAGACCGCCAATATCCTGCACAATGCCACCACCTCATCACTGATCTTGTTGGATGAGATCGGCAGGGGCACTTCCACCTTTGACGGATTGAGTTTGGCTTGGGCGATCATCGAACACATCCAGAAATACAAAAAGACACTTACCCTTTTTGCCACACATTATCATGAACTCACCGAACTGGAGAACATCTACTCCGATATTAAAAACTATAATGTCGCCGTCAAAGAATGGAACGACGAGATGATCTTCTTGCGTAAAATCGAGCGCGGCGGAGTAGATCAAAGTTTTGGAATTCAAGTCGCCCGTCTGGCAGGCATTCCACAGCGCATCATCAAAAGAGCCAAAGAAATCCTGCATAACCTTGAAGAACACGAGTTAAGCCCCCAGGGTCTCACCGCCCAGATCAAAAAACGGCTTAACCGGCAATCTCCACAGGCGGAGATCTTTGAAGTACTACTCGATAAAGTAGATCAGAAAGATGAGATCATCAATTTGATCCGGGACCTCGATCTGGACAAAATGACCCCGATCGAGGCATGGCATAAGCTAATGGAAATACAAAATAAATCTTTGGAACTACCATGAAAACTATCATCCTATGCATAATCCTACTGATCATTCTGACCGCCTGTGCAGTGCCCAATCGCAACCTGGCAGGCAGGATAGAAAACCGGGAAATCTCTCTTCAGGAATTCATGGGGGCATATCGTGGACATTTTGAGAACTTTATGTTCGAATACGGTCGCCGCCCCGACAATGATGAAAAGAAGCAACTGGAACGGGACACTTGGCGGCACATCGCCATGCACGTCATTCTGCGAAACCACTTTGAGAAATACGATATCCGCAGCAGTGAACAGGAAGTATTGGACACCCTTTCCTTGCGTATCCCCGCCTATATCAGAACTTCCCCACTCTTTCAGACCGACGGCGAGTTTGATAAAGATCTGTATATCCAGTCCCTCAATTTTAATACGCCAGTGGATCTGACTCCTCTCAAGCGGCAATACTTTGAATACTATATCCCTGTCCAAAAACTAAAACAGAACCTGATCGAAACGGTCTTTCTGAGCAAATCCGAACAGCGGCTGATCAAGCGTATCATCAATACCCGTGCGGATGTGGACTGGGTGATCTTTGACCCCAAAGACCATGACGTCATGATCAGCGACAGCGACATAGCATCATTCTATCAGGCCAATCTGCGAAATTACAGCCAGGAACCATACTTCGTTCTGGAATACATTACGATACCTGTCAAAGTAAGCCAATCCGACATCACTCAAGCCGCCGCAGATATTGCCTCCGTATACCAAAAACTCCTCAGTGGCGAGGATTTTGGCGCTCTTGCACGTCAATACTCCACTGCCATAACCGCCGCTACCGGAGGAGATCTCGGTTTTGTCCGTGTATCGGATTCTGACCTCGCGGTCCGGAAACTACTGGATGCGACCCCTACCGGTAGTTTTACCGCACCACTGGAAACTAACGGCAAGTGGATCATCCATAAGGTGGAGGACAGAACAAAATCTTTTTACAAACTGCATGAAATCGTGATCGAGCCCCTACCCAGCAGCCAGACCATCGAATCTTCCAGATCTAACGAAACCCAAAGAGTACTCGAGTTTACCAGACGCTTCGGCGCACAGACAGCTGCCTCCGAACTGGGCTGGCAATATCATAAAACCAATCCCCTCGGCAGAGATTCTCTGTGGATCAAGGATACAACAATTAGGAACGTTGTCCTGGAAAACATAACCAAACACAAAGCCGGACACATCTTTGAACCCATGTATTCCAGGGAATTGCAAAGTTGGCTGGTCATCGTCTTGATTGAAAATCAATCCCGGCAGTTCAAACAACTAGATCAAGTCCGCCCCCAAATCATCAAAGAACTTATGGACAGGCGTCGCTCTGATCTCACCAAACAGGTTGCCAGCAGATGGATGGATACATTTCGTTCCAATAGTTCTTCTTATCCTTCCGGGTTCAAAGCGAATTTCATGGTTACCACTGACGCATCCTATGACCTGCAGATAATGGGAAAACCCGCACGATCCCTCTTCTTTAGAGTCATGCAAGACCATTACAATAAAAGCCGGATCGAACCATACACCTTTGATGATTTGATCATCGTCCCCATAATCAAAAATACCCGGATCCTAAAAGTTCCGGCTACGGACCTTGCTTTGGTGAGAGACCTCTTTATTGAAAACCTTGATCCGTACTGGTTTGATCAATGGATGGAACAGCAGTTGCGCAGCGCAAGGATCCGAATTCGATATGGTCAACAGTAAGAGCAAGAAAGAATTGTAATATTTTCCTTGACAAACAAGCGGGATACAACAACTAATGCCCCGTGAGGAACTTTATGAAAATTATAGTAAGCACACTACTCCTTATGCTTTCATTAAGCATGTGGGGGTTAAGCATATACGATATACAATATACCACCAATCCGGGAATGGATAATAGTTATCCGTCGCCTTATGTCGGCAAGACCGTTAGCGTCGAAGGGATCGTAACCGCCACCAACTACCGCAAAGAGGGCTTCTTTATCAGCGAAACCGCCAGCGGACCTTGGCGCGGTATCCTGATCATCGATCGCAACAACCGCGTAAACCTTGGCGATAAAGTGCAAGTCCGCGGCACCGTTTCTGAAATCTTTGGCATGACCTATATTCAGGACTTGAGTCAATTGAACATCATCGACCGCAACCGTCAATTGCCCACTCCGATCAATGTAACCACGGGTCAATTGATGCGCGCCGACGAAGTCGAGGCATACGAGGGGGTGTTGGTAAAAGTGCTTAATGTCACCTGTGCACAGATATTCGGTAGCCGGGGGAGATTCAGCGTCACGGATGGCACTGGCCACTGCTTTGTCAATTCCGGTCAATTCAATGACCACAGCAACATTCTCAATCCCAAGATCGGCGATAACTTCAATTCCATCACCGGGATGGTCGTCTATAGCATGGGTGAATACTCCATCAATCCCCGCCATCAAAACGATGCAGCGACCATGATGCCCACTTTCAATCAGAACCGTTCTTGGGGTCGGATCAAATCGATTTATAAATAATACAAGGAGAGAATCATGAAGAAATTTTTCAAAACCGTCTTTATCCTGGGAGGAACCGCTTTGACCGCTTACTTTGGCTATAAGGTGTTCAAACAGATCCAGGGAACCGCCAAACTTGCTAAATCATTGCCCGAATTTTTGAACAATGTATATGGCGAAAAACCAGCTGTTAACATCCGTAAGACGCTCGGAAATCTGAGCATCAAGGTTGCCTTCTCCCAAGAGATCCTCGAAAAAAACCCAGATATTGAGACCACGGTTAGAGAATATATCGATGATTTTTATCCTGAGATCATCAAAGGCCCCATCGAAATTGAGGTTGTGGAAAAGACCGAAGAATCCGAAGAACCTTGCTGCGAAGATGAGTCCTGCTGCTGCGATTCCGACTCAGAAAAATAATCCCTTCCCCCAAACATAGCAGCTTGCCACCCTATCCGATCCACAGGATTTGATAGGGTCCTTTTTTTACCATTTCCATCTATTCGCTTTGATCCCACCTTTCTCAGAAGTTCGATTCGAGCATCCAGGACGGTCCCGGACCAAACACGAGGTAAAAAGCATGCCGATCTATCAGCAGGAATGTCATGCCAAAGACCTGCGAAAAATTCAGAGTGTTGACTTGACTTGTGTGGACTTGAATTATCCTCCTTGCTTGATAACCTTAGTATAACCTTAGTATAACCTTACAATCGTAAGGTTATACTAAGGTTATACTAAGGTTATCAAGCAAGGAGGATATTAGCGGAAACACCAATCCGAGTGAATCTAAACCATCTTCAGGCTTAAGAATAATGCAGGCTCCTTTCAAACTAAGTGGGTAGATCGGGATGTCGGTTTTCCTGGGCAGGAATATATGGATTTCGATAAGCAGGTTTATCTTTTTCACTGATTTGCAGTTAGGTATTCTAAGGTCATCATCACTACTAAAAGAGTTATTGTTTGGGAGTTGCATTTACCTACTCAGTTTGAAAGAGAGCCATAATTGGGACTGACTCTTTGGCTATATCCAAACTCTCTCTCTCAAAGAGCGGTGCATCTATTGAAATCACAAAATTCGTGTTCGTGAAAAAGCAGTATCGGAGACCATCGCATTTTGTGTGATTACCAGATATTTTGGTCGTAAGAAAGAGATGTTGTGGTCGTGAGAAAGAGATATCATCCGCCTTCCTGCATCATAGGATGTCAAGCGGTGGTTTCAACCACCGTTTCGGATCGTGAGTATACATATCACCCCTAGTAGGTATTCAGACAATGTGAGGACTTCAGTCCGAACAAGTGACATACTTCCAGAATGTTAACAGGAGGATTTCTATCCAGCAAGAGTGCATTTCTCTCGGATTCAAGTCATAAAGTACTCCGGATGCCCTCGCACGCTAAACCCCAGAGACATTCTGAACGTTGACTGAAGTCACCGCCTGACATCTGATGACACCGTTATGAGAGGTGAAATTTCATTTTCTCGTTCCCAACATCAGGTGATCCCGATATGTGCAACGCTCTTTGATAGTTTAAGTCGAGATCGCTTCGAGTATTTGGAGCGAATCTGGGTAAAGGCGAATTGGTCTATCAGGAGGGAGGGGGGGGATGGCTATGAATTACAGAGCGCCTGCCGAATCGGTCAGCCAAAGATCAGACGAATCTCGTCCTTGGCATTGTCGATACTATCGGAGGCATGAACGGCATTTTCCGTGACTCCTTCGGCAAATTGATAACGGATGGTTCCCGGTTTTCGCTTTTCCGGTTCGACCTCGCCGATCAAGTCCCTCAGTTCCGCTACGGCGTTTTCCTTTTCCAAAAGCAACGCCACCGTATCTCCGGAGGTCATGAACCTGATCAGCCGGTCAAAGAATGGTTTATCTTCGTGGATATTATAGAATTTGTGGGCAAGCATGTCATTAAAATGAAACATTCTGATATTGCGGATGGCAAAGCCATTCTGTTCAACGATGGTGATGATCCGCCCGATGTGATGATGCTCCACCACATTGGGTTTGATCAGCATCAATGTCTGCTGGGTCATCTGGCTTGATAGACGGTTTCGATGTAATCCAGCGCCGCCACTTTGATGGCGATATCACGGTTGAGCACTTTGCTCATTTTGACTTTGTGGCGGAGTATATCCGACCAGATCTCAAATACCTCATTGGCTTTGAATTCAATTCCGGTATATTGTTTGAGCATCATCGGATAAAATTCGTCACGATCGGATTCCACCCGAGCGATGACTACCTTGGGGCTGTCCGAAAGGACATCATAATCTTTGTAACGAACATCGATGACTACGAATCCGAGTTTCAGCAGATTCTCATAATTGATCTGAACGTCTTCGCTGTTAAGCATTTCTATCTCCATCTCAGTGATTAAATTCTCTCGACAAAAACCCCTTTGTCGATTGCATGACCCCACAAAGAAATACCAGAGGTATAAGTCAAGCAGAATTGTGTAAAATGCATCAATTCCGATCTGATTGTTGACTGTGGTCGGACACAAACTGACCACTCTCAAACCGCAAATCGGCAATTTGGATATGTCGCTTTCCGGCAGCGACCCATAATCTGTGAAGGATGGATGATGCCCATTTTCAAACTCGTCAGCGAATATGAGCCCGCAGGTGACCAGCCATCGGCAATAGCGGATCTGGCCTCCGGTATCCAGACCGGTAAAAAATATCAGGTGCTCCTGGGCGTAACCGGCTCGGGCAAGACCTTTACCATCGCCAATGTCATTGCTCAATTGGACAGACCAGTACTCGTCCTGTCCCACAATAAGACGCTGGCTGCGCAGTTGTATGGTGAATTCCGGCAGTTGTTTCCGGACAATGCGGTCGAGTATTTTATCAGTTATTACGATTATTACCAGCCCGAAGCATATATCCCCGGCAAAGACATCTATATTGAAAAGGACTCCGATATCAACGAACAGATCGAGAAACTGCGGCTGAGAGCGACCATGTCACTGATGGAAAGGCGGGATGTCATCATCGTCGCCAGCGTTTCCTGCATCTATGGCTTGGGCGTGCCGGAAGAATACCGCGAGGCATTGATCCGCGTCCAGACCGGGCAAACGATGGAGCGCGAAGAACTCATCAAGAAGTTGGTCAGCGCTCATTACAGCCGTAATGATATTGCCTTTGAACGGGGTGCTTTTCGCGTGCGCGGCGATATTGTGGACATCTATCCCGCTTATCTGGAACATTGCGTCCGAGTGGAATTTTTCGGTGACCAGATCAGCCGAATCGAAAAACTTCATCCGATATCCTATCAATCACTGGGTGAAGTAGATGAATATCCTATCTATCCCACCATCCATTTCATCATGTCCGAAGAACGGATGCACGATGCACTCCAGAGCATCGAAGCAGAGATGGAAGAACGTGTCAAATTCTACCTTGAAAACAGCCGATACGTGGAAGCGGACAGGTTGAAGCAACGGACGATGTTTGATCTGGAAATGCTCAGAGAATTGGGCTACTGTTCCGGTATCGAGAATTATACCCGACATTTGACCGGCACTCCACCAGGTAAACCGCCAAACTGCCTGCTCGATTACTTTCCCGAGGACTTTTTGATGATCATCGACGAATCCCACGCCACCATTCCCCAAGTACACGGGATGTATGGCGGTGACTATACCCGAAAAAAGAATCTGGTGGATTACGGATTTCGCCTGCCTTCGGCCTTTGACAATCGTCCGCTGACCTTTGACGAGTTCACTGCCTATTTACGTTGTGTCATCTTCGTCTCCGCAACGCCCGCCAATTATGAATTGTCGCTTACCAAAGGCGAGATCGTTGAGCAGATCATCCGACCCACCGGTTTGATCGATCCGGAGGTCGAGATCAAACCGACCAGGCATCAGGTGGACGACCTCGTCCATCAGATCAGGGAACGTGTCGCCCAACACCAGAAAGTATTGGTCATGACATTGACCAAAAAGATGGCTGAAGACCTGAGTACTTTCCTATGCAAGGCCGGCATCCGGGCACGATATCTGCATAGCGACATCGATTCCATAGAGCGTGCCAAACTGATCCGGGAATTGCGGTTGGGGGAATACGATGTCCTGGTAGGGATCAACCTCCTGCGAGAAGGACTCGACCTACCGGAGGTCTCCCTGGTTGCTATCCTGGATGCCGATAAAACCGGATTCCTCCGCTCCACCCGATCCCTGATCCAGATCTCCGGCAGGGCTGCCCGTAATGTCGATGGAAAGGTCGTTCTCTATGCTGATCAAGTGACAAGGGCGATCGAAGAAACGATGTTTGAGACCAATCGCCGCCGACAGAAACAATTGGAATTCAATGCGAAACATAACATCACTCCTCTCTCCATATCCAAAACCGTTGAGCAGATCATGCAAAGCACCGTAATCGCTGAGGGCTATGAAACGGATGACAAGACCGATGCCAAAGCCGAGAAAAAACATTTTTTGGATTATCTGGAACTGGATAACCGCGAAAAGGTGATCGAACTGCTCACGCAAGAGATGCGGCGAGCGGCAGCCAAACTCGATTTTGAGCAGGCGACGGAACTGCGTGACCGCATCTTTGAACTCCAACACATGCACTGAGCATGCACTTCCACCCGCTCTTGCTTTCCTCTACCCTGCCCACCGGAAGATCCCCAAATGACTACCGAACTCCATTCGGTTAACAAACGGGTGACCCAGTCCGGGTTTGGCATCCAGATTTAAGGAAGTAGGCGGGGTTCGCAAGATTTCTCTTGTCAAATTCCCCAATGGATAATATGTGGGCTCGTCACGATGCGGATACTGGCCGATAATTTTATTACAGAGGATGTCAGGCCATTGGGTTTGGGGAGGTTCCCCAAGCAGTAAACACGAAGGTGAGGTGAATAATGGACGAACAAAACAGCAGGATACCACGAACGCTGCCGGTCTTGCACATGAGCAGCGTGGTGATGTTTCCCTTTCTGCTGATGCCTTTGGTCATATCGGATGACGAATCGAGACTGGTCGTGGATCATGCCCTTTCGAACGACAAATCGATGGCATTCTTTTTGGAGCGTGATAAGAAATATACCACGGATATTGGTCTGCATGAAATGGGAACGGCAGTCACCATCCTGCGCATGCTACGCGGTCAGGATGGATCAATCAGTTTGCTGTTGCAAGGTACTTCCCGCATCCGCCTGCAGAAGCTCTTACAACGCGAGCCGGTCATTATAGTCGATGTGGAAACAATCTCCGAACAGACTGATGACGATCCTGAGGTCCAGGCACTCCGCAAGATCGCCATCGAACTGCTGGACAAGATCGTTGCCGAAAGCAGTTCGCTAAACCGTGAAATGATCTCCGGATTGAATAATATCCGCCAAGCCGGAAGAGTTGCTGATATCATTGCCGGTAATTCCGATCTTCAGATCGATGAGCGGCAAAAACTGCTCGAACTGATCGATCTCAAAGCACGATTCCGCTACCTGAACGAATGCCTCGCAGAACTGATCAAGCAGATGCGCCTCGAAAACGACATCCGCAGCCATATCCAACTCGAAATGAGCGAGGATCAAAGACGCTATTACCTGCGTGAACAGATGGATGCCATCCGCCGTGAACTCGGAGAAACCGACGAGGTTAGCAAAGAGATCCTCAAATGGCGCATGGCAATTGAAAAAAACAACCTACCCGAGCATGTAAAAGAAGTGGCGTATGAGGAACTCGAACGCCTTGCCAGCATGCAACCCGCCGCCAGTGAATATGGTGTGATCCGCAGTTATCTCGATTGGATCGTGAACCTCCCCTGGCGCAAACATAGCAAGGACAACCTTGATATGAACACCATCGAACGCATTCTCACGAAAGATCATTTTGGCTTGCAAAAACCCAAGGAACGCGTCCTGGGATACATTGCCGTAAAAAAACTAAAAGGGCAACTCAAAGGCCCGATCCTCTGCTTCGTCGGACCTCCCGGTGTCGGCAAGACCTCGATCGGTCAATCGGTCGCACGCGCTCTTAAAAGGAAGTTTATCCGGATGTCGCTGGGTGGAATTCATGACGAAGCGGAGATCCGCGGTCACCGCCGAACTTATATCGGTGCCATGCCCGGCAAGATCATTATGGAGATCAAACGGCAGGGAACCGCCAATCCGGTATTCATGCTGGATGAGATCGACAAACTCGGACGTGACTTCCGGGGAGATCCCGCTTCCGCCCTTCTGGAAGTGCTTGATCCGGAACAAAACAATAGTTTTGTGGACAATTACCTCAATCTGGCTTTCGACCTTTCGGAGGTGATGTTCATCACCACCGCCAATTCATTGGATACGATCCCGCCCCCTCTGCGCGACCGGATGGAAGTGATCGAATTCAGCAGTTATCTGGAGAACGAGAAGATCCAGATCGCCCGCAATTATCTGATTCCCAAAGAGATCAAGAATAATGGACTGGAAAAATATTCCATCCGTTTCCACCGTTCCGCTTTGCAGGAACTTATCCGCTTCTACGTGCGCGAGGCAGGGGTGCGTAATCTTCAGAGACGGATCGGTTCCATCCTGCGCAAGATCGCCCGTCAGATTGCCAAAGGCGAGATCCAGCGTTACAGCATCACTGCAGACAGGATAAAGGATTACCTGGGCTACCGTAAGTTCTCACTGGAACTGGCTAATCGCAAAGCGGAGATCGGTGTCACCACTGGTCTCGTATGGACTCAATATGGCGGCGAATTGCTATTCTGCGAGACTATCCGTATGCCCGGCAAGGGCAATATCGTCATGACCGGCAGACTGGGTGAAGTGATGAAAGAATCTGCCCGCATTGCTCTGAGTTATCTCAAAGCCAACTACCAAAGATTCAAGTTGAATCCCGAGGATTTTGAGAATTATGACGTCCATGTGCATTTCCCTGCCGGTGCCATTCCCAAAGATGGACCATCCGCAGGAGTTACCCTCACCACCTCACTGGCATCATTATTCATCCAGAAGCCCGTCCGTCACGACATTGCCATGACCGGGGAAGTGACCCTTTTAGGCAAAGTGCTTCCCATTGGGGGCATAAAGGAAAAACTGCTTGCTGCCCGTCGTGCCGGGATCAAACAAGTTCTCGTGCCGGAAGATAACCGGGAGGAAGTATTGGAAGTGGATAATGACATCATCCGGGATATGGAGATCATCTACGTGGATCACGTCAAGCAGATACTCGATCTCGTGCTGGTAAAAAACCCAAAAACATGAGATATCGCAGATCGGCGCGTGGAAAGATATCCTACGATCAATATCCTCCTGAATGTAGCCAGCCGCTACATCCCCAAGGCGGAATTTGTCCTGCGCACCTACTGCTACATCCTGCGGCTCAACCCACGCTTCATGTATGGTTCTCACTTTGAAGGCACGCATCTTTATTATGGCACTGCCACCGATAAGCCATATCCGATCAAGATTCATTATGATGACAGCACGGCGGATTTTTTTGAACGGCGCGAACTATACCCCCTGGAAAAAGTAAATTTCTGCCTCGTTGATAAAGAATATATCCCCTTCCTCTTCTCCCTACAGGGCAGTATATTCTCCCTCGGGGATGAGCATTGCCTCTCCCGCAAGGACATCATCGCCAGCGGTTTTTATTTCCTCACCTGCTGGCATGAGTTCATCATCAGCGAACGTGGTCTGAAACAGGGAAGATTCGACTATCATCAATCGCTGCAGTACCGATGGGATTTTACCGAGTTACCGGTCGTGGATGTCTATTGTTATTTGCTGCGAATAATGATGGAACGGTTTTTGCCGGAACTCAGCCGCGAGATCTATTGGAACGAGGATTCGCGCTTTGCTCTCTCGTTATCTCATGACGTTGATTACTGGGATTACTGGACGCCTCAGCACAGCAAGGATACACTGAAATACAATCTGAAAACGCTGAGAGATCGTCCCCTACGCGCAATCTACAAGATTCTTGCTCACAGCATACACAAGAAGCTCTTTTACGATCCCTGGAAACAAAACCGCTATATCGTCCGCCGTGAACTGGACAGAAACGTCCGCTCCACCTGGTTTTTGCTTGCCTCCGGGCAGATAGAGGACAACCGCCAGAACTACCTTGCCGATGTGGTTTACAAGGAACAAATAATCGACGCTATCGGACAGCAGGAAGTGGGACTCCATGGTAGTCCCCAATCCGCTTTTAATCTGGATATCCTCGATCGGGAATTAGAGTCCCTGCGCCGGGTCGGGTTTAATCCCATCGGTTTTCGCACCCACTACCTCCACTTTGATTACCAGAAGAGTTTTAGTATCCTCGAGCAGGCCGGCATCCAATATGACAGCACTCTCGGTTATTGGGAGAATATCGGTTTCCGCGCCGGAGTCTCATTTCCCTTTTTCCCCTTCAATATTGCTGAGAACCGCCCCTTCCGGGTGTTGGAGATACCGCTCATCGTGATGGACACTACTCTGCATTCGCCCAAAGCAATGGGCTTGAATCTCCGCCGCGCCCGCAGACGGCTCAAAAAGATGATCACCCTGGCGGAAAAATACCAGTCACATATCACTTTGCTTTGGCACAACAACACCTTTGATCCGGTGGATTTCCCCGGTTGGGGATCGCTTTATTACCAGACAATCGACCATGCCCTCGCCCGAGGCGGATGGGTTACCGATCTCGATTCCATCTATGAAGAATGGGTGATGCTGAGTTATTAGGAGGGGTTAAGATTTGATTCTCTCCATTCTCTGGTTTTTGTTTTACATCGTATTCATAATCTTTGCTATATGCGTTTTGCCCTTGTACTTGCTGCTGCGGATGATCGTGCCCCATAAGTGGAACAGATGGCTGATCATGGGTCTTGGAAGTTTTTGGGGCAGAGCTACCGTCGCCTCCACCTTTTCCTCCATCCGGGTCACCGGCAAAGAATACCTTCCCACCTCGGACAATATCTGTTTTGTCTGCAATCATCAGGGAATTTTTGACATCCCCATCCTGCTCGGATACGTACCCAAGCCGATGGGATTCATAGCCAAATATGAACTGAGCAAGATCCCCATCCTCAGCCAATGGATGAAAGCCATTCATTGTGTCTTTATCGACCGGAAAAATTCCCGCAAGACCATCGCTTCCTTCAATAAAGCATCCTCGATCATCAGAACTGGCAATCCCGTGGTCATCTTTCCAGAAGGAACGCGCAGCAGAGGTCCCCGGATCGCTTCATTTCATGCCGGCAGCACCAAACTTGCCTTAATGGCAAAAGCGATCATCGTCCCCATCGCTATCGATGGCAGTTGGCGGATGTATGAAGAACACAAGAGGATCCGCCGGGCTGTCGTACAAGTTTCCATCATGCCCATGATCATGCCGGATGACGTCCTGATGCATGATACCCATGCTCTCTCGGATCAACTGCATTCGATCATCTCCAATCGATTAAACGAAAAAAGGAAAACAAATTGAAGTCACCTATCACGACTATTTGTCTAATTTCCTGCAGGGCTACGACCTATGTGCAGACTCCTCCACATTACGGTGTCAAAGCCGGTTCTGGAATTCTCCACCTTTAAGACCGTTGCACATGGGTGTATCACCGGCTTCAGCCGGTCGTTGCACTGACTTCAGTCGGTGCATGGTAAAATCTATATGCTTGTATGACATTTGTTTATGACATCTGGGCAAACGTGCTGGGTGCCGGATAAATCCGGTGATGCTGATTATTCAACGGTCTTCCTTTTTTGATCCGCTCATCTTCCACACTGTCGTCCAGACCTATTGACAGCATCG
>JBBISI010000012.1:0-51026 GCA_037441405.1 Candidatus Cloacimonadota bacterium
GTGTTTTAGCTATTTTACTGCCTTTCAACCACTTGAACTGCTGGGAAAGATTAGTAAAATAATCACAATATATGATCTGTCAACATGGAATTTGTATTAGGTGTAGGAAAGATCAGTTTGTTAATACATGAACGATCTACAGGTTCTTCGGATAATATGATCCGGTTAATCCGAAGCATCCCTCCGATCCGTGTCAATATTGGCCCCCTCTGTCTATTCAACTATATCAACCCTCCCAACCGATAGAATCAGGAGACGATATCCTGATATTCTTCGATCTTGCGAAAGTGCCAACGGAGAAGGATGCGGTTCAGCATGAGCACGATTCCGAAGAGCGTCATGGAGAGCAGGATAATGACAAGGATAACGGCAAAGACGTGATCGGTGCGGTAGGACTTGGTGGCGCGGGTCATATAAATGCCGAGGCCGCCTTCGCCACCGAGCCATTCTCCGATCACGGCTCCCATCACGCTGTAGGTGGCGGAGAGTTTGAGCCCGGTAAAAAATGAAGGCATAGCCGAAGGTATCTTAAGATACCGGAAGATCTTCCATTTGCCAGCACCCATTGATCTCAGTAAGCGAATATGTTCCACCGGGACTTGTCCCAATCCGTCGAAGAGATTGAGGGAGATCGGAAAGACGCAGATCAGGACGACAGTAAAGATCTTGGACTGGATACCATAACCGAACCAAATGATCAACAGTGGAGCCAGGGCGATGATCGGGATCGTCTGAGATATGACCAGGTAGGGATAAAGAATGCGCCTAATCCACAACGACAGATCCATCAGAATAGCGATCACGACACCAGCGCCAATGCTGATACCCAATCCGATCAGGGTCTCAAACATGGTGATGCGGGTGTGAGACCAAAGCAATTGTCCATGATCCACAAAGACCCTCAGAACCGCCAAAGGGGATGGAATGATCCAAAAGGCGACGCGTTGGGAAGAAGCGATGAACTGCCAGAGCGCGATGAGAAATGCCAAAAAAACCATGGGTAGCAGGATGTGTGAGAAGCGCCTGATCATCGTTCGCCGATCAATCGTATCTCGGTTTCCAAGTGAACGCCAAAGCGCTGAAAAACTGTCGTTCGGGCGAATTCGATCAGAGCGAGGACATCAGCGGCGGTAGCGTTACCGGTATTGACGATGAAGCCGCAATGCTTGTCGCTGATCATAGCGCCGCCGATCCGGTAGCCGCGCAGTCCGCAATCATCGATCAATTTGCCGGTAAAGAGTCCTGCGGGTCGTTTGAATACGCTTCCGGCGCTGGGCATATCCAGTGGTTGTTTTCTGCTGCGCTGGTCGGCAAAGTCGTCCATCCGGGCCTTGATCTCGGGCTGAGGTGCGGGATGGAGGCGGAACGAGCTGCTAAGATGGATCAATCTGCGATCCTGCAAACTGCTCTGGCGGTAGGCGAATTGATGAGTGGGATTATCGAGGGTGATCAGGCATTGGTTTAAAGATCGGTATGGATCGGGAGAGATGAGTAGAAGATCAAAGCATTGTGATTCCTGAATAATATCAGCGAACTCGCTGCCATAGGCACCCGCATTCATAAAGACTGCTCCACCTACCGTTCCCGGGATACCGCAGGCAAATTCCAGACCACTCAATCCGGTATTTAGTGCTTGCTCGCAGAGGTCTTGAATCTCCACTCCGCAATCGCTGACCATTGAGTGGCCTTCTATCCTGACCTCATTCAGTGCTTTCGTGGCGATGACCATGCCGCGGATGCCTTTGTCCGAAACCAAAAGATTTGTGCCGTTGCCGATCACTATACAGGGGACGCATTCACGCTGGGCAAAGGTAAGCAGGATAAAAAGTTGTTCCCTGCTTTCAGGCAGGCAGAAAGCATCAGCAGCACCGCCAATCCGAAAACTCGTGTGTTCCTTCATCGGTTCATCAAGGCGAATGATGCCCAGTTCATAGATCTCGGGATGTTGCCTGATCAATCGAGTGATGAAAGGAAATGCGCTCAAATCAGGTCTCCTTCTCCAACTCTCCATTTTAATCATTACTTGGGTTGCGTTTAAAGAAGTTCGTGATCTCTGAGAGGAGTTGATACTCATCTCTGAGTTCGATACATTTGGTGGGCAGGACTTGTTTGAAGTAGGTGCCATATTTCTTTGTGCTTACGCGTGAATCCATGATGAGGACGATACCGGTATCGGTCTTGCTGCGGATGAGACGACCAAAGCCCTGACGAAGTTTGAGCAGGGCATTGGGCAGTATGAAATGCATGAAGGAATCGAGATTTTCCCGATCCAATTTGTCGATGTATGCTTCAACGACGGGTTCGGATGGAACTTGGAAGGGTAGCTTGAAAAGGATGAGCAGAGACAGTGATTCACCCTGGACGTCGATCCCTTCCCAGAAAGAATTGGTGCCGAGAAGGACCGCATTGCCAAGGCGCTTGAATTCCTTGAGGATAGCACTTCTTCCAATGCCTTTACCCTGTGCCAGCAAGGGACGCTTGTTTTGATGCATGGAGTCCGCCAAAAAATCAAAAGTGGCATTGAGGTCTTTGTAAGAAGTAAACAGCACCATGGTTCCGACGTTGGTGGCGGTCAACACCTGTTGGATGCTGCTGAGCGCTTGATTGAGGAAAAACTTGTCCTGTTGCTGGGGGAGATAACTAGCTACGATCAAGCGAGACTGACGGTCAAAATCAAAGGGTGATTCAGCGATAACTTCGACCACCTGGCGATCAGTTACCAGATTTAACCCGCTTTGAGCCAGGAAGTATTTGAATGAGCCACGCAGGGTAAGGGTTGCAGAGGTAAAAACGATAGTGGGGACACGGTCATAAAGTAGTTTTTTGAGGTGGTTATTGACCTCGATCGGAGCATAGCACAGTAATGAAGCGGGGATGTTGCGTTCCGGGTTGGGATTGTTTTCGATCCACAGGGCATAGTTTTCCAGGTCGGGATTGAGCAGGGTGAGAAGCATTCCCTCCATGTCCTTGGCACGCATGACAAAGCCTTCCGAGCCCTCGGTAAGGATATCGTATTGGGCTATGAGGTTACTATTCTGGGAATTCAATACGTTTGATAGCGAGGTCAGATCTTTGAGCAAATCCTTGAACTTCAGGATGATCACTTTGAGCAGGTCCTGGAGTTCATCCGCTCCCTGGATGATGCTCTTGATCCGCATCTTGCCGAATGATCCGCCCTGTTCGCATATCGCATAAGCGATGGAAAACAGGTCAAGAGTGGGTTTGCGCAAATCTTCCACCATTTGTTCGATGCTCTTGGTAAGCAAGGATACGTGTTCTTTGACCGATTCGGTGACCATGCTTTTATCGATTGTGGTTATCAGTTGTTTGATGAATCCGCTGTGTTTGTGTTTATGTGAATGACACAACTGGTTGTATAGATTGGTCAGATCGGGGTATCCGAGATCAAAGCCCAAGAGACGGGAGGCGGAATGGGTGAGGTTATGTGCTTCATCGACAATGAGATGTTCATAGTTTCCCAATGTTGCGTTTTCCGATTTGAGATCGGAGAGCAATAGCGAATGGTTGGTGACGACGAGGGATGCGCTTTCGGTATGTTTGCGCAGGGTCATGACGTAACAATGGTTAAATTGGGCACACTTGCGATTGAGGCACATATAGCGATCTGAGAACAATCTGCGCCATACGATACTAAAGCGCCTTGTATCATAAGAAGTGTTTTCGGAGATATCACCTGTGGCAGTAAGTTGCTTCCAAATGACGAGATAGAGCAGTGCTTCAGCTTCATACGTGGTTAGTCCGCGCAGCTGCTCATGCATCATTTCCTGCCAACGCCGTTCGCAGATATAATTCTCCCTACCTTTTACCAAAACTGCTTTGAAGGGCATTTTAAACATCTCTTTTAACTGGGGAAGGTCTTTGTAAAAGAGTTGTTCCTGGAGGTTTTTGGTATTGGTGGAGACAATGATCTTCTTTCTGGAGTGATTGGTAAAGCGCATGGCAGGGACAAGATAGGCAAATGACTTGCCCACGCCGGTTCCCGCTTCCACCACCAGGATCTCATCATTCAACAAGGCGGCTTCGGTTCTAATTGCCATCTCGATCTGTCCAGGGCGAGTCTCATACTTGTCAAACTTGCGGTCAAAGCAGCCATCCTTGCCGAAGATGTGGTCGATCGTAGCTTG
The DNA here is from genome assembly GCA_037441405.1 of Candidatus Cloacimonadota bacterium. Taxonomy (GTDB): domain Bacteria; phylum Cloacimonadota; class Cloacimonadia; order Cloacimonadales; family Cloacimonadaceae; genus VGPI01. The sequence continues at coordinate 4,146 of JBBISI010000012.1, forward strand.
ATCGGGTTCGGGGGTCTTGTGTTCGATCACGTTTGAATCGTGGGGTGGTAGCACATCGCACTTGTTACCCACGAGGGAGAACTTGCGCTGATGCTCAGTTATAATGCGCAATGCTTGATCCAGGGCTCCATCCCGTTTTGCCTGGTGGCAGATATCCAGGATGCGGGCATTGAGCATTAGCGGGAAGTGCTTTACCACATATTCGATCAATCGGCACATCAGGTGCCCGGTGGCCTCGGCATCGTCAATGGCACGGTGGGCATTGACCAAGGGAATGGCAAAGTGATCGGTCAAGGTGCTGAGTTTGTGGTCACAGGTAAATGGCAGATAGATCCTTGCCAGGTCGCTGGTATCCCACCATGGATTGGGAAGAGGCAGTTTATCGCAACGGATGAGATTGGTATTAAGGAAATCAAACTCAAAGGGGATATTGTGGCCAACCAGCACGGCAGCTTCGACAAATGGGGTGAAATCTTCCAATGCCTCGCTGATCTGGGGTGCATTTTTGAGATCATGGGCAGTGATATGCGTGAGGATCTCGATATATTTGGGCAATGAACCCCGGGGTTTGACGAAGGTATTGAATTGCTCTTTAACCTTGCCATTGACAAACCGGACGGCAGCGATCTCGATGATCTCGTCTTTTTTGCTGTCAAAGCCAGTGGTTTCCAGATCAATGGCGACGAATTCCACCCCTTCCAGGATGTATGGGATATCCAGATGGCCGGATTGCCCTACAGATCTATCGCTCATATTAGTCATCGCTGCGGTCGAGGTTATAGCGCTTGAGTTTTTTGATCAAGCCTTGCCGCGAAAGCCCCAGTTCCTTTGCCGTTTGCGTCTGATTCCAGTCAAAACGCAGCATCGTATCGTGGATCATCTTGCGCTCAAGTTCCTCGATCGCATCTTTCATCGATATGGGTTTCTTGAGCAGTTTGACGGTGCGGACGTTTTCGGCAAAGTGATAGACCTCCTCAGTAAAATCGGTCGCCTGGATAAAGGTATTGTCATCTGCCAGGGTCACTGCGCGCTCGATCTCATTTTCCAATTGACGCACATTTCCCGGCCATTCATACCGTTCCAGGCATTTCATCGCTTCATCGGTGATGCCGGAGACGCCTTTACTCATACGTTTGTTGTATTTATCCAGAAAGTGGATGGCAAGAAGAGGAATATCACCGGGACGGTCTTTGAGGGCGGGCATTAGTATGCGGATGACATTGAGCCGATAGTACAGATCCAGGCGGAAGTCACCACGCTTGACACGATCGATCAGAGGGACATTGGTGGCACAGATCACGCGGACATTTACCTTTTCCACTTTGGTAGCGCCCACGCGTTTGATCTCCCCCTCCTGCAAGAAACGAAGCAGTTTTGCCTGGGTGGATAAGCTGATATCCGCTATCTCATCAAGGAAGAAGGTGCCGCCGTCGGCGATCTCAAACAGCCCTTTCTTGTCATAAGCTGCACCGGTGAAAGAGCCCTTGACGTGCCCGAAAAGTTCGCTCTCTAATAGCGATTCCGGAAGCGCGCCGCAGTATTGAGCAACGAATGCCTTGTTCCGTCTATTGCTGCTGTAATGTAACGCGCGGGCGATCAATTCTTTACCCGTGCCGCTGTGACCTTCCAAGAGGATCGACGTGGGTGTATCCTTTACCTTATCGATCAGGGCAAAGATCTTGAGCATTTCTGGACTTTTACCAATGATGTCGGAATAGAGATTATCGGCGATGAGTTGTTCACGGATAATGGCGTGGGATTGTTCCAAACTGGCGGAACGGAGATTTTCGATGATAACGATGACCTGGTTGGACAAAGCGCTCAATAGATTGACCATCCGTTCCGAAAAATACAGGGTGCCGCTGCTGCAGAAGAGTAAGACCACGCCTTGTGCTTTCTTTCTGATGACCAAGGGGAGGGTAAGGATGTTATTATATTTGGGTGCGAAATGCGGCTGTTTGTGATTTTGGATCTGTCCGGATTCATAGCAATTGGTGCACAGATCGAGCAGGGTGGAATAATCCTTGTCATCGTGGTGGAAATGGGAGAACACCTTATAATCCCATGAAGCGGGCATGGCCGGATTGTGATGGAGGCAGAGTATCCCGCCATCGGCATCGGATATATCGATCAATGACGTCAATGACTCCTCCAACAACGAATCCAGATCGCTGATTGTATTGAGTTTTTGAGTGATCTCATAGAACTGGTTGAGCAGGTCTTCTTCAAACTTGCTTTCTTTGAGTTGATTGGAATATTCCCTGGCAATATTCTGCATCAGCATATCGTTTTTTTCGAGTAGTTTGATCGAGCCGTACTGACGGATGATCTTCTTATTGTTTTTCAGGATCTGCAATGCCTGTTCCCAATCCTTGAGTTCGAATAGCACTGCCGCAAGTTCATAATTTGCCAGCGAGAGTTCATAGTTGTTATCGGTCTCGATAAAGCACTGGATGGCTCTGCTTAGATTGGTCTTGGCAGAATCCAGGTTTTTTCTTTCCAGCAAAGCCCTCAGGTATGCGGTCTTACCGATATCGAACTGGTTGCTTATCTCGCCTGCTTTTTTTTCTGCATGTGCCAGATAGTAATCCGCACTTTCAAAATTATGGGTGAGGATAAAGAAATATGCCTGTTTGTGGCAGCCCTCGATGATTTTATCGCGTGCATTAAGCGACTTGAAGAAGTCAAAACTCTCCATCAGATAGGGATATGCCTCTTTGAAATTGTGTAGTTTGGTGAGCACGCTTCCCAGATTGCCAAAAAGTTCTGCCCGGATATATTCATCACTGACCGTGGGCAACAGCTCTAAGCCCTTGAAATAAAGATTGTAAGCCAGAGTGAGTTCGTTCTGCTTCTCATAGACCTCGCCCAAGTTGTTGTAAGAACGCAAAAGTCCCTCGGTGAAGTTATTCTCTTCCGACCGCTTTATCGCCTGTTCATAATATTCGATGGATTTTGTCCAATCGCCTTTCTTGAAAAACAGCGCACCCAGGTTGTTCAGTGACGCCACGGTATTGCGGAAAAAGCCAAAATTGACTGCCGTTTCCAAGGATTTGAGCAGGGTATCCTCAGCGCGTTCGTATTGGTTATGATCCATCAAGGTAACACCGATATTGTTGTAGATATTGGTGATGTTATACGGATCGCTGAGCAGTTTTTGAATCTTGAGCGCTTCTTCCAGGTAATACAGGGATCGTTCCTGATCGCCCTTGTCGTCCATCAGTCCGCCGAGGTTGTTGTAACAGACGGAGATGCCGTTCAGGTTATAGTTTTCCTTTTCCAGCGCTAAACTCTTCAGGAAAAACTGCTCGCTGACCTCCCACTCTCCTTGAAACATACTCAGGACGCCGAGGTTGTTATTGATCGCTGCCAGTCCGTTGAAATCCTCCGCCAGATTATACATACTTTCCGCATCCTTGAATGCTTGCACCGCTTGATCCCATTCATTTGTATAGTAATGGATCTTGCCCCTGGTTTTTTTGGCTTCTGCCTGGATTAGATAGCGTTTGCTATTGTCTGCGATCTGATTCATGCCTTTGAGCACGCTCTCCAGCGCTTCGTTGGCTTCATTGAACATCTCCGATTCCGTCAGAATGTCCGCTTTGAGTAACAGGATCCTCGCTTTCCAATAGGGATCGATGGTATCGGGACTATATTTTTTGATGATCTCGAGCGCAAAACTGGAAGAATTGACGGCGAAGAGATTGGAAGAAAGGTGGAAAATGATCTGTTCAGCAGGGAGTTTGCCTTCCGAACACAGGTGCAGGCATTGGCGGAAGTATTCGATCGCCTCGTCCTTTTGGTTGAGTTCGGAATGGGATATCCCGATCTTCTGTAAGATCTGCAAGCGCTGTTCATTACGCTTATGACGCTTGAGGATGTAGTTATGGATCTTGAGCAGATTCTCATTATCGGACATCATATACAAGTTTTGTTCGACCAAATCAAAGAGCCGTTTGTCATAGCGGTTATTCAGCATCTGGAGATTAACACGCACCTGGGGATAGAGGCCATTTTGCTTGAGGATGTTGTCCATCGCCTCGACAAATCCGCTGTCCATTATTCCCGGGTTACGTTGTAACCAGTTTTGGAAAGCGTTTTTTTTCTGGACGTGGCATTTGCCTTCTTTGCATCCGATCAGCCGTTTATCGGTCAGCGTTTTCAGGTTGTCCTTATAGTGATCGATATCCACCAGGGATTGCAGCAATTCGGCTGATACATATTTGCCCAGCACAAAGATCGCCAGCAGCATCTTCTTCTGTTCCGGATTCAGGTCTACCAATTCCTGCCAATAGATCTCATCAGCGTCATAGGTCTTGTCCAGGAAATCAGAAAGATTAAAGAGGTCTTCCTGATGTTGAGTAAGCATTTCAGACAGAATCTTTTCCAGGATCATCAGATTCCCGCCGCTGATCTTGTGCAGGATTTCGCTTTCCTTGATGTATCCCAAATCGCCGTTAGGGAAGATGATCGACAACAAACTTTGGATATCGTCCGTGCTGAGCACCGGGATCTTGTGCACCTCGGAGAAGGGAAACAGCCGCTCCTGGGTGAAAACAACTACCTGGATGCCGGAATCTTCGGTGTGTTGGACGAGGTATTGGATTAAATCACGCGTGAATAGATCGAGGACATCACAATCGTCCATGATCAGCAGTTGCGGGTGCAAGAGTTCCCGGCGCAGGAGTTGCTCCGAGAGATAGTAATACAGGTCATACTTCTTGCCGGTGCGGAAACGGCGAGAGTGCTCCACCAGCAGTGTGGTCAATTCCTCATCGTCAATATCCGTCAGCATCCTGACGATCTCGCCCATCTGGTTGAAGCACATCGGATGTGGGCTAAAGTAATTGATCCGGCTGTAAGTGTCCTTGATGGCATTGATAATGGGATCGATCAAATAGGACTTGCCACTACCGGATTTGCCCGTGATCTCGATTAGGTGACTGCGCGATGAATCCTTTAGTTTTGCCGTTAGGTCAGACAGCGCAAATCTCTGCGTTATAAAACTATGTATTATCTGAAACAACTTCTCGGGCATACATACCTCATCTTCTAATCAGCCGGATATGTCTCTTAGGTTGACGCTGTAAAACAAGGTGACAATATGTCAAGCAAAACATCACATTTCCCAGTGATGCGTTCTAAGAGTCTGGTTACAATATCTCACGCTACTGTGCTGTATCCATGGTATTGTTAGGTCAGTTTCTCAATGGTTGGTGTAAATTGGTGGAAGCCTGATGAAGAATAAGGTTGAGCCAGACTCCTCACTTTTTTTGATGGTCTTAACAAAATTCTCCAAGACAAGGAGAAGATCATGACACAACCGAAAAGATAGAAAGATGAGAGAGCGGAATTGGTCAAGTTGTTTCGCACAATAATGTCGGGGGACTTTGTGAAAGGGTTGGAAAACGGCATCCGGAACATCATTGAAGCAGAGCTTAGTTAGTACGGTATTTTAAGCTGTCCTCCTTGCTTCATAACCTTAGTATAACCTTAGTATAACCTTACAACCGTAAGGTTATACTAAGGTTATGAAGCAGGAAAGACAGACATCGGCGGAAACACCAATCTGCTCGACTTTGAACCTTCTTAAGACGGGGGAATAATTCAAAACGATTAACATTATTGCAATACGCAAACGATCCGTCAGACATAATCCGATATCATTTAGGTCTGATCTGGTTGGAGAAACGGGATTTCATTATCATGTACACGATCTGTGGTGATACCAGTATGAACAACGCTCTTTTACATTTGGGGATGGATATCGCTGATATTCAACAATGATCGTGGTTCATATGCGATGGGGTCACAGCGCCGTCCCAGCATAATACTGATAAACCGATAACGCGGGTTGGGCGGAAAAATCTTGACAAAAAAGCCCTGATTTGGGAGTGGGTGTCTTCGCGAGCGTGGGTGATTAGCTCAGTTGGTTAGAGCGCTACGTTGACATCGTAGAGGTCACTGGTTCGAGTCCAGTATCTCCCACCACGTTATACGGGTGATTAGCTCAGTTGGTTAGAGCACTACGTTCACATCGTAGGGGTCACAGGTTCGAGTCCCGTATCACCCACCACTTACTTCTTTCCAACGGGCATGATATATAGGGGGATCTCTCCCTCGGGCAATTGCATCAGTTTTGCCAGTTCACTCTCATTAAAGGCGCCGACCATCACCGTTCCCAAGCCCAGTGCCTCGCATTGGAGGTGGACGTTTTGTCCAGCGTGTCCCACTTCCATGTGGGCATACATCTTTCCCCGCTCGCCATAGCGTCCGGTGATGCGTTCATAGATCACTGTCAGGATAAGGGATGCGGGGGCATTGGCGACAAATCCCTGGCGACTGACCCTGCCGACAATACTACGACGCAGATCTCCGGATTGGAGTAGTTCCAGGGAGTGGGTGTTAGGAATGTAACGGTATAGTCCGGGAGCGATGCCATCTGGTTTACCGATCAAGACATATAGTTCCATCGGATAAATAGCTCCGGCGGAAGGAACTGTTCTCAAGCCGCGCTCTTTGTGGCTGATCCCTTGGGTGGCATAAAGGATCTGGGAGATTTGGGCGAGGGAGATGGCTTCGTCTTTGAAGGATCGGGTGGAGCGGCGTTGGTGGATTGCTTGTTCGACCGAGATCGTGCCACTGGTCAAGGGTGCGGGGAGAGTGATCTGTTTGGTGCTGCCTTTGCCAGAGAGCTCATCAGCGGGTTTGGCACAAGTTAGCCATAAAGGCAGGAGAGCAAGGATCGGGATCAGGATCGCCAAACTCCATCCCAGGTGTGGACTGTATTTCATTGAAACCTCCTTATTTATGCAATGATAAGATAAGGTGTTGAGGCAATATTGTCAACTCACTCTTTATATGAGAAATCAGTTGACACGTATGAAAGTCCAGTTTCCGTGACGCCCGAACATGCTATAAGTGAGGATTTAATGAACATACTGGTTTTGAATTGCGGGAGTTCATCCATCAAACATCAGTTTATCAACATGCAGAATTGTGAAGTTCTGGTAGAAGGGATCATCGAAAAGATCGGCGAAGATATATCTCTATTTACATACAAGAGCGCCACTTACGTTCGTAAAAAATGTGAGATGGTGATAGATAACCATGAACGGGGTTTACAACTGATCATTGACTCACTGAAGGACCCATCCTTTGGCGTGATCCGTAATGTGGATGAGATCAATGCAGTAGGCCATCGCCTGGTGCATGCCGGTGAACATTATTCGGATGCGGTCCTGATCACCGAACATGTGATCGAGGTTATGACGGAGTGCATTGCCCTGGCGCCCTTGCATAATCCGGCAAACCTGGCAGGGATCGAGGCTGTGAAGCGTAATATTCCGAATGTTCCACAGTGTGGGTTGTTTGATACCGCTTTTCATCAGACGATGCCGGCGCACGCCTTTCTCTATCCGCTACCGATTGATTTTTATCAGACCCACAAGATCCGGCGCTATGGATTTCACGGTACATCGCATAAATACGTCAGTTTGAAAGCGGCGGAATTCCTCGGCAAAAGGGTGGAAGACCTGAAGATCATCTCCTGCCACCTGGGCAACGGGGCATCGATCACAGCCATTGACCGGGGCAGATCGATCGATACTTCGATGGGCTTCACTCCCCTGGAAGGATTGATGATGGGCTCAAGATGCGGTGATCTCGATCCTGCCATTCCGATCTATATGCAACAGCAATTGGGATTCAGCGTCGAGGAAGTGAATACCATCCTGAATAAAAAGAGCGGGATGCTGGGGCTCTCCCACCTGTCCAATGATATGCGCGCGATAGAAGAAGAGATCCTACAGAAAAGTAATCCCAAAGCCATCCTGGCGCATGACGTATATTGTTATCGGATTAAGAAATACATCGGTGCTTACTTTGCCGCAATGAATGGCTTGGATGTTCTTATCTTCACGGGCGGCGTGGGCGAAAGAATGCCGATCATGCGGGCGCAGGTTTGCCGTGACATGGAAGCGTTGGGCATCACAATCAACGCAAAGGAAAACGATGTCTTCTCCGATGAGATCCAGGTGATCAGCAACGGCACAACGAATGTAACCGTCCTGAAAGTGCCTACCAATGAAGAACTGATGATCGCTCTCGAGACGCAAAGGTTACTCACCGACAAAAACTAGGAGTATCATGAATCCATCCTTTTATCAAATGCTCTACGACAAGTCGCCGGTCTCAATCTGGGTCGAGAATTTTTGGGGTGTGCGTGACTATGTCCTGTCCCTCAAGCAGGATGGGATCAGCGACCTGCGGGCATACTTTTCCACCTATCCCGAAAAATTCATGGACTGCATCAAACTCCTGCGGGTAGTGGATGTCAATGATACGACGCTCTCTCTTTACAAGGCAGAGAGCAAGGAACAATTGTTCACCTCGCTGGATCTGATCTTTGGGGAAGAATCCATACCCTACCTTTTGGAATCAGTATTGGCGCTGGCAGAGGGTAAGATGAATTTTGAAGGACAAGGAGTTAGTCGAGATCTGAAAGGTAACCGGATCTATATGCGGATCTCATGGTCTATCCCCGGCATGGAAGATAAGGACTATGAAAACGTGATCGTTGCCATTCAGGATATGACCAAACTTGTCCGGGTAAGGAATGAACTGGAAGAGCGGGAAATGATGTTCCGTTGTATCTTTGAACAGACATCAGAAGGAATGCTCCTGATCGATAGCACCGGTAAGTCGATCCTCGTTAATCAGGCATTTGAAGCTATGACCATGATGGATACCAGAGAAACTGTGGGCCGCTATGTATGGGAAATCTATGAAACATTTGTGTCGAGGATTCAATTGCTCAAGCCGCAGGAATTTAACGTGGAGAGTATACAACACTTCCTGCAGCAGAATCTAAAGAAGACACATACCTATGAATATGACTTTTATGATGAGTGGCACAAACTCCACGCTCATCGCCAGACAGTGGTGCCTATACGTACGCAGACCGACAATCTCTATGTGATAATGCTGACTGATCTGACGCCGTTTTACCGTTCAGAGATGCTCACATATATCCTGCATCGGATCAGTCATGCCGTCAATGTCACCCATTCCTTGGATGAGTTGTTTGAGACGATCCACGAATCTCTGAGCAAACTCATCGACGTCACCAATTTCTATATTGCACTGTATGACCACAAGAGCAATCTGATCACCTTCCCCTATCTGGTGGACAGCATGAACGAGGATGCTTCGCCGGTCGAAGCAGATAACAACAGCTCGCTGACCGCACAGGTGATCTCCGAGGCTAAGACCTTGCTCCTGCACGAGGAAGAGATCATCCTTCGCACAGAAAACCGCCAATTTATGGGAGTCCTGTGTAAAAACTGGCTGGGTGTTCCCCTCATCCTTGATAACGTAGTTGTCGGCGCGCTGGTTGTGCAGAGTTATGAACGTAACGACCTCTATGACGAAGAGGATAAAATACTGCTGGAATCGGTATCGGAACAGATCGCTTTTGCCTTGCACAAGAAGCAGAGCGATGAATCGATCAATGTTCTGATCCAAGCGATCGAACAAGCGGGAGTAGGGATCATTATCTTCACACCGGAAGGTTTTATCCGTTACGTCAATACCATCTTCGAAAGGACAACCGGTTACAAACGCAACGAATTGGTGGATAAACCGGTCGAATACCTGCCTTTCGATCAACACAGCCGCATCGACATGCAACAATCCTGGCTCCGCGTCCGCAGTTCTCAACCCTGGCGGGGCAAGATCGATATCATCCGCAAGGATGGCGCTAAGATCACTCTGGATATGGTGGTCAAACCGGTCATTGACAAGGATGGCAGATTATCCAGCATCATCGCTAGTTGTAAGGATGTTACCTATGAGATCCTGCGTGAGGAGCAACTCAAACGCACACAACGGTTAGAAGCGATCGGGAGATTGACCGGCGGCATCGCGCATGATTTTAACAATGTTCTCAGTGCCATTATCGGCTATACGGAACTGGCAACTGACGACGTTCCGCTGGAATCCGACAGTGCCCAAAACCTGATGGAAGTACTCAAATCAGCCAGCAGAGCCAAGGAGATGATCAGTCATCTCATATCGTTCAGCCGTCAGGAGGAGTCCAAGACCGAGGTGATCGAACTGGTGGATCATATTCGTGAGGCAGTGCGTTTCTTACGTTCCTATCTGCCTAAATCCATCCGTATCAAGGAACGCTATTCCGCTGAGAGCAGCACGGTGATAGCGGTTCCTGGCCAGATCCATCAGATTTTGATCAATCTCGGTACCAATGCGATGCACGCCATCAAACATAACAAAGGATTGATCGAAGTAACTCTGGACAATGTATCCTTCAGCAGCAAGGACATGGTCGCCTATCCGGAACTGGAGCAATGCCAATACCTCAAGATAACGGTGAGGGACAATGGTTCCGGCATAGACGAGAGTTTGATCGACCACATATTCGATCCCTATTTCACGACCAAGGCAGCTAATGAGGGCACCGGACTGGGTTTGTCCATCGTACATAGCATCATTCAAGCGCATCATGGGGCAATCAGAGTGGAAAGCACGCCCGGCACAGGAAGCACCTTCTCAGTTTATTTACCGCTCTATAATGCTGACACATGGCACCCCAATGGCGAGTTTACCGATGCAAACACCGAAATTGCCGGAACGGAAAAGATCATCTTCGTCGATGATGAACCGATGCTGGTAAATGTCTTCCGTCAAGGATTGCTCAAACTGGGCTACAAGGTGGAAGGATTCACCGATCCCCGCAAAGCCCTGGAGTATTTCGCCAAAAACCATGAGACCGTTGATATCGTTATAACCGACACGACCATGCCATATACGAATGGTATCGATCTTTCCGAAAAACTCCTGGCGATTAAGCCAGGATTACCGATTATCATCTGCACCGGATTCACCACCCTGATTTCCGCCGAGGAAGCAACCCAGAAAGGCATCCGCGACTTTATTATGAAACCCTTCAAGATCAGGGATCTGGCAAGCCGGATCAGGGATATCCTCGATCACAAGGCATGATTGTTATGCGGATCGACCTTCTCTTCAACAAACTCTGCCTCACCAAAACCCGCAGCATTGCCAAAAATGCCTGCGACAAAGGTCTGATCCATCTGAACAGCAAAGAGGCAAAGGCATCTGCCGCGGTCCAGGATGGTGATCTGATCAGGTTTTGCTTATATGGCTATGAGCATGAATTGCGCATCACAAAAGTTCCGACCGGAAACGTCAGCAAGAAGGATGCACACCAGTATTACGAGATGCTGCACAAAAGAGCCATTGATCCGGTGGATTGAAACAAGAGGGATACCGATGCGGCTGTATGCACTACTGATATTGGTCGCACTCGTCCTGCCCCTCCCCCTCGCGGCTGAATCACATAGCCGTATCTCACTGCAAAATCAGTATTTCCGCGTTTATTCCCAACCGGTGAACGATGCCATTGCCCAGAAGATCGGAGATCCCCTCAGCCGCCGTATTGAACAACTGCATATCACCCTCGGTGTCAAGCCTACCGATACCGTGGACATTGTGATCATTCCAGACCGTCAGGCCTACAGCGCTCTCACCATCGGCAGAGGGAGGATCGTCGAATTTAGCGAGGCATTCTATGACCGTATGGAGCGCCGCATCTTTGTCCGCAGTCCTGATCAGGTCGGCGAGGGATATCTCAGGATACTGCTTCACGAATACATCCACTGGCTGGTGGATGGGATCTTTTTGGATGCTCCTTTGTGGTTTCATGAAGGGATGGCGACCTATTTCAGCGGCCAGTTCGGTTTTGAGATACATGTCCTGTTTCTGCGACACAGGTTTTTGGGCAGATATCTCAAACTAAGCGAGATGCACCACGTCTATCCAGCCAATCAGCGTGAATGGCAGTTATTCTATCTAACCTCTTCATTGGCCATACATTACATCATGGATAAACGGATGGACGAGTGGAACCGGATGTGGGACATTGTTGCCTGGGCACAGAAAGCGGACAGACGGCTGCTCTATCACCGTGTCTTTCAGGATGCCTTTGGCCAGTCAGCGAGTGGATTTGCCGGTGATTATGACCGTTATGCCCGACGTTTGGCGTATCTATACATTTTTTACGGATTCAATGCCCTGGTCTTATCCCTTTTACCTCTGGTCATTTTGATTGGGTGGTGGAAACGTCACCTCCGGATGAAGTTTTTGCCGGATCTGCCGGTCGAGGAATTGATCGAGGATGGAGACGAGAACAGCGAATCTTCAGATCAATCAGAGAGGATGAACCATGACCATAAATGAATTACTGACCCGCTTGGATAGAATTGCACCCTTTGGACTTGCCCTCAAATGGGACAAGACAGGGTTACAGATCGGAAATCCGGGTGCGCCCGCAGACAAGGTCTTGCTTACTTTAGATATCACTCAAGCAGTAGTGGATCATGCCCAAATGACATCCGCAAATGTGATCATATCCCATCATCCCCTGATCTTTCGTTCCCTGGAGAGCGTAACCGATCCCCTCCTGCTCGAACTGATTGAAAACCGGATCGCTGTCATTGCCATGCATACCAATCTCGATTGTGCGCCGGATGGCGTTAATCATCATCTGGCGAAAGCTTTGGGATTAAATGTGATAGGTGCCTTGAGCCAAGAGACGGGTACACTCTGGCATCATCTCAGCGTAACTGTTCCGCCGGACGCTGTGGATGCGGTTCGTTCGGCGGCATTCAATGCCGGTGCGGGACGCATCGGTCACTATGAAAGTTGTTCCACCTGTCATGGCATCACGGGTTCCTTTATCCCCCAATCCGGTTCACAACCTTATATCGGCTCCATTGGCTCGCTGGAAACGGTATCCGAGGTGGAGCTGGAGATGATGGTCGATTCCTTTCGGCTGACCCAGGTGATCGCAGCCATCAATTCCGTTCATCCTTATGAGACGCCCGCATTGTACCACTATCCGGTCACGAATCATAATCCTGCTTACGCTCAGGGGTTGATCTGCGGGTATGACCAGGATCGTTCGATCGCTCAGATCATTGAGGTCGTCAAATCCGCTCTGGGCAATCCCCATCCCCATGTCTGGCTGGCAGGTGAAGATATCGATACATTAGTCGGACGGATCGCCATTTGTGGCGGAGCGGCGGGTTCCATGATTCGGATGGCGGCGGCGGGAGCCGATATCCTAATCGGTGGAGAGTTGACCTATCACAATATCATCGACAGTCCGATCCCTCTGATCGATGCCGGTCATTTTTGGACTGAGTATCCGGTCTTAGATGGATTGTCTGAAAAGCTGCGGGAATCAGGATTGGACTGCAGCGTTTTTCCCCGCCGGCAACATGAATATTGCCTTCGCTATCTGCAGGCGTAAGTATATTACTCTATCATTGTCCTTCAACTAGATTTTACCCGACCGGGACTTGCATCTCTCCTGATGGATCGCATCACTTTTATGTCGGGTTCGCTTCGAGAACGCTTCGAATCCTCGAAGTGGTCTCGAAGCGAACACGAGTAAAAAGCGATTCGAAGGATAAAGCGAGTAGGGCAGGAAACTACACTTTGTCCTTGACACCACAAGCCTTCATGAAATCATGAACATCCCGCATAGATCTTATGAATTGACGGCAAGGAGAATAAATGACTGAGATCCATGAGAGTATCTCACAGACACTCGAAAGGATCAGAACAAAACTGATCAGAAGCCACCGTGATCCGGAAATGGTGACAGTCGTGGCGGTTACCAAGAATCGTCCAGTGGAGGTGATCGAAACTGCCTTGAACTTTGGGATCACCGATATTGGCGAAAACCGGGTTCAGGAAGCGAAAGAAAAGGTCCCCCTGATCCAAGCCACTGCTTACAGGTTCCATTTTATCGGTCATTTACAGTCCAATAAGATCAATGCATTGCTGGATCTGGAGCCCTGGCTCATCCATTCGTTGGATTCGGAACATCTGGCTCGAAAACTGGATGCTGCCTGCATCAAGCGCCAACGCATCCAGGATGTACTGATCCAAGTAAATGCCAGTAAAGAAGATAGAAAGAGCGGAGTAAGTCCAGAACGGGCGATCGATCTCATATCATATGTAAGCAAATTGACCCATCTTAGGGTAAAAGGTCTGATGACGATCGGGATTTTGGAAGGTACTATTCAGGAGAACCGTGGTTGCTTCCGGACTTTGAAACGGATCTATGACGAAGCGGCAGGGATAAAGATGCCAAATGTGGAAATGCGCATTCTTTCGATGGGCATGACCGACGACTTTGAACTGGCACTCGAGGAAGGATCAAATTGCCTTCGGATCGGTAGTGCTTTCTTCGGGTCAAAGATAAAGGGGAATTAATGATCTATCTGCTTGGATTTTTGTTGGTAGCGCTATCCTATATGTATGGTGGATTTTCTGCGGCACGGGTGGTGGCTAAGAGTTTTCGTTCACTCAATATCTATCGGGTGGGAACGGGCTTGGCGGATACGGAAAACATCTATCAGAACGTCAGTAAACCGCTGGGCTTATTGGTCGGTGCTATCGATGTCAGCAAGAGTTATCTCTATCTGTTGCTGCTGGATAATTTGCTTAGAGTGGGTGAAATATACTTGGAGATGGAAGGTATTGGCTCTTTGCGTAGTCCGGAGATGATCATTGTCTTTGGCGTGGCGATGTTGATCGGCCATTGTCTTCCGCTTATGCATGGCTTTCGTGGTGGGCGCGGGATCTTTACTTTTATGGGTTTCATGGCTTATATCTGTTTTTTGCCGATGTTATTCACGTCAGCCTTGGCAATACTGATCGTCATGTGGTTCAAACAGATCCGCTTCGCTCAGTACTTGATCGTAGTTTTGCCTTTGATCCTGATGCAAATCATGCAATCTTTTATGCCTCAATACATAAAGACCCAGCCCAGTTACTCCTTTGCCTTTATGTTTGGGATTGTGGTATTGATGGGCGGGTTAAACGTGATCGTCTCCAAGCGATTGGGTGAGATCTGAAAGGGAGATGGATATGATCCAGGCTGTTCCAGTCCAGACCAAGAGTCAACTAAAAGATTTTATCATGCTGCCTTACCGGCTGTATGAGAAGGATCCCTGCTGGGTAGCGCCCCTGATCAGTGAACAAAAGAAATTCTTTGATCCACATCACAATCCCTTTTTTGAACACTCGGAGGCACAACTCTTTCTCGCCATAGAAAATGATCGGGTGGTGGGCAGGATCACTGCCCACACCAATACCCAGCATAACAAGGAACATAACGATAAATGCGGGTTCTTTGGCTTCTTTGAATCAGAGGATCGACCGGATGTCGCCAAAGTTCTGTTTGATCAGGTATATCAGTGGAACCGGGAACGAGGAAGGGATAGGATGCGCGGACCGATAAACTTTACGATCAATGACGAAGCAGGACTTCTCATCGATGGTTTTAACACTCCGCCCTATGTGATGATGACCCATAATCCGCCATGTTATCAAAACCTTTTTGAGAGCAACGGTTTGGTCAAAGCGATGGATATGTACGCCTATTACAGTGACCACAAAGTTATCCCCGAAAGAGTGGAGCGGGCTGCGCAATTGATCCAGAAACGCTATGGGCACCAGATTCGGCATCTGGATAAGGAAAACCTGAAACACGACATCGAAAAGGTTTTTGAGATCTATACAAGGGCATGGGAATATAACTGGGGATTCGTGCCCATGACCAAGGCAGAATTCGATCACACGGTCAAGATGCTATTGCCCTTGGTCGATCCGCAATTGGTGTTGATCGCAGAAGTCAATGGCAAACCGGCTGGGTTCAGTTTGGCAATGCCGAACTTTAACGAAGTACTCAAAGTGATGAAGGGCAGGATCAATCCCGTTACAATCATCAAAGCACTGATCGCAAAGCGCAGGATATCCTCAGCCCGGGTGATGACTATGGGCGTAATCAAGGAATATCAGAATCGTGGAATCGATACGCTATTCTATTATTACTCATATAAATATGGCCTGCCCAAAGGTTATTACAAGGCAGAATTCTCTTGGGTCTTGGAAAACAATACCCGGATGATGCAAGTGGCTGAGATGCTGGGCGCAAAACCCTATAAGACATACAGGATTTATGATAAATCGATCGGCTGATAACTGCCAAATCCCATTGTTTCAGCTGGGAAAACTGGACTTTATCACACTGAGTTATTGCCTCTGGGTGATCCTATTGATGGGTGCAGGCTGGTCTCGTGCTCACTCGCCACAAACTCATCTGCCGGTCTATGTTTCCATCATCTCGGTGATCTTGCTGCTGGCTTGGTTTGGAGGTTTCAGTCGGATCAAATGGGGGGAGACATCATGGGCAAGCAGGATGTTACACTTTGTCCGCAGCGTCTATCCGATCGGTCTCTTTGGGTATTTCTTCATCTCTCTGCATGTGTTCAACCGGATAATCTTCACAGATTATCTTGATCCGTTTTTCATGCGGATGGATCAGTCTCTTTTTGGATATCTTCCATCGATGAGGTGGGGAAAGGTGCTGGATCAGGCATGGATCCAAGAGATCATAAGTTTTGCCTATTTCTGCTATTACCCGATGATTGCAGGTCTGCCGGTTTATTTCTATTTCCGTGACCGGAAAGTGTTTGACAAATTGATCTTTAGGCTGACGTTTTCCTTTTATGTGTGTTATTTCTTCTTTGCTTTATTGCCGGTGGTGGGAGGGCGCTATCTGCCCGAAGCGCATGCTCTTACGATGGAGAACCGGGGCTGGATCTTTGGCTGGATCATGGCAACGATTTACCGGACGAGCGGCCACTGGGGCGGCGCCTTTCCAAGTTCGCATGTGATCATCGCTTTGATCCTCAGTTTCTCCGCTCTTCAGCACCTTAAACGGCTGGGAGTGATTCTGCTTTTAATCTGCGTATTTCTGTCGATAGCGACGGTTTTTCTGCATTATCACTGGTTTATTGACATGGTGGCAGGGGTCTTGATGGCTCCTTTGCTATATTGGTTCGCTGGTCTCATTTTTCATAAATTGCCGGAGATATGATATGGACAAAAATAAGTTCATCGTTATATGCTGCCTGTCCCTATCAGGCTTGGGAGCACAGTCCTATCCCTTGCCGATCACTGAGTATGACTACAGGATCCCGGAGAACAACGTTTCGCCGATAGCCATCGGGATGGGGGGATTGAATTTGACCAACATGGGCGATTATTTTGCCGCCAGCAGCAACCCAGCATTGCTTGCCGATAACAAGGCAACATATGTCACTTCATCCTTTCGGTTGGGAAATGATGAAGATCTCGACTTCCTGCATGCGATGCGCTTTAGTAATGTTCTCAAAGCAAAGCAATTCGGCTATTTCTCTGTGGTTAGCAAGAATGTCGGATGGTCATATCGACCGCTTGCATCGATCCATATAAGTGAATGGAATGCAGCTGGTGATGAAACGCAGTATTATGATTATCAACTGGATAGTTTCCAGATGACGGTGGGAGCAAAGGATAATGAATATGAACAGATCGGTGCAGGACTCACACTCAAATATGTGACCGGACGGCTGGTCTATTTGCGCGAGAAATTTCACAATAACCAGTTTATCCGCGAAGCATTCATCGATAACAAGGTCAAGGGGTTCTCTGGCGATCTGGGCTTCGTGGTCAGGCAGGAGAATTTCACCTGGGGAGGATGCATCTATGATCTGTTTTCCCGCTTATATTGGGAGAGTTATGACTCCGAACCGATCCAGCGTCGTGCCGCATTGGGCTTTGAATACCAAAGTGGTGGACTCAGTTTGTTAGGCGGAGTGCAAGGCAAGGTCGCCAAAACACCTGTAACTACATTTCATTTGGGATTGACCCAGGATTGGGAATGGGAAAGCCAGGATTTTGCCACCGATAGATTGATCTCTCAGAATTTCGTCCTGCGTGCCGGTCTTTACAGTCAAAACTTCCATGGCACTGATAATATCTATTATACCTTGGGCACGGGATACAAATATAATGTCTTCCGGTTTGACTTTTCCATGACAAATTCAGGCATGCGACTCAGAGACAGTAGATACCTTTTTTCCATCGCTTTGAGTATGTAACATCTTATGTTTCAATTGTCTTTTCTCAATACCGGCTTACTCATCTTTGCTGCTGCAACGGTGATTCCCCTTTTGATCTGGCTGGTGGCAAAAAAGAAACCGCCACGCATCATCTTTTCCACCATTAGATTCATCGTAATGAGCAAGGACAAACAGCAGAACCGCACCCAGCTTAAGAACGTTCTGCTCCTGATCATTAGGATGCTGATCATCCTGCTTGTCGTTATGGCTGCCTCAAGACCGATCCTGCACTCAAACTGGCTCAGGCCATCAGCCAAACATCCACCTACCGCTCTTGCCATCATCTTCGATACTTCATTCAGCATGGATTATCTTGTGGACACGCATTCCTACCTCCAAAAAGCCCAGGACGCCATCCGCCAGATAAATAGCAAAGCTTCGATCCAAGATCGGCTGATCCTGGTGACTTCCGATCAGGACTGGAATACTTTGCACACCCAGGTCTACTCGGGAGCGATACCGGATAACCTGATCGATGACATCGAGATCTGCCACACGCCTTTGCCGCTGGAGAAGATGATCGTTCTGGCGGAAACGAAACTTTCTGACACCCAGCTCCTGAATCGTGAAATATACTATATCAGCGATCTGCAGGAGCGGGAACTACCGGATAAAACCCAATACCCGATCCGGATCATACCCTTGTCGGGAACCGGTGCATTTGAGAATATCGCTTGTCTCAATGCCAGACCCGTTGCTCAATTGGTTGAACGCAGCCGCACTCAATTGATCGAATTTGAATTGATCAATTATGGCGCAACCTCAAGAAGTGACATATTGGTCAAAGCTGGACTTAATGGCAGTAAAGTAGCCGAGAAATTTG
Source organism: Candidatus Cloacimonadota bacterium (assembly GCA_037441405.1). GTDB lineage: Bacteria > Cloacimonadota > Cloacimonadia > Cloacimonadales > Cloacimonadaceae > VGPI01. Next base: position 23,031 of record JBBISI010000012.1, read on the forward strand.
TCTCGCTGGAACCACGGCAACGGCTGACGGAGACGATAGCAGTCGAGATCAGAAGTGACGGCTGGCAGGTAGGTTTCATCGAGGTCTTGGATGATCGGCTGACTCATGACAATCGCAGTTACTTTGCCTTTCCCTTCTACATTAATCCCCGGATTGCCGTCATTACTGACAGGAGCCGTCTCCCTCTGACGCTGGATTCCATGCTCTCGGTCTATGCCACCGATAAGGGAAGGATGGATATCCTCGCTCCGGAGACAGTGAATGCCGAACGTCTGAGGCAGTATAACCTCATAGTCTGCGTAGCTCCAATTACTCTCAGCGCCCGTTTGAGGGAGACCTTGTCAACTGTATCCGCCCAGGGGGCGGGAATCCTCTTTACCGTGAATGACGCTCTCAGTGCAGAGATGAAGAATTACCTCGGCAACCAGTTCGGGATCAGTTTTGGTCAGTATCAGGGCCAGGAACGCAAACTGGATTTCGTAAACCGCCTGCACTACATAGCCAGTTTGATCGATCAGCGTCAAGCCATGCAGTATGCGATCAGCGATTACTGGGAAAGCAGCCAGAACAATACGGGAACCATCCTCCTTTCCACTGCCAACAGACCCTTGGCGATCGTCCGTGGCAAATCAGCGCTCTGGCTCTTCAATCCGGATAGCACGCGTAACCGGTTCTTACTCAGCCCCATCTTCCCTGTCTTTGCATATCGGACACTGCAACACATCGGCAGATCTGAGTCAGACGTGACCGGCATCACAGTAGGGGAGAGGATCTCAGCCGAAACACTCAAACATCCCGATGGCACGGAGATGACACTTGGCAACCGCAACCATACAGTCAGACAACCAGGCATCTATCAAAGCACCGCTATTGATGGCACGGTCAGCTTTGTGGCGGTAAATCCGGATTATGCCGAAAGCGATTATAAACCCCTTGATCTCTCAAACAGAAAGAATTACAAAGTGCTTCCGCCACATTGGCAAAACCAGATCTTTCAGACCCGCATGGGCCATGACCTATGGAAGTTACTGCTTATAGCGGTTTTGATCCTGATCATTATCGAATTGATTATCGTCAAACTGGAGGAGAGCAAGGCAGGCAAATCCGGACAGGATTCATCCCGATGAAGATCGCCAAACGGATTTGATCCCGGGAGTGTTACATGATCATGGAAAAAATATTATCACCTTCCGACGTCAAGAATCTCGATAAGTCGGAACTACCCCTTTTAGCAAAAGAAGTTCGGAAACGCATTGTGAGCGTGACGTCGAAAATTGGCGGACATATCGCCCCCAGTTTGGGTACCGTGGATTTTACCATTGCTCTCCTCAGGGTCTTTGATCCTCTTATCGACCGCATCGTTTGGGACGTGGGACATCAGGCCTATGCCTGGAAGATCCTCACCGGAAGACAGAATCGTTTTGAGACCATTCGCAGTTATGGAGGCTTGAGCGGATTTACCAACCGGAGCGAAAGCGAATATGACGCCTTTGGCACCGGACACAGCAGCACTTCGATTTCAGCGGCGCTGGGGATAGCCTGCGGGCGCGACCATCTCGGTGAGAGTGGTTACAGCGTAGCCATCATCGGAGATGGAGCTCTGACCGGGGGGATGTCGTTCGAAGCGCTGAATCATGCCGGTCATCTCCAAAAAGATCGCCTGATCGTGATCTTGAATGACAATGCCATGTCCATCTCAAAAAACGTGGGCGGCTTGCAAAAATACATGTCACACATGCTCTCCAGCAAGTCCTACAACAAGATCAAGGGGCAGATCTGGAATTTGGTGCATGGCTTACCGGAACGCCTGCGCAATAAATTCATTCATGGTGCCCAAAAACTCGAGGAATCCTTGATGAATATCCTCGTGCCCCATATCATCTTTGAAGACCTCGGTTTCAAATATCTTGGTCCCATTGACGGACATAACATTGAACAGGTCATAGAGATCCTTACCCGCGCCAAAGAGAATATGGTCGGACCAGTGTTGATCCATCTTGTGACCCGCAAGGGCAAGGGCTACCAGCCAGCGGAGAAGGACGCATCCCTCTTCCACGGTATCGGTCCATTTGAAAGCAAGAGCGGACAACCGATCTGCACCAGCAAGGAATCCTGGTCCGAAGTAATGGGTAAATGTCTATGCCGCATGGCAATTACCAACCCGAGAATTATTGCGATCACCGCTGCTATGGCTGCCGGAACGGGTCTCTCGCCATTTGAGGAACTCTTTCCTCAGCGTTTTTATGACGTGGGGATCGCCGAACAGCATGCCGTAACCTTTGCCGCAGGACTTGCCGTCAAAGGACTGAAGCCATTCGTAGCGGTCTATTCAACTTTCCTGCAGCGCTCATTGGATCAGATCATCCATGACGTGGCGCTCCAGCGTTTGCCGGTGGTATTCTGCGTTGACCGTGCCGGATTGGTCGGCGAGGATGGAGCAACGCATCATGGCGCTTTTGACATATCGTTTTTATCCTACATTCCTGATCTGGTGATTCTGGCACCTTCTTCCGCCGAACAATTGGATGCGATGCTCATGTGGGCGGCGCAATATAGTGAAAGACCGGTGGTCATCCGCTATCCCCGCGGCATTGCTTTTTGCGAAGGGAAAACCTATGGAGGTTTTGTCCCCGGTAAAGCGCTCATCACTCACAAGGGCGATAAGATAGCTCTGATCGGATGCGGCGACGCAATGCATCTGGCGAAAGAGGTGCATCAGTTGCTTACCGAGAGCGGGGTTGACCCATGGCTGATCGATCTGCAGAGCATCAAACCTCTGGATGAGGAGATATTGATCCGCGTGGCCAAGACCTGCTCGCACATCTTTACGCTGGAGACCAATGTCCTTCGCGGCGGTGTCGGCTCCAGCATCCGTGACCTACTCAATCCCCACCCGTCAAAGATCTGGTCTTTTGGATACCCAGACCGGTTCATCCCTCACGGCTCGATCGCCCAACTTAATAAAGCGATCGGTCTTACTGCCGACCAAATTACTCCCCAGATCATCGCCATGATCAACCAAAAAACTGCACCCAAACGTAAATGACTCACATCCTTGACGATATAGTCGCTCTCGCCACCCCGCCCGGACATGGGGCGTTAGCGGTCGTCAGGATCAGCGGATCGAAGGCCTTGGTCATCGTCTCCCAATTCTTTGACAAACCTGGTAAAATCCTGCGCTCTCATTCTCATAAGGCATTGCACGGCATATTCTTGGATGAGAATAAGGAGGAATTGGATGAAGTGGTCTGCACCATTTTCCGGCAGCCCCATAGTTATACTGGCGAGGATGTGGTTGAGATCTCCTGTCATGGCAATCCGCAGATCGTCAACCGGATTTTGGGCGTTCTGCTCAAGCATGCCAGATTGGCGCAACCGGGGGAATTTACCTTGCGGGCTTTTCTCAATGGTAGGATCGGTCTCAGCCAGGCGGAAGCCGTAGATGACCTTATCAATGCTCGCACACAGCTATCCAGCAAAGCGGCTCTAGCTCAATTGCAAGGCAAACTATACCAATGGATTACGCCGTTGCTGGAGGTGATAAGTAACATCAGGATCAGGTTTGAGATGGCGATCGACTTTGCCGATCAGGATCTGCCGCCGCTGAACGAAGATGCGGCCGAAAAGGACTTTGCTTTGATCGTTCAGCAGATGCAGCAAGCGTTGTCGGAAGGAAAAGGTGGTAAATTCATCCGGGATGGTATCCGCATCTGCCTGACGGGTGCGGTCAATGTCGGTAAGTCATCGCTTTTCAATGCCTTTTTGCAAGAAGACCGTGCCATCGTGACCCCGCATCCGGGAACCACCCGTGATTATCTTGAGGAGATGGTATCGCTATGCGGCTATCCTGCCGTGATTTATGATACCGCCGGCATCAGGGATTCGGGTGATGAGATTGAGAATATCGGGATCAGTCAATCCCGTCGGATCGTCGATAACGCTGATATTATCCTGCATGTCTTTGACCCTTATGGCTTAACTGAACTGACTATGAGATCCGATGATCCGCGCTGTATCCTCGTCCTCAATAAGTGTGACCTGCTCGGTTTTGCGGCAATGCCGGATGAAGATACTTGGCATAATTATATACAATCAGAATACAATACGCATATCTTTGGAGCGATGGAGAGGGGAGCCGGCCTGCAAAGATCTCTCGTCCCCAGTTCCACCATTCTAGATAAAGGTCTTGATCCCCTGATCGTCGCAATTTTAAACAAACTGGCATTGCCCATGGAACGCCAGGACAGCCCGCTCATCACAAATACCCGTCACCTGAACGCCATCGCTAATGCGCTCGATGCCGTTCAAAATGCCTGGCAGACACATCGGGATGGTCTCGGATATGAATTGGTAGCGCTGGATCTGATGAGAGCCGCCGACCACTTGGGAGAGATTGTCGGTATCGTAACTACGGATGATATGCTGGACAGAATATTCTCTAATTTCTGCATAGGCAAATAGCTGGGCTTCATCTGATATTCGTTGACAAGGTAAAACCGTTGAATAATTCAGAGAGGTTGACTTAAAACTATCCTCCTTGCTTGATAACCTTAGTATAACCTTAGTATAACCTTACGACTGTAAGGTTATACTAAGGTTATCAAGCAGGGAGAACTCGGAAGAATACACTATACGGCTTGAATCTAAGCCTTCTTGAGACCGTTAGATAACTAAGAGCGATTGACTCAACGAGTTGCCAAGCTATCTGACATTAATGTTACAAGCCGCGCTGGAAGGAGAAACCATATTGTGTTTTCACGTTCTCGAAATTTGGTGATTCCAATATGTGCAATGCTATCAAGGAAAAGATCCGTAACCTATTCGCCAGAAAAAAGTCCCCTCAATCCAAACATAATGTTCCCCAATGCTTAACCTTGACTTCCCCCCACCTTCATTACGAATACTCGCAGCAATTTCGAAGCGAAGGTGAGGTAGAAGCGATTCAAAGTATAATGATATGACCGGAGCGTTTGCCAGAGAGCGGTCTCTTATTGCTCCCTGCGGCGTATCATACTGGCAAACAAATCAGTTGGATAACCCCCGATCGCTGTTTTTGACGAAATCCAGGAAGACCTGTTGTTCGGGGCTGAGTTCTCCTAGAATATCGATGGCGTCAATTGCTTGCGAGACGTTCATTCCGCTGCGGTAGAAGTGGTTATAGATCGTTTTAATGGCGGCGATGGTTTGATTGGAAAAGCCCTTGCGCATCAATCCAACGCTGTTTAATCCCATTGTTTTGTAAGGATTGCCTTCACCCCGGGTGTAGGGAACGATGTCCAATTTGACAGCAGATGCGCCTCCGACAAAGGCATAAGCGCCGATCTTGACGAATTGGTGCACACCGCTTACGCCGCCCATGGTCACCCAGTCGTGGACGTGGACATGTCCAGCCAGTTGAACGATATTGGCGAAGATACAATGGCTGCCGATCTGGCAGTTGTGGGCGATGTGGACATACTCCATGATCAGGTTGTGGTCACCGACGTTGGTATCTTCCTCCATCTTATTGGAACGGTTGATGGTGGTGAATTCTCTGATTGTGTTATGACTCCCGATATTGAGGCGGGTTGGTTCGCCTTTGTATTTGAGATCCTGTGGTTCGGTGCCGATCACGGCGTGGTGGAAGAAGCGATTGTCGGATCCGATGGTGGTGTGACCGTCGATTATAACATGTGACATGATGATATTGCGTTCACCGAGCACAACGTTATCGCCGATGGAGCACCAAGCGCCGATGACGCAACCCTCTCCGATGATGGCATTTGGCGATACGATGGCAGTAGGATGGATATTGCTCATCTATTTCTCCATGATCCGAGCAAGAAAATCACCTTCGCAGACCTTGTCCTCACCTACAAACGCCTCGCCGTGCATCTTTGCCAAGGAGCGTTTTAGCGATATAACGCTGAGTTCGTATCTCAAAGTATCACCCGGTAGAACTGGTTTACGGAATTTGACATTATCGATCGAGGCAAAGTAAGCGACATACTTGGTGGGATCGTCGAGTTTGTTGAGGAGCATGATCCCTCCGGTCTGAGCCATACCCTCGACGATCAGGACGCCAGGCATGATCGGATGATTGGGAAAATGACCCTGGAAGAATTGTTCGTTGATGGAGACGTTTTTGATGCCGACGATCTTTTCATCCGGCACGAACTGGGTGATCCTGTCCACCAACAGGAAAGGATAACGATGCGGAAGGATGCGCATGATGGCATTAATATCAAAGACGACATCCCTTGTTGTGGCTTTCTGATAGATCTGCCGCAGTTCGTTCTTCTTCTGGATCTGGCGTAATTTCTTGACCAGTTCGACGTTGGTCTTGTGTCCGGAACGGGCGGCTAGGATGTGTCCTTTGATCGGCATGCCAAGTAGGGCCATATCTCCCAGAAGATCGACCACCTTGTGACGAACAAACTCATTATGATAGCGTAACTTGTGGTTATTGAGAATACCTTCGGAGGAAACGGTAACGGGATCCATGTAGCCAAAAATCTGCCGTAGATGATTGAGCTCGTCCTCGGTCATGTTCGGCTCTCCGATGACCAGGGCATTTTCCAGCGAGCCACCCTTGATCAATCCCATATCCTTGAGTTGCAGTATCTCGCTAATAAAGCAAAAAGTGCGGGCGCTGGCAAATTCTTTAGCAAAATGCTCAATGCTAGGTAGCCAGGTGTATTGCGTACCTAGATAGGGGTGTTTGTAATCGATCATGAAAGTCACCTTAAGTTCATTGGAAGGGACGATCACGATATCGACGTTCTCCTCCGGGGAGGATAAACTGATCGGTTCATCAAACTCAAAATAGATCCGTTCCGAATCCTGGGGCACAACGCCGACCTGATTGAGCAGATTCAGGAAGACAATAGTGGAGCCATCGGCTACCGGTGCTTCCGGACCATCGATCTCGATCCGGATGTTGTCGATGTTCAATCCCTTGATGGCAGCCAGGACATGCTCAATGGTTCCAACGGTGGCGTTGCCTTTGCCGATGGTCGTGCCGCGGGAGATATCGACCACGTGATCGATATCGGCAGGGATTTCGGGTCTTTCAGGAAGATCGGTACGAATAAAGACGATGCCGTCATCCTTGTCTGCTGGTTTGAATCTGATGGTGGAAACTTCGCCGGAATGCAATCCGATCCCTGTATATGAGATTTCTGCGCCGATGGTGTGTTTATTGTCACTCATTGTGACTCCTTGTCCGCTTTGGTAAGTTTTTTGAGTGCATGATACATGTCCGGCAGATTGTTTTCCACTACCATAATACGTTTCATGTGATTGGCTTCGCGAGCCGGAGAACCAAAATACTTGCCATCCGCTGCCAGATCATGCGTTACACCCGATTGAGCGCCGATCATTGCCCTGTCTCCGATCTTCAGGTGTCCGGCTACTCCCACTTGCCCCGCCAGATATACATAATCACCCAATACCGTGCTACCGGCAAGACCCACCTGAGCACATAGTATGCAATGCTTTCCAATAATACAATTGTGTCCGATCTGCACCAGATTGTCGATCTTGGTGCCCTCGCCGATGACCGTTGAACCGATTGTGGCTCGGTCGATTGTTGTATTGGCTCCGATCTCAACGTCATCATGGATCACCACATTCCCGATCTGAGGAATTTTGCGTTGGATATCGTTCATCAACATATAACCAAAGCCATCGGCGGAGATCACGCTACCGGAATGGATCTTGACGCGACTGCCGATCCTCGTGCCTCCGTAGATCGTGACGTTTGGATGGATGTGGGTGTTTTCTCCCAGGATACAATCATCGGCGATGACGCAATTTGCCTCGATGATGCAATGGCTTCCAATAATGCTGGCTTTGCCGATGACAACATTGGCTCCAATGCACACCTCGGTGGGCAGGGTGACCGAGGGATCGATCAAGGCGGAACAATCCACGCTCCATTCAACGGTGGTCTCGTCCGCTGAGATCATATAATCGGCTATCTTGAGGATGCTGAAATAGGGTTTATCAGTGATGAGCAGATTCCTGCCCGAGAGTCTATCCTCAAACTCAGCCGGAGCAATGATAAGTCCGACATCCTGGGATACCAGCCGCTGCAGATACTTCTCGGACTCGATAAAGATAATTGATTGCGGATTCGCCTCGCTAACGTCGGCGATATTATCAAGCTCGACCTGCTCATTACCACGAAAATTCCCTCCGGTCAAGGAGACGATTTGAGAGGGAGTTAAACTTGTTTTAAAGATTTTCATAATTACCTTTTAACATCAAACTCACTTCCTGTATTGCTGGGGGCACTCGGTTTGGGTGGTTCAAAGTCAGGCATTGTCTGACTGGGTTCGGGGGATTGAGGCGGACGGGTGCCCCGGTTCAGTTCTTGTAATACCTGCTCAGTGATATCGATGGTGGGGATAGCATAGAGGATGGTGCCCATGCTTACGTCAAAGATCATGGTATAACGTTCATCCTCAGCGATCTTTTTGATGATGTCATGGATCTTCTTGGTGAGGGGATCGATCAATTCCCGATAACGTTGTTCTGCTTTTCCGCCCTCACCAAAGTATTCTTCGAGCATCCTGCCGGCTTCTGCTTTTTTGGTATCAATGCGGGATTGTGCTTCGCGTTTGGCGGCTTCGTTTCTAGTAAGTTTATCGATTTCAAACTGACGTTCCATTTGCTTGATCTCATCATCCAATTGCCGGATTTGATTTGTCCAGTTCTGTTTATCCAGATTGAAGAGGCGGGCGATCTCTGCTGCCTCATTGCTGGAGAACAATACCCGGTCTGTATCGACAAATCCGAGTTTGATGGTTTGGGCAGACGCGATGCCTATAAGTACGATCAGGATTAGTGCCAATATGGGCTTTTTCATTTTTATCTCCTTGTATCAAATCACATTCATAACTGTAAACCAGTTGATGGTTGGACCTATTGTTATTGCCGGTTAATCGGATAGCGGATGTCAAGGATTTTCACTGCGTGTGCATCGTCCACTCTTTTGACCGGCGTGGTCAAAGGAGCGTTACGCAGCAGTTCCGGGTCTTTCTTTGTTTCCTCAGCGATTTCGATCATGGCAGTGGCAAAACTGTCGATGGATTGTTTACTTTCGGTCTCGGTGGGTTCCACCATTAGCGCTTCGTTGATGATCAATGGGAAATAGACCGTAGGGGCATGGAATCCCTTGTCCAATAGACGTTTGGCGATATCGAGAGTGGATATGCCGTGTCCTTTTTTCTGGAGGGTGCCATCGGCCACAAATTCATGCATACAGTACTCCTGATGCTCAATATGGTAATATGGTGCGATCAGTTTCATCAGGTAGTTGGCATTGATGATGGCATTTTCTGTGATGTGTCTAATCCCATCCGGACCGAGCATCTTGATATAGATATAGGCGCGCAGCATGATGGCATAATTACCGTAGAAGGTGTGCACCTTGCCTATGGATGTCTCTTGATGGCTGTAATCAAGGAAGAACTCCCCATCCGTTTGATCGACCAGGGGCACTGGCAGAAAGGGCACCAGTTTTTTTACCACTCCGACTGGTCCGCAACCAGGTCCGCCCCCGCCATGTGGAGTAGAGAAGGTCTTGTGCAGGTTAAAGTGCAGTATATCAAATCCGATCTTGCCTGGTTGGACGATGCCCATCAGGGCATTCAGGTTTGCACCATCCAAATAGACCAGACCATCCACGCCATGGATGAGGTCGGAGATCTCCCTGATCTGCGATTCAAAGAGCCCCAAAGTATTGGGATTGGTGAGCATAAAGCCCGCTACTTCGTCGGTCACGACCTCTTTCAGTTTTTCGACATCGACCCGACCATCGGCACGGGAGGGCAATTCTATCACTTCATATCCTGCGAGCGTGCAACTGGCAGGATTGGTACCGTGCGCTGAATCGGGCAGGATGATCTTCTTTTTGTTGGTATAACCTTTTCCCTTATGATAAGCAGCGATGATCTTCAGACCGGCGAATTCACCTTGGGCACCAGCAACCGGTTGTAAGGATACCTGCGCCATTCCGGAGATCTCGGAAAGGTCTCGCTGCAGTTCATAGAGGATCTCCAGCGTCCCTTGCAGGGTCTCAATGGCCTGATAGGGGTGGATATTATTGAAGCAGGAGTGTCTGACCAGCGCTTCATTGATCTTGGGATTGTATTTCATGGTACAAGAGCCGAGCGGATACAAACCCTTTTCGATAAAGTGATTTCTGTGACTGAGGCGGATATAGTGCCTCATGACGTCAAGTTCACTTACCTCGGGCAGTTCCGCTGCTTCTTTGCGTATAAACTTTTCCGGTAGGATTTGATGGATCTCGCCTTCGATATCTCGTTTGGGAAGGGTTACCCCACGCCGTCCTTTGACGCTCAGATCAAATATCATATCAGCCATTTTTCACCTCCACCAGCGTTTCGACCAGTGCATCCATATCTTTTTTGTTCTTCTTTTCCGTCACGGCGATCATCAATTGTCGGTCATTGCCAAAACGAGCCATATCTACTCCCGGATAGAGGGCGCGAGGCAATAATCTCTGGATGATCTTTGCGGCGGGGATGGGGGTATTGACCACGAATTCCTTAAAGAAGGGGGCGGTGGGATAAGCTAGCGAATATCCGTCGAGCGCTTTGATGCGGTCTGCCAGGTAGTGGGCTTTGATCGTTGATTGGATGGCGATCTCCCGTATGCCTTCCCTGCCCATCAAACTCATCCAGACGGTGGCGGCTAAAGCGCATAATGCTTGGTTGGAACAGATATTGGAGGTCGCTTTATCACGGCGGATGTGCTGTTCGCGGGCTTGCAATGTGAGCGCAAAAGCGCGTTTTCCTTCATGATCGACGGTTCCGCCAACGATGCGCCCGGGCATTTGTCTTGCCATATCGAGTTTGCTGGCAAAAAAGCCAAAGAGCGGACCGCCAAAATACATGCTGTTACCCATGGCTTGACCCTCTCCGACAACGATATCTGCCTTGTATTCTGCCGGCGCATTCAAGACCGCCAACGAGATCGGATCGACTGCTGCGATCAGCAGGGTTTTGCCATTGGAATGGACAATCGGCTCCAATGCGAAAACATCTTCCATATTTCCCCAGAAATTTGGCGTCTGGATGATCACGCTGCCGACCGTCTCATTCATCAATCCTTCCAGGGCATCCGGATCGATCACGCCATATGCGCAGGGAGCGGTGATCAATTCTATTCCGATTCCTTCGGTGTAACACCGGATCACTTTCACGTATTCCGGGTGGATGCTTTCCGGCAGGATCGCTTTCTTGAGACGGTTCTTGCGCACTGCCATCAGGATCGCTTCGGCGATCGCAGAAGCACCATCATACATTGAGGCATTGGCAATTTCCATGCCAGTCAGTTCACAGATCATCGTCTGGAATTCGTAGATATACTGTAGAGTGCCTTGGCTCACTTCTGCTTGATAAGGGGTGTAAGCGGTAAAAAATTCCGGTCGAGATATAATGGTGTCCACAGCAGCGGGTACAAAGTGGTCATATACGCCCGCTCCCAAAAAGGAATTGGCTGCCTGGGTGCAGATGTTCTTACAGGTTTTTTCGTGGATCAGGCGGGTGATCTCTATTTCGGACAAAGCCGGATCCAGATCGAGATCGCCTTTGACCCTTAATTCCACTGGGATCGCCCGGATTAAATCCTCAAATGATTTGACGCCAATGGCTTCCAACATCTGCTGCCGGTCGGCATCGGTATTGGCTATGTAGGGCATAAATACTCCTTATATCAATGTCATAGAACAATCACTGTTCATTTCCAAAGAGTATGAGCGCTGAAATATGTCAATTGAAATAAGGCATTCTCGGCTCCAAAAACCAGTTTTGTGATGATAGATTCATATATTACATTGAATTAGGTACGAAGTAGGTTTGTCCGCAATATGCTATCAAACATCCCATTCGCTATTGGGGCCATCCCGATGATCACGATCATCTCCTCCTTGCTTGATAACCTTAGTATAACCTTAGTATAACCTTACGCCCGTAAGGTTATACTAAGGTTATTGAGCAGGGAGGAAGCAAGGGCGTGGCCATGGATCCCTCCCTAAGGTAAGTAAGCGATCTCGTTGGTAAAGCACCTCATCGCAGAACGCTTGGTCTGCTATTTTTGCTGATCATCAAGGTGTCACTTGAGCATCATCATCTTGATGACGCGAGTGATATTGGCATATCTGATCCGGGCAAAATAAATGCCACTGGCTACACTGCGGTTGTTTTCGTCTCTTCCAGTCCAGCGGATGGTATGTAGTCCGGGCTTCAAGTAGCCATTATGCAGGGTTTTGACTTTCTGTCCACGGATGTTGTAGATATCGAGGTCAACACTGTTTTCCTGGCTGATCAAGAATGAGATATTGGTCTCCGGATTGAAGGGATTGGGAAAGACGCGGAGGGACGAGATCTGTGGTTGTAGGGCTTCGGTATTGGATGTAAGGTAGTTGAAGACATTAATATGACCGGTATGGAGTCCGGCAGCGTCGGGATTGAAGACAAACCAGGGATTGGCTGCGACGTTGTGTGTCTGATTGCCAATAGTGAGATAAACACTATAAAACTCAGGCAAATCATCGGTCAAGGCACGAAAATAAACCGGTTCAACCGTAGGAATATTGAGTTCAAATTGCCATTGTTTCATTGTTGGGGTCGTACCGCTGAATCTGCCAGCGTAGTCAGTGTGCAGTTTTCTTTCCGTGAATAAACTGTCAGCGGGAGAATTTCGGCTAATGTATAACTGGACTCCGGGTATTGGTTTATGGGGTGGCTGGGGTAGATCGAGCCGGAAATCATAGCCATCGGTGCTGATGGAATGGGCCCCGATGACCAGCCAATCAGTGTCGCTGTCATATTGCATGGCGGCAATGGGTAGTTTCCAGACCGGTGCATGGGGTTGGACGTTCGGTCCTTCGTTATAGGGGATGAAGTTTATCTGAGTAAGCATCGGCGGCATACCATAATACTTGAGTAGGAATGCCTCATAAGGATGAATGACGGAGGTCAATTGATATTCGCCGTCGCGATAGACATATACGGCACTGGAGATCAACTGCTGGTGCAGCATCTCACTGAAGGTAAATTCGACATCATTGACCAGAAAGCGTAAACCGCTGATACTGTAACTACAGAGATGTGGATTGGGGAGCAGATTCCAGCCGGGCAGGATCTCAAATGAGATACTTTCCTTTTGTACTGGTAGCAGCGATGACCAGGTATGGGGATCCGGATGATCGATCCAATAACCCCTGCTGAAGAGGAAGAGATCAAGTTCTTCATAAACCTCTTGCTGGTTCAGGACATATCCTGCTGCGCCATCACCAAAAGCACCGGTGACGGTGACGGTCGAAAAGGGAAGAGGATTGGCTCTCATCTTGAGACCGGAGTCATTGTAGAACATGCTCATCTGCGGAACGATCCCAAACCGGTAGGGAGAATAGTATCTCGTCCTGATCCCATCGACAGCAATAACGTCGATCACCAAGCGGGCATTCTGGATGGCTGTATTGGGAAGGGTCTGGTAAACAAAACTGCTGGCGGTTGAAGGAAGATTCCCAGCGACAAAAATGCTATCGGTATCGCTTTGGATCGAGAGATTCATGTGGTCGATGAGGAATGAATACTGTCTCGACCAATTGAAACTGATATTATCGCCGCCCTGATGGATCTGGTTTGGTCTGCTGCTGATAGTAACACCGGGTTGCATATTGCCGTGGAACAATGTCATACTGCGGACGTTGCTGTTGGGGACCGTGAATTGGTATCCGCCTTGGAGTAGATTATGATATACCGCTCCGGTTCCGTCATAGAGATAGAGTTTTTCGACACGACTGTCAAAGGAATCATCCGCTTCTATGATCAGGGTCTGTCCTGTCAGGTCGCTGCGGGTTCGGATGTTCCAGATCTTCATTTGTGAGTCCGGATCAAAGTATCCCTTGTTTTCGCGATAGAGATTTGTTCCCTGTTGTCCCCAATCAGAACGCCAGAAAGCAATCCAGGTGTAATTGGAACCGCTGGCTCCCGAGCGGGATTGGTCATAATATGCATCCTGCCCATCGGTGGCATAGAGGTTGTTTGAGAATTCCACTGAATCCACGATAGCGCCGGTGAAATTACGATAATAGAGTTTATGGATGCGGCGGGGAGAACAGGAAGCGGGGAAATTGTGGTAGAATTCACCACCCATAGTGCTGACCATACTGATGCGGTAGGTGTAATGCTCGTTGTTGAGAACGCTGGTATCCGTCCATTGATAGGTATTTGATCCGCCTACGAGGGATGGAGTGTAGATGTAAGAATCGGAAAGAGCCCAGGGCGTATCATCGGTCCTGCGGTAGATCTTGAATCCGGCGTTATTCACCTGTCCGCTCACATTCCAGTAAAGGTCATTGTATCCGTCTCTGCCAATGGCATTAAAACTGGTGACATTAGCCGGAGCGGTGTAGCCGGTAACCTCATTGGAGAGGGCAGAATAATTGCCGTTCTTGTCCAGAGCGCGGATACGGAAGTAATAGGTCTGGGCGTTTTGCAGGTTGGTGACGTTGACCTGGGTCATCGCTTGCGAAGCAAGAATATGATTCTGAGTGCGCGAGAAAATGTTGTAGTTGTTATTGCCAATTGGCTGGGTGGCATAGAGGATCTCATAGGTATGGAAGTCATACGCAGAACTCCTGTCCCATCTTAGAGTGATGTAGTTCAACGATTGACTCACCATTGTCAGATTGGTCGGATCAGTAGGCGGCATGCCATCGTCCATAGCAAATAAATCACCCAAAAGATCTTCCAAATCGAGGATCCACCTCATATAGTACTCGGTAAACCGGGTAAAATTGTTTTCCAGATCCCAGCGCCGTTCCACTTCGTTCCATCCATAGAACCACTTCAGATTATTCTCGGTCTGTTCGTAAGCATTGGGTAATTCATCCATCTCAATATGAAAGAAGGGCTCGTAAACGTCATAGTCCGTGAGCCCCTGCTGAGTGTAGAGCATTTGCTGGCTCTGAGAGTAGCCGGGCAAACTGATCTGATTATTTACCGGGTATGAGTGATCGCCATCGGCGAAGATAAACTCATGGATGTTATAATAAACGGCATAAAAATCATTGAGATAGACATCAGAATGGATACCGTAGGTATTGGCAGGGATCATCAGGTGATTGCCCTTGTTGATCAGGTCAAGTTTGAGGTCGGAGAGGTCACGGATCGGTAGATTGGGACAGAGGTTGTTGTTACCAGCGGAGAGTTGGATATTGGCATGGCCTACGTGACGGTTCCAGTCATAAGAATGGATCTGAACGGACAGTTCACGGATCCCGAATTGGCTGCGGATCAGATCTGCTCCTTTTTTATAGACGGTGTTGAAAGGATGATTGGCATAGCGGGTGGGATCGCTGATTGACTTTGCATTGGTATAGGGAGGGATGTTTGTCCAGCGCACTTCTCTGCCGGCACCATTGATCATCAGGAACTTGGCATCCCAGATCTGTAAGCCATGGTATCCCATGGCGGGGGTGGGAAAGTCATCATTGGGATGAGGGACAGTGATGATGATCGGGCGGGTTCCATTCGGGTTATAGATGAAAATGCCCCACCCGTAATTAAAGGCACCATGCTCATTATCATAGTCGTCGATGGTGCCGTTGTCATCATTATAATTCCAGTTTACAAACTCCCTGATCATATAGTATGTCCGGCCGCTATCCGTGTCATTGAACTGCACGACCTGAAAAGGAAGGTTGTAAGAAACCAATAAATCCTGAGCCATCTGCCATTGATGCGCTAGGAAGGCATCAATTACATTCCCCCAATTGGTTGATTGGGCACTGGAGGGGATGGTAAAGTTGCCAAATCCGTTTGTTTGCCGATCCCAAGGGGCATAGAGATTGTAATTGGGAATGGCGATTCCCTCGGAAAGATGGGATATCCAATAGTCATAAGCACAATTTGGCTCATGCCAAAAGAGAAAGTTTTTGAGTGATGCCGTCTCCACCACAATTGATGTCAAACTGCTTACGATCACCATCAGCAGTATAACATTGATGATCTTGCGCATAACAACTCCTCATCCGCTTGTCTTGTCCGTTGGTTACTGAGCCCCATTCAAATCACGGGAATTCAATCTGTCAAGTATATTCTGGTTCCCTATCCATCCTATTGTTCATAAGGCACTTGGGCAGCGCATAACTTATACCTGCCCAGGTGTTTCAAGTAATGAATGGCCGGTAGTGATAATCATGATCTTCCGATCAAGATGCCGCGTTTTACCGCAGTTATGTTTTGTTCCAGCAGGTCAGGGTTCTTGGCTTTGAGGAATGACTCCAAGTCTTCTTCTATGGTCTCATACTGCACCATGTCCGTAGCGCCGATGATGACACCGATAGCAAGCATATTAAGTACCCTCAAGCTACCCAGTTCCTTTGATATTTCGGACATTGGGGCATTGATCTTGACGACATCGTTGCGTTTGATCCCGTGTGGGCACATGTCGGTATTGATGATGATCAATCCACCGGGACGCACGTTGGGTCCAAACTTATCCAGCGAGGGCTGATTCAGCGCCACCAGGATATCCGACTGGCTGACGATCGGAGAGGCAATGGCTGAATCAGAGACGACGACGGAGACGTTTGCCGTTCCACCGCGCATTTCAGGACCGTAGGAAGGTAGCCATGAGACGTTTTTTCCTTCCTGCATAGCAGCTTGAGCGATGAATTTACCGATGGTTAGGACGCCTTGTCCTCCGAAACCGGCACAGATCATTTCTTTTTTCACTATTCCACCCCCTCGCCGCGATCGCGGAAACATCCTGTCTTAAAGAAGGGCAGCATATTCTCTTTTGCCCAGTCACGTGCTTTGATTGGATCGATGCCCCAGTTTGTTGGACAAGTTGAGATCAGTTCTACAAAAGTGAAGCCGCGTTCCTCCTTATTGTATCTGATCGCTTTTGCCACGGCTTTTCGGGCTTTGATAATATCTGCCGGACTAAGTAACGAGACACGTTCGATATAATATGGTGACAACAATGTTGCCAACAGTTCACACATCCGAATGGGGTGACCGATATCATTCACCTTGCGTCCGTAGGGCGAGGTGGTGGTCTTCATTTCTGGCAGAGTGGTCGGAGCCATTTGACCTCCGGTCATGCCATAGATGGCGTTATTGACAAAGAACACGCTGATATGTTCGCCACGATTAGCAGCATGGATAATCTCAGCGGTGCCGATTGCGGCGAGATCTCCATCGCCTTGATAAGTAAAGACATGCATATTGGGGCGGGCGCGTTTGATACCGGTGGCGACAGCTGGCGCCCTGCCATGGGCTGCTTCCGCCATATCAAAATCAAAGAATTTGTAGGCAAAGACCGAACACCCGACGGGTGCGATGCCGGTCATCACATTTCTCAGTTCGTTTTCATCCACTGCTTCCGCAATCAACCGGTGTGCCACGCCATGCAGGCATCCGGGACAGTAGTGAAACGGCGCTTTGGTCAGGGACAGTGGTCTGCTTGCTATAATCTCCATTGTTACCTCCCTCAAAAGCATTCCAGCAGTTTTTCTTTGATCTCCTCGGGAGAAAAGACGATGCCACCGACCTTGCCCCAAAACTTGACGTCGCATTTTCCGGCGACGGCGATCTTGACATCATCCAGCATCTGGCCTTTGTTCAATTCAAAGACATAGACCTGTTTGACGTTTTTATGCAAAGCACGGGCGATACACTCATAAGGATAAGGCCACAAAGTGATGGGACGGATCATGCCAACGCTTTTGCCTTCTTCTTTCAGATCGTTGACTGCTGATTTTACGATGCGGGAAGCCGTGCCGAAAGCCACGCAGATGATCTCGTTTTCTTCGCTGATATTGTATTCTTCATAGCGGACTTCGTACTTCTCAATTTCGGCGTATTTGACGAAGAGGTTGTTCACGTGTTTTTCCAGGATAAGGGGATCAATCTCAAGGGAATTGATCTCATGATGATGCCGGTTTGCGCCATCTTCATTGGGACAGATGCACCAGTTTTCGTGCTGTTTGGCAAGTTCCTGGAGTTCTTCATCGTTCTTGGCGGGGCGGAATTCCACCGGCTCCATCATCTGACCCAGCATGCCATCGGAGAGGATGATAACGGGATTGCGGTATTTATCCGCCAGGTCGAGTGCATCGGCTGCCATATCGGCAAACTCCTGCACTGTGCTAGGTGCCAGAACGATCACCCGATAGTCGCCATGACCGCCGCCTTTGGTAGCTTGAAAATAGTCGCCTTGGGCTGGTTGGATGTCGCCCAATCCGGGACCTCCGCGCTGAACGTTGACTATCACAGCCGGCAATTGGGCTCCGGCGCAATAGGAGATCCCTTCCATCTTGAGTGATATGCCCGGTGAGGAAGAGGAGGTCATTACCCGTTTACCAGCTCCGGAAGCGCCATAGACCATATTGATCGCTGCCACTTCGCTTTCCGCCTGGATAAATGTGCCACCCACCTTGGGCATCATCCTTGCCATATACTCGATCAATTCGCTCTGGGGAGTGATCGGATAGGCAAAATACAATCTGCATCCCGCACGAATTGCCGCTTCTGCCACCGCTTCGTTACCTTTCATCAATACTTTGCTCATTTTACTCTCACTTCTCGACCGTTATTGCCACATCCGGACAAGTAACATAACACATTTTGCAGGCAATACAACTGTCCTGGTCAAAACACTCTGCATAGTGGTAACCCTTGGCGTTGATATTATCCGAAAACCGAATGATCTTCTTCGGACACGCCACGATGCATAAACCGCATCCTTTACAGTAATTTGGGTCAACCGTCATTCTTGGCATGGTAGCGCTCCTTTAATGGACTTTTTAATGTCTGCGATAGGGTCCAAAACCGTTCAATTCTGTCAAACGTTTTTTACGGAAAAAACCCGCGAGCAGCGTCAGAAGATATCATCGGACTGAGTAAACGCCATGCCATCATATAGTTGTGTTAGTCCCAAAAGGCAGTTTTTCTCCCTTACATCGCCGTACCGGTCCATCAATCGATCCCATCCGATCCCCCTTGCCTCTTCCTTGCTCAATAACCTTAGTATAACCTTAGTATAACCTTACGATCGTAAGGTTATACTAAGGTTATCAATCAAGGAGGATGAAGTAAAGGGTTATCCTCAGTAAGGGGACGGGGATGTGATCAAACCGATATTTATCCACCTAAAAAAACATCTGCCAGGAAGCGAAAACGGCATGTTTCCAGTCAGTGATCCTGGTCGAGGTCATACCGACCAGGAAGCGGTGGTGCGCCATTCCGTCGAATGACAGGTTGTTGGTCAATTTCAAAGTTTCGGTTACGACGCCCTCAAACCATCGGGTTTGAGTATTGTCGATGTCGGGGATGAGGTGAGCGTAATTCAGGGAATAATGGTTTCCGGTGCTGCCTTGTTTGGTAAAAGAGGCATGGCTATCCCAGCGCAGAGATTGGATGATTGGGAGGTTCAATTCGCCGGAGAGGTCAATCAGATTTGCGCCCAGGGGATGTCCGAGCGGTCTTTTATCGTGGGAGAATTTGTTGTAGTCCAGATAGTGGGTGTAAGACCAGGGACGGACGGCGCTGACTTCCAACGTAATCTGGGGTGTCTGGCGAATCGGTTCAGCGGATCGGTTGAGTAGTAGATTCATGCCTCCCTGGAGGGCATATTTGTTTCCCCACCAGTTTCCGAATAGTTCGGAGTAGCGCAATTCATCCAAAAACGCCTGTCCATAGAGCAAAACCTGGGGATGAGGGCAAAGCACTCCGCCGGCAAAGATAAGGACATTGTCTCGGTCTCGCTGGTTATGCTCGGTCACTCGCCAGAAAGTGTGGGGAAGCAGATAATTGATATCCAATCCACGGTTGCCGTAGATGATGGTCTCACCGGCAAAGAGGCGCAATCTGTCACCAGTGCGAAAGGTGATTTGATGGATGGCCAAGTATTTATTCGGCAGGTTTTTATGGTTTACGTTGGCGTTGTCAAAAAGGGCGATGGTGCTATCGGCGATCAGGGAAGCATGCATGAACGAGAGCGAAAATGATCCGGCAAATCCCTCCACCAGAAAGTATCCATAGTCATTGCAGGCGTCATTGAGGATGACACTGCCGGAGATGCTATTGCCAATGGCGAATCTTCCGCGTCCGAGGGCAAGGGTATATCTGGGATGGTTGTAGTATATGTCGGCAGTGAGGTTGTCGATATCGATGCGGGATTTGCGGCGTTTGTAATAACCGTCAACGAGTGGAGAAGTGAGAACGCTGTCCAGATCGCCCCAAAATCCTCCATTCCACCACACCGCCCTCATGCCGAAGTTGTCATCGATGTAGGTATTGAATCTGATGCCCTTGTACAGGAAGGAGTAGTCATAATCGTCACGATAATACAGGTCGCCGCCGGCGATGACGTTCATCTCGGATCGCAGGTGCCATCCTTCGTCGTTTTGGGAATAGATGCACATGGCGCGGCGTGGCTCTCCGGGGCTGAAATAATCACCGATTGAGGCGAGGAAGTCATCAACGCTTTGCAGAGGATGATGCAAGCCGGGATCGGCGGTTTTAATCGGGTCTTCCCGATAAGTATCATTTTCCTGGAGGAAACTCTGCTTGATCTGTGATCTGATGCGGGGATAAAATGCCGATTCCGGACGCAGATAGGCATGACTGACAGCAGGGATAAGACATAGCAAGAAAACAAGATGAGCGAATATGAGTGATTTAGTTATGCTCGTCATGGTTGCTCATCTGGCATAATTTAACGGTCTGTTCCACTTCCTTGGCGCTGATCTTGAGTTCACGAGCGATCTCACGAACCGACCATCCGTCGCTCAGAAGTTTGGACACCATCTTTTTGCGGGTATCGGTATCGATAAATATGGGTCTTTCGGTATCGTCGTTGCCATTTAATAACTGGGGTTTTATCCGTTTGGCGAGTTCCAGCATCCAGATCCAGGTAAGCAGGAACATCATGATGATGAATGTCAATAGCGACAGTATGATATTCTCATAGGTAACCTCGGCAAGACGGGAGATTAAGCCATCCTGCTCAATCCCGGAATGCGAGACCCTGGTTTGGGGCTGGGGGGGAGGGGGCTGTTCAGCAGCAACGGGCTCCGCCTCCCGTTCATCTGGTACCAGTTCTGGGCTGGGGGTCTTCTCCGGCGAGGGATGAGCACCGGGGATCATATGAGACAAGGATTGGACTCTGGCATAAAGCGGACTGCTGGAGGGGATACTGCTGAGTTTTTCATTGGCAAATTCAAAACTCTTTCGCTTGATCAGCAGATATCCCCAGTTGAAGGCGATCTCGTGATCATTGGCAAAATCACGAGTGAGGGATCGGAATTCTCTTTCGGCATTGCTATACTTTCCCGTATCGGTATAAAACCTGGCAAGGGCAAGGCGTTCCCTGCGGCCATTCCTGGCCAATTGGGCATGGATATCCAAAACAATCCGGTGGGGATCGGGTAGTATCAGTTGCTCGGTTCTGAATGGTTCCATTGTCTTGATGATTATGATTGTGCCCGAAGCGGTGGGAGAGACCTCTATGGCATCGATGATGCTTCTCAATCGGCGATAATCAGGCCTTATACCGCCGACAGATACTCCCGGCAGAGATATCCTGATCGTCTTTTGTTGGGGATTCGATTGAACATCCGGAACGACAGGACTGTCCAATGTGATAACTGTGCGGGTGACAACATGCTCATAATCATGTGCCTTGATGGCAATGATCGAAGCGGCATTAAGTCCAATCACCGCTTCCAACATCAACATTATCAAGCAGAAGTGCCTGGTCATACTAATCCTCCCAAAACAGGGTATTTGATCCTTTCGATCCCCCCATTTTCACTAAAATCTAGAATCCTATCAGGTGCCCACAAGGATAGTTCGGACAAAACAGTCAAGCACTTTTCCGAAAATTACTTGCCAGATTGTTGTCGTTAAATATCCGGGCACTCAAGAAGAGGAATAATGACCCGGGAGTAATAAATGCCTGTGATCGAGAGAATGCAATTTCCAAGGAGATATCCGCTTAAGGATATGGTGGTTTTGGTGGCCATAGTCGGTATTGTCGTTGGATTTCTGGTACATAATTGCACACAGCAGCAAATTGCCGAATCCCTCAGGATCGAAGATATCCAAATATCTAATTATACCGAGCAATACGTCGAGGTCAGTTATCTTGTCACCAACCTTACCTCCTCTACCCAGGACTACCGCTTGCTCCTCACCTTGTATGGCCAGGATGATCAAATCCTGTCCAGTTCATTGTTTATGATCACGGTTCCAGCGGGCACGAGCGAACGGCGTAGTAAACTGCTCGATAAGTTGAATCGTCGTCTCCAACCCGGAGAGGAACCTCAACGAGCCACCATTGAACTGTATAAACGCAGGATTTTGTGACATGTATAATAAAGACTTTGCTTGCCTTTCCGCGCTCGATCTTGATCCACGGTCGATGTTTGACCATGCTCCATTTGGGGTGCGTATCTGTAATATACACTTTGAATTGCTATACCGTAATGATGCCATCACCCGTTGGCTGCCTGAGATCATCCCGGGAGATTCGCTGTTCATTGTGGAGATTTCACGCATGGATGAAGAAAGCGCTGAATTTGATGATGAACACAAACGGCGGCTGATACTCTCGCTTTTCAAGGAAGGGAAAAGTGTTAGCAGCGTCTTTACCCTCCACTTCATGAAAAGGTATTTCCAGTTCAGTATCATTCATATTCCGCTGTATGACCGGCAGGGTAAGGAGGCGGGTATCCTCGAGATAACCGAAAACCGCAGTGAACATTACCAATTAACCCAATCCGTTATCCATTCCAAACGCTTTGAGAATGTCGGTCGCCTTGCCAGCGGTATTGCCCATGATTTTAACAACATCCTCCAGGTGATCATCGGTCATACCGAGATCATGATGAAAGCGTATAGTGAGGATGATCGCCTGATTAAAAGTTTGGATATCATCCTGACCAGCGGCAAGAAAGCATCATCCCTTACTCGTCAATTGCTGAGTTTTAGCAGGAAACAAGAAAGCGATTTTAGTATTTTTGCACCTCATAAAACCATCCAGAACCTGCATAAACTGTTGCTCAGAATGATGGGTGAAGATATTAAGATGAAACTGGATATTGATGAGAATAACTGGAATATCTGCGCTGATGAATCACAGATCGAACAGGTCTTTCTCAATCTGGTAGTCAACGCTCGTGAAGCCATGCCTCTGGGCGGAATGATTAATGTCTCGATCAAGGATGTGGAATTATCAGATCTGGATTGCACTCAGATACCTTCTCTCAGAGCTGGCAGATATGTCCATATACGTTTTGCAGATAATGGACAAGGTATGGATCAGAAGACCATGGAACACATCTTTGATCCTTTCTTTACTACCAAATTCAAGGGTTCCGGACTCGGACTATCCACTGTCTATAGTATCATCAAGCAACATCAAGGCGCTATTGATGTCCAAAGCACTTTGGGGCGAGGAACGGTCTTTGACATCTACCTGCCCAAATTAGAGGACGATCAACAAACACTCTGCAGCGATGATGATACGTTACAGGATGACAATCTCTATTCCGAGAGTATCCTGATTGTTGAAGATGATGCGATGGTTGCCGATCTGGCATCACAGGCACTGACCATGCAAGGCTACATGGTGGATATTGCTGAAGATGTCGCTTCCGCTTTGATTAAGATAGGGCAGCGCAACTATGATCTCTTTTTGGTGGACATAGTGTTACCTGACGGTAGCGGGTTAGAACTGGTAGAAGTGATAAAAGAACACAATCCTCAGGCAGGGATATTGCTATCAAGCGGATATACTGAGGACAAGTTACAGATAAAAGTTGCCATAGAAAGGGGATATGAATTCTTGCACAAGCCCTACACGATACAAATGCTGCTCAATATGTGCCGTGAAGTGATCAACAAGGAACAATAAACGGGCGCCATAATGGCGCCCGTTTGTTAAGGACTGCGGATTAGTTAAGTTTGATTTTGATTGGTTGTGTTATTGAGCAACGCCGGCTTTAAGAGTGTCTTCAATCGTGGGGGGTACGACTTCTTCGACCGCTTCGGGAGCGGGTTCTTCGACCTTTTTCTTGCAGCCGCTGAACACGAGTGTGCTCAGTACCAACATTGCGGTCAATACGAGTAAAAGGGCTTTTTTCATTTTAATCCTCCATTGAGTTTATTCCCTTTTTTTGGTTTTGGGTCTGTACAAACTAGTGATTACAAGTGCAAGATATACCTACGTGTGCATTTCAGAAAGCAGTGAGCACATCATGCCAGACCGCTTTCCCACAGTCCTTTGTCACATCTATACACTTGACAGGGTAACCGATTTATATTCGTGCCTTTTTTGGCAAGTTTTTTTTGAGGCGGAGGCAAAAAAACTAATAAGATGTGTCCAAACCAAGGTGGATAAAACCGTTTCCGGGGCTATTAAAACTGCCATTCTGAAATCCCAGGCCATATTCCACGGAGACCAGTCCGATCCTGGAACTCATTGATATACCGATACCTATGCCCATAATATCGGCCTGGTAGGTGTCTTTATCAAGTGCCAGGGCAGCATTGTCGAAAAAAAGATACACCCGTGATTCTGGAGTCACGCGATATCTCATTTCCCAATTCATCCATCCCAACCGCCAACTGAAAAAACTCTCTTCCGCAAAGCCCCGCAATGAGTTGTATCCTCCCAGAGTCCATAATTCATAATCCAGGGCATTGGTATCATTCAGATTGCGCAGGTGTGTATGATGTGCCGCCACCAGCCGCCGTGATATAGGAATATAGAAACTCGCATCCAATTCCGTGGCATTGCGGATCTTCTTCACTCCCGGATCGTCGGTCCAGATCCATCGGTATTGGAGATCAATTTCCATACCTTTAGTGGGATTGGGCGGGTAATCGATGTTTTCATAGCGCCAAAACACACCGGTCTTACTATTAGTGGACTTGTCGATCAGGGTCGGACGCCGGACGCCAGGATGGATGGATTCCGTTTCCAGTTGGATACCATAGCGGTTATTCAATTGATACATATAGATATCAGCGCGGGCAAACATCTTGATCCAGGTGGAATCGCGGCGTGAGCGATGGAGCGTGAAATCACCTGCCAGTGGAAACCGCAAGGAACCGGATTCGTGATAAGCCAGTTCCAGTTCCCCCGATTTGGTGGGAAGCTCCCTCCAAAACAGCCGGATGGAGCGGTCCGTTCCCCAAAGATTCAGAAAACGGAAGCGAACTTGTCCGCTGAGATTAGTCCGGTCATTTTGTTCATTAACGCCCAAGACCCCTTCCAGATACGTCATTTTACCCTCTTCGACCGTAAAGAGCAGGGTATTCTCATTAATGGGATCGATCCGGCAATTGCGGATATATGCCTTACGTATGATATTGGATTCGGCGCGCCGCAGGACTTCCGGGGTGATCTGCCGGACTTGATTAACGCCTGATATTGCCAAAAGCGTTTTATCCCTGGTCGTTTCATTGCCTCTAAACACGTAGTTTACAGGATTAAATGGTTTGCCCTCATCGATCCCGATCACTGCTGTCAGCCCGGTTTCATTTTGGTATAAACTGTCCAGACTGACCCTTGCAAAGAGGTAGGAGCGCTGCAGATAGAGATTGAGAACTCTTTCCATCAGTTTGTCCAGTTCATTGAGCGCGATATCTGGCACGGCAGGTAATAGCAAAATCTGTTTGAGTTTATCATCACTGAAATAGCGCATCCCACTGAAATTGATCCTACTTATCACAGATGGGATCTGTTCTTTGAGCGTGAAGTGCAACTGCAATCTTCCCTCATCGTCGGCAGTGATTTGAGGATATTCCACTCGAACGTAATACCAACCCCGGGAATACAGATATGAGCGCAACTGCTCCAGGGCGATGATCACGAGATCATTGTCGAATCTCTCGCCTTCCCGGATATCGATCACATTTAGCAGCTCAGATTCGTCGATCCGAAAATCTGCCTCTACCCGAACCTCACTGATCAGCACCACAGCAGCAGACACAACCTGAGAGAAAAGACAACACAGTCCAACCAGCAGTAGTAGGCGCATTTCATCGTCCTTTAATCGCGGTCAGCACGCAGGACAGCGAGAAATGCCTCTTGCGGTACGGTTACGGAGCCGATCTCCTTCATCTTTTTTTTGCCTTCTTTTTGCTTTTCGAGGAGTTTCCTTTTGCGGGAGACATCTCCGCCATAACACTTTGCCAGGACGTCTTTGCGCATGGCATTGATCGTGCTGCGGGCGATGATCCTGGCACCAACACAGGCTTGGAGTGCAATCTTAAAGAGGTGCCGCGGGATCACTTCCGCGAGGGTTTCGGTCACGCTTTTGCCCCAGTTGTATGCTTTGTCGATGTGACAGATAAAGGACATCGCATCCACTTTCTCGCCGTTGATCAGGATATCGACCTTGACCACATTAGCCGGCCGATATTCTCTGAAGTGATAATCCAGCGAGGCATAGCCACGGCTGACGGTCTTGAGTTTGTCATAAAAATCGAAGATGATCTCGATCAGTGGCATCTCATAGGTGAGTTCCACCCGCTTTTCATCAATGTATTGGATGTTTTTTTGAATGCCCCGCCGTTCTTGCGCCAGTTTCATTATGTTGCCGATATAATCGGTGGGGACGATGATCTGGGCATCCATAACCGGTTCAAAGATTGTCTCGAGCTTGGTTGGATCCGGAAAATCCACTGGATTGTAAACGGTGATGGTCTTGCCATCCTTGAGCAGGATCTGGAATCGGACGCTGGGAGTGGTGGCGATGATCGGCACATTATATTCCCGCAGGAGACGCTCTTTTACGATCTCGAGGTGCAGCATTCCGAGGAATCCGCATCTAAAGCCATAGCCCAGAGCCAACGAACATTCTTTTTCATACATCAGCGCCGCATCATTGAGTTTCAATTTGGCAATGGCTTCCACTAGGTTTTCATAGTCCTCGCCGTTGATGGGGAAAATGCCGCTATAAACCATGGGTTTGGGATCCATAAAACCGGGCAAGGCTTCCAGGCAGCCATTCTTGGCAGAGGTGATGGTATCGCCCACGCGGGCGTCTGCCACCTCCTTGATATTGGCAATGATGTAGCCTGCCTCACCGGCATTCAGTTCTTTTTGAGGTTCAAACTTTATGCCCAGATAACCGATCTCCTCGATCTCAAATTCCTTGCCGGTGGAAAATAGTTTGATCTTCTCGCTTTTCCGGAGTGTGCCGTCAAACATTCTGACCAAAACTACCACGCCGCGATACAGATCAAAATAGGAATCAAAGATGAGCGCTTTGGCAGGATGACCATTAGCGCCTTTCGGATGGGGCAGCGTAATGATGATCGTATCCAGTAGTTCTTCCACGCCCAGACCCGTCTTTGCGCTTACCTTCAAGATCTGCGAGGAATCCACTCCCAGGATCTCCATCAGGTCGTGTTCCACGTTATCCACATCTGCTTTGGGCAGGTCGATCTTGTTGATAACCGGCAGTATATCTAAGTTGTTATCGATTGCCAGATAAAGATTGCTCATGGTCTGGGCCTCGATCCCCTGCGAAGCATCGACCAAAAGCACGGCACCTTCGCAGGACGCCATCGCTCGCGATACCTCGTAAGAAAAATCTACGTGACCCGGGGTATCAATCAGGTTGAGGATATAATTCTCGCCCTTGAACCGTCGATTCATCCGAATGGCATGTGATTTGATCGTGATGCCTTTTTCGCGCTCCAGATCCATGTCATCCAATACCTGAGCCACCGCCGGATTCTTGTCGATTACACCGGTTATTTCCAGCAGACGATCCGCCAGAGTTGATTTGCCATGGTCTATGTGTGCTATTATGCAGAAGTTACGTATGTAGTCCTGTTTCATTTATCCACTCTCCCAATACGACGCCGATTTCTGGATACCGGTATTTTGTCAATATATAAACTGACACCCAAAGCTGCAAGTTGTGACACAAGGGGAAAGTGGGGATAA
>JBBISI010000013.1:0-40290 GCA_037441405.1 Candidatus Cloacimonadota bacterium
TAACTCAGAGCGGTTGACTCAACGAGTATCCAAACTATCTGACAGGCATAATCCTAATTTTTTACTGACTGAACTGGAAGGAAAGACGATATTGTTTTTCACGTTCTCGAAATTTGGAGATTCCAGTATGTGCAACGCTCAT
Organism: Candidatus Cloacimonadota bacterium; assembly: GCA_037441405.1. Classification (GTDB taxonomy): domain Bacteria; phylum Cloacimonadota; class Cloacimonadia; order Cloacimonadales; family Cloacimonadaceae; genus VGPI01. The sequence goes on from JBBISI010000013.1 coordinate 143, forward strand.
TAAAAAGACCCTTGCACATGGGTGGGTGCACCTGGTAGAAAAGAGTCCTATTATGTTCAGAAAGAAAATTTATGTAAAGGCGTAATATGTTCTTGACGACTTAGATAGCACCACATACTGTCACCTTGCTAGGAACAGGAGATAAATCATGCGCCAAGTTAAGATAACCATGACCGATTACGACACACAGAATAGACTGAACCAGATAGAGCTTTTTTTGATAGAGTTCAGAGAGATAGTAAACTGGGACAAAGTAAAGAAATACCTGAAGCCGCTTGATTCCCAAAGGACAAATGTGGCAGGCAGGAATTTTTATGATCCGCTTAAGCTGTTCGGGTGAGATTGCTGCAGGGCTGGTATGATTTGTCCGATCCTGAGATGGAATTCTATCTGAGAACCAATCTTCTGTTCACGAGTTAAGTTGTTTGAAGGACAACTGGAGATGGAAAACGGCTACCTGATCACCGGTCGCCTGCACCGGACAAATGTCGATAGTGTTTGGGCGGCTGGTGACGTGCAAGCAAAATCATTGCGTCAGGTGGCTACAGCAGTGGGAGACGGTGCCGAATCCGCATATTGGATACATAAGTATCTTGATGAAAAAGGATTGTAGATCATTATGCCCGAACTGCCCGAAGTGCAAACCGTTCTGAATGGACTGAGCGAAACCCTGAAGGGCAGATCGCTCAGCGCCCTCGTCTGCCATTATGAGGGCACTGTCATTATTGACCCGGAGATCACCCGTTCTCCCTTTCCTGCCAGATTCATCGGTTTTCACCGGCGTGGCAAGTATATCCTGCTGGATCTGGAGAATGACACGACCCTGATTGTTCACTTGAGAATGACCGGCAAACTAATCTTTGTCAGGCGGGACAAAGAAAGAACTTGCGGGGATGAGGCATCGGAAGAGGGATCCTTTGATCTTTCGTCAGAACTCAAACACATCCGAGCCACCATCACCCTGGATAAACGTGGCCTGGTGCTTTTTAATGACCCGCGCACCTTTGGCAAGATCTGGCTTTGCCGGACTGAAAACACCGATAAATACCTGCCGGTTCTGGGACCGGAACCACTGGACGACAGTTTTGACGCCGCTTATCTTGGCAAGAAGGTAAAGAACCGGAAAGCACCAGTGAAGAACGTCCTTCTGGATCAGAAAGTGGTCGCTGGACTCGGTAATATCTATGTCAGCGAGATCCTCTTCCGGGCAGGAGTGAGTCCGGAGCGACCCGCCAATGCACTCTCTGCCAAAGAGATCAGGCAGATCGTCAAAGAGACCAGGCAGGTACTCAGCGAGGCGATCGCTCTCAACGGAACCAGCATTTCGGACTTCCGTCGCATTGACGATAAAACGGGTGAATTCCAGAATTACCTGCGGGTCTATCAGAGAAGCCATTGCCCCCAAGGGCATCCGGTCATCAGGATCAGACAAGCCGGACGCTCATCCTTTTATTGTCCCCGCTGCCAGCATTGAAGATTTTCTTTGCAGGCGTCAAATATTCGGATTATCTTGTCGGTAAGAACAACCACAATAAGACCCGGATTCCAGTTTGCGCTGGAATGACGGCGATGGAGTATCATAGATGAAAGCAGTAAAATTGAGAGATAACATCTGGTGGGTGGGCGGTATCGACTGGGATCTGCGTAACTTCCACGGCTACCTAACCCAGCGTGGCTCGACCTACAACGCCTATCTGATCATCGACGAGAAGATTACGCTGGTTGACAACGTCAAGCTTTATCTTTTTGACGAAATGATCGAGCGGATCAGTGAGATCATCGATCCTGCCCGCATCGACTATCTTATCCAGAACCATGTGGAGATGGATCATTCCGGCGGTATGCCGCTACTCATGAAACGCTTGCCCAACGCCAAGATCTTTACCAATGCCCATGGCATCAAAGGACTCAAACTGCACTTCAAGGTGGATTGGAATTTTCAGGAGGTCAATACGGGCGATACGATCAATATCGGCCACCGCAATCTGGTCTTCGTCACTACCCCGATGGTGCACTGGCCAGACAACATGGTCACTTACTGTCCCGAGGAGAAGATCCTCTTTTCCAATGACGCTTTCGGACAACATATCGCCTCTTCTGAACGCCTAGCTGCGGATTATCCACTCAGCATCGTGATGGAGGAAGCCAAGAAGTATTACGCCAATATCGTTTTGCCCTATTCCCAACAGGTGCAGAAAGTGCTGATGGCAGTGGCTGACTTGGAGATAGAGATGATCTGTCCCAGTCATGGATTAATCTGGACGAAGCATATCCCGCAGATCTTGGAGGCATATCGCACCTGGGCTTCCAATGAATCCGATGCCGATCGGGCACTGATCATCTATGATACTATGTGGAAGTCCACAGAAATGATCGCTTATGCCATCCAGAACGCTTTTGAAAACCTCGGTATCCACACCAAGATGCTGAACCTCCAGCTCAATCACATCTCGGATATCATGACCGACGTCATCTCCGCTCGATATATCTGCATCGGCTCACCCACCCTGAATAGCTCGATCCTGCCCAATGTCGCCGCTTTCGTCTATTACCTCAAAGGGCTAGCACCCAAAAAGCGGATCGGACTGGCCTTTGGCTCCTATGGATGGGCTGGACAGAGTATTCCCATCTTACATAACTTGCTCGGAGACTCCAAAGAATGCGGCTTTGAGATGATGGAACCGGTCAAGGTGCAGTACATCCCAGATGCCAATACTCGCAAAGACATCACCAATCAAATTGAACTAAATATAAAGAAAATACAGGAGATATCATGATCAGCAAACAACTGCAAGAATCTATCAATGCCCAGATCAACCGTGAATTGTATTCCGAATACCTCTACCTGGCGATGAGCGCCTGGTTCGCCGAGCAAAATCTCGAGGGCTTTGCCAACTGGATGTACGTCCAGAGCCAGGAAGAGCGTTTTCACGCCATTAAACTCTACCACTACGTCATCGAACGCGGCGGTCAAGTCATCCTGGAACAGATCGATAAACCGCCATCCGAATTCGACAACCCGCTGATCGCATTCGAGATGACCCTCCAGCATGAACAATTCATCACCGATAACATCAATAAACTGATGGATCTGGCGATCTCCGTCAACGACCACGCCGCCAAAAGTTTTCTCCAATGGTATGTGGACGAGCAGGTCGAGGAAGAAGCCAGCGCCGACAAATTACAAAAACACTTGGCTATGATCAAAGATAATGTGCATGGCATATTGATGCTGGATCGCGAACTGGCAACACGCACCTTTACGCCTCCGGCAACCACCGAGTGAACCGAATAAGATACTTCTCATCAGCGGAGGGCAATCCTTGCTCTCCGCTTTTCCTTCCGGAGTAAAGGAACCGGATCGAGCGTCCGACGACGGGTCTATGCCCAATTGAACTTTTTATCATCCTCTCTGATCGTTGCTTATCCTGATTTGTGCCAAGAGACCATTGCACATAACGGGCTCACCAGAGATTACGATCTTGAGAAAGCAATATAATAAGTTTTCCAGCACCATCAGATGAATGTGATGAGTTTTCCGGGGTCATCAGATGTTAAGCGGTGGTTTCAACCACCGTCTCGGATCATGAGAGAACATGAACCCCTAATGGGTTTTCAGACATTGTGAGGACCTCAGTCCGAACGAGAGCCATATACCAGTGTATTAAATAAGGATTCCTGTCCAACGAGAGGGGATTTGTCTCGGACTAAAGTCCTCCAAAAGTCCGGATACCCTAGCGGGTTGATCGTTAGCGGCGTACCGAGCGGTGACTGAGTCACCGCCTAACATCTGATAGCGCTGCTATAGCACTGGATCTTGTCTGACAGAAGGCGTATGAGTAACCGTAGAGCCAACCGCTCTGAATTATGCAACTGTCTTGGAATGTATATTGCTGTAAGAACAATGCCAAAAAGAGGTGCCTTTCCAATTCACGGCTAACGTTATTGATGGTTAGAATGTTTATGGCCGTAAGAACAATGCCCCATTTTACTCAATGGTCTTACCCTGGGATCTCCCGTCCCTCCTTGCTTGATAACCTTAGTATAACCTTAGTATAACCTTACGACCGTAAGGTTATACTAAGGTTATCATGCAGGGAGGAAGCAAGGGATCGCTCAATACTTAAGTGTCGTCCTAAATAAGTTTACGCCTGAATCGATCACCGGCGTTCAGCGGGAGGAAAGGGGTATTATACTACAGCGATAGAGACCATCTTGCCTGGAATCACGATTATCTTGCGGATGGTTTTGCCTTCGATGTGAATTTGGACGTTTTCCACTTCCAGCGCTTTGGTCTTGATCTCTTGTTCCGTGGTATCGCTGGGGAGCTCCAGTTTGCCGCGGATCTTGCCGTTGACCTGAACCACGTAGGTGATGGTGTCCAGAACGAGCCACCTTTCGTCAAAACGGGGCATACCGCTGTCGTTCAGCAGGTTATCCGCTCCGATCAGCATCCACAATTCTTCTGCCAGATGCGGGGCAAAGGGATAGAGCAACTGGGGCAGGACTTGGCAGGCGGAAGCAAAAATGGCTTTTTCCGCCGGGCTGATATCGGAGGTGTCTTTGATGGCGATGATGGCATTCAGCAGTTCCATAATGGCGGTGATCGCGGTATTGTATTGCATGCGGTTCAGGCAATCCTCAGTCCAGCGTTTGACGCAGCGGTGCGTCATATACCGCAGGTGGGCAAATTCTCCGGAGATGTTAGGATCGGCGTCAATTGCAGGGATTGCGGGGTCGGATTTTTTCCCTTCCATAATTCCGGAAACGATCAGATCGGTATGAGTTTCAAACAGACGCCAGACGCGATTCAGGAAACGGAATGAGCCCATAACGGCTTCGTCATTCCATTCCACGTCCTTATCGGGCGGGGAGGCAAAGAGCAGATAGACACGCAAAGTATCTGCGCCAAAACGATCGATGATATATTGCGGGTCAACCACGTTGCCTTTGGTTTTGGACATCTTGGCGCCGTCTTTGAGCACCATGCCCTGGGTCAAAAGACGGGCAAAGGGTTCGTCACACTTTACCCAGCCCAGATCGCGCATAAATTTGTGGATGAAGCGGGCATAGAGGAGGTGCATGCAGGCGTGTTCGATCCCACCGATGTATTGATCGACGGGCAGCCAATAGTCCGCTTTGGCGGGATCGAAGGGCATCTGGTCATTATGGGGATCGGTGTAGCGGGCATAATACCAGGAACTGTCCACGAAGGTGTCCATCGTATCCGTCTCACGTCTTGCCGGTTTACCGCACTGCGGGCAGGGGACATTGATCCAGTCCGGCACGGAAAGCAAGGGGTTCTGGGTGGTCTTGCCGACCTGAACTTCATCGGGCAGGACGACCGGCAGGTCTGAATCGGGGACGAGAACAACGCCGCACTCGTCACAATAGATGATAGGGATCGGGCAACCCCAGTAGCGTTGACGCGAGATACCCCAGTCGCGCATGCGGTAGGCACTGGTGATCCTGCCCCAGTTGTTCTCCTCGATCCACTTGCCAATATCGTGCTTGGCGGATTCGCTGTCCCTGCCGTCAAATTGAGCGGAGGCGGTCATGATGCCGGGTTCGACGTAAGCGGCGTCCATCTCTCTGATCACCAGATCCTGCTGCGGGTTCTGGATGACGATCTTCATTGGGATATCATATTTACGGGCAAATTCAAAGTCGCGCTGATCATGTGCCGGAACCGCCATCACCGCACCGGTGCAGTATTCAATCAGTACGTAATTGGTGATCCAGACCTGGACGCGATCGCCATTCAACGGATTGATGCAATATCTGCCGCTGAAGATGCCTTCCTTGATCGTGTTCTCGGTGCTGCGCTCGATCTTATCCTTGTTGATCACGCGGTGGCAAAATTCGTGCAGTTCTTGATTGTCCGGCTCCTTTTCGAGCCATTCCTGCACCAGCGGATGTTCGGGTGGCAGAGCCATAAAGGTGACGCCATAGACGGTGTCCGGACGGGTAGTAAAGATGGTGATGCTGCGCGAATCATCCTGAAGCGGGAAGATGATCTCCACGCCCTCGCTCTTGCCGATCCAGTGCTTCTGCATCAGGATCACGCGCTCCGGCCAGTCGGTGACGTGGCTGAAATCCAGCAGTTCTTCGGTATATCGGGTGATCCGGAAGTACCACTGCTCCAGCTCCTTTTGCTCTACCTCGGTGTGACAGCGCCAGCAGGCGCCGTTTTCGACCTGCTCGTTCGCCAGCACGGTCTGGCAACGGACACACCAGTTCTGAAAGGACTTTTTACGATATACCAGACCATTTTCATAGAGTTTTTTGAAGATATACTGACCCCAGCGGTAATAATCGGGACGGCAGGTGCTCACCTCGCGGTCCCAGTGCAGGGCAAAGCCCATCCGCTCAAACTGATGGCGCATGGCAGTGACACTTTCTTCGGTGGTGATGCGGGGATGAGTGTTATGGGCAATGGCAAAATTTTCGGCGGGCATGCCAAAGGCATCATAGCCCATGGGTTGCATAACATTGAATCCCTGCATCATCTTCAGACGAGTGATGGCGTCGCCAATGGAATAATTGGAAGCATGACCGATATGGAGTATGCCGGAAGGATAGGGGAACATCGATAATACGTAATACTTTGGCTTGGGCAAGCCATCACCGGCTTGCACGATTCTTCTTTCCTTCCACAATCTCTGCCATTTCCGCTCAATCGCGCCAAAGGGATATTCCATGGTTCCTACCTCCATCTTGCTGCCGGTCAGTTCTAGGTGTGTCATTCCGGCAACCTTTCAGTTTCAGCTACTTTTTTCCGGCAAGGGCTATGATGTCAAGCGCAATGATGTAACTCACCTTTTTGCTTGCTGTTTGCCAGCCAGGGATCGGATCTCCAGACTGACGCGTGCATGACAAGCTGACAATCTGATGCACGGATGGTATTGTGTCACTGGTGACGGATGGCATCGCGATACAAGCGCAAGCATCTCCATTAAAGGGGGCAGAGTGGTTTGGACGGGGGAATTGCGGGATAAAATACTTGACGCATCCACCCCTGATGAAATATTGTTGCAGGGAAATAGACACAATTAGTAAGGGAGAAAAATGAGAGTGATACCAAGAGCCGGGGCATTCACCGTAATGATCTTCATGCTATGGATTTGCGTGTGGCTGACGGCTGCACCTTTGAGGGATATGCCCATCAGGATCACCCAGCCGGATGGTGCTATGATCGATTGTTATACCAGTGGTGATGAGTATCATAACTGGCTGCACGATGCCGATGGATTTACGATAATCCAAAGCCAGGAAACGGGATATTATACCTATGCCGTGAAGGATGGCGGCAGGGTGGGGGCTTCGGAATGGATCGTCGGACGCGACGATCCGCGAGCGATAGGTCTGGAACCGCGGGTCAATATCAGCGAAGCCGAATACAACCAACGGCGGGCAACAAAATTCCCCGTTCCCGAAACGCGTAATGCTCCCAGCACGGGAACGATCAATAATATAGTTATATATATCCGGTTCAGCGACCAGACGGAATTTGGCCAATCCATCTCCACTTACGAGGGTTGGTTCAATACCAATACCAGTTCTCAGCGGAGTTACTTTCTGGAGGCGTCCTATGGGCAATTGACCGTAAATACAACCTTTTATCCGGCTCCTCAAAACAATTTCGTCGTATCCTGGCAATCACCCAATCCGCGCAGTTTTTATCAACCTTACAATGCCACCACCAATCCCAATGGCTACAGCGGAGACACCCAAAGGCGAACGCGGGAACATGCCCTGTTGCGGGATGCAGTGAATGCGGTTTCGCCGCAGATCCCCGCTAATCTCAACATCGATGCCGATAACGATGGATTCGTGGATAACGTGGTATTCATCGTGCGCGGCGCGACTGGTGGCTGGTCGGAATTGCTCTGGCCTCACCGCTGGGTGCTCTGGACTTATAGTGTGTATATTCGTGGCAAGCAAGTGTACGACTATAACTTTCAGTTGCAGGATTTCTTGACCGGCAGTAATGTTGGCGTGATCTGTCATGAGTTTTATCACACGCTCGGCGCTCCCGATCTTTATCGCTATTATGACTCCACGATCAATCCTGTCGGATCCTGGGACTTGATGGCTTCAAATACCAATCCGCCCCAACACATGGGCGCATATATGAAATGGAAATACGGAGGCTGGATCTCATCGATCCCTGTCATCAGCATTCATCAGACCTATACGCTCAACCCGGTGACCTCTCCCACCAATAATGTTTACCGGATCAATTCGCCGAATTCGACCAGTGAATATTTCATCGTCGAATACCGCAATAAAAGCGGGACTTATGAGAACCAACTGCCGGGATCGGGTCTGCTGATCTACCGGATCAATACCAGTGCCGGTAATGGCAATGCAAATGGTCCGCCTGACGAGGTTTATATCTATCGGCCAGATGGCACTTTGACCGTCACCGGTAACCTTAATTCCGCTCATTATAGCGCTCAAACCGGACGGATAAATATGAATGCGACGACCAATCCCTCGCCTTTCCTGTCCAATGGTAATGCTGGCGGTTTAGTGATCAACCAGATCGGTTCAGCGGGTGCAACGATCACTTTTCGGCTGGGCCCGCCACCCACGGTTGATATGGCAGCAACAGGTTTCAGCGGTCCGGCCAGCGGTAGCGTGGGAAACACCTATCTGTATGTAGTGACAGTAAGTAACCAGGGCTCGGAAACGCAATCTGGTTATACGGTCAGACTAATGCAGTCCGGTGGGCTGGAACTGGACTCGATTGCCGGGACAGCTCTGGCACCCGGAGCATCAAGGCAATTTACACTAAATTTTAATCCTTCTGCCGCTGGTAACTATATCCTCAATGGCAGGGTATTTGCGACCGGAGACAGCAATACCGGCAATGATTTTACAACCACCAGAAGCGTCCGGATCATTGTAGTCAATGAGACAGTTCTTATCGGCAATGGCAACCAGCAGGCAAGAACGCCGGTGGATATGTATTGGAAGAATAGTCTGAATCAGTTTCTGCTATATCCGGCCGAAATGTATTACGGTGAAGCGCAGATCGACGGGATCCGGCTTTATAACAATTTTGTGACCAATCTGCCGAATAAGCCCGTGAAGATCTGGCTAGGGACGACCACCAATCAGGATCTCTCAGCGGGATGGATCCCGGCAGGGCAACTTACATCCGTGTTTGATGGGGTGGTATCGTTTCCATCAGGACAAAACGTGATCGACATCATATTCGATGCGCCTTATCAATACCTGGGCGGAAATCTGGTGATGCTATTCCAGCGACCGATGGATAGCGCTTATTTCTCGATAAATGATAACTTTCAAGCACAAACGGTGGGGACAAACCGGACACGAAGGGTGCAAAGCGATACAACCGTCTATGATCCGTTCAATCCACCTGCTACCAGCACTTTAAGCGGTCAATTCCCGCGGATGCAGATCATGGTGGATAACCCCCGCTACCGCTATGATCTTTTGGCAGGGACGATCGTGGCCGATGCTTTCCCGCAGATCGGAGTGCCGCAGAGTATTGCCTTTCGCATCACCAACGAAGGTTCGCTTCCGATGGCGGACTATAGCGTCCAATTATTCAGCGCGGATAACGTTCTATTGGGCGGATTACCGGGAATAGCAATTGCTGCGGGAGTGAGCATCGAACACTTCTTTACTTGGACTCCGGCGAATATCGGCAATACCGGCATTTATGGCAAGATCGTATGTGCTGGGGATCAAAACGTATCGAACAATACAAGCCCGATATTGAATTTACTGGTCATTGATGAAGATACCAGCGTCTCCCACCTGGGGGATGGCAGCAGCACCGGACGCTTTCCCATCGACCTGGCATACGCCAATAGTTTATACGAGACGGTATTTCTTGCCGATGAGATAGATCATTATGGGCTGCTGATCGGGATAACTCTCTTCAATGACTTCGAAACGGAAATTACCGGATCGCCCATGAGAATATGGTTTGGAGAAACAGGGGCGACCGATCTGGCCGCGGGATGGATCCCATCCTCGTTTCTGCAGCAGGTGTTTGATGGATCGATCGATTTTCCTGCCGGACAAAACATTGTTCTGATTCCTTTCCAGTCGCCTTTTTATTACAGGCAACAGAACCTGGTGATGATGATCAATCGTCCTTTTGATAGCACAACTAACCTCAATTGCGTTTTTCAAACGCAGGATTTTGCCAATTTCCGGGGTAGAAACCGATCCAGCAATTCGTATGTCTATGATCCTGCTTCGCCCCCCACACCCAATAATGCCCAACGCACCAAACGTTATCCAAGGATCGGATTTCTGTTTCAGCAGTTGAATGCCCTTGAACCGCCTATGATCACGGGATTCAACCGCAGCGGAAACAACATCCAGTTGAGCTGGACGCCAGTGCCTTACGCTCACCATTACAAGATCTATATCGCCACCAAACCCGATGGCGATTATCAGCATATTGCCACAGAGCAAACGACCGCCCTAATCCTGGAGCAGAATATGATCCAAAACCTGGGCGATGGCGAATATGCCGGCAAAGCTTTCATCCGAATCAAGGCATTCCTCAATCCCGATTAACACTAGATATCACAGATGAGATGAAGACGATCACTGATCTGATCGCAGATTATGGGGACGAATTTCTTGTTTGTAGCGGTGATCTGCCTTGGATTGGAACGGGAAGAATCAGGGACGAAGCCCTCTTTTATTGCCTCGATTCCTCAGCCGAAACTACGGTGATCAGGAGATTCAATCTGATCACCAGCAAGGATGCCGATCGCAATACGCTGTTTCATACCCTGTCCGGTGGTCAGAAGGTGATCCTGATGGCTTTGCTGGCGCTCTTTTCACCTGCTAAGAGGATCCTCTTCCATAATCTGAATCACAATCTCGATCCCGAGAAGCGAGTGATCATCTCAGGTTTGCTGGAGGAATTCTCCGCCGTCAAAGGCATCATAGTAACCGATCAATGCTGATCATTCCTCCCGGACGCCGCTGCCTCTATAAAGATTTTGAACTTGATATCCCGGAGGCATTGCAGTTTGGGACCTCACAGAGGTATCTGATCCTGGGAGTCAATGGCAGCGGCAAGACCTCTTTTATCCGTCATATTCTGATACCTGCGCTATTGGAAGATCCGGAGCGCCAGTATATCCTTTATGTGGAGCAGCAGATGCGCGGTCAATTACTTGCCCTAAAAGCACATGCGGTATTTCACGACTATCAGGATCAGGTAAACGATGAAGCCGGGGCAGTGGAATATCTGCTGTTTGATCTGCGGCGTTGCCTGCAACGGCAAAGGCGACCCGTAATGCTGATCATAGATGAAAGTACAGCCGCCCAACCTCTAAGAGATCATTGGGCTGCCAATGCTGATTCTTCTTGCCTGCTGGAGGTATCCCACCGTGATCCTGATGGTCAGGAGGACTGGAACCTGATCGAGGTCACTTTGCAACATCCGGGCAGGGGTGGGATGGTGGCAAAATGAAGGCAATGATCAAGTTATGCGTGATCATCCTGCTTATATTGGCTTTTTTTGTCTGGTTCTGTATAGTGTGGGCAGGCAATACCGCTGTCCAATTGCTGTTCCTGGGTGGAGCGTGGATAGCGGCGTGGATGCGTATTGGCTTGCTTGGCCTCTGGCATCAGATGCGGTTGATGCTGCCTTTGATGCTGACTCTGGTGGTGGTTTACATACTTTTTGGTCTGGTTGGTTTTGGCCTTCCTCCTGGATTGGAGCCCGGGAATCATCCCTTGCAGTATTGGTTTGTATTTGGCGCCGTAAGGGCAGTCCTTTTTCTCAATACCTTGCTTTGGGTCAGGATTCTCTTTTCATTTGTCACAATGGACGAGATCGAATCTTTGCCGCTATCGCTGCACCGCAAGAAGGGACTTCTGCTGGGCAGGATACTGTATCGGCTGGCGATGGAGACGGTCGATAATGCCGGATTCTATCAGCGTTTGATCCCGTCCAATCAACAGCGGCATCCCAAATTGCGAAAAAGGATAAAGAATAAACTTGCCATAGTTCTTTGTCTTTTGTTTGTGGTTCTCATAGAAGCCAAAACGCGCGGCGAACTTATAGATAACAGGTTAAAACACTGTAACAGGAGAGATTAGAATGAAGTGGTACTACATAGTCAGTTTGATAGTGATCGTTCTGGTGGTCACCAAGGTGATCATTATACCTATACCTGGTGGCGGCTACTTTAATCTTGGGGACGCAGTTGTAGTGTTTGCCGGTCTGTACGGGGGCAGAAAGGCGGGGTTGCTGGCTGGCGGCATCGGTTCAGCTCTGGCTGATCTATTGTCCGGTCCCTATATGGTCTGGGCACCGGTAACCTTTGTCGCCAAGGGGCTGGAGGGTTGGATCTGCGGCTTTGCCAAGGATCGGGTGGGCACGGTGCGCATGATCTATCTCGTGATCGGCGTGATGGTGATGGTGATCACCTATTTTTATGGCGCAATGGTGATGCCACAACTGGGAATTGGATTTGCGGTGGCGGATCTGCCGGTCAATTTCGTTCAAGCGGGAGTAGGTCTTTTGGGCGGATTAGCACTGCATAAGGCGATGCCTAAAAGCGGACTGTGAATGACAGATCAATTACTCAAAGGGTTAACTTAAAACTAAATCGAGCGATCCCCTGCTTCTTCCCTGCATGATAACCTTAGTATAACCTTACGGCCGTAAGGTTATACTAAGGTTATACTAAGGTTATCAAGCAAGGAAGACAAGACAGTGGTAACAAAAGGAAAACCGGTTCGCCCGGATCGGTGTCTGTTTCATAACTGCGGCATCATCGTCGGTCAGCAATGTGTAACGCTCAGAACTCCAGCGCTCAATCGCTAGACAAAAAGCGTTGCTCTCTCAGAAGGGAGAGTATGATGTATATCTTGGGATATCCCGGATTTTTCTGGAGCCCGAATTGAGTAAGCGAATTCTCCTGATGGGAGTCAATGCCTCGTGGTCACAATCCAATCCCGCACTATATTATCTGCGGGAGATGATCAATGATCTGCCGCACGATGTCCGACTCGTAGAATTCACGATCAAAGACGCACCCGGAGACATCCTTGCCCGGGTTGTTGGAGCGCAACCGGAAGTGATCGGGATATCTTCATACATCTGGAATAGAGAATACCTGGCTGATCTGATTTTTGAGTTGCGTAAAAACTTGCCGGATGCACGACTGTTGATCGGCGGACCGGAGGCGAAATCGCTGGCGGAAAACCTGCCGATGAGGAGCCATGATACGGTGGTGCGAGGCGCAGGAGAATCATTGTTCCGGGATCTGGCCGCGAAGGATTTTGAGGTCAAGAAAGCGTTATCCGATCCATCTCATGTACCTCTGCGGGATATTCCCTTTCCCTATCGCGACAGTGATGTTTCGCGACTGGCAGGGCACCTGGTCTATTATGAAAGCAGCCGCGGTTGCCCTTTTACCTGTGCCTACTGCTTATCCGCCACAGACACACGCCTGGAATACCGTTTTGACCCCCATAATCACCTGGAGATAAAGAAAATGCAGGGGGAATTGGATGCTCTGGTCGTCTTGAATCCCCGCACGGTCAAATTTGTCGATCGCAGTTTCAATCTCAATCACGCTCTGGCACGAGCGATCTGGAATCACATCCAAACGCTCGATTGTAGCTGCGATTTCCATTTTGAGATCTATCCCCTGGCTTTAGAGGACGACGATTTCAATATTTTAAGCCGGATGCCCCAGGGCAGGATACGCCTGGAAACGGGAGTGCAAAGCGTTCACGACCGATCCCTCAATAGCATCGGACGATGCTCAAACTGGGCGAGGATCAAGCCCAAACTCAACCGTTTGCAACGCGATACGAAGGCGCATATCCATTCTGATCTGTTGATCGGCTTGCCGGGAGAGACCTTGAATGATGTCGCTCAATCCATCAACGAAATGATGCAAACCCTACCCCATGAACTGCAATTGGGCACACTGAAGATCCTACCGGATACTCCGATGCTGGAGATAGCCGCAGAACTCGGTTATGAATGGGACGATCAATCACCTTATCAGGTACGGCGGACTGACGCCTTGTCCTTTGAAGATATCCGCTACCTGAAAGAGATCGCGCGGATCATCAACCTCTATTGGAACCGAAAGAATCACGTGGTATTGATAAGGGATCTGATTTCGGGATGCGATGCCTATGACCTCTTTGCCCAAATCCACCGGATACATCAAAAGAGAGGATTGGATTTTTGGGGCGTTTCGGCAGCGCTGAGAGAAGAAATCCTCACCCAAATCCACCAGACACAAAGTTTTTCTTGACAGATTATGCCCCTTACTTCAGAGTTCACGCAGGATTCTGATTGCATCGGTGATCGGGATAGTTGTATAGAGTGAAAAACCGCCCAGGACTCATAAAAGACAGTGATTTACGACGCTTGTTATGAACCCATGGAGAAGATTACATAGGTGCCGCAGAGGCGGTAAATGAAACAATGCTCAGCATAATATGCTTAACAAAGGAGAACACTTATGAAGAGATTACCGTTACTCATGGTAATGTTAACCGTGTTTGGTGTCGCGGGGGCAGGACTTGGTGATTTTTACACTTTCCAAGCCACCACCGGAACCTACTCAACGATTACAGGGACACCGATCTCGTCTATTCACGTAGACGATGCGCTATCCGCAGAGATACCCATCGGCTTTACCTTCCCTTATGGAGATGCCTCCTACTCAGTGGTGAAGGTCTCATCCAACGGCTGGGTGGGGCTGGGCGCTGCCCATACCCTCAACCTTCTGACCAACGGCCTCGCTTCTACCGTCAATCGTCCAATTATCGCACCCCTTTGGGATGACCTGAACATGAATGCTGGAACGGTGCAACACCTGACCGCAGGGACCACTCCGAACCGTGTATTCACCGTTCAGTTCACGAACGCCAAATGGAATTACCTTGCCACTAATCAGTTTAATTTCCAAGCCCGGCTTCATGAAAACGGCAAGATCGAATTGATCTACGGTCCATCCACCGGCACACCGGCAAGCGCCTCTGCCTCCATCGGCATCAATATGGTCCCCGGTGGTGCCAATTGGTATTATAGCGTTACCCCCGGACCACCCGCCACAGTTTCCATGACCACCGAAAACATCAGTATCAATCAATTTCCGGCTCAGGGTACGATCTATGAATTCAACCCCGTCGTGGCTGTCGCCAATGACCTTGCTGCCCTCGGCGTAACAGGTAACACCACACCCACTCAGGGACAAGCATCGACCTATACCATCTCCGTTCGTAACCGCGGCTCTCAAACTCAAAATACCTACCAGGTAATACTCTACCGCCAAGGTGACATCGAGATCGGCTCAGTCGCCGGCACTACGATCGCTCCCAATGAACTGTTGCAGTTCTCCATTCCCTGGACACCCACTACCGTCGGACCGACCTTCCTCTACGGCAAAGTGATCCTGCCTGGCGATCAAAATCCTATTAATGATCAAACGCCAAACCTGATCATTACCGTCATGGAAGCAGGCCAAACTGTGATCACCATCGGAGCGGGAACCCAATTCAACGCACCCACTAGTCCTCCTACTCCTTATGGAACCTATTGGAAGAACTTCCGTCAGCAATACCTGTATCGCGTGTCCGACATTATAGATAATGGCGGCGCTTCCGGTGCAATCACCGGTATCGCTTATAACGTCCAAGCGCTTAATACCTGCGTCAACATGCCGAACTATACCATCCGCCTGAAAAATACGACCCAGACGGCCCTGACCACCACCTTTGAGGTCGGTGATTATACTACCGTCTGGACTCATCCGGACTTCCTACCTGTAGTAGGCTGGAACGTCCATACATTTACAACTCCCTTTATCTGGGACGGCGTGTCCAATATCCTTGTAGATATCGTTACAAGCCTGATCCCAGGCCCTTATACTCAGAATGCATCCGTCTTTTTTACTCCGACCACCGGAGTAAATACCGCGCTGCGTTTCCAGAGCGACACCGCACCGGCGATTAACGCCACGACCGGAACCACTTCCGTCGACCGTGCCAATACCCGTTTTATAATGCAGATCGGTGGAATGGGTTCATTGAGTGGAGTGGTCAGCAGTACCACCAGAAATCCTCTGGCTGGAGCCACTGTAACTGTGGTGGGAACTGTTCACAGCACCACTACCAACGCCAATGGACAATACAATTTCTCGCACCTTCCGGTAGGAACGTATCAGGTGACCGCATCCAAGCATGGTTATCAGGATCAGACCCTGCCGGCAGTGATCGTGGAAAATCAGAATACCACGCTGAACTTCACCTTGACCCAATTGGCAAACGTCCAGGTGACGGGAACCGTGGTCGGCAGCGATCAACCTGGCGTCGGACTGGCTGGAGCAACTGTAGCCCTTACGGGATATGCGCCCTACAACGCCGTCACCAATGCTGCCGGTGTATTTACGATCAATGGTGTCTATTCCGGACATACTTACAATTATACCATCAACCAGCCCGGCTATCAACCCGCCACCGGAACCGTGCAGGTAGGCCCGACCAACGTCAATATGGGCACCATCACCTTGAACGAACTTGCCTTCCCGCCCATCAACGTCCAAGCCGCGCAAGCACAAAACAATACCGTGGTCAACGTAACCTGGCTGCCTCCCGATCCTAATGCCATCGACCTCTCCGAGGGCTTTGAGAGCACCACCTTCCCGCCCACCGGTTGGACTCAGGTCATCACCAATACCGGTCCAGCGGGCACAATGGGTGTATTTCCCACCTGGTGCCGTTTTGGAACGGTTGCCCTTACTCCTCCGGTTCCTCCGCATGGTGGTTCCTGGCAAGCCGGTCTCTGGTGGGATTATGCTCATCAGGACGAATGGCTGATCACGCCTGAATTTGGTTGCCCTCCCAATGCCAGTTTGGTCTTCTGGTCTTACGTGTTCCTGGGATCAACGTATCAGGATCACTATTATGTAAAGGTAAGCACCACCGGTGGCTCAACCTGGACAACGCTGTGGAATGCCTCGGCACTAACGGGGGGTTGGAACTACTATGCCACTCCCATTACTATCCCCTTGAGTGCTTATACTGGACAGCAGATCAAACTCGCCTGGCATGCCACGGATGGTCCTGCCAACGATGGACTGTGGTATGTCTGGTTCATCGATGATGTCTTCGTCGGTAACCCCACCACTACTCTCCGCTTCCCCTTGGAAGCCATGACCCATAGAAGCGCCAGCGCCACTCCTCGTTTTGTCGCTGGATACAATCTTGACATTCCTATGGTCAACAGCCGCGCCAAAGCCGCCAATCCTGAACTGGTCGAACCCGTTCTCACCGTTCCTGAGTACCGGAATGAGCCGCGCGTCCTGACCGGATACAGGGTCTGGCGTCTGCAGCAGGGCCAGGAACAAAATGAAGCATCTTGGAATCTATTGACCGCTCAACAGATCACTGCCACCGCTTACACCGACGCTGGTTGGGCTCAGGTTCCGGATGGCGTCTATAAATGGGCAGTCAAAGCGGTTTACACCGGCGATGTCATGTCCATTCCGAGTATCTCCAATCCAGTCACCAAGGTAACTCAGATCGGCACCATTGCCGGTATCGTTCGCAATCCTCAACAGCAACCGATCGTCGGCGCTACCATTACAGCCGGAACTGCTACTGCCACCACTAATGCCAGCGGTGCCTATAGCATGCAAGTTCCTACCGGAGCTTATACCGTGACGGCAAACGCTACTGGTTATCTTACTGGCACACAAACCGGTATCATTGTCGTCACTGGTCAGACGACGACCGTGAACTTCATCCTGCAACCCTCCAGTCAGGTTGTCGCATTGCAAGAGGGCTTCGAAAGCACCACCTTCCCGCCCACCGGTTGGACTCAGGTCATCACCAATACCGGTGCCGCCGGAACCAGCGGCGTCCTTCCCACCTGGTGCAGAGTCGGAACTATCAATTTGACCCCGCCTATCGTTCCGCCCGAAGGAACCTGGCATGCCGGAATCTGGTGGGATTATGCTCATCAGGATGAATGGCTGATCACTCCGCAATTTGCCTGCCCGGCAAATGCCAACCTTACCTTCAAGACTCACGTCTTCCGCGGCTCGACCTACCTAGACAACTACTACGTGAAAGTCAGCACCAACAACGGTCAGATTTGGACAACCCTTTGGAATGCCACTGCTCTAACCGGCGGCTGGACGACTTACACCGACGTCTTGACCATTCCGCTCACCGCCTACGCCGGCCAGAACATCAAACTTGCCTGGCATGCCACGGATGGTCCTGCTAACGATGGTCTCTGGTATGTCTGGTTCATCGACCAGGTCAAGGTGGAAGGAACCGTCTCCAATGAAGATGTGACCGTTCCCGTGGTTCTGACCGAACTGCAGGGCAACTATCCCAATCCCTTCAATCCGGAGACGACCATCCGCTACAGCGTGAAGGAAGCCACTCCCGTCACCATCGAGATCTACAACGTCAAGGGTCAGTTAGTCCGCACCCTCGTCAACGAAACCAGAGCCGCCGGCAACCACAGCGTTGTCTGGAACGGCGTGGATGAGAACGGTCGCAGCATCAGCAGCGGCGTCTATTTCTACAAGATGAAAGCCGGCGCTTACTCCTCGACCAAGAAAATGATCCTGATGAAGTAAGATTTATCAGCTAATCACCAATACGGCAGCATGGCTTTGATCGGTCATGCTGCTTTTTTTATAGCGGTGTCCGACGCACCGCGCCCGAGCCCGGATGACTGAAAAGTGCGTTGCACCTTTGGATCGGAGTATGGATGGAATCCAGCCATTGCCAGCAATCTATCCGGGCAATATGTTATCATTTAGGCATGATGATCCATAGGAAAGTCAATATGGAAGCCTGATCATACCGCACTGAATTTATAGGGGTCAGAATTGCCAGGATGTCGGGTCAGGTATCCCCATACTTTCTTAAAAGAGAATTGCACATAACGGAATCACCATAAATCGGGAATGTGATATTGAAGTACCGTCTCTTTATTCCAACGCTAGCCGTTGTGATATCGGATTTTGTATGGCAGTTGGTTTGCCTACAGCAGTAATGTCAATCACTTTGAATTATTCGCCGGTCTCGTGAATGATCAGATACAAGCGGACTGGTGTTTCCGCTTGAATTCTTCCTGCTCCATAACCTTAGTATAACCTTACGGTCGTAAGGTTATACTAAGGTTATCAAGCAAGGAGGACAAGTCTCTTTCCCGGTGATTGACTCCATGACAGAATAGGTTCGAGGAATGTCCTGCAGTGCTGTATTATCATGGGCATCGGAATCCTCTTCCACATACGGCATCGTAGTGTTATGCTACAGATGACCCTGTTTCCCTATAATAATCTGCCCTCAGTTCATCTATTGACGTCCATTTCCTAATCTCGATCATGAGTTTGGAAAAAATCATTTGACAGAAACCGCGTTATCGTCCTCTTGAGCCGACATAGTAGTTAAGGGAAGAGATGATTGAAACACATGATGATAGAGGCAAATTTAAGGGAGGGAAACCTACTATCGATTAGTCTTATTCTGCTATCTGGCAGAACGGACATGAAAATTGACAATATGGGGACAATAGCACCAATTTAGATACTGATGTTGTCATCACGGTGGAAGGACTGCGGTGGCAATATTCGTATCTGGATGCGGTACCGGATCCCTGTGCGCATAAGCGACGAGGCGAAGCTGTGTCCAATAATGTTCATCACAATGACAGCGCGACGGGAGCCAGATCGGCAAAGCAAGAAGGATTTACCATGAAAAGAGAAGCCAGATTTGAAACTTTACTGATTCACGGAGGTCAGAAACCTGATACTCTGAAGGCGGTGAGTTCACCAATCTACCAGACATCCACTTTTGCTTTTAGCAATGCCCAGGACGGAGCGGATTGCTTTGCCGGACAGAGCGATGGCTATATCTATACCCGTTTGGGCAATCCCACGATCCGTCACCTCGAAAATGCGGTCGCTGTTCTCGAAGGCGGATTGGGCGGGATCGCCACTGCCAGTGGGATGGGAGCGATAACCACAGTTTATATGTCCTACCTTGGAAACGGTAGTCATATCGTATCCACCGATGCCGTTTATGGAGCTTCCCGCACTGTCCTGGAGAAGTTGTTATCGAGGTTTGGGGTGGAAGCGACTTTCGTTGATACAAGCAAGATAGAACTGGTCGCACAAGCCATCCGTCCCAATACAAAGCTTCTGTTCATAGAAACCCCGGCAAATCCAACCATCTCCATTACCGACATCGCCGCGTGCGCCGTCATTGCCCGAAAATATGGGATCAAACTGGTAGTGGATAATACCTTCTGTTCGCCTTACCTGCAGAGGCCGCTGGAACTGGGTGCAGATATTGTCCTGCATTCTATTACCAAGTTTATCAATGGTCATGCTGATGTGGTCGGCGGCGTCATCGTGGCAAAGACCGAGGAAGACCACAAGTTGATGTATGGCGTCATGACCAATATGGGTCCTAATATGGATCCGCATCAGGCATTTCTGGTAATCCGGGGCTTAAAGACGCTTTCCATCCGGATCGACCGGGCGCAGGATAATGCCATGAAGATCGCATCCTATCTGGACGCGCATCCTCAGGTCGCCTGGGTCAGATATCCCGGACTGTCCTCGCATCCGCAGTTTGATTTGGCAAAAAGGCAGCAGAAGGGACCGGGAGCGATGATCTCATTTGGACTCAAGGGTGGCCTTGAGGCGGGCAGGACAGTAATGGATAATGTCAAGGTTGCGATTCTTGCAGTTTCTCTTGGCGGCGTGGAAACGCTGATCCAGCATCCAGCATCCATGACTCATGCCAAGGTTGCCCAAGAGGCAAAACTCAGAGCCGGGATCACCGATGATCTGGTTCGGCTATCGGTAGGAATCGAGGATGTGGAAGATCTGATCGAGGATCTGGAACAGGCATTAGCGATGATTAAGCATAAGTGAATAAGGGCGGATAACGCTTATGCATAGATTATCAAATACTGGAGAAACCGATGTCCTGATCATCGGTACCGGCATTTACGGGCTTTATGCTGCGGATATGCTTTCGCGCAAAGGGCAACGTGTCATGATCATCGATTGCGATCCGGAATCATTCGGCAGGGGTTCTTATGTAAACCAAGCGCGTGTCCACAATGGATACCACTACCCCCGCAGTGTATCCACCGCCGCCAAATCCGCCTATTATTTTCGACGTTTTAACAGGGACTTTAGTTTTGCTATTAACGGCAAATTCAAAAAGATCTATGCCATATCCGCCAAGTTTTCCTTTACCAGCGGGACTCAATTTCGGAAGTTCTGCTCCTCTACCGGCATTCCCTGCCGGGAGATAGATGCCTCCGAGTACTTTCAAGGGGGGATGGTGGAAGCGGCTTTTGAGACCGAGGAGTATGCCTTTGACGCTTTTCTGATCAGGGATTGGTATGCAGAACGCTTACGACAGCGGACTAATATTACCTTCCAGTTCAGCTGCCGGATCGAAGGGATCGACATCTCCAACGATCGCTATCAGCTTATTCTCAATGATGGATCACTCGTCAGTGTTCCCTACGTACTAAATGCCACCTATGCCAGCGTAAATCAATTGTTGGAACGCTTCGGCTTTGAGAAGTTCCGTATCAAGTATGAGATCTGCGAGATCGCCTTATGTAAACCTAATCCAGCCCTCGACAGCGTCGGCATTACTGTCATGGACGGTCCTTTTTTCTCGGTCATGCCATTCGGTGTTGATGGCTTGTATTCATTGACTTCCGTCACTTTTACTCCACACATTACCTCTTATGAGCAATTACCCCGCTTTGCCTGCCAGCAGGTTAATACATACTGCACCCCCGAATTTCTGCAGAATTGCAATACTTGTCCGGCACGTCCACATACCGCTTGGGGATATATGCATCAATTGGCCCGACTCTATCTTGATCCCCGCTTGGAAATGGAATACAAAGAGTCGCTCTTTGCCATCAAACCGATCTTACTTGCTTCCGAACTTGACGATTCCCGACCCACGGTCATCCGGGAGTTCTCACAGAGCCCGAGGTTCGTTTCCGTTCTTTCGGGCAAGATCAACACTGTTTACGATCTTGATGAGGTACTGTAATGCGTGAGAAATCATTCGTATCATTCGTGGCCTATGTCTATAATGCCGAAAAGGTTATCCAAGAGTTTATCAAGAGTTTGGATCAAGCCGCAGCCCAGAAGTTTGAGACTTATGAGATAATCTTGGTCAACGATCATAGCGATGACAACACCAAGGCACAGATCAAAGCCGCTGGCGCTGGTATAAAAGGCAATCTGACCGTACTGAACTTGGCATGGCATCATCGCCGGGAATTGGCGATGCTGGCTGGAACCGATCTGGCGATTGGTGACTTCGTTTTTGAGATCGAGACCACCCGTCCCGACTTCACCTGGGACATAATCGTGCAGTTGTATGATAAATGTGTCAGTGGTTTCGATGTAGTCTTTGCTTTTCCCAAAAACAAGACCAAGACACGCTCACGCTTGTTCTATTGGCTGCTCAACAAACTTTCTTACCTGAATGTGGAGACCTCGACGGAGACGGCGAAGATCGTCTCACGCAAAGCACTGAACCGGGCACTGCTGGAGCGCGGCAAGATCAGATACCGCAAGGTGCTGTATAAGTATTGCGGTTTTCCCACAGCAGCGGTTGTCTACAAGCCTATCTCCGGCACAACGGATAAGAACGAGATGACCCTCTTGCAGAAGACCACCTTGGCAACTGATGTCTTCGTCGTTTTTTCCAATATTGGCATTCATATAGCCATGTTGTTTTCTGTGTTGTCGATGATCATTTCTGCAACGATCGGGATTTATGCGTTGATTGCCTATATCAGCGGGCTGCCGATTATTTCCGGTTGGACAACGACGATGCTCTTCCTATCAATGGGTTTCTCGGGAATTTTCCTGACTCTCACTATCTTGGCTAAGTACATCAGCACGATCTTACAGGAGCAGAGACAGGGTTCCTTGTACACCGTGGAAACAATTGACCGCATCATTAACCGCTGATGTAAAACTATTTTGGGCGATAAGATAAGATGAAATCTTCGTGTACAGGAGGAAAAATGCTTAGCATCAAGGTTGATAATATCGAAGTTCGACTGGTTGAAGTGACTGATGCTGGGGATATTGTGAGGATCAGAACCGCACCCCAGCGAGATAGATACATCAATCCCACTCCTCAGGACATAGAGTTTCAGCAGCAGTGGATTACCGAATACAAAAAACGTGAGATCGCTGGGCAGGAATTGTTCTTTGTCTTTCTTGAGGATGGTTTGGTCAAGGGAACTTATCGCTTGGGCAAGATCAATCGCTTTTCCCTTGAGATAGGCAGTTGGGTTTTTGAGAGAACAAATAACAAACAGGTCCCCAAAATTGCTGATATCCTGATGAGTGACATGAGCTTTAACATCCTGAAGCGCAATGTGATTGTCTATAATGTGATCAAAGAAAACGAACGGGTTTGGAAAATCCTGGAACGTAAAGGGCACATCTGCATATCTGAGGATGATAAGAGTTATTATTTTGTTTTGCTTGCTGATGCCTGGCGAAAGAACAAGGCGGATTTCCTGTCATTTTACCAAATCGATCCTGTATATTACGAACGGTTTCACACAGCATTACAAATGGCTTACAATGATTGGCCGCTCAGAGGTCAATACGAATTGAAGCAATGAGGAAGGTCAAGTTTCTCGATATTTCCGCAATCTGTGCTCGCCGCGCGCCTGAGATGGTTGAAGCGTTTCAGCGGGTGCTTGCTTCCGGTATATTTATTCAAGGAATCGAATACAAAGCATTCGATGAAGAATATGCTGCTTACATCGGCTGTAAACATAGTATCGGCGTAGCCAATGGACTGGATGCGCTCCGCGTGATCATGCGGGCATATCTACACATGGGGAAAATGAAGCCGGGGGATGAGGTCATTGTCCCGGCAAATACATTCATTGCCTCGATCCTGGCTATTACTGAAAATGATTTAACGCCCATTCTGGTGGATCCGGACATTTTGTCTTACAATATCGATCCTGAACGGGTAGAAGCGAAAATAAGCAGCAGAACCAGAGCAATAATGGCTGTCCATCTGTACGGACAAAATGCTATTACACCAGCTTTGGAGGAGATCATTCATCGCTACGGTTTGATCCTCATTGAAGACAATGCCCAGGCACATGGTTGTATTTACAGGGGAAAGCGCACCGGGTCGATCGGTCAAGCCGCGGGACACAGTTTTTATCCCGGCAAGTTGTTGGGGGCTTTGGGTGATGGTGGTGCGGTCACAACCAATGACGAGGAACAGGCACAGATCATCAGGGCTATGAGTAATTACGGTTCACATCAGAAATACATCCACAACGTTCAAGGACTCAATTCCCGGCTGGATGAACTTCAGGCGGCGTTTCTGAGGATCAAACTGAGGTATCTTGATGAAGAGAACGAACGCCGGCGCCAAATTGCGGCAATGTATGATGTTGGTATAAATCATCCGCTGATCATCCTCCCGAAATTGACCGATGCGTCCCTGCCCATCACCGACAATTCGTCCCATGTCTGGCACCTCTATGTGATCAGGCATCCTCAGCGGGATAGACTCCAGCAGTATCTAACAGAAAATGGCGTGGAAACGATTATTCATTATCCCATTCCACCGCACAGACAGAAGGCATATCAGGGATATTTCCCGGGCAGTTATCCGATAACGGAACAGATACATAATGAAGTGTTGTCCCTGCCGATCAGTCAAGTGCAATCCGATGAGGATACACAGTATATCATAGACCTATTGAACGGTTTTCAATGATGAGTGGACTAGTGTCCGTGTTTGAACAATACCGGCACCGGGTGATGCAGTTCAGCCGTTTCCTGATAGTAGGCGGCTTAGTCACTGTTTTGTCCCTTCTGCTCAGTTACTACTTCCTCAAGGTACTCGTAACACCGCTGATCATCACCTATGTTTTAATCTACGTGACAACCATCTTCATATCCTATCTATTGAATGCCAGATTTACATTTCAGGCGGGTCGGACACTAAGAAGTTTGTTCTTGTTTTATGGATCCTATATCTTCACTCTGGGCTTTGGCACAGCGCTATTGGCAGTGCTTAGGAAGTTCTTGGAATTTGAGAATTGGGTGCTGGTATTTATGGTGGTTCCGGTTACCA
Source organism: Candidatus Cloacimonadota bacterium (assembly GCA_037441405.1). Classification (GTDB taxonomy): domain Bacteria; phylum Cloacimonadota; class Cloacimonadia; order Cloacimonadales; family Cloacimonadaceae; genus VGPI01. Next base: position 25,328 of record JBBISI010000013.1, read on the forward strand.
CAGTGATGAATTATCTGTTCTCAGTATTGATATTTACACCGTTGCGAAGGAGCATGAATGATCAGGGATAAACTGGAGCACAGGGATTGCCTGTTGGTAGTGGGAACTTACAACAACGGCGACCGATTACTTAGAACAATGCAAAGTACTCCACCAAACTTTCCGATTGATATTCTGGTGGTTGACGACGGCTCTACAGATAATTCCCTTGATATGATCAAGGATTTCAGTTTTACGCTGTTGCGGCATGAGACCAATCGGGGTATCGGCGTCCTCATCCGCACGGCCTGTAATTATGCGCTAATGAAGGGATACAAAGCAGTGGCATTGATTCCGGGCAATGACAAGAACACCATCGCCGAAGTACCGCGGCTGGTAGAACCGATCCTTTCCGGACGGGCGGATTATGTGCAGGGTTCCCGGTATTTGCCTGGGAGCCGCCGGGATCATACTCCGCTTTTCCGGCTTTTCATGGTCAAATTGATCGCTTTATTCCTCACGATCATCACCTTCCGAAAAATTACTGATTCTATGGAAGGTTTCCGGGCTTTTCGGCTCAGTATTCTTGATGATCCCGATATTGATATCAACCAGGAATGGCTTGACCGGTATGCATTGGAAATTTACCTCTTTTTCAAGGTTACCAAAGGGCGCAAGTATCGATACAAAGAAGTGCCCATATCCAAGATCTATCCGCGGGTCAAGAAAAGCATCGTCAATCAGAAGGGGGCTGAATATACCAAAATAAGACCATTTGTGGACTGGTGGGACATCATGAAGCCGATATTCTACCTGTGGCTGGGCTTACGGAAATGAGGATGTTGGTTAAGAAAGCCAGCCGGCTGACCACCCTTATATACAGAGTCCTCTTTGTGGCATATGCTTTTGTTCTCGGAATGATCATGTTCTCGGACAAGATAACCAGTTATGTCCAATCACTGATGCGTCTGGCAGGATCCTAAGATGCATAACCTGATCTATCTGCTTCTTATCAGCATATTGTGCTACCTTCTGGGGCGCAGAATGCTCAGCGCTTTGGGTTACGTTCACGGTTCGATGGCTGAATCCGTGCTGCTGTCAGTGACTGGAGGCCTGGGAATCACGGCGCTTTATATGCTGCTGTTGGGGTTGACTGGGATGCTGTATCGTTTGCCGGTGATCCTTTATATCTCAGTTATCTTGCCTTTGTCGCTTTACTTTGGTGGATGGCGGCAGTTACGTGCTTTGCTATCGGGAGTATGGGGGGCGAGAAAGCGGATTTTACCTGCATATTGGGCTGTCCTTGCGGTGTTTATCTTGTATGCGCTATTCAGGTTGATGAACTGTCTGACGCCTGTATTGGACGGCGACTCCACTTCATGGTACCTGGGTATACCAAAATTGTATATCGAAAACGGCTCGATTTTGAACCGACAGGTCTCGGTGGATTATCTTTCCAGTAATCTGCCGCAGAACATGTACATGCTCTCGGTTTTTGGATTACTGCTGGAATCGGAGATATTATCCCAATTGATACTCGGTTGGCTTTGCGGGATGTTGAGTATGCTGGCGGTCTATGTGATCAGCCGCAATTTCGCTTCCCGCCAGGTCTCACTGGTGATGGCGATCATTTTTTATACAATGCCGACTCTGTCCTGGTTGATCTACAGCGCCAAACTCGATCTGGGCTTTACCATGTTTGAATTGTCTTTCTGGGTGCTGTTTATCAAGTACATACGTGGAGCTGTCCGCAAGGATCTCTATTTATCTGCTGTCTTTCTTGGTTTTGCCGTTGGCAGCAAGTATCACGGTTTGATCGCTTTAACCTTTGCGGCTGTGGTCATATTCATCATCGACTTGGTCCGCAAGAGAAAATTCTGGAAGGTTATAGGGACGATTTTTGTCTTTTCGGTTATCACCCTGGCGGTCGGATCGCCGTCCTATATCAAGTCACTCTTGATGGTACGTGATCCGTTCTTCCCTTTTCTCAGCAATCCTGGAATAGTTGAGGGAGAGGGATTTAATATCTACAAAACGGGATGGGATTATTTCCGCTTTATTTACAACATGGTCTTCTACCGTGATTTTTTGATCAGACCCATATCCTATGCTGACCGCGCCATAGGTTTTCTGCCTGTGATGTTCTTGCCCTTTTTGCTTTATTGCTTTCGCCGGATAAGCCAGCTAAAAAGGCAACTCATCGTCGTTTTTGTGGTCTATTTTGTCCTGCTTTCGATGGCTATCTGCTGGTCTGTCTGGCCTTTCCCCCGTCACTTCCTGCCGGCGATTGGCTTAATGACTGCAGCCGGAGCTATTGGTCTTGCTCATATGAACCGCATTATTGGAAGGAGGATTACACTACCTGTTGTAACCGCCTGTATATTGGCGATGGTTTTGACTATGAATGTGTCGTATTCCAAGATTGATCGTCAGATCAAATACCTAAGTGGTTCAATCTCCAAGCAACAATACTTGGAGCAAGTCCTCTTCAATAATGGCACACACATGAATCCAGGGATGCTTGCCCACGTTTCGGATATGGATCCTGCCGCCAGGATTGTTACTTTGGACTATGGCAATGGGTTCTATGTCCCGCGACCTTTTCTGAAGAAGAAGTATGTCTATCTTATATCAGATGTAGAGGAACTAATGGCATCATTGAAAGCTGATGGATTCTCGCATGTCTATTACTCAGGTACAAATACAGCGATGTTTGCCGAGAAATTCAACTCTGGCAGGCAAGTAGCGCTTCTGGAACCGCAAAACAGTCACCGCCTGCCAGTACAATATCAATCAGGTGATCAGTACTTATTGCGGATTGATTATGATCAAAACAAAACTGAACTACCAAATCAGGATTAGGTGGAGATGAAAGCAATAATATTATCCGGCGGGCTGGGCACTCGGCTGAAGCCCTTTACGGAAGCCATACCCAAACCGCTTCTGCCGATAGGTGAGAAAGCGGTGTTGGAGATTCAAGTAGAACACCTCAGGGATAATGGTTTTAACGAGATCTACCTGGCGACCAACTACAAATCTGCCTATATTGAGAACTTCTTCGGCGATGGCTCTCAATATGGCGTCAAACTCCATATCAGCAAGGAAGAAAAACCATTAGGTACGGTGGGGCCGGTCAAGCTTTTGGAGTCAGAAATGTCAGAAGAACCCTTTTTGGTGATGAACGGGGATATACTGACCTTGCTCAGCTACCGTAATATGTATGATTTTGCCTTGAGTAAGAATTCTCTCCTCACCATCGGTACCAAAGAGATTATCACACCGTTCCAATTTGGAAACATCTTTTTTGACGGTGACTATGTGACCGGTATCGACGAAAAACCGGATATCCGGACAACTATCTTGGCCGGGATATATATCTTCAAGCCCGAATTACTCCAGATTGTACCGTCGGATGAACGCTACAATATGGATACTTTGATCCTAAATATGCTTGCCCGGGGAATGCCGATAACTCACTACCCCATAAAAGAATACTGGCTCGATATCGGCAGACCCGATGATTATGAAAAAGCGCAACAGGTTTATAAGGAAAGCTTCTCATGAAAGCATTAGTAACCGGCGCCGATGGCTTTATCGGTTCCCATTTGACAGAATTGCTCCTCGATAAGGGATATGAGGTAAGAGCCCTTTCATATTACAATTCCTTCAATTATTGGGGATGGCTCGAGGATATCAATCCTCAAGATAATCTGGAAATTGTGTGTGGAGATATCCGTGACCCCAATCTCTGCCGTCAGATCGTCAAAGATGTGGATGTCATTTTCCATCTTGCCGCGCTCATCGCTATCCCGTACTCATACATCGCTCCCGATAGCTATGTGGATACAAATGTCAGGGGGACGCTCAATATTTGTCATGCCGCTCGCGATGCTGGAGTTCAGAGGATTATCTGCACCTCGACCAGCGAAGTATATGGAACAGCCCAATATGTGCCGATCGATGAAAAGCACCCTCTTCAACCTCAGTCTCCTTACAGCGCATCGAAAATCGGGGCGGATGCCATTGCCATGAGTTTTTACAATGCCTTTGGCTTGCCCATAACAATTGCCCGTCCCTTCAATACTTATGGTCCGCGCCAGTCCGCCCGGGCAGTGATCTCCACCATCATATCCCAGATCGCCTCCGGGATCAAATCCATCTCCCTTGGGGATGTCACGCCTACCCGAGATTTTACTTACGTGGAAGATACCTGCCGTGGTTTTGTGGAAATAGCCGGATGCGACAAAGCCATCGGGGAGGTGGTAAATATCGGGTCAAACTATGAGATATCGGTCATGCAAACCCTTGAAATGGTCAAAGATATCATGAATAGCGACGTGATATTCATAGTGGATGAACAGCGGATAAGGCCAGAAAAATCAGAGGTCTTCCGTCTGTGGTGCGATAATGCCAAACTTTATGAACTAACTGGCTTCGTGCCAGAGATATCCATCCGGGAGGGATTGCAACGTACGATCGCCTGGTTCAGCAAATCCGAAAACCTTGCCAAATATAAAAGTCGGATCTATAATCTATAGCACGTTTCAGCCATTATGATCAAACTGATCAAGCATCATTATAACCGATTCTTTGTGAGTAGGAACGAACGTACACGCACCGTCAAAAAGAATATCATCTGGGGTTCGGTCATCAGAGTGACCGGTATTCTGGTCAATATCCTCTATGTGCCGATTCTGATCGACTATTTAGATGCCGAGCGTTATGGTGTCTGGATAGCGCTTACTTCATTTCTTGCCTGGTTTAACCTCTTTGATGTTGGTTTGGGCAACGGCTTGCGTAACAAACTGGCGGAAGCCCTTGCCGTAGAAGATATTACACGGGCAAGAAAGTATGTGAGTACATCCTACGCATTGATGACATTGATCTTTATACCCATCTCCACTATTTTCTTTGCCATCAGTGGATTTTTGCCTTGGAGTAAAATCCTCAACGTTCACTTCATCAGTCACTCAGAATTGAGTATGCTGGGCAGCATTGTCTTTATCTTTTTCTGCATCCGTTTCATTGTGCAATTGATCCAGCCGATCCTGTTTGCTGTCCAAAAATCCGCCTTTGCCTCCAGCTTCCCTGTACTGGGACAACTGATGGGCTTAATCTGTATTTATTTCCTTCGCTCTACCTCTCTACCGCCGCTTTTGTCGGCTGGCATGATTCTCAGCTTGCTTCCCGTTTTGGCATATTTGGCAGGCGGGGTGATCCTTTTCCGTTATGGATATTCCCATATCAGGCCTGCTATCGGGTTTGTGGATTTCTCTGTTTCCCGGGATATCCTGTCATTGGGGATCAAGTTTTTCATTGTGCAGATCGGCGGGGTTATCATCAATGCCAGTTCGTCATTTATCATCATCCAATTGATGGGACCCACAGAAGTGACCCAATACAACATCAGTTTCCGGTATTTCAAACTGGCGCTTCTACTCAATACGATCCTGATGACTCCTCTATGGTCGAGTTTTACCGATGCACTGGCGAAAAAGGACTTTGCATGGGCAAAAAGAGCGATCAAAAAATTGAATATGTGGTCATTTTACCAAGCGCTCCTGGTTCTTGTAATGCTCATTGCCTCGCCTTTGGCATATCGGGTGTGGGTAGGTGACCTGGTAATGATCCCCTACCAGATTTCTGCCGCAATGGCAATATTCTTTATAATCAATGTTTTTCTATCTCCATACAGCCAGTTTATCAATGGCTCGGGTAAATTGCAACTTTCGGTGTATCTCATCTGGGCGGGATGCGTTATCTTTATTGTCACCGCCATATTGCTGGGCAGGACTTCATTGGGTGTAACCGGTGTGGTCATAGCATCGATCCTTACCCGGGCGATATCGCTTGTTTTAAGTTATCACCAGACCCGGTTAATTCTCGAGAACCGAACTTCTGGGATCTTTGGCAAATGATGTTGTCCACGATTGATCAAGCAATTGAGAATGGAGAATAGAGGATTGGGAGTTAATGGCCAAGCAAATTCTGATAAAAGACAAAACCTTTGATTTTGCCTTGAAGATCGTAAATATGCACAAACAATTGACCCTGACTAAGAAAGAGTTCGTCATATCATAGCAATTGCTACGTTCCAGTACATCATTCGGAGCAAATGTTAATGTAACAATCGAAACTCAATCCAGAGCCGACTTTATCCATAAGCTCTCGATATCGTTGAAAGAAGCCCAGGAGACTGAATACTGGATAAGGCAACTGATCGCTTCTGGCTATTTGGAGTAACTGAAGATATCTATAAAGATATTCAGGAGATCATCCGTATTTCAACTGCCATCATCAAAACATCTGAAGAGCAGAACCATAATGAGATCAAACCATAATTCCCAATTCTCCATTTTCAATTCTTGATTGAAACCATCAAAACCGGGGAAATGGTTAAATGGACTATAGGACAATAATCGACTTTATCCGCTCGCTGTATCCCAACCGCGACCTCATCCCGCTCCATGAACCCCACTTCGGTGGCACCGAAAAGAAGTATGTCATGGATTGCATTGATAGCACCTTCGTGTCCTCCGTCGGCAAATACGTTGACCGGTTTGAGGAAATGGTTCATGAATACACGGGAACCAGAAAGGCAGTGGCAACCGTCAATGGTACTGCCGCGCTGCATATAGCGCTGCTGCTTGCCGGAGTCCAGCCCGGCGATCTGGTCATTACCCAGCCCCTCACTTTCATCGCTACCTGCAATGCGATCTCCTATTGCGGTGCGGAACCGGTCTTCGTTGATATAAATAGAGAAACCTTGGGATTATCCCCGGATAGGCTTGAAAACTGGCTTGCTGAGAACACGATCACTGAGTATGGAGTTTGCTATTATAAGGGGGTCCACGAGTTACACGAATTCCAAGAACACGCAGACAGCACTGTTGAAACGCATAACCCAAACAGAGGGTTTCAACAAAAAACTTGCTGCGGCACAAATCAACGACCTTTCAATTCTAATGACCACCAATTCGTAAACATTCGTGGAATTGGTGGACTGAAAAAAATCTCCGCCTGTGTACCCATGCACACTTTCGGTCATCCCTGCGAGATCGACCGGATCGTCAAGATCTGCGACCGTTACCATATACCGGTCGTGGAGGACTCCGCCGAATCCATCGGCAGTTATTACAGGGGACAACACACCGGTACTTATGGTAAACTGGGGATCCTCAGTTTCAATGGCAATAAGACGATCACCACCGGCGGCGGCGGGATGATCCTGACCAATGATGAAGAACTGGGCAAATTGGCAAAGCATATTACCACCACGGCAAAGAAGCCCCATCCCTGGCTTTTTGAACATGATATGACCGGATACAACTACCGACTGCCCAATATCAATGCCGCCATCGGCTGCGCCCAGATGGAAACACTACCCGATATTCTGTCCCGGAAACGCGATTTGGCTCATAGATATCAGGAGTTTTTCGATCACATTCCTGAGGTCGAATTTGTCCCCGAGCCGCCCAACTCAATATCCAACCATTGGCTCAATTGCATTCTTCTTTCCAATGAACAGGAAAGAGATAAGTTTCTACAAGAAACCAACAATCAAAGGGTTATGACCAGACCGGCATGGATCCTGATGAATAGATTACAGATGTTTAGTTCCGCCATTTGCGGTAAATTGGATATTGCCACGGATGTAGCGGCACGACTGGTCAATATCCCAAGCAGCGTGAGGTTATGATGAAGAAGAAAATCAGAGTTTATCTGCGGGCTTTGGAGCCGGAGGATTATCAACTCCTGCACAAGTGGCGCAATGACGGGGAGATCGGCCACTACTTCAGCGGTACCCGTCTCTTTACCTCCACCCTCAATGAGAAGAAATGGATCGAGGACAAGATCTTTGATAAAAACGGGGTCAGTTGTGCCATCTGTCTCAAGGACACGGACGAATTCATCGGTTGCGTCTTTCTGAACAGCATCGATTGGGTGAACCGTTCCGGGCATTGTCCCACCTTTATTGGCGCCAAGGAACACTGGGGCAAGGGCTATGCCACCGACGCCCGTGTCCTTATCCTCAAGCATGCCTTCCACGACAAAGGCCTGGAGCGTATCTGGGCACAGGTTCACGAGGATAACTCCGGATCGCTGAGGATGCTTGAGAAATGCGGGTATAAACGGGAAGGCATCCTGCGCCGGGTTTCCTATGTCAACGGCAGATTTGAAAATATGATAATTCTTTCCATCTTAAGAGAGGAATTTGAAACGCTTCTTGAGCAGTATGATCTGTCAAAGGAATAGGGGGAGGGCAAAGGATGCCAGATTTTGAAATTCTTGGTTGGGAAAACCGGGAAAAGTGGAAACATTATCTATCCCTGTTGCCTTGCGAGCAGCAGGATGTGTATTATTTGCCGGAATACATCCGATTATATGAAGAGATGGACAATAACAAAGCACGCTGCTTTGTATTCAGGAGTGGCAATAATGTAGCGCTGTATCCTTTTCTGCTCGGGAGAATCAATGACCTTGGCTATAAATTGGATCGGGATTATTACGACATTCAGGGTGCTTACGGATACAATGGCGTCGTTTCCACCAGCGATGATCGATCCTTTCTTCAAGGTCTGTCCGATGCCTGGCAGCAATGGTGCCAAGAGTATTATGTCGTGGCTGAATTTATCCGCTATAATCCAGTGCTGCAAAATGAGAAACGCTGCTTCTGGGCTCCGCCCATCGAAGCGCTTGATAATGTCCTGCTTTATCTCAATTCCTACGATGAAGTCTGGAAACACGCCTATCACAGAGACGTAAGAACCTCGATCAGAAAAGCCAGGCAATATGGTCTTACTTTCAGCGCCCACTTTGGTTCTGAGATCACTGCCGCCCAATTTGATATCTTCCAGTCCCTATATCTCCATACGATGCAGCGGAGAAACGCCAGCAGTTTCTACCTCTTTTCCGACCAGTTCTATCAGTCATTGAGAGACAAGCTTGCCGATAATCTGTTCATCGGATTTGCATGCTACGAGGGCAAGCCAATATCGGCGGACATGTATCTGCACAACGGGATCAATGCCTATGGCTTTCTCTCCGGGACTCTGGAAGATTACTATTTCACAAAGCCCAATAGGTTTTTAAGGGACGCGGGGATCAAAGCGTTGATAGCCAGAGGATTCCAGTATTTGTGCATGGGCGGAGGGATGAGCAGATATGATTCTACCTATGAATATAAAAAGGCGTTCAGCGTCAATTCAGAATCGATATTCTACATCGGCAAGTGTATCCACAATCCTGCCAAGTACGATGAAATCGTTCGTCAATGGTCTGACCGGCTGCAGGGAAGAGTGGACGGGTTTAAACACCTTACGCTGAAATACCGTTATGGGGTCAGTGATCCTATCACGTAACCCAATGGAGGTTTGCTAATGGACTGCCTTGTTGTGGCAGATCCATGATCGGTGAAATATGATAAAAGATAGAATATTGGTAGCGATCGTGATCGTGGTCATCCAGGCGATGATCTCCCGTGTTGTGGCGTTTAACCTGGACATTAGAATTCTTGGGATGGGACTACTGAGCCTGTATCTCTGGATGGGTTTATTGATCATCCGGATCCTGATGGTGCGCGCAGCGATCCTCACTACGAGGACGATGCAATACCTGTACCTGTTCATTATCGTTACAATGATCCAATCCTATATCCATAATCTATTCAGCTTGTGGTGGCTGGAGAGGTGGGTATTGCCGATCGCCCTGTCCGTATTGTTGCATGAGATCCTGATGTACTACCTGCCCAAGGAAACGCTGCGGTTCATTCTGCGCTTCACCCTGCTCTTCATTGCCTTTACCTGCGTTCTGAACATCATCGGTCTGATCAGATTTCCTTTAGCTGTTAGAGCGATTGTCGGCGGCGGTGGTGACGTTGCACCCGAGGAAGTTACTTATTTCACCCGTATCGGCATTTCAAATTACGGGTTCTTCTCCGGATTGCCCTATTTATTGCCGGTCGTATATTACCTGTATCGCAAGTCATCCGGAACACTGAACAAGGCAATGTATCTCGGATTGGTCATGTTAATGATCCTCGCCGTTTATTTCAGCTCCATAGCGACCCCTCTGCTGTTGGCCTTGATCGCGCTATTGGTATCGATCTATAGCGGAACCATGCTGAGGCGCGGTATGGGGGTGATTTTGATATCTGCAATCATCGTCCTGATGATCGTCTTTACCCCCGAAGGCGTGATCGACAGGTCACTGAGTTTTATCGGCAATATCACTCCCTCCGAGGACGTCCAACGACGAGTTACCGATATCCAAAGGGCACTTCAGGAAGGGATCGAGGTGGAGGCGGAGACCGAATTCCGGGGGCTGACGACGGTGGAATTGCGCCTGCAGAGGATATACTGGATCATGGATGGTTTCTTGAAGCGCCCCCTGACCGGATCCCCAAACGAAATACCGCCGGAAGCGTACCACTTGCACTGGTTGTATCTCCTCGGCGCCACAGGAATACTGGGATTCGGATCCTTGCTGCTGCTCCTGGTAAAAGCATTCAAGAACAACCTCAAAGTGTTAAATGAAGAATACAGGCTTTTTTACATCATTTCACTTTCAACCTTTATTACTATGGGGCTCCTGAAGGTGATCACTGGATGGTTCATGTATTTGAGCATCTTTATCATCGTTCCTCTATCCTATCATCTTATCAGGGAAAAGCCCCGGTCAGAGACATAAGTTCAGGAGATCTCCGATATAACGATGGATAGGCAGAAACCCCTCAAAGTCGTCTGGATCTGTAATTCCAGCAATGAGAAGATATGTCGTGCTGCTCGTCTTCCAGTATTCGTTCAGGCGCCGTGGATATCCATGTGGATCAGTGAGTTTGAAAGACGCAGGGACGTGGAACTCCACATTATAAGCCCGAATCGATTTGTTCCCTGGATCCGTAATTTTACGATTGACGGGGTTCACTACCATTACTTCAACCATCGGGTGCCCATCATCAAAAAACCCTGGCTCTGGAATCTGGATGCACGCAGCAACTATATCCTGAATCGCTTCATAATACGACATTTCGTCAATAAGATCAAGCCAGATCTGATTCATATTATCGGGGCGGAAAACGCCTTGTATTCGTCAGTTTATTTTGATTTCAGGCGTCGTTATCCCATATTGATCGGCATCCAGGGCTTTATTTGCATGGCACATGTCAACATGACCAGTTCGACTCGAAAGAGAGAAAAGATCGAGAAGGCAATCCTGAGCACGGCCAAGTATTTCAATGTCAATTCGGACTATGCAGGATCGATCGTGCGTGGTTTCAATGACCATGCGTCAATCTACAAGTATCCCACTCCCTTCAAAGCGGAGGATTATCCCTTGTATCCGGATACGAAGAAAGTGTGGGATTGCGTGTTTTTTGGCAGGATAGAATATAACAAAGGCATATTTGATGTCATTAAAGCGCTGGCGATGGTCAGAAACCAAATGGAAAGAGCCAATCTGCTGATCATCGGCGATATCCCCGCAACAGTCAAACATGAAATCCTAAGATTGACAAATGAACTCAATCTGGTCTCTGCTGTCACATTTGTTGGAAGAACTGATACCCGGGATGAATTATTCGCATACGTCAGACAAGCCCGGATCAGCGTACTTCCTTCACTCAACGACATCTCACCCGGCACGATCACCGAGAGCTTGCTCTTGGGCAATCCCGTAGTGTCTTATTCCGTAGGTGCCATAGATGAGTTGTTCAATCACACGGACCGAAGAATCAATACGGTTGAACGGGGTAATGTACAAGCATTGGCAGAAGAGATGCTCAGGATCCTGAATGACTATGATACGGCCAAAACAATGGCGTTGAAGGCACGGGAGTCTTTCTTGGAAGAACGCCAAAATGTAAACATAGCTGACCTATTCATCGGGTTTTACCAGCAGATCCTACAAGAATCATCCCGCGCATAGTGAAAATAATCCTGATTACCGGACATCAATATCCGATCGGTACAGCCCTTACCAACCGGATCAGATCCTATCTTGAAGTGTTGGCTACGTTGGATAATGACGTAAGCGTATTGGTCTATAAACCTACTGAAGACCGGGATAACCCCCAAAACCAAACAGCAGGGACACTTAACGGTGTTAGGTACACATATACTACGTATTCGGTTTACCGCCCCAAGACATCTTTGATGACAATGATCTCCTGGGTCTATGGGTATTTGAATTGTCTCATACATCTCGTCCGGGAAAATCGCCTCAAACACACGGACATCATAATACTGGCTCAAGCCAGAAGTTCCTTGATCCCTCTGGTCTATCTCCTGAGCCGGATGTCCAAGACTAAGTTTGTCCTGGAAAATAGCGAATACCCCTGGTTCGTTATCAGGAGGAAACCAAGTAATCACATCTATAAACCTCTGTATCAGTGTATTTATTACCGGATGTTTGATGGTGTGATCGCCATGACGAGTGCTTTGCAAAAGTATCACCACCGATATGGTAAAAAGGGCATCAGGATTATTCACCTGCCCATGACGGTCGATGCACGCCGTTTTGGGATTGATGCAGAAAGGGAGAATAGCATTACCTATATCGGCAATAAAAGCTACTACAAAGATGGGGTCGGCGTATTGGTCGATGCGTTCGTCTCGATAGCGGATAAATTTCCTGACTGGCGGTTGATCATCATCGGTGATAGCGGCAATGACAAAGAGATCATCAGCAAAGCCCAGAACAACGCTTTGACGGGACGCATAATCACCATGGGCAACGTACATCGGGATGATGTTCCACCATTACTTATCAAATCAAAGGTACTTGCCCTTGCCCGTCCCCAAGGTATTCAAGCCGAAGGCGGATTTCCCACCAAGCTGGGTGAGTATCTTGCTACAGGCAATCTGGTTGTTGTTACCGATGTGGGTGAGATTGGCAGTTATCTTCAGGATGGCATATCGGCATTGATGGCTAAACCGGGTGATGTACAGAGTTTTGCCGATAAGCTTGAGCAGGGGATTGTAGATTATGATCTTATGCAACATGTCAGGCAGGGAGGATTGGATGTCTGCAACCGTCATTTCAATGCTCAACTCCAAGGCAGGCGGCTGAACGAGTTTCTTCAAACAATGATAGCCAAATAGATGATCACCGACATGATAGATACTACGAAGTTCATTGATCTGCTCAGTGGGAAACAAATAGGGAAGTATTATCAATTATATGATCAAACCCAGTGGTATTCGCCGGAAGAAATGAGAGCATTTCAGACCAGCAAACTCAAACTCTTGCTCATGCACTGTTATGCGCATGTTCCGTACTTTCGGGATCTGATGATCGCTAAAGATATTAACCCCAATGATGTCGGGGATCTTTCCATACTTCAGGAGTTCCCCGTCATCACCAAGGAGCAGATCAAAGCGGAATACGATCGGTTCATGCCCCAAAATGAACACCAGATCAAAGGCATCAAGACCAGCCAGACCGGGGGAACCACCGGCAATATCCTGTACAAGCGCAATGACGCCCAAACCCGCAGCTCGGTCTGGGGAAGTTACAAGAGGTTCTATGACTGGATGGGGATCCGCCCGGGAGACCGGGTGATGAATTACTGGGGCGGGCATGTGATCAAGCATTCCCGGAAAGAGAAGTGGTCAAAAATGATCGTTGATCTGCTTCGTAATTCGGTTTCCTATGATGCCTATGACACCCGACCCGAACTATTTGACGAAATAGTCAATACTCTTACCCATAAAGACGTCAAACTCATCCGCAGTTATCCTCAGGCATTATATTCTCTTGCCCGCAAGCTTGATGACAAAGGGATGAGATTTGGTATCAAAGCGATCTTGACTACCTCTGAGCCCATTATGCCCCAGCATAGAGATCTATTCAAGCGGGTATTTGGGGCAGATTCGTTTGATCAATATGGCTGCGGGGAGATCGGCGGCATTGCCTATGAATGTGCTGCTCACAAGGGCTTACATGTTACAGAGGAGCGGGTCCTCCTCGAATCAAACGATAAAGACGAACTCCTTATCACTGATCTGGATAACTACGCCATGCCTTATATCCGCTATTGGAACGCCGATCAGGCGGTATTTTCGGATGAGGAGTGTCCCTGCGGCAGAAAGAGCAGAATGATCTCCCAAGTAATGGGAAGAACCTGTGATTATCTGATCGGCACGAACGGACAGACCCTGCATTGGGCGTATTTCTGGCATTTGCTATTTGATACCAACATCGCCATCGACCGCAACTTCGTCAAATTCCAGATCGTTCAGAAAGAACCAGATCTGATCTTATTCCGTACCGTTTCAGACCCCTTGACCGATGCTGACAAGGAAACTCTGATCCGGCTGATCCATCAAAAAATGGGGGATATGCGGGTGGAATTCAATCTGGAAGAGGACATCCCCAATACTGCATCGGGAAAATATCGTCCCGTGATCAATGAACTGCTCTGAGACATTCACACCTTTGTCGATGATTAAACTAAGATAATGCAGTACTTTTCTCCCCGATACAATAGAATCATGGATCCCCAAAGCGATGCCTGCACTTTTGAGGGGTGGATCTCCGGTGCTGGTAATTCCCTTTATGCCATCCATCCCGATGGTTTTCCTGTTTTTCTCGATCCATCCAGGATAGTTTCGTGTGATGAGTATTTGCACGGCGATCCCTTTGGAACAGAAGACAATCTGGACAGCCCTTTCCAGATAGCCCGCATAGCCAATACTAAACTATTGCTCGGGCAATGGATGACCAGATCGACTATATCGTTGCCGATGCCAATGACCTACCCTATCTTGAACACGAATTCGATTGCCTGATAATGAACAATATTTGGGAACACCTGACCGATCCCACCAGTCCGCTGATAAATGCCAAAAGGGTTCTCAAACCAAGCGGACACCTTATCATATCCACGCCCAGCAGATATCGGTTTTCCAATCTGATTCGGGGATTACGTGGCAAGCCCTTGCTGATCAGCCCGCATCATATCACAGAATATACCATTGGTCAAG
>JBBISI010000013.1:40330-48925 GCA_037441405.1 Candidatus Cloacimonadota bacterium
CGCACAATCAGCACCGATACGTCAAACCATCGGGGATCACATTCACCTGTTGCCATCATATCCCAAATGTCCAGATCTGCTCTGTCGCTGTTCCTAAGGTTTACGGGTTCGCACCATATCCTTAACTCCACCGCATTTTTTGGGCGCAGCTAAGATGATGGTTGTATCATGATTACTTCACATCAATATCCAATCAAAATGATAAAGTTGCAAAAATCCTTATAAGTGACCAGTTTCCCGGCGTCCTCCCTGCTTGATAACCTTAGTATAACCTTACGACCGTAAGGTTATACTAAGGTTATACTCAGGTTATCAAGCAAGGAGGACAATGGTAGGTGAAGGAAAAAAGGAAACAAAACGAGACAGAATGAATCGAAGTACACTGACTTTTATGCTTCTGGGTAAAAAACACGGGTTTGATATGAACCGCATGGTGAAGTTCGTCATGGAAAATCAATACTGGAGCCAGGATCAGATCATAGATTATCAGACCCGGTGGATGCGTCATATGATCGCTCATGCCTATGCCAAAACGAGGTTTTACCGGCGGATCATGGATGAGCGGGGTTTGGCTCCATCGGACATATGGGAACTGAGTGATCTGAAAAAACTTCCTACGATCAGCAAGCAGGACATAAACCCATGTTGGGATGATATCATCGCTCGTGATTCCGCCCGATACAAACCCATGCACAGGGTTACCAGCGGGACAACGGGAGTGACCTTTCAATATTACAACGATGTCAATAGCTGGGGTCTGAATTGGGCGACCAAGATCCGGACTTTCAGTTGGGGCGGATACCACTTTGGCCGCGATCGGATCGCCACGCTCAAGGGCGGTTCCATGCTTGCCAGAGCAAAGCCATCCCTGAAAAGCAAGATATGGAAATGGCTGCACAATTATGAGGATCTGCCTGTGGTACATCTGTCCCTGGAGGCGATGGAGTCCTATTATCAGTGTATGGTGAAGCAGAAGATCAGGTTCCTGCGCGGCTTTCCCTCGGCGGTCTATACCTTTGCCAAGTATATCCATGAAACACATGGGGGCTTGCCATTGTCAGCCACCTTCACGTCGGCGGAACTCTTGCACGGTTATCAACGTGAGCGGATCGAAGCGACATTTGGTACAAAGCACATCGATGCTTATGGCTGTGGCGACGGAATGGGCGGAGCCAATCAGTGCGAACATACCAAGGGTTATCACGCAAACATTGAGACCTCGATCCTGGAAGTGATCAATGCCGAAGGCAAGGATTGCCGGCCGGGGGAGGAGGGTGAGGTCGTGCTGACCTCGCTGCATGATTTTGCCATGCCCTTGATCCGATACAAACCGGGGGATATGGCAGTGGTCGGCGCGCAAAAGTGTCCCTGTGGCAGAACCCTGCCGGTATTGGACAAGATCGTCGGGCGCACATCGGATCTGCTTGTCCTGCCCAACGGGAGAACTCTGAACGGTATTGCCATCCCCTTTGCCGATTGGGCGGATCGAATCGAGAAATTTCAATTGTGGCACACGGCACCGGATGAGATCCGGCTCAAGATCATAGCCAAACCAACCTTGACGGAGAGTGATGTGCAACACATCCATTCGATCATGATTCACCACTTGGGATCGGGTATCCGCTTTGGCATTGACCGGGTGGATGATATCCCGCTGACCAAATCCGGCAAATTCAAATACGTGATCTCGCTGGTGGATAAACCGTGAAATCAAAACCGCTGACCATCGTCTGCACTGCCAGGATGGGACATGGAACATTTGAAGCCAAGTTCAAGCCCATGGTGCATATGGATCAGATCAGCAGGATCATCGTCGTGCGCAAGTACAGGGGGCCAGACATCCCCAAGTTATCATACCGCATCCTGCCACACTGGTGTCGCAATCCCCTTTTCAATATGATCATTACGCCGTTTATCCTGATGAAGGAAGTGAGAAGGCACCGCGCGGATTTGATCCTGGCATATCACTATCAACCGCATTTTTACTTTGCCTGGATCGTGGGGAAACTCACGGGAAAGCCATACGTATTGGGACAGACGGGTACCGACATTCAAACACTTGGCGCTAAACCCATCCGTGGATGGCTGATCCGGCATATCCTCCGCAACGCTCTCAGTTTCAATGTCCCCGGTACACAGACGCTGAAATTCTGGATATCGCAGGGTATCCCGCCCGAGCGGATAAGAGTTTTACACAGCACGATCGATACGGACTATATGATACCGGTGGAGCAGCCCCGCAAATATGATTTCGTCTTTGTGGGACGCTTATCGGAAGTGAAGCGGATAGACAAACTCATCATAGCAACAGCCGCCCTGATCAAGGAATATCCTAAGATACGTATCTGCTTGGTGGGTGATGGGCACTTGATGCAGCCCCTCAAGAAAATGGCAGAAAAATACGGGGTTCAGGATGCCTTGGATTTTGTGGGCTTGCAGAGCAATATCCGGGATTGGCTCAATAGTGCGCACGCCTTTGTTATGATGTCCGACAGCGAAGGCTTGCCTTGCGCCATGATGGAAGCCATGAGTTGCGGACTGATCTGTATTGCGCCGATGGTGAACAATATGGGTGATCTGATCAAACACGGCGAGACGGGATTGGGTTTTGATACGTCCAGCATTGATCAGTTGACCGAACTTATGCGCCATGTCCTGGAGAAACGGGATTCTTTGGATCATATCAGACGCAGTGCCAGAGATCACATAATAACGCATCATTCCTTCCAGAAAGCCAGGGAAGAGTGGACAAATGTCATTATGATATATGGGAATAGGATTGACAATGAAAAGTAGGACGCCGGTGCAGATAATCGAGGGTCTTTGGAAGCGGCTCATGCATCACCTTGCCAGGCATTGTTTTCCGGGTGTGGTCAGAGTGTTTTTTCACCGATTGAGAGGAGTGCACATTGGCAATAACGTACTTATCGGGCTGGATGTGCATATTGACGATGATTCGCCGCATATGGTTTATATTGAGGACAACGTGTTTCTAACTACCGGCTGCATGCTCCTGACCCATCAGAGAGATCTAACTGCTTATGGCAGGGGCAAGTGGATCGGTGATCAACCCTTTAAGAAAGGGAAAATAATTATCAGAGAAGGAGCTCACATCGGGATCGGTGCGATCATCATGCCGGGTGTGACCATAGGCAAGGGGGCAGTGATCGGAGCAGGGTCAGTAGTGACCAGGGATATCCCGGAATACTGTGTGGCAGTGGGGTGTCCTGCCAAAGTGATAAAGGAGTTTTGCGATGAATAATACCAGAACGTTTTATCTTCTCATCCTGCTAATCTTTATCAGCACGCTGTTCCTTTTTACAAGCTGCGACTCAGGTGATAAGACCTACAGCATCAAAGGCAGGGTGGAACTGATCCCCCTGGAGAAGTATGGGATTGAAGTGCCGAGGGATTTTGCCAATGTGACCGTGCTCGCTTACCGGACGGTAGCGATCGATCCGGTGATGGCTGATCTGAATGCGTCGCATCCCAATCATGGGGTTATCTTTGATCAGAGTGTAGTTTTCGACCATCGCTTGAGTATTCCCCGAGCCACTACACAGACTGCGGCTGATGGACAATTCACTATTAAAAAACTATCAGAGGGGAGATACAATATTGTTGCTTACAAAGAAGACTGGGGATTTAAGTACTTGTTAGATTTGAATGTGCAGGATGACATAAATGGACTGACAATACAGGTGCCACCGGTTATCGATCTGCCACTGCAGATAAGCTCAGATTTTCAGATGATCGATGGAGTTGTGTACCGAGCAACAAACGATATGATAGTACTACCGGACCAAATACTAAGTGCCCCCGGAAACCATACAATTATGTTAGCACCAAACTCCAGTTTAAGTATCTATGGCAGTATGAATGTCCTCGATAACGCAACCGTCAGATTTATGTCATCAGATAAGACATACAGTCATTCCCAAACTGAAGTTGGCAGATTTAACCAGATTAACATTGTAGGCATATCCGATCAAATCCTGCAAGGTCTCAGAATTAGAGATAGCTTATATGGAATAAGGGTGACGAACTGCGGAAGGATTAGCATGTTAAACTCGGTCTTTGAGGGTTTCTACCAATCGCTTATACTGTTTAATACACAAGAGATCAATATATTAAAATGTGTATTTAGCAAATCCACCGATTCATCCCTCGGTGCTCTTTATGGAGAGTTTGTGCAGAATATCACCATCGAAAGATCTGTGTTTTATGACAATGTAATTGGTATGACTCTGACAGGTTGCCATCCGGGGTCGGTCAAGAATAACTATTTCATAAACAACAGTGAACGAGATGTGCATTGTGGGACGTCATCAGTAACAACGATCGAATACAATGCATTCCCAAATTCTTTTACTGCCATAACCAATTTTGCCGGGACGATCGATGCGAATTACAATGATATCAAGGCCGTAACCGGGATACATAGTTATCAAAATGCCGCTACATTCACGGCTCGATACAACAATCTTGACTGCACAGAGTATGGGATTATCAGCAAGGGTACCTTTGGAGGGACGGGCATCAGGGAAATGATCGCCACCAATAATTTCTGGTTCACAACATCAGCTTCCGAAATCGAGCAGAAGATCTATGACCGCAGTGACGAAGATCCTCAGAATCCCAATTATGATCTACTGAAAACGGTGGTAATCTATCGGCCCTATGCCCATAACCGGATATCTGCTGCTGGGTTACAGAACTAATCCATGAATTACCTCATCGACATCAACCACCCGGCTCAGGTACATTATTTTCGCAATCTATATCCTATTCTCGGAGCGCGGCACAAGATCATCTATACTGCAAAGGAAGTTCCGATCATCAGGCGGCTTCTGTCAGCATATGGCATACCATTCGTCAGTTACGGAACGAAAAAAGACGGTCTCCTGAGCAAGGCGACCACCCAGATCAAATATGACTGGCAATGCTACCGTCTGCTGAAAGAACACGAAATCGACATTACTCTGGGCTCTTCGGCATCAAACGTCCATGCCTCGCTCATGACCAAAGTGATTTCCATTGCCACGACGGATAGCGATCTGGCGGTATTGCCAATGGCAGTAAAATTTGTCTATCCATTTGCCGATTATCTGATGACTCCCGATGCCTTGGCATTCCAGAAACACAAAAAGCAGATCTGTTATCCTGGATACCAAGAACTGGCATACCTACACCCCAAAAGATTTACTCCTGACCCGGAGGTCTTGACACAATGCGACGTCGAAGAGGGAGAGACCTTCTTTGTAATGCGTTTTACGGCATTTAAGGCGCATCATGATGTCGGGATGCACGGGCTGTCCAAATTCCAGAAACGGGAATTGGTAAATCTGCTCTCCGAGTATGGACGGGTGTTTATCACTTCCGAGGTCATTGACGCTGAATTTGAGCGGTATGCCCTGCCCATCGAACCGCACAAGATCCATTCGCTGATGTATTATGCCACAATGTTGATCTGTGATAGCCAGACAATGACCACCGAAGCAGCGGTCCTGGGCACTCCCGCCTTCCGGTGCAATACCTTTGCCGGCAAACTGACGGTGATCGAGGAAGTGGAAAAGCGTTATGGGCTCGCCTTTAGTTTTTTACCTCGCCATTATGATTGGATGCTCCCCAAGATCAAAAAGATGTTGCGCCGCTCCGACTTGAAGGAAGAATGGAGCCAAAGGCGGCGGATTCTGTTGGAAGATAAGATCGATGTGACGGCATACTGGGCTTGGCTCTTGGAGAATGCTCCCGGTTCCCTGGTTCAGACCAAGCAAGGGAAAGTGGATTTTGATCAATTTCGCTAAAGCCCCGATGCAGATAAATCAGCTCTCAATCAAGATATTTCATTCATGTGAGAGATAGAGGAAGAAAAATGTTTAACAACAAAATTATAATGATCACCGGTGGCACTGGCTCTTTTGGCAATACCGTGCTCAATCGTTTTCTGAATACCGAAGTAAAAGAGATCCGGATATTCAGCCGTGACGAGAAAAAACAGGATGATATGCGCAGAGAATACCGGAAGGACAAGATCAAGTTCCATTTGGGCGATGTCCGTGATTATGACAGCGTGTTCAATGCCATGCAGGGTGTGGACTATGCGTTTCATGCCGCAGCTCTGAAGCAAGTGCCATCCTGTGAGTTCTTTCCGGTACAGGCGGTCAAGACCAATATCCTCGGTGCCGAGAATGTGATCAGGGCTGCTATTGCCAATCAGATCAGTAAAGTGATCGTTCTCTCTACCGATAAGGCGGTCTATCCGATCAATGCCATGGGTATGTCCAAAGCGCTGATGGAAAAGGTAATGGTGGCTTATTCCCGCCAGCAGCCGGATAATGGGACAGTCCTCTGTGGGACGCGTTATGGCAATGTAATGGCGTCACGTGGCTCGGTCATACCGCTCTTTATCGAACAAATTAAAGCAGGTAAGCCAATTACTATCACCGATCCCGGCATGACGAGGTATCTGATGTCACTGGAAGAAGCGGTGGAATTGGTTGTGTATGCCTACCAGAATGGAGTGCAGGGTGACATATTTGTGCAAAAATCGCCGGCATCAACGATCCAGGACCTGGCACAGGCACTTATCGAGCTGTTTCATGCCAATACTGAAATCCGCATCATTGGCACCCGGCATGGGGAAAAGAAGCACGAAACGCTGGTCAACCGGGAGGAAATGGCAAAGGCAGTTGATCTCCCGGGTTACTTTCGGATTCCCGCTGATACGCGTGACCTGAACTATGACAAATACTTCAGCAATGGTGAAGCTAAGGTCACTGAAATCGAGGAATACACATCAGAAAATACATACCGCCTCAGCATCCCGGAAATCAAGGAGAAACTGCTATCTCTTCAGTATGTGAGAGACGAACTTGGATTGACATACTGACACTGATTTGACGGAATAATAGCTTAATAGAGTTGAAATCATCTTCTGCATTGACATTTGATCACAAAACGCAGTTATTTAACTATCTCAATGCTACAAACTTAGAAATCGGTTTTGTGTTTAACTTCGGACCAAGCCCTGAAATAAATTGCAAGACATGGACTATTGGTGGTGTGCTCTGTGTCAATCCATTTAATCTGCCAAAGCCGAGTGACCGTTAAGATGAAAGTCAGAGTTGGAATAACTGGGCAGGCAGGATTTATCGGCACTCACCTGTATAACACCCTCGGGTTGTCCGGAGATCGCTTCGCAAGAATTCCCTTTGAGGACGGATTCTTCTATTCGGATGGATTACTGGATGAATTTGTCGGTAAGTGCGATGTGATCGTGCATCTGGCTGCCATGAACCGTCACGCCGATCCGGAAATTCTCTACAATACGAATATTGATCTGGTATGTAAACTGATTGCCGCGATGGAGAGGAGGAAGGTTTCGCCGTATGTGGTGATGAGTTCTTCTTTGCAGGAAGAGCGGGACAACCTCTATGGCAAGTCAAAAAGAGAAGGCAGAGAACTATTAAATCGATGGGCGGATAGAACAGGTGCAAGTTTCAGTGGATTGATCATCCCCAATGTCTTCGGTCCCTTTGGGGTGCCATATTATAACTCCGTGATATCGACGTTTTCTCACCAGATAATATATGGAGAAAAGCCCAAGATAGAAATTGATGCTGAATTGAATCTGATCTATGTCGGCGATCTGGTGCAACGGGTCATTGGATTAATAGATAGTTTCACGGATGCGCCGGATAAAAAGGATCAACACGGACCAGGTCTAACAAAAGCCACCGAGGACACTGAAAACACCGAAAGTAATTCTCAATTCTCAATTCCCAATTCTCAATTGAACAAGCCGGAGAGGCTCATCCAGGTTGAACATCAGGCGGTGTGTAAGGTGTCGGATTTATTGGTTAAGTTACTTGGGTTTCATGGCGAATATGTGGAAAATGGTGTTTTTCCTGATTTCAGAGATTATTTTGACGTGTGTTTGTTCAATACTTTCCGATCCTATCTGCCAGTGTCATTTTTCCCCCGACCATTCAAAGTGAATAGCGATGATCGCGGGGTATTTGTAGAGGTGATGAAATACAGATCCAGCGGGCAAACGTCCTATTCGACGACCAAGCCGGGCATTACCAGGGGCAACCACTTCCACATCCGAAAAGTTGAACGATTTGCCGTGATCAAGGGCAAGGCATCCATCAGACTGAGAAAATATGGGACGGATCAGATCATAGAGTATCAAATCGACGGATCACAACCGGCGTATGTGGATATACCAGTGTGGTTTACACACAACATCACGAACATTGACGGTCAGGAGCTGGTGACACTATTTTGGATAAATGAGTTCTATGACCCACGTGACCCCGATACTTACTTTGAAGAAGTTTGATTACAAACGAGAACACCGAGTACACCGATGCTATCTTCAAGATGCAATGTTGAAGCAGGAAGGTGTGTTATGCGACCCGAAGGTATCAATAGTTTGTTCGATTAGGATTTGTAAGTTTTGCGGTTAGCTATCAGTTATGAAATCGAAAGCCAACAAAGTAAGCCGCCAATGATCAAGACTGGTGAATAATTCAGAGAGTGATTAAAAACTATCTCCTCCTTGCTTGATAACCTTAGTATAACCTTACG
>JBBISI010000014.1:0-48920 GCA_037441405.1 Candidatus Cloacimonadota bacterium
CGGTGATCTTGATGTTGTGCTTGCTTAACTGACGATTGATCTCCTGGAGAAGCTTCTGATAGATGCCTTTATCCGAAAACCGGCTGCGCCAACGGCTGATCGTGGAGTGATCCGGCACAGGATTCTCCAGGCTCAAATGACAAAACCACAGGAACATGATGTTAAAGCCTAGCTGCTCCTCCATCTGATAGTCGGAAAGCTTGTACCATGACTGGATCAGCATGATCCGGAACATCACTTCCGTTGAGAATGCGTTTCTGCCGGCAACCGAAGTTCGTCTAATCTCTACCTTGTCGAGTAACTTGTTTATTTTCTTCCAATTTATCAATAGTTCGATGTCCTTGGGAAAGTGCTTGCGGGTTGCCAGGGGATTGACAAACTCCTGATCGGCGATGGTTATTGTCTGCTTTTCCATGGTAAGCTCCTGTATTGTTATAGAGGCAATATAATCGCCATATCCGATTTGTAATGTATTATAAATTCCATACTTTATGTCCGCCAACATGTGCAACAGCCTTGAATTAGTTTTTCGGCGTTATCAGATCTTAGGCGGTGGTTGAAACCACCGTTTAAGATCTGCTGGCGCTGTAATGACACCGGTTCTTGCCTGATAATTAGTTAGATTATGGTTGCAAGACCAATGCCTCAAATTATTCAATGGTCTAACTAAGCCACCACTCTGAATTTTTCAACGGTCTTATGCATTGCGCTTGACAATTAGAGGTGTCAAAGAGCCTTGTTCTGGGCTGGTTGATTACGCAAACGTTTGGTTTTCGTCTCAATTGGCACATAATGTGCAACACTTGAACCCGTGACATTAACACCCTAACAGGAGGAAGACAAATGCTCAAGAAAATGAAGAATCAAAAAGGGTTTACCCTTATTGAGATCCTGGTCGTGGTCATCATCGTGGCGATTTTGGCTGCTATTGCTGTTCCGCGCTATCTGCGTTATGTGGAAAGGTCACGTTCGACCGAGGCGCAGACCGCTATTAGCACGATCCGCAAAGCCTTTGACATTCAGGTACAGACCACCGGTTCTGCTGATGGATTCAGTATCGAACAGGCCTTAAAGGAAGCCCGGCTGGGAGAGAGTACTTTGAAAAACTGGAGATTCGAGGTGATCGGAAATCCACCCACCAAATACGTTGCCACATCCACCCAGGATTTTATCGGCGGCGACAGCAAACAAGTATGGTATGATGTTTCAACAGCGAAGTTTCACGGCTATGGAATCGACAATTTCACCAATCCGGAAACCGGAGGGACCGAGGTCGAAACCCAGTAACCTGAAGGAGAGTAAATTGACGATCCATGAACTGCTCCGGTTCACAGCCGAAGCGGGCGCGTCGGACTTGCATATTGCATCCGGTGCACACCCGATGGTGCGCGTGAACGGAAAGATGAAGCGGCTCAACCTGCCAATACTTAGCGTAGAAGAAATGGAGAATTTGGTCTTTGGTGTGATGAACGAAGTCCAGCAGGACATGTTTCGCAAGAATCTGGAAATCGACTTCTCCACCAAATTGAGCAACGACGTTCGCTTCCGCGTCAATGCTTTCAGCCAGATCAATGGTATATCGGCTGCCTTTCGTGTGATCCCCAATGAGATCAAATCATACGATGAATTGCATCTGCCGGAGATCATGAAGCGGCTGACCACCAAGGAAAAAGGACTGATCCTTGTAACCGGCCCCACGGGCAGCGGTAAGTCAACAACGTTGGCAACGATGATTGACACGATCAATGACAAGCGATACTGTCACATCATCACGATTGAAGATCCGATAGAATTTGTCCACCGCAGTAAAAACTCCCTGATCAACCAGCGTGAATTGGGACATGACACACTTTCGTTTACAGCAGCTTTGCGCTCTGCTCTGCGTGAAGATCCGGACGTGATCCTGGTTGGTGAAATGCGTGATCTCGAGACGGTGTCACTTGCGTTGACAGCCGCTGAGACCGGTCATTTGGTTTTCGCCACCCTTCATACCGGTAGTTGTACCAAATCGATCGATCGCATCATCGACATGTTTCCCAAGGAACAACAACAACAGGTTCGCTCCATGCTGTCCGAATCATTGGAGGCAGTGATCTCCCAGACTTTGCTGCCCACCAAAGATGGCAAGGGGCGTGTGCCAGCCGTGGAGATCATGGTGGCCAATCCAGCGGTGAGAAACCTCATCCGGGAGGAGAAGACCTATCAACTGCCATCGGTGATCCAAGCCAGTACCAAGGAAGGCATGCAAACCCGGGATCAATCCTTGTACAACCTGGTGATGAACAATCTGATCGAACGAACTGTCGCTGAGGAATTTGCGGAGAATCCCAAGATGTTTGCCACGGGCGCTGGATTCTAACGGTAAATGCTCAGAATTGATGCTTGGGGGATCAGATTCCTCCGCCAAAGTCAAAGCAATGATCACCATGGAGGTTGGATGCTTGGACCGCTTGTAAACGAAAGGGGGATGACCCTAATCGAAGTTTTGGTAACCTCCTTGGTAATATTGTTTACAATTGTCAGCATCTATATCGGCGTCGTCTTTGCCGAAAAGCAGATGTTGCGCAATTACCGCGATCGGGTGGCGACACTTGTCGCTTCCGGAGAGATGGAATGGCAATATTATCAAAACCGGGTGTTTAATACATACGATACATTCAGCGAAAGGCAGGTGGTCATTGATCGGCTGCCCCGAGGAAGAACCCTTTGGGGTAGAATGAGTGTGGATGTGAAACCCAAATTCGAAACGCCCTTTGGTCATTACTTGTACTATGATGTCGTCCAAGTATCGGTCGTGTGGAATGAACCGCTGGATCGCCGTCAGCGCAAGATAGTGATCCGCGAGGATTTTTATCACGCAAGGTAGCAGATATGAAGAGACATCTACTCGTTGATCAAAAAGGTTATACGATGATTGAACTGGTCTCCGCTATAGCCATATTTGGTTTCCTGATCGCAGTATCTGCTGTCGGTTTCAGTGTGTTTTTCTCCAAGTTTGGAGAACTCAGCAAATGGGCAGAACTCCAAAAATCCGCCTTTGAATGTGTATTGACCGTAAAAAATGGATTATCCGTCGGTTCGCATCAAACTCAACAGTTTTATGGTGTGGCAAATGCCGAGAACCTTACTATTGATTTCAACGGGAATGGGATCACCTGCAAACCCCCGGCACATGATGCCGAAAATATCTATGATGAGGTTCGCTTTTTCTGGGATGGAAATTACATCCGCGCCACTTACCGGCAAGGGCAGATCTCCACCTCCTACCCGGTATACGTGTTCCCTCAGTTCAAGCGGAACAACGATATTAGGGTATCCAAATTTCGGTTTACAAAAGTCAATAGCGGACCCGACACCAAAGTAGTCCAATTGGATTTTGACGCCGAGATAAAAATATCTCAAAACAAAACGAAACGCGTTAGTTACATCACAAAAATGACGACGATCAAATAGGAAGCCCCAGATGGAACAATATAAAAGGGAGGAACCATCATGGTCAACTTGCTGAAAAACGAGCGGGGCAATCTGACGGTTGCCCTTGTATTGGCAATTTTGGGCATTATGTCCGGATTGACAATGTCTGTCCTTGCCATGAGGGATACC
The DNA here is from genome assembly GCA_037441405.1 of Candidatus Cloacimonadota bacterium. Lineage (GTDB taxonomy): Bacteria > Cloacimonadota > Cloacimonadia > Cloacimonadales > Cloacimonadaceae > VGPI01. Next base: position 3,604 of record JBBISI010000014.1, read on the forward strand.
ATTGGGTTCAACTATGACTACGAAGGAATCCAAGGATTGCATTTTCTTCGATCGGAAGGCAAACGAGCCCAGACCCTGGTGGAAAAGATGGATTACAGCGGTGGCGGATTCATTGCTCCGGAAAAATATGCCGAAGTAAGCGGTTCGCATCTGAAACGAACTTTTCATATCAGAACGTTGGTCGAGCGTGATAACGTTACTACCGGCGGTGGGATGTTCTTCACCGGTGGCTATGCACTTCGTTCTCTGGTCACTGCCGCCAAAGGAACCGGCGGAACAGCCTTCTGGTCTGCCGATCGATCCATCGTAAAAAAGTATGGGATACACTATATCAGACGAACCAGTTTTGCCGGATACCACTACTTTTCTGATGATGACCAGTCAGTGAATAGCACTCCGGTCTATTTCTGGGGGCCCGATGTGATCTATGGTAAAGTTCACAGTAACACCAATATCTGGCTCAAACAACTTGGGGGCGGCTCTAATAGTGGCTGGCCTACCTTCTATGGTAAAGTGACGTCCGCCGGCTCAATCCTGTCCTATAGCGGGCAACCACCTTGGGATCTGGTCTTCAGAGGCGGATATCAGGAACACGTCAATCCGATCGAGTTTAATCCCCAGGCAACGCTGATCCAGCAGAACGGTCATCAATGGATGGGTGGCGCTGACCTGCCCAATCACATTTATCTGGTTACGGTATCAGGATCTGGGTATTCTTCGCTTCGGGGAGTAATCACTGACAATATCCGTGAGTATGCCGATGTTTACAACAATTACCCTCCCGGAACCGGAGCGCCGCTATTTAGAAATAACTATGTCACTGCCGATACGGTCTGGGGTTCGGGACCAGGAGGAGCGGTCAACAATGGATCGGTCTATGTAAAATCCAACCTGTGGATCCGTGGCACCTTTACCGGTAGACAAACCTGGTGTTCCAAGTATAACCTGATGTTGAACGGCAATATCACGTATTCCGGCACCACTCCCGGCACGGCACCGGATAATCCCCAAAACATGAACCGGCATGATTTTACCGGCTTGGTCTCGGAAAGATCAATTTTGATCCAGTATGGTTACCGTGATCCGGTGGATTCGCTACGAAAAAGGCCGAACTGCGAACCAAATCCTGGCGATCCACGTCCTGGGATCATGATCTATGCCGCGATGTGTGCGCTGGGACAATCCGGAATTCCTGTCCCCGAAAATCCTTCCGGAGCGGGGGTCTTTTCCTTTCAATACCAACGTCCGCATTCGGCAGTTCCCTCATATAGAATTGGCAATATCGTCTATGACAAGATCGATCTGCACCGTCGCAGATACCCCCAGACAGCCACTCAATTGTGGCCACAGCACATTGATTATCCCTGGTATAATCCCTTGTGGCCGGAACGTGTTCCAATCAAAGAACGCGGAGTGATCACACTGTATGGATCAGTCGCCCAAAGGCGGCGTGGATTTGTGCATCGCAGTAATTATGACACGGAACATCAGCCCGCTATCTATGGCTTGTGGGATATTCCGGCGGGCTACCTCGGCGGACCACCCAATGGTCCTTATCCTGATCCGGTATTGCCGATTCAATTAACCACAATCCATTCACCCGGGGCCACTGGTTCCGGGGTCGGATACAATACCAAAAACTATAATTTTGATGAACGGTTGTCCTTTACCCAGCCGCCGGACTTTCCCGAAGTGCATGTCCGCGGTGGCTTGACACCATTTGAATCGGAGAACTGGACTCTCCGTCATGTGCCAAGGAATTTCTAGTATAAATATCATACCCGGATAAAGAGGAAATATGAAAAAGAAAAAAGTGGTAAAATTCAAAGAATCCGTGGGTATAGACATCGGTTCGCACAGCGTCAAAGTCGTACATCTTAAGAAATTGCACGATGGATTTAAACTGTTGAACTATGAAATAAGACCCACGGTACCGCAGGGAATGGAATATGTGCCCTCAGATTTGAGGATCGACCGTTTTGCCCCAATAATCGTCGAAATTCTGAGAACGCTACACATCAGTCCCAAGAGCATCAAGCATCTGGTTACCTCGGTTGGTGGCGATAATACCAGCATCAAACAGATCAAGACCATTTTTTTGCCGGAGGATGAATTGGAATCAGCGCTGTTTTTTGAAGCCAAAAAACATATTCCCATCAGCGGTAGCGATATGGTATTGGATTTTCAGGTGTTGAGTGTGGAAGAGAGCACGAACAATATGAACATATTATTGGCAGCCACAAACAAGGACGTTCTCAATGAACATACTAATGTGTTGGTAACTGCAGGTCTTACGCCAAACGTTGTGGACATTGATTCCCTGGCGATCGCCAATACGTTTTCGCTCAATTCATTTGTCGAGGATGGTGTGTACATCCTGCTCAATCTTGGAGCCCATCGAACGAATATGGTGATTTGGGGACCGGGAGCAAAGTTCTTCGCCCGTGATATTCCCTATGGAGGTTATCACTTTACGCGTGACATTATGCGCAAGAGGCAGATGGAATTTGCGGAAGCGGAGAATTACAAATTCGATTGGGGTTTGTTGGACGATCCTTCCCGCAATGACAATCGGACGATCAATATGCTTGATATCAGTGAAAAATCGACCGAGGATCAGATCGCGGAAGAGATCCGTCGTTCCTTACGATTCTACGTCAAGGAAGCCGGTAATAGCGATTTTCGCAAGGTTTACTTGATGGGCGGAACGGGTAAACTCAAAGGATTGCAGGAATACATCCAGGATAAGATCAATATTCCCACCGAAATATATATGCCTTTCATCAATATCGAGATGCCTGAGAAATTCCAAGATAAAAAAGACCCGCAACTTGCCCTGGCGATCGGTTTGGCGATGCGGACAGAGTAATGGGGAGAGATGATGACACATAACTTCTTCTTCAAAATCAACCTCAATAAATTCGGTGAAATGAAAGTCCACCAGGAGAGAGAGCGCAAGACCTTTACCAGGGCTACCGCGGTTTTCGTAGTTCTAATGCTGATGCTGTGCGGAGGTGTTTACTACCTTAATAGCCAACTCTCCCGCAAACTTGACAACCGGATCCAGAATCTCAATGAGATAAATGATAAGATCAAGGACTTTCAGGTTAGCGGTGACTATCTTTCCAGCAATGATCTCGACCGATTGGCAGTCACCTTTAACAACCGGATTTTCTGGGCAAAAAAACTGGTTGCACTCGCGCGAGAGATCGCGGATAAACTCGCCGTTTTCGAATTCTCCTATGGCAATGGGATCCTTACTTTGAACGGAATTACGCCGGTTGATGCAAACGTTCAGGAAGTCGCCCTGATCAATGAATTTATCCAGCGGCTCAAGAACAATCCGGAGATCAGTAATGATTTTCCTCAGATCAAATCCGGTGCATTCACCCGAGAACGCAGCAAAGACACCGACATACTTAAATTTGTTATTGAATGCTATTCTCGGGAATTACGCAAAGGTGGTGCAAGATGAGAGAAAAATACCTCGTCCTGATACTACTGATGGTCCTGAGCGCTGTATTGTTTTTTACGGTCAGCGAACGGATCATAGAGAGTAAAGTCAATCGGATCAATGATTTTGATAACCGGATTAAAACCGCTCAGGAAAGACTCAATAGCGCCAAGATCCAGGATGAACAACTTGGGCAGTTTGAGATGATAATCAACAATAGTTTGACCAAAAAGACAGGATTTTCAGTCGATGAGATCAACGACTTTAAGGGTCAGATCGGTGACTTGATCCATCACCGGCGCATCTCTCTGCTCAAACTGTCGGATTCTCCCAAATACACACTACCCAATCTGATAGAAAATACCTATGTCATAGAATTGGAAGCAACCTTTGTCCAGATGGGTCAGTTTATATCCGATTTGGAAGCCCTGGATAATATCGTAAAGATACAGGCGATCCAAGTCAGACCTGCTCAGGTGTCCGATACCCAAAAAAGAGAAGAAGCCGCTACTGCAGCGTCCAGATACAGGGTTGTTTTGGAACTATCGGTGTTTAAAGTGAAGCAGGAGGTCTAAGATGCAATACAGATTCGTAAAAGATTTGGCAATCACCCTTATCGTCATCATCGCGATGATCCTTGCGGGCCAGCTGTATTACATTTACCGCAGCGTCGATCGAGTTCAGGAAAAATCCCGTTACACGCAAGAAGCAGTATCTGATACTCTAATGAACCGCATCCGCACCATCGAATCATCCATTCAGGACCGAAAGATGTTTGTCTTCAACGTAAACCGGGATCCCCTTCGCCAAGGCAATATCATCAAGGACAAGCTCGATCTGGAAAAAGAGTATGAGGAAATGGTCAGGAATACCTTCCGCCTATCATCCGTGGCAACAGACGAATATGGTGTTAGTTATGCCGTCATCGAGTTCCGCGGCACCAATCACAGTGCGCGGGTTGGCCAAGTTATCGAAGGAAGATTGATCACTGCCATCAGCCATGATAGCGTCACTTATTTTTATAACGGTCAGACCACTACGACTAGAATAGCACCCAGACCACCGCGTCCGCAGGATACCAGTTCTCGTGACTTTACCTCGCAATATAATTTTTAAATATATCATAGTGGAGAAGATATGAACACAAGTAACGTTTCCAATAAGTGGTTAAGCCTGCTGCTTACACTGATTTTGATGATGGGCACGTTTTATCTGAACGCTCAAACCAATATCCGTGCACGGATGCAGCAGAAGTTTAATTTCAACGTTTCAAAAATGACGCTGGAACCTCTCTTAAAGCAATTGGAAAAGGAAAGTGGCGTTAAAATCGAGATGTCACGTGATCTGTTCGAAATCAAGGACAAGCGTATCACTATGGAGCTAACCGTCTCCCATCGGAATGAACTACTGGAAGTCATACTAAACGATATCGTCCGTCAGGTTGACCTTTCCTACCGCATCATTGAAGCTGATAAGATTGTCGTGGAAGATCGCCTCCGTACCAAAGTCACATTCAGTGCGGATGATGCTACGCTATCCTCTGTTCTCAACGCTCTGGCAAGGTTAAGTAATACAAATATCGTTCTCGCTGTCGAACAGACGGGAGAGCGCGATAATCGTGACGAAAAGCGCGTAACCATCAGCATCAGGGATCTTCCTGTCGAAAGCGCTGTCTCTCTGGTGGCCCGGTCGGTCGGTCTGTCCTATCGTGTAATCAGTAACAACACTTTTCTTGTTGGTGACAGACAAAAGATTCTCGAAGAATCCGGTGAACGGACCTATATGATATATCTGAATAACGTCGATGCCAAAAAGATAAGCAAGGCATTGGAAGGTTCTCAGGGCAAGGTCGTGCCGGTTGAGGGACAGAATGCTTTGATGGTGATGGCAAACCCTGAGACCTATAACCAGATCAAAGAACTCATCGATTCCATTGATAAAGAACAGAAACAGATCGAGATCAGGGTTCGTCTGATCGAGATCCATCTAACCAACGCCAAGAGATATGGAGTAGACTGGTCACGGCTCAATCATCTTACCACGATCATTGCTGAAGATCCGGTCAACGAATTTGGGACAGGGCTTCCCTTTAACTATACCGATGTCTCTGGACACCTCCCTCATGGCAATCCCCTGGCATTTGAAAAATTGCCGGATCAACAATACTTCCAACGAATCAACGGCTTAAGGGACATTGGACATTTCAGCCGCCAATTGACTGCTTTTGATATTACTATCGACTGGCTTTTGGAAAACAACGCCGCCAAACTTCTTACCGATACTCGCGTCACTGCAATGAACGGAGAAGAAGCAGAGATTCATATCGGTGAAGTGGTTCCTTTTGTAGTCACGGATGATGAAAAGCAGGTCCAGGTAGAACGCGAGCAGGTCGGTATTATCCTAAGGGTAGTTCCTACAGTCAATCAGTTTGGACACATCACAGCCACTATCTCGCCGGAAGTAAGTTCCGTGACAGATCTGGTAGGCGGATTTGTCCCCCGGACAAAAGTGCGCCGGGTGTCGACAACCGTCATGGTCCCCAATGAACAAAAAATCATTGTCGGCGGACTACTGAATTCGTCAATCACTCAAAGAACTACCAAACTGCCGCTCCTGGGCGACCTTCCATTTGTTGGCAAACTCTTCCAACACAGAATGGAAATTATCGAGACCACCGATTTGATCATGGAGATCACGCCCCGCATCGTATCGGTGCACGCCAAGCATCCCACACCGAAGATCGACGAACGGCTTACCCGCACCTTAATCGAATATGAAGAGGAGGAATAATGAGTCAGAATAACTGGACAATACCTCTTTTAACCCTATTGGTGATCGTCCTGATCGCCTTCGCATCTTCTTGCGACCGTCGTAATCCTCCACCGGTGGCACCGATCATCGTCCCACCGCCTCCCAATTCCGAGTTACGCGTTATTACCAAGATCACAGCTTCGCCTGATACTATATACTCGGATAATAACATCACTTTCTCCAATGTAAGTGTTACCGTCAAGGATGGAGACGGCTTTCCAGTATTGGGACAGATGGTGCAATTCAAGTCAAGTATTGGCAAGATCCTTACCAATGTAGCTACTGATAGCACCGGAGTAGCCAAAACCACCTTCTGGGATGATGGTGATGCCGGAGTCGCTCAAATCCAAGCCCTGGTCAGAAACTTCCATCCGACGATCGCTGATTCTGTCCTTGCTATGGATACTGCCACCATCAATGTATCCATAGTGGATGTTCCTCCCATTCCAGCAGATGGTATCACATTGGAAATGCCGTCCATTCTCAATCCCCAGCCACTTGATGTCATGCAAGCGATCACGATCCGTGCCCGGGCGAGAAATGTCCTCGGAAATGATGTCCCGAACAATACTCTGATCACTTTTCACGCCACTCGCGGTTATTTTAGCGATACTGAAGGCAATCCACTGGGCGATTCGATAATGGTCAGAACCATCAATGGCAGGGCAACAACCACTTACAATGCAGGACCCATAGCGGGAATGGGGGTCGTAACTGCCCGATTGGGTGGGACATCAAGTTCCAGAGACGTTAAGATATCTCCCGGAAGACCTGCCAGTTTGCTGGTTCGTTCGTTTGTTTATAATGTGACGACGGGTCAGGAAGTGGAGGCGGATACCAGTTCCGTCGCCAGTCCCAATTTGATATTTATGCGCGCTGTTTTGAAAGACCTCTACAATAATGTCTGTCCGGTAAACCCGGTCAAATTCACTACCGACCTTGGGACATTCAGTAATACCACCCAACAGCAAACCGTAAGCACCAATAGTGATGGGATTGCCCAGGTGAGGTTTACTCCTGGTTTGCAAGCGGGCGCAGCGACGATTACTGCATTTGCCAATGGTGATACATTGTCCCATCAATTGATCTTCAACATCTCATCCGACGATGTCCATTCGATCAGTTTTACCGATTCCGGTCAGATCAGTCTGGATGTGGCAAATACCGGTGGCACCCAATCCGCAATTTTGAGAGTAAAGTTACGTGATATCAATGGCAATATGGTTGACACACCCAGACGAGTGTATTTCAAAATTGTCAATTCCAATCCCCCGGCCGGGGCAAACCTGAATAATTTCCCCGCCAATCAGGAGGTGGAAGTTACTTCCAGCGGAGGTGAAGCATCAATCTCAGTAAACAGCGGCACCGCCTCAGGTTATCTCAATATTCGGGCAAGAACAGTCAACGACGCTGGAACAAATGTCCAGGCGATCAAGACCAATATCGTTATCCGTTCCGGACCGGCTCATACCGTTACCCCATTTATCAGTCAATTTAATACCGGCGTCAATGTAGGTGGGGGATTGTGGCGGATCGTGGCAGGGGCAGTCATCCGTGATATTCACAATAACCCGGTCAATTATGGAACGGGCGTATGGCTCAACATCCCATTCAATCCCTATGGCTGCCAGATCGAAGGTGGCGCATATACAGGCAATACCAGCATTAATGGTGATTCTCTGGAGGGGGTTGCATATACTACTCTGACCTATCCCGGCATCTATACCCACGAATTTATCACGATCATGGCAGTGACCGGATTGCCCAATGGACAGGATCTGTCCGGGCAGGCGACGGTGATGTTGCCCTTGAACCAACCCAGTTTGGAACTTGCAGTTGTTCCGGCTCACCTTAATTTCTTCGGAAACAACCCCAGCAACACCTGGTTGGAAGCTCTTCTCGTCTGCACCGTAGTCGATTCACAGGGTAACCAGATCCGCAAAGCGCAGATACTACTCACCAGCAATCGCGGTCAATTCAGGTATAACAATAACTTATGGTATATAGATGACATGGGGAATTTAACCTATTGGAATCCCACTGCAACGCCACAAATCATTATAACCAACTACGACGGCATTGCCAATGGAACGATAAGGTGTTTTGCTTTTGAGACGCCAAATCCTGATCCGCAGACAAATACACCAGGCCAAACTGTGGTCAATATATTAGCCAGGATAATGGGTACCAATGTCAATGCCCAGACGACCCTCGAGTTGCTCAGATACCCAGGATAAAGATTATCCAAACCGGCGTAAGGCGCCTGCCTTACGCCGGAATCTTTCATTGGAGTGATATCGAATCCAGCCAGCGATATTGACTTGAATAAATAACTACCACGAGGAATATGAATGAGTTTTAATGCACAATTCGCCCGCTTGGGCGAGGTAATGGTACACGAGCGGTTTATTACTGAGGATCAGATAAAAGAAGCCCTGATCAAACAATCGAATTTCGGCCTGAAATTGGGTGAGACCCTCCTAAAATTGGGCTATATTACCGAAAGGGAACTCATGAAAGCCCTGCATCTGCAGTTGGGTTACGATATTGTCAAAGACGCCGAATTGATGGATCTCGATGTCCGGACGGTTGCCTTGATTCCAGAGCCCTTTGCCATCGAGAACCGCGTCATCGCCTTGCGTGAAGATGGTGATGGCATCATCGTCGCCATGGCTGACCCGGAGAACCTGAACGTTTTGGATAACCTTAAAAAACTGCTCGCCAAACACATCAAACCGATCTTAATTACGGACACTGCCCTGCATGACACCATTGAAAAGTATTACAAGAGCATCCGCACCACCTCACAGGTGGAAGATGCCGTTGGCGGATTTGACTTTGTTGCAGTGGATGAGGACGAAAACGAGATTACGATCTCTGCCGCTTCATCACAGGCGGATGCCCCGATCGTAAAATTGATCAACCTGATCATCAATGAAGCCATCAAAGCCGGAGCCACGGATATTCATATCGAGCCATTGACCAAGCACTCTCGCGTCCGCTACCGTGTGGATGGCGCTCTGCGTGAAGTCATGAACCCTCCGATCGGAATGCACGCTGGCGTTATATCTTTGGTCAAGGTAATGTCAAAACTGAATATTGCGGAACGCCGCTTACCACAGGACGGGCATATCTCTCTAAAAACCGCGCTGAAGAGCGTGGACGTCCGCGTATCAATTACACCCACCATCTTGGGCGAGAAGGTCGTGATGCGCTTGCTTGACAAGGGAGAATTCGGCTTCCGTCTGACCACCCTCGGATTTGAAGATGAGGATATGGCGATCTTTAGCAAGATCATCCGTCGTCCTTATGGGATCGTCATCGTCTCCGGACCGACCGGAAGTGGTAAATCCACGACTCTCCATGCCGGCCTCAAGGAAATCCAAAATATCGAAAGCAATATCATAACCGTGGAAGATCCGGTCGAGTATCGCCTCGAGGGTATTACCCAGATCGAGACCAAGGAACAGATCGGACTCACCTTTGGCAGCGCTTTGCGCTCCGTTCTCCGACAAGACCCTGATATCGTGCTTATCGGTGAGATCCGCGATGAAGAAACCGCTGATATTGCCATCAAGTTCTCGCTTACCGGTCACCTCGTGTTCTCCACGCTCCACGCCAACGACGCTCCTTCCACGGTCACACGTCTGATCGATATAGGTATCAAACCCTACCTGGTTGGATCTTCGCTGTCTCTGGTGATGGCACAACGCCTGGTTCGCAAGATATGCACCTATTGCATTACCGATTACAAACCTACTCCGGAAGAGATCGATGATTGTGGTTTGACCGAGGAACAGGTTGCCCAGATCAACTTCAAGATCGGATTAGGTTGTGTCCATTGTGACAATACCGGTTTCTCTGGCAGAACCGGTATCTTTGAACTGCTACTTGTAGATTCGGATATCAGACGCCTGATCTATGAGGGAGGCAATCAGGATCTGATCCGTGAATCTGCCCTGCGCAACGGAATGCGAACCCTACACGACGCTGCCATAACCAAAATGAAACGTGGCCTCACTTCCATCCGCGAGGTGATCAAAATGACCGTAGTCGATTAAATAACACAAGAAGGGAAAGGACTATGCCCAATTTTGCTTATATCGTAAAGGATATCAAGGGTGCCCGTGTTGAGGGCATCATCAAAGCCGATACGCTGGATGTAGCGATCGATAAACTTGCCAAAGAAGGCAGCACGATTATATCGGTTAAAGCCGCTTCCGAAGGCGCTTTCAAAGGTAAGTTATCGCTGTTTGACAAAGTGATGCTGACCATTTATAAGATCAGAACGGGTGTCTCGCTTAAAACACTGGTCTTCTTTACCAGGCAGCTCTCCACAATGTTCTCCGCTGGCTTGACTTTGGAAAAGTCTATCTCCGACTTGGAAAAGGAAGAAAAGAGCAAAAAATTTGCCAAGGTTCTGCGCAAAATCTCCGACGACATCAAAAAGGGTTACTCCCTGTCGGAAGCAATGGAACAGCATCCCGGTGTGTTCAATCCCTTATATGTCGCATTGGTCAAGGCAGGTGAGGTATCCGGAACGCTTCATACCGTGCTGGATGAATTGTCCGATTACCTTGAGAAAATTGAGGACACACGCCGCAAGGTGCTTTCCGCCATGGCATATCCGATTTTCATCATGGTGTTCCTGATCTTTGTCGTCTGGGGCATCTTTTATTGGATCATTCCTCAATTTAGCGAGGTTTATAGCAATTTCAACGCTGATCTGCCGGTGCCCACCCTTGCCGCCATAGCAGTAAGCCAGTTTATCGTGCATAATCTGTTTCTATCCATCCTGATCTTTCTGATGGCGCTGTTTGCCCTATTCCTCTTATATCTCACCGACCGTGGGCGGTTTGTTCTGGATCACATCAAACTCCGAATACCGGTTATAGGTCAGGTGATCAAAAACTCCATTATGAGCAAATTTGCCCGCACATTCTCCATCTTGATGGCTGCCGGCGTTCCGATCATGGATACCATGGAACTGACCGAAAACGTAGTGCAGAATTCTGTGGTGGAAGGTGGCGTCCGCCGTGCCCGCGTCATGGTCAAAGAAGGTTATGGAGTAGCCAATGCCTTCCGGAGAACCAGGATTTTTCCGCCTACCCTGCTTCAGATGATCTCCACCGGAGAAGAAACAGGTGATATGGACAAATTGCTGGGAAAAGCCGCTGAGTTTTATGAAAAGCAGGTGGATGCCGTCATAGATCGTTTGACCGCACTGATCGAACCTCTCCTGATCATCATGATGGCGGGTATCGTCGGAACCGTTATCGTAGTGATTTACCTGCCGATCTTTGATCTGGGTGAAGCAATCGCCCAGGGTCTTAAATAATATTCCATCCCCTCTTCTTAAAACGACCGTCAGCACGACGGTCGTTTTCTGTATGCCCAGAATGCTTGCTAAGACTGTTGAGTATTCTATGGTTGGATTGGTTAGAGTCGTGATTCTTATGCCGCTAGCAAAGTTTTTGGATATAACTGTTTTTTTTACCCGCTTTTTCCTGAAACACCCTCCAAAAGCCTTCATATTCTGTCCATTTTTCAGGTTTATCCTGAAAATGGACAACATAAGAAAGTTTGAGGAGGCTTTGTAGCACCAAATCCGGTCAAAACACCCAATTTCCCCCGAAGATCTCCTCATTATCCCATCAGATCAAACTGTGGCCGGATGCAGTTCATATTGTTCAATGGTCTCAATAAGTTTTTCAGGGGCATCTGATGCTGCTGGAAAACTAATTCTATTCATCTGATGCCCCTCGAAAACTAGATAAATTGCTTTCTCACGCTCTCAATCTCTGTTGATCCCGGAATGTACAACGGTCTCTCTTTTTTTAACCCAAATAATGCAGCAGAGAGAATAAGTTATGTCATAACTATCATAACATCATTTAGTTATGGAATCATTTTCAACTGCAATGCAGTAGAAACTTATCCAGTTCTTTCTCTTGATAGCTTATAGAAATCATTATCCATAAGTGTTCCGGTTTTTTATTGATCTACAACTGCATCATTTTGGTTAAAACGGTACAAGGAGGGATGACACTTTCCTCCTTGCTTGATAACCTTAGTATAACCTTAGTATAACCATACGACCGTAAGGTTATACTAAGGTTATCAAGTGAGGAGGATAGGAGCGGAAACGCCACTCCGCTTGAATCTAAACCTTTTTGGGGCTTGCACTCATTCTTATGCAATGGTCTTTCTATTTGTATCTAAATTATGTCTAAACTGTATATCAGACAAAATCCGTGGTAATTGCGGTATGTACTGGGGTGAGTGACGATACTCCTTTCTCACGTTTTCGCTGTTAGTGATTCCAGTATGTACAACGCTCTTTGCTGGCAACGAGATGCCAAATAAGACGGTACAACGTCCGCCTTGCGAAACTAAACTCATAAGCCGGATCAATCGGCTTGAGGAGGTATTTTATCCGGTAATTGATCTGGCATCAACGTAGGATCGATTGGAGTGGATTGGTTTGGATCAATGGTCATGATTTGCTGTTTGTTATCTTTTATCGTATATAAATTCTCAATGGTTGGGGAGTAAGCCACGATCAGTCCGGCAAAGACGATCGAGACCATGCTCATCAGTTTGATCAAGATATTGATGCAGGGTCCGGCAGTATCTTTGAATGGATCCCCAACGGTATCGCCGACCACAGTTGCTTTGTGAGTGGTGGATCCGACCCCGCCGAACTTTCCAGTTTCCACGAATTTTTTGGCATTGTCCCAGGCACCACCAGCATTATTCATCATAACAGCCAGCACCAATCCGGTGCTGAGTCCACCGATCAGCAAGCCGAGAACGCCTGCCACTCCAAATACGAGACCAACCACGATCGGAGTTGTAATGCCGATCAGGGCTGGTAAAACCATTTCTCTCTGCGCGCCCTGAGTGGATATCCTGACGCAATTGGCATAATCCGGCTTAACCGTGCCTTGCAAAATGCCGGGGATGGTAGTAAACTGACGCCGGACCTCCTTCACCATCTGACCTGCCGCTCTGCCGACTGCTTTGATTGTAAGAGCGGAAAATACGAAAGTGATCATTGCTCCGAAAAAAATGCCCATCAGGAATTTGGGGTTGAGCAGTTGAATGCCATAAATGTCAATCAAGTCCGCCATGGAAGTATTTTGGACGGAGAGTCCCAACGCCGTGATGCGTTCCTCCACGATAACGGGCATTTTCTCCACCAGGGCGCTCCTTACCTTTTCCATGTAAGCTACCAGCAAAGCCATGGCGGTCAAAGCGGCAGAACCAATGGCAAAGCCCTTGCCGATGGCGGCTGTAGTATTACCCAGGGCATCTAAGTTATCGGTTTTTTCTCTTACTTCCTTGGGAAGGTGAGCCATTTGGGCATTGCCACCGGCATTATCGGCGATCGGGCCGAATGCATCCATTGCCAGAGTTACACCCAAAGTGGAAAGCATTCCGACAGCCCCGAATCCGATACCGTAAAGTCCCATCTCGACGATCTCAAAACCGTGACTGAAAGTAAAAGCGGTCATGATGCCGACCACGATGATGATTACCGGGGCTGCAGTGGACGTCATCCCCACCGATATCCCTTCCAGGATGACAGTGGCGGAGCCATAATCGCCCTGGCGGGCGATGTTTTTAGTTGGGTTAAAACTGTGTGATGTATATAGTTCCGTAAATTGCCCGATTAGAATGCCGGCACCCAAGCCCACCAATGAGGAGAGGAAAATGCCCCAGCGATACGGCGCCGGCAGAAGAAAATGGGTGATCAGCCATGAGGCCACAGCGATCAGGAAGGAACTGACATAGACACTTTTGTTAAGCGCAAACATCAGGTCTTTCATACCGGCGTCATCCTTGGTGGATACGATATATACGCCAATGATAGAGAGAATGGCACCCACGCCGGCAAGGATCATAGGGGCGGTGATAAAATTGGCGATATACGATTCCATCTGGGGATTGCGACTGATCAATTGCATTACAGCAGCTATTCCCAAAGCGGCGGTCGCGAGGATGGAACCGGCATAAGACTCATAAAGATCGGCCCCCATACCAGCAACGTCACCCACATTGTCACCAACGTTATCAGCGATAGTGGCTGGATTGCGGGGGTCATCTTCCGGAATATCCGCTTCCACTTTGCCTACGAGATCGGCTCCGACATCCGCAGCTTTGGTGTAGATCCCACCTCCCAAACGGGCAAAGAGCGCTTGGGATGAGGCACCCATACCAAAACTCAACATCACCACCGCGATCTCGGACAGGCTATATTTCATCTTCTGCAAGACAAAGAACCAGGCGGAGATATCCAAGAGTGCCAACCCGACCACGATCAAGCCCATCACACTCCCAGCCCGGAAAGCGACTTTGAGTCCTTTGTTCAAACTGGTGGTACAAGCCTGAGTGGTCCTGGAAGATGCCATGGTAGCAGTATTCATCCCGATGTATCCAGCCAATCCGCTAAAAAAGCCGCCTGTCAAAAACCCCCAGGGTATCATTGGATCAAGGACTTTCAGGATCAGAGCCATAACCTGCATGATCACGAAGGCCACGGCAAAAAAGATGATCACGCCCTTGTATTGCTGCCGGAGATAAGCAAAAGCGCCCTCGCGGACAAATCCTGCTATCTCCTGCATACGAGGATTTCCAGGGTGCTCTTTCTTCACCCATCGATACATCAAAAACGCAAAGAACAAAGCTGATAAAGCTCCAATCGGTGCCACATACCATAAGAGCGGCACATCCATATAATACCTCCTATCATTGATCGGATCGGCTTTACATTCAGTTTAAAGCGCGGCTGCATGGTTTTTGGATTCAGCGGTTTCTGTCAATTTGTTTTTCGCATTAAATCCGATCAGGGCTTGACTAGGGTATGTCCCGATCTGTTTGTCTGCCCATAAATCAAGGGTTTAAGCACAGAAAGCAAAAATATGTGTTGACAGTATAATGGCGTGATTTTTCCTGACCCTCACGCTGTAAAATTAAGCGGCAAGTGCATAGAGTGATCGCTAAAAAGATTGACAAATAGCGTCAATTCAGAATCCGTGAGAGACTTAGCGCCGATGTAGCTCAACGGTAGAGCAATTGATTTGTAATCAATTGGTTGGGGGTTCAATTCCCTTCATCGGCTCCAAGAAAAATGGAGAGGTTCCCGAGCGGCCAAAGGGAACAGACTGTAAATCTGTCGTCAGAAGACTTCGGAGGTTCGA
Organism: Candidatus Cloacimonadota bacterium; assembly: GCA_037441405.1. Classification (GTDB taxonomy): domain Bacteria; phylum Cloacimonadota; class Cloacimonadia; order Cloacimonadales; family Cloacimonadaceae; genus VGPI01. Next base: position 19,072 of record JBBISI010000014.1, read on the forward strand.
ATCCTCCCCTCTCCACCATCCAGCGGGAATAGCTCAGATGGCTAGAGCATCAGCCTTCCAAGCTGAGGGTCGCGGGTTCGAACCCCGTTTCCCGCTCCACTGAAACCTAGGACAGAGACCTGTCCTCGAGGATATATGGTAAAAGTAGCTCATGTAGCTCAGTCGGTAGAGCACCTCCTTGGTAAGGAGGAGGTCACCGGTTCAAGTCCGGTCATGAGCTCCACAAACAACAAAACAATAACATGTATGGAATGAACGAACATTCCAGGAGGAATAATGGCAAAAGCTAAATTTGTAAGAAACAAACCACATGTAAACGTGGGAACTATCGGTCACGTTGACCATGGTAAGACCACGTTGACAGCCGCAATGACTTTGTATCTGAGCAAAAGGGGCGGCGCTCAATTCCGTTCCTTTGACAGTATCGACAATGCCCCGGAAGAAAAAGCCCGTGGGATAACCATTGCGACCGCCCACGTCGAATACGAATCCGACAAGCGTCACTATGCGCATGTTGACTGTCCCGGTCATGCCGACTACATCAAAAACATGATTACTGGCGCAGCCCAGATGGATGGTGCCATCCTCGTCGTCAGCGCTTATGATGGTCCCATGCCCCAGACCCGTGAACACATTCTGCTTGCCCGTCAGGTGGGCGTACCAGCCATGGTCGTCTTTTTGAATAAGTGCGACCTGGTCGATGATCCCGAATTGCTTGACCTGGTAGAAATGGAAGTGCGCGAACTGCTTGAGAAATATGAGTTTCCCGGTTCCGATATTCCTGTGATACGCGGATCAGCACTCAAGGCCCTAAGTGGCGATCCGGAAGGTGAAGCGAACGTCCAGGAACTGATCAATGCAATTGACAGTTATATCCCGGAACCTGCCAGAGTAATCGACAAGCCGTTCCTGATGCCGGTCGAAGACGTATTCTCAATCCCAGGCCGCGGCACAGTTGCCACCGGGCGGGTGGAGCGCGGTCAGATCAAAGTCGGTGATAAAGTGGAGCGCGTCGGGATCCGTGAGACGGTCGAAACCACCTGCACCGGCGTGGAAATGTTCCGCAAAATCCTGGATGAGGCCCAGGCAGGCGACAACATCGGTGTCCTGCTGCGCGGCTTTGCCAAGACAGACATGGAACGTGGTATGGTATTAGCCAAACCCAAGTCCGTCACTCCTCACACCAAGTTCATCGGTGAGACCTACGTCTTGACCAAGGATGAAGGCGGACGTCATAAACCTTTCCAAACTGGTTATCGTCCTCAATTCTATTTCAGAACCACCGACGTGACAGGTACTCTCCAACTACCAGAAGGCGTGGAGATGGTCATGCCTGGTGACAATGTCCGAATCAGTGCGGAATTGATCACCCCTATCGCTATGGAACAGGGATTGCGCTTCGCTATTCGCGAAGGCGGTCACACCATCGGTGCAGGAGTGGTTGCGTCCGTGATCGACTGATTTGCCCGATAAATTATTGGAAAACCGATAATGAGAGATATCATCATACTGGCATGCGAAGAGTGTAGGGCTCGTAATTATACGACCACGCGCAATAAACGCAAGAATCCAAACAGAATGGAACTGAAGAAATTCTGCCCGAGTTGCCGTCGGCATACCTTACACAAACAAACACGCTAATAAGAACTGATGCGCAGGACAGTAGTTCAACTGGTAGAGCACCGGTCTCCAAAACCGGGGGTTGCGGGTTCGATTCCTGCCTGTCCTGCCATAAGATCCCAATGGCACAAGCACCGATAGATTGGTAGATAACATGATAGAGAAAGTAACACGTTTTTTGCGGGAAGTACGTACCGAAATGAAATCAGTCACTTGGCCCAGCAAAGCAGATATCAAGGAAGGTACGATCGTCGTGGTTGTGATGTCCGCGATGGTAGCGGTTTTTTTGTCTTTGGTGGATTATGGTTTCCACAACTTGATCGAGCGGCTGTTCTAAGGAAGGCGGTTTGCAGATGAAATGGTATGTAATTCATACCTATGCCGCCCATGAAAATAAGGTAAAGACAGCGATTGAAAAGGGTCTGGCGGGTACTCTGCTGGAAAGCCAGGTCGGCCAATTGTTGGTTCCGGTTCGGACAACCTTCATCATCCGTGATGGCAAAAAGATCGCGCGGGAAAGGAAACTTTTTACCAGTTATGTCCTGATCGAATGCGATATGACTCCCGAACTGAGGGCATATATCCAGAATATAGCAGGTGTTACCAACTTTCTGGGTCAACGTCGCGACCAAAAGGATCTGATCCCTCTTACGGATGAAGAAGTGAACCGTCTGCTGGGAATTACGGACAAAGACCGCGTAGCCAAAACCAGAGAATACCTACCAGGAGACATGGTAAAGATCATCTCTGGTCCCTTCACCGATTTTGAAGGCGTTGTGCAGAAGTCCAATGACGACAGCACCAAACTGGTTATTGATGTGACGGTTTTTGGCAGAAGAACTCCCGTGGAGTTGAACGCCGACCAAGTGGAATTAATCAAGAAATAAGAAATTATCATAGAGGTAACAAATGGCAAAACCAAAAGATGCAGTTGCAATGATCAAACTGCAATTACCTGCAGGAAGAGCAACGCCTGCCCCGCCGGTCGGTCCGGCATTGGGACAGGCCGGGGTAAATATCCCTGATTTTTGCCGCCAGTTTAATGAAAAAACTGCGGATCAACCCGGCATGGTCTTTCCTGTCGTCATCTATGTTGCAAAGAATAAATCATTTACATTTGAGATCAAGACCCCTCCCGCTGCTATATTGATCAAAAAGGTAGCGGGTCTGGCAAAGGGTTCCAGCACACCTAATAAAGCCAAAGTCGGTAAGATAAACCGCGAACAACTGCTCCAGATCGCTCAATTGAAGATGCAGGACATGAATTGTCATTCCCTTGAATCCGCTATGAGTATGGTCGCCGGAACTGCAAGAAGCATGGGTGTCCTCGTTGAAGATTGACGCTTCTTTGCAGGAGAACATATTCATTAAGGAGAATCAATGAAACATAGTAAAAGGTACACTCGCGCATTTGCGCAGTTTGACCGCCTGAAAAGATTTGAACTCGATGAAGCGATTCAACTACTCAAATCATTGCCTACAACGAAGTTTAATGAGACCATTGAGATTCATTTCAATTTAGGCGTTGATCCGCGTAAAGCCGATCAACAAATCCGAAACTCCATTATCTTGCCCTACGGGACAGGCAAAACCGTTAGGGTGCTAGTCTTTGCTGAAGGGGACAAAGCCGAAGAGGCCAGAAAAGCCGGTGCTGATTTTGTCGGTCTCGATGAACTGATCGATAAGATATCGGGCGGGTGGTTTGAGTTTGACGTGGTCGTTACCACACCTAACCTGATGGGCAGAATTGGCAAATTGGGCAGGACTCTTGGACCACGCGGACTGATGCCCAACCCCAAAGTCGGCACAGTGACAATGGACATAGGAAAAGCAGTGGAAGATGCCAAAGGCGGCAAAGTGACTTATCGGGTGGATAAATTCGCTAATCTTCATATTCCCAGCGGTAAGATCAGTTTCCCCCCCGAACATTTGAAAGAGAACATCAAGACAATCATCACAGCAATTCTGCGGGATCGTCCGCCCACACTTAAAGGTGTCTTTATCAAAAGCATAACCCTTTGCAGCACCATGGGACCTGGCGTTAAACTACACGTTTCTTCAGCCACCACGGAAGCCAAGGGTTAAGTTAGGAGTATCAATGGTACAGGAAATCAAGAAAGTAACCGTAAAGAGTTTGAAAGAACGATTCAGCGGCGCAAAAGCGATCATTCTGGTGGATTATAAGGGAATCAATATCGAACAGGTAAATCAATTGCGCAACTCCTTCCGTTCTGAAAACATCGATTACTTCGTTCAGAAAAACACCCTGATCAAAAAAGCCCTGAACGATGAAGAAATCGGGATCAACCAATTGGATGACTATCTATCGGGTCCCACAGCCGCCATCGTGTGCAGAGATGATGAAGTAGCCCCTGCCAGGGTTCTGACCAAATTCATCAAAGAGATAATGGAAGGCGCTACTTTCCCCAGTTTTAAAGCCGGCTTTATCAACGGGAAAATGCTTACTGCAGATGATCTGCAACTTTTGGCAAAACTTCCTTCACGGGAAGAATTGCTTGCCAAGGTGCTTGGTAGTGCCCAGGCTCCGATCAGAAACTTCTTGGGCGTGAGCCAGGGCATTATTCGCAGGTTCGTCTATGCCATCGACGCCATCGTCCAAAAACAGACCAACGCCAGTTAGAAATATTTACACAAAATGGAGGAAAAATGTCCGATAAAAAACAGCAAGTTATTGACCTGATCAAGGATATGACAGTTCTTGAATTAGCCGATCTCGTCAAAGAAATGGAAGAAAAATTTGGCGTGTCAGCAGCCGCTCCGGTTGCCACTGTCGGTCCAGTGGTAGGAGCTACAACCGAGGTAAAAGAAGAACAAACCGAATTTGATGTCATCCTTGCCAGTGCTGGTGAAAAGAAAATCAATGTGATCAAAGTCGTCCGCGAGATCACAAAACTTGGTCTCAAGGAAGCCAAAGACCTTGTAGACACAGCACCCAAGGTAGTATCAGAAAAAGTCAGCAAAGAAGAAGCTGAATCCGTGAAGAAAAAACTCGAAGAAGCCGGTGCTGTGGTCGAAGTCAAGTAAGATAACTTGTCCAAACCACCAATGTCTGTAATCGATATATGAAAGTCATTAATACAGACACCGGGGTCCAGTTTCAGAGAATCGGCACCAACAGTCGATTCTCTGAGATCTGGGATGATGAGTCTGTCCGGTCAGACATAAGGGATCTTTCAGAAGGCATTGCTCTGTGCTGATCAATACTATTCTACGCTCAGCATAATCGGGATGTCACTCTTATGGATGAGCGAATCTGCGCATTTATCACTTGTTGGTTATATTGGAGAATCTGAAGTCCCAGAAACAACATCGGAGCCAAAGATGAGTATTTTGAACTATCTGGATTGTTACAAAACGTTAACAATCCAACCAATCGATATGGTTTTACAAGACCACAAAGGAGCGCGCTTTTGAGAAACATCAAAAGTTATTCCCGGATCTCAAAGCGATTTGCCGAACTTGGAATACCTGAAATAGAAGTCCCAAATCTATTGGCAATGCAAGTGGATGCTTTCAGTGATTTCCTCCAGAAGGAAATCCACCCCCAACGCCGCAAAAAACAGGGACTTCAGGCAGTGTTTGAGTCCATTTTCCCGCTGGAAGACATCAAAGGTAACTTCCTGCTGGAATTCATCGAATATAGTATTCTCCAGGAAAAATATACGATAGAGGAATGCATCGAACGTAACTTATCATATCAAGCGCCGCTCAAAGCAAAACTGCGCCTGACTGTTTATGGTCATAATGAGGACAAAGGACGTGAACTCAAGGACTCCATAGAGCAAGACGTGTTCCTCGGTGAAATCCCGCTGATTACAGAACAGGGGACTTTTATCATTAATGGTGCTGAAAGAGTAGTTATTTCCCAGTTACAAAGATCCCCCGGTGTGTTCTTCACGGAGGAAAAACATCCCAGCGGGAAAATGCTCTATTCAGCCAAAGTGATCCCCTACAATGGAAGTTGGCTAGAATTTGACATCGACATTCATGATGTTATGTATGTTCATATCGACAAACGGCGCAAATTGCCTGTATCGATTCTATTACGCGCTGTGGGACTTTCGACGGATGATGATCTGCGACGGACTTTCTATAAGAGCGAAGTGTTGGATCTTGGGGCAGCCAAGGGACGTCACCTGATGAAAGACATCCATTTACCGGATAAACCCGAACCCATCGCTCTTGCAAATGAGATCATCACAGATACTTTGATCGATGAACTGAAGGAATCGGGCATAAAACAGGTTGAATTGATCGATTATAACTGTGAGATCGCGCGTAAGGTCTTGGAAAACACTATTGGTAAGGATCCCACCCACAGCCAGGAAGAAGCCCTCAAAAAGATCTACACTCTTGTCCGTCCCGGCGAAGAAGCCACGGTAGAAACAGCAAAGGCACTCGTGGACAGGATGTTTTTCAATGAGAAAAGATACAACCTGGGTGGCGTAGGGCGCTATAAGATCAATTGCCGACTTGGTATTGATGTGCCAATCGACAAATTGACCCTGACGATGGATGATTTTGTCCATATTTTCAAGACCTTGGTCAATATTTACCATGGCGATGATGAGATAGATGACATCGATAATCTCGCCAACCGCAGGATACGGACAGTCGGCGAGTTACTTCAGGAGCAGTATAATACCGGTCTTTTAATGGTTGCACGGATCATCCAGGAGAGAATGGCTATATCAAGCACGGACGAGGTTACTGTCCATGATCTGGTTAATAGCAATGCTCTGATCTCCGTAGTTACTTCCTTCTTTCTGACCGGCCAATTGTCGCAATACATGGAGCAAACCAATCCTTTGGCTGCCCTACGTCACAAACGTGCCTTGTCCGCACTTGGACCTGGAGGTTTGACGCGTGACCGCGCTGGATTTGAGGTTCGTGACGTACATTCGTCACATTATGGCCGGGTATGTCCTATCGAAACACCTGAAGGTCCCAATATCGGCTTGATCGTTTCACCTGCTATTTATTCGCGGATCAACCGGTATGGATTCATCGAAACCCCATACCGTAAAGTGATCTGTGGAGTGGTGACCGACGATTATGAGTTTTTAGATGCCGCACAGGAAGAGAAATACATTATCGCGCAATCCAATGTAACGCTTAACGATAAACGGCAGATTGTGGATGAAGCAGTTTTCGCTCGTGAGCGGGGTGAATTTATCCAGGTGAATCCCAAACAGGTTCAGTATATGGATGTATCGCCCCAGCAGATGGTGTCAGTTTCCGCAGCAATGATTCCCTTCCTCGAGCATGATGACGCAAATCGTGCCTTGATGGGATCGAATATGCAACGCCAAGCGGTTCCATTGATCAATCCGCAAGCACCATTAGTTGGCACTGGAATGGAACGGATGACTGCAATGGACACTGCATGTGTGGCTTCAGCGCCCTATGACGGTATCGTGACTGGTATCACCTCTGCCTACATTGATATTAAACCCACCAATGAGAAGGACGAAGCCGCATTTCTGGGCACCTCTTCCCGCATCTATATGAAAAAGTTCTTGCGAACCAACCAGGATACATGTGTAAATCAGCGCCCAAGTGTCCGGATCGGCGACGTCGTTCGTAAAGGACAAGCGATCTCTGATGGTCCCTGTATTGAAGACAATCGTCTGGCTTTGGGCACCAATATGCTGGTTGCTTTTATGCCTTGGTATGGCTATAATTATGAGGATGCCATCGTCATCAGCGAGCAGGTTGCCAGGGACGACACTCTTACATCGGTTTATATCGAAGAACTTGAGATCTTGGTTCGAAACGTTAAAAACGGCAAGGAAGAACTCGCTTATGACATTCCCAATGTTCCAGCTCAAGCCTTGAGAAATCTCGACAAAACCGGAATCATCCGAGTTGGTTCTGTAGTTACGGCCGGCGACGTGATAGTTGGTAAAGTGACGCCAAAATCGATCGAGATCGATCCATCTCCGGAAGAGAATTTGATGCGTGCATTATTTGGCGATAGAGCGGGCGACTTTACTAACAGTTCGCTCAAAGCCAAACCTGGTATGGAGGGTGTGGTCATCGACGTAAAGGTATTCTCACGCCTGGAGGACGGCTCTGATTTTGATGAAAACTCCAATGAGAAGATCAAGAAACTCAGAGCGGATTTGGAAGAACGTCGAGCGAAAATAGATCAGTTCAAGGAAGAGAAACTATCCGAACTTCTATTGGGACAGAAGGCTAAGAATATCTGGGACGAGAAAAGTAATGTCTACTTTGTCGCCCCCGGTAAAAAAATCAACGCAGATGACCTGAAGATAATCAACTTCAAAAAATTGGACATGGATGTGGATCTGGTCGAAAACGATCAGGTTAACACCGAGATTTACCAGAAAATAGTTCTCAAGGTGAGACAATCTCTGGAAATCAGTGAAAACATCTTCAAAAAATCCCGCGAACGCCTCAAACACGGAGACGAACTGCAATACGGCGTGCGTAAGATGGTCAAGGTATATGTCGCGAAAAAGCGTAAGATTGAGGTCGGCGACAAAATGGCAGGCCGTCACGGAAACAAAGGTGTCATCTCCATTGTTGCCCCGATCGAAGACATGCCCTTTATGGAAGATGGTACCCCCGTCGATATCGTATTAAATCCTCTGGGTGTTCCATCCCGAATGAATATAGGGCAAATCATGGAAACCCATCTCGGGATGGCTGTACGCATTTTGGGCTTTGAAGCGGAAACTCCGATCTTTGATGGCGCTACAATCGATGATATCCAGTCCGAACTCATCGCAGCGGGTCTATCGCCAGACGGGAAGCAGACACTATATGACGGAAAGAGCGGCGAACCGTTCAATGAACAAGTTACTGTGGGTGTAATATATATGATGAAACTAAATCATCTGGTTGCGGACAAGATGCATGCCCGTTCAACCGGTCCTTACTCACTGATCACACAACAGCCATTGGGCGGAAAAGCCCAACACGGCGGTCAGAGACTGGGAGAAATGGAAGTATGGGCTCTGGAAGCATACGGTGCAGCCAATCTGTTGGAAGAAATGCTTACCATCAAGTCGGATGACGTTGATGGCAGGAACAACGCTTTCAAAGCCATTACCCGGGGAGAAAATCCACCAGCACCGGGAATACCAGAATCCTTTAACGTACTTATCAGCGAACTCAAATCACTCGGTTTTGATATTGAGTTCGTGCCCGAGCAGGAATCATAAAGGAAATGACAGAGATGGCTATGAGAAAAGATATAAAACCAAACGATTATGATGTGGTAAGGATCAGGATCGCCTCTCCCGAAACGATCATCAATGATTGGTCAAATGGTGAGGTGACAAAACCCGACACACTGAATTACCGGACTCTCAAACCCGAAAAAGACGGCTTGTTCTGTGAACGCATCTTTGGCCCCGAGCGCGATTACGAATGCGCTTGCGGGAAATACAAGAAAAAACGTTTTCAAAACATCGTCTGTGATCGTTGTAACGTCCTTGTTACCACATCAAGGGTCAGGCGCACCCGTATGGGACATATCGAATTGGCGGTTCCTGTTGCTCATATCTGGTTCGTAAAAAGCGCTCCCAGCAAGATCGGAACTCTCCTTGATATGACCATCAAAGATCTGGAGCGAGTTCTTTATTACGAATCTTATATTGTGGTCGATCCCGGTGACAGTCCTTACGAAAAGATGGAACTCCTGGAAGTCGATGAATATTATGAGATTCGGGACAAAGTAGGTGATAACTTTATTGCCCTGATGGGAGGCGAAGCGATCCGCGAATTGCTTAAAGGCATCAATCTTGCCGATGAAGCATTGAACCTCAGAGCTCGCCTCAAGATGGAAGAATCCGCTCTCAAGAAACAAAAACTGATAAACAAATTGAGGATCGTGGACGCTCTGATTAAATCCAGCAACAAACCCGAATATATGGTTATGGAAGTATTACCTGTTCTTCCCCCAACTCTCAGACCGCTTGTTCCGCTTGAGGGAGGCAGATTTGCCACGGCTGATTTCAATGACCTCTATCGCCGTGTTATTACCCGCAACAATCGTCTGAAGCAACTATTGGACATCAGGGCGCCGGAGGTTATACTCCGCAATGAAAAAAGAATGTTGCAGGAAGCGGTAGATGCCCTGATCGATAATTCCCGCAAACCGCGCCCGGTCAGAGGAAGAGGAAACCGGCCGCTCAAATCCTTGACAGACCAGTTGAAGGGAAAGCAAGGCAGATTCCGTCAGAATCTCTTAGGAAAAAGAGTCGATTATTCGGGGCGTTCCGTGATCACAGTCGGACCGGAACTCAAACTCTATCAGTGTGGTTTACCCAAAGAGATGGCAGTAGAACTCTTCAAACCCTATCTCATTGAGAGGCTTCAAAAAATGGGTGAAGTAGACAAGGTAAAAAATGCCAAAAAATTGGTCGAAAGGAAGCAGCCCGAGATTTGGTCAATACTTGAAGATGTCGTCAGGGAATATCCGGTCTTACTAAACCGAGCACCTACGCTGCATCGCCTTGGTATACAAGCATTTATGCCAGTCTTAACCGACATTAAAGCGATTCAATTGCATCCCATGGTCTGCGTTCCGTTTAATGCCGACTTTGACGGCGATCAGATGGGTGTATACGTCCCATTGTCCCAGGAAGCACAAGTGGAGGCACGCGTCCTGCTCCTTTCCACCCGAAACCTGCTTCTCCCAGCCAATGGTCGATTGGCAATGGCAGCAAACCAAGATATTGTGCTAGGCTGTTATTATCTGACTTTGGAAAAGAGCCCCGCCCCCGGGGACTACAGTAAACTACGTCATTTCTTTGATCTGGATGAGGTAGTTACCGCCTATGAAATAGATGAGCAATTATATACCGTCAAAAGCGGTGAGACACAGACCAGATCATTGGATCTTCATTCTTGGATCAGGGTCAAGATAACCAATGAATATATCGTGACCACGGTTGGCAGAGTTATCTTCAATCAGATCCTTCCACCCCAAATCGGCTTCCAGAATATTGCCTACGACAAAGGCAAGTTGAACGATCTGGCGATGCTGTGTTTTGATACCGTGGGTCAATGGGAGACCGCCGTGATTCTTGATAACCTTAAGGAATTGGGATTCCGGTATGCCACTCGTTCCGGAGTTACGTTCAGTTTTGATGATATCATTGTTCCCAAACGAAAGAATGAGATCATCGAGCAATCCGAAACTGAAGTCCAGAAGATCTATGATCTCTATCAAAAAGGTGGAATCACCGAAAATGAAAGATTTGGGCGTGTCGTTGATCAGTGGAAAAAGACCACCGTTCGAGTTACCGACGAACTTATGGAAGAACTATCCCGAAGCAGAGAGGGGCTCAATTCCATATATCTCATGTATAAATCAGGTGCCCGCGGCAGCAAAGACCAAATCAAACAATTGGGTGGTATGCGCGGTTTGATGGACAAACCTACCAAGATCGGATCATCCGGTGGTGCTGACGTTATTGAAACTCCCATCAAATCCAATTTCAAGGAAGGCCTTACCGTTCTTGAATACTTCATTTCGACCCACGGAGCCAGAAAGGGATTGGCTGATACAGCTCTTAAAACTGCCGATGCAGGTTATCTTACGCGTCGCTTGGTTGACGTTGCACAGAATGCCATTATCACCGTCGAAGATTGTGGAACCATACGCGGCGTGGATATGGCTGCACTCAAAGAAGGTAACGAGATCGTGCAGACCCTTGCGGAGCGTATTTCGGGAAGAACTGCTGCAGAAGATATCATTGATCCCGTTACCACCAAAGTAATGATCCTGAGCGGCGAAGAGATCTCCTCCAAGTTGGCCAAGACCATCCAAAACCATGGTCTCATCTCGGTTAGAGTAAGATCCGTCCTCACCTGCGAGGCCGATCGTGGCATTTGCGCAAAATGCTATGGACGCAACCTTGCCACCCAGAAAGCGGCCATTATCGGTGATCCGGTAGGCATCATCGCCGCACAGAGCATCGGTGAACCCGGCACTCAGTTGACCCTGAGAACTTTCCACATTGGTGGGGCTGCCAGTACTGCGACTGACCTCGCCGAAGTAGTTGCAAGTTGTGACGGTATCGTCAAATTTGACCGTATGAACACCGTCTCCAATCCCCAAAATGAGATGATCTCTGTCAGCCATCTGGGTAAGATCTTCATCATTGATCCCGAAGACCATGAAAAAGTGATGGAGGAGTATAAAGTAGAATATGCTGCCACGGTCTATGTCCGCGATGGACAAAGTGTCGTAACTAATACCAAAATAATGAGTTGGGATCAATTCAACAACCCGTTGATCTCTACTGCAAAAGGTGTATTGCATTACGAAAACTTCATCAAGGACATCACGTTCAAAGAAGAATTCAATGAGATTATCTTCTCCCGTGAGATCACCATTATCGAATCTAAAGACCGCAAGAAGCAACCACAATTCCGTATCGTCAGCGATGATGACACCGTGACCCTTGTTCCATTGCCCGCCGGGCTGATCATCCGCGTCGAAAACGGCAGTTATGTCCACACCGGACAGATCCTTGGACAGACCTCCAGGGTGACCATCAAGCAGCGCGACATTACTGGTGGATTGCCTCGCGTTGAAGATCTCTTTGAAGCAAGGGTGCCCAAGGATAAAGCGAAGATCTCCGATATCGACGGCACCGTTACCATCGGTGGATTAAAAAAGACCGGACGCGACATTTTCGTTACGCCTACTAATGGGCTGTACGCTTCAGCCGATGGCAAGATCCAACTCGGAACGGACGAATACTCAAATCACATCTATCTTTTGCCCGAGAATACCATCTATGCGGAGGAGGACGGAAAGGTCACGATCGTGGAAAATCACAAGACCCGCAAAGTGATCTCGATCGCCAAGCGCAAGAAAAACCCCGTGGAATACGAGATCCCAAAGAAACTAGAAATTATCGTGCATCAGGACGAAAACGTCAAAGCGGGTGCCCCTCTTTGCGGATTGATCTTTGAGATCCCTCCCGGTCAGGATAGCATCGTAGAAAACGGCGACGTTATCAAAAAACAGCAGCCCCTTGCTGGACGCAAATACATCATACCGTCCGGGAAGCGGATCATCGTCCACCAAGGCGATTACGTCGAAAGCGGAGACGTCTTGTCCGATGGACCGCTGGATCCGCATGATATGCTCGTCAAAGGTATTATCGAAGCCCAGATGCTGATCCTCAACGAGATTCAGGAGATCTACCGAAAACAAGGCGTTAAGATCGATGACAAACACATCAGTGTCATCATCCGGCAAATGTTCAAAAAAGTCCGTATCACCGATCCCGGCGATACTTCCTTCCTCGAAGGTGACGTGGTGGACAAGATTATTGTGGAAAAAGAAAACCGCACCACTCAAGACTTGGGTGCCAAACCTTCCCAGTTTGAACAATTACTTCTCGGCATCACCAAGACATCCCTACTCACCGAAAGCTGGCTTTCTGCCGCTTCCTTCCAGGAGACCACCAAGGTCTTGACCAAAGCCGCCATCGAAGGACGGGTCGACCGTCTTGAGGGCTTGAAGGAAAGCATCATCCTGGGTCACAAGATACCGGTAGGAACCGGAACCAAGGTGTATAACTCGATGTTAAAGCAAGCCGTGGCCCAAGGTAAGACCGTAGCTCAGATTATTGAAGAATATGCGCATCCGAGTGTGCAGGATGCCGTTGAAGATATACTCGACTTTTAGCAAAAAACTGGAGGTAATTAGTGCCAACCATCAATCAACTGGTCCGAAAAGGCAGACTGGAAATCATTAAAAAGAAGAAAAACAGGGCGCTCCTTGGATGTCCGCAAAGGCGCGGAGTATGCACTCGTGTTTACACGACGACGCCTAAAAAACCAAATTCTGCCCTCAGAAAAGTCGCTCGCGTCCGTCTCTCGCACGGCGTTGAAGTTACTGCCTATATCCCCGGTGAAGGTCACAATCTGCAAGAACACTCAATTGTGCTCGTGCGCGGTGGTCGCGTTAAAGACCTTCCCGGTGTCCGTTATCACATAGTTCGTGGCGCTCTGGACGCCGCTGGCGTGGACAAGCGCCTTAAATCTCGTTCTAAATACGGAACCAAACGTCCAAAAGCCAAAAAGTAACCAGAGGTAGAGACTATGCCAAGAAAAAGAAAAGCCATCGTCCGGGAAGTGCTTCCGGATCCCAAATACAATGACGTTCAATTGACCATGTTTATGAATTGCATTATGAAATGTGGCAAAAAGAGCATCGCTGAAAAGATCGTCTATGGCGCTCTCGATATTATCGCCGCCAAAACCAAACAGGATGCCCTCGAAGTCTTTAAAACCGCTATCGAGAATGTCCGTCCCCTCGTCAAGGTCGTGTCTCGACGTGTCGGCGGTTCAAACTATCAGATACCAACGGAAGTTAACGAAAAGAATGGCCGCGCCCTGGCTTTCCGCTGGGTGATCAGTTATGCCCGTAACCGCAATGAAAAAGGGATGATCGAAAAACTCGCCGCCGAATTGCTTGCTGCTTTCAAGAAGGAAGGCAGCAGCATCAAAAAACGCGAAGATACTCACAAAATGGCGGAAGCCAACAAAGCCTTCGCTCACCTTCGCTGGTAGATAACTACATCACCCATTGGGGCGATCGCACAGATTCGCCCACGCAATTTGTATAAAGTGTGCCATCCCCGTATGGCACACTATCTTTTTTCGGGTTCTTTGCCCTGACTGGTTTATCTTGAAAGACCGTTGAATGATTCAGAAAGATCCTCCTTGCTTGATAACCTTAGTATAACCTTACGGCCGTAAGGTTATACTAAGGTTATGAAGCAGGGAGAACTCAGGAGAAAGCACTATTCCACTTGAATCTAAACCTTCTTGAGACAGTTAGATAACCCAGAGCGGTTGAATCAACGAGTATCCATACTGTCTGGTAGGCATAATCCTTAATTATAACTAACTGCGCCGTAAGGAGAGACGATATTGCTTTTCACAGTCTCAGAATAGGATGATTCCAGTCTGTGCAACGCTCTACTTGATTTTATCTCAGGTTCCTCCAGAAATACTCCAGAGCATTAGGCAGGGTTTCGGGAGAAACCTGATTCGAAAATGAGTCATTTTATCAGGCGATAATCATCGGTGATGGTATGTTCTGCGGCACGAGTGAAAGTAGTCGATGTGGCAGAGTGTGATATAATACCAAATACGGCTCAAAAATTGTACTGATATGCTATGTATTATGATCTGGAGATAGATATGCGCGCTCTAATGAACTATGGACTTGCATTTTGCATGATAATCGGGCTGTTCTGCAGTGCAGATCGGCTCTCGGCTGATCGCTTCTTTCCCGGTGAGCCGCTCATCCGTTATTCAGAGTGTGCCTTTACTGAGACCCCTCCTCCCGTCGGTCCGGTCAGACCGGTAGCGGAATTTGAGCCCGCATCCCACGTAATGATCCGCTATCCTCTGGGCATTCCGGTTTCGCTGGTGGCTCAACTGTCCAATACTGCCAATGTAATTACGATAGTAAGCAGCGCAACGGTTCAAAATCAGGCAATCACTGCTTTTCAGAATGGCGGGGTCAATATGGCCAACGTCACCTTTATGATCGCCCCCACCAATTCCTATTGGACGCGCGACTATGCACCCTGGTTCATCTTTAACGGCAATCACGAACTTAGTGTGGTCGATTTTCGTTACAACCGCCCCCGCCCGTATGACGACAACATCCCCTCGGTCTATGCCCAAGCCTTCAATTATCCCTACTATGGAATGAATTTGGTGCAAACGGGTGGTAATTATATGACGGATGGGATTAATACCGCAGCCCAGACAACGATCGCCTACACCGAAAACAGCACTCTCACCCAACAGCAGGTAAATCTTAAAATGCAGCAATACATGGGTATCACAAACTATTTTGTCCTGCCCGATCCGAATAACACTTACATTGACCATATCGACTGTTGGGGAAAGTTTTTGGCGCCGGATAAAGTTTTGATCCGATCCGTGCCTACAACGCATTCACAATATAACCAGATCGAACAAACCGCCAGTTTCTTTGCCAATCAAAACTCCGCCTGGGGATACCCTTATCGGGTCTATCGCGTTTACACCCCACAGAACCAGCCCTACACCAATTCGCTGATTCTCAATAACAAGGTTTTTGTACCGATCATGAATAGCGCGCATGACACCGCCGCTCTCCAGGTCTATCAGCAAGCGCTGCCCAATTATCAGATCATTGGCGTTTTGGGCAGTTCCAATGCACCCTGGGATGCAACTGATGCTTTGCACTGCCGGACTCATGAAGTGCCCGATAGGCATATGTTGTATATCGGTCACACTCCCCCGGCCGGAAACATCACCTACAATCCTCAAGCTCCTCTGATCTCGCTTGATGCCAATATCCGAGCCCATAGCAACGCCAGCATCATAGCGGATTCCACATTTATCATTTTCAAGATCAATCGGGGACAGTGGCAGCGCGCTTATCTCAATCACGTCGTGAATGAACTGTGGATTTCCGATATGATTGGAGGATGGGCTCCGGGAGATACGCTCTATTACTATATCCAGGCGGCTGATGCTTCCGGAAGATCTGCCAGACATCCGTTTACCGCAGCCGCTGACCCGCATCGCAAGATCATTACCGGAGATACTCAGGCACCCATTATCCAGCACATTGCCCTGCCCAGCGAAATAGTCTATGCGGAACCCATTGTCCTTACCGCAGTGATGGATGACAATATCGCCGTTGCCGGTGTGAAAGTGGTCTATAGCGTTAACGATGGGATCCTGCAGGAAATCGATATGGTTGACACTGGAAACGACATCTGGATCGTCCAGTTGGATCTGAACTTGGAGACGGGTATGTCACACCTTCTGCGCTATCGCATCGTGGCATGGGATATTTCCAATCCGCCTAATTATGCTTATTTTCCCGCAGCCAATGAATGGATCGCCACCATGCTTAATCCTGTCTCAAACCAGGATAACGTGATCCCTGCCATTGCAATCGACATGAAGCGGCTCTATCCCAATCCCTTCAGGATCAATCGCAATGAATCGCTCAAGATCGATTATAGTGCTCATGCCGGCAGTGAGATTAAAATCGATATCTATAACCTGCGGGGACAATTGATCAATAGCATCAGACACCAAACCCGTTTCCCAGGAGTCAACCGCATTGAATGGAACTGTAGAGACAAAAGTGGTAATTTGTCAACACCTGGCATCTATCTGGTTAAATTCACCTCTGGTGATTATACTAAGGTAATCAAAGCGATGCTGGTGGATTAAGTGGTGTTGATAAGTATCAGCAAAGAAAAACCAGAAAAAAATACTTTTTGCCTTGACAGAAAATCCGGTTATAATACGAATGAACTTAGCCTACAGACCCTACATAGAATGCCCTCCGAGCAGTGGGGATGCCGCCCGGCATTCCCCACTGTTGTTTTATGCGGGCATTTGGGTGTTAAACGGAGGATCGATTGATGAGACATTTTGCATGGTTGATTGCCATGATCGCAGTTATGGGTATCCTGTCCGGTGAGTATTATGTGATCCGCTTCGATGATCCCAGTCCTGCGCTGCATGAACACTTTGTTCGGGCAGGACGTGATATTGCCGCTTTCCATCCGGGTCGCTATCTTGATCTGGTGATAGACGAGAGTGAGTATCCATCTTTTACCCTACAATATCCGGGGATCCACATCACTCAGACCGAGAGTGAACACCGGCAAAACCTGCTGAGTACTTATCGCAATATCCCCGGTTACAATACCTATCCCCAACTCATCAACATTATGCAGCAATTGACTGCCACCTATCCCGACAAACTTCACATGGTGAATCTCGGTCAGTCCTGGGGAGCGATCCATGCCGGGGCTGGAAATGGTAATTATAGTGATTTTGACCATGATATCTGGGCGATCCGTCTCTCCAGTAATGCTGCTGTCGAACAGGACAAGCCCTCCTTCTATTTTCTGGGGGCGCTACATGCGCGGGAACCCATCAGCGCTGAAGTCACGATCGCCATTCTTCAGCACCTGATGGATGGTTACGGCACTGACCCGGAGATCACGCATATTATTGACACGAGCCAGATCTGGTTTGTGCCCGTTATCAATCCTGATGGTCATAAAGTGGTGGTTGACCGGATCAACACGAACTGGCGGAAGAACATCCGGGACAACAACAATAATGGCATCATGAACGTTACCGGAAACAATCCTGCGGACGGGGTCGATCTGAATCGCAATTTTGGTCACCACTGGAATTACATGAGCGCCAATGATAATGTGACGAGTTGGGTCTATCATGGACCGGAGGCTTTCTCCGAGCCGGAATCCTCGATATTCAGGGATTTTCTCGATTCTCACCATTTTATCGCCGGGATCAGCTACCATTCCTATGGCGAATTGGTCCTTTATCCTTACGGATATATGACCGCCCAGTATTCCCCTGATGCGCATCAGTTGGGCGAACTTGCCGTTGCCATGGCACAGACCATTCCCAGTCAGCAAGCTGGACAGGATCATTATTGGCCGGGACCCGCCTGGGGTTTGTATCCTGCTAGTGGCAATTCAGAGGATTGGTCTTATGGAATGGAAGGCATCTTCGCTTATACTTTCGAACTGGGCACCACTTTTATCCCCAATGCTGCCAATGTCGCCATCATCAAGCAAAACAATCTTCAAGCCGCCAAAGTGTTGCTTAACCGCAAGAACCGCGCCATGCTGACCGGCAAAGTAACTGACAGCATCACCCGTCAACCTTTGCCCGCCACGATCTATGTCCACGGAATAGATGATTATCCCGTCTGGCGAACTCCGATTAAAGCAAATCCGACCTTTGGCTCATACTACAGGTTTTTGCCGCCAGGAGAATGGCAAGTATCATACATATTCGATGGGTATGAGACGGCACATGCCATTGTCACCATATCCGATACCGAGGTTACGGTTAATAACGTCGCCTTAAATGGTGCCGGTATCGGCGATGTTTTATTGATCATATATGATGGCTTGATGCAAGGGATCGAAGGTGTAAGACTGTCTTTTCCGCAAAATGACATTGAGGACTATTACTCGGATGCCATGGGTATCGTCTCGCTGCCTGATTTTGCCTGCGGACACTATTTTATCCGCCTGGAAAAAGCGGGCTATGAAAGCGTGGAAATGCATCTTGATCTCCAACCCGAGACCTATACTTTCTATATGGCGGACAGCCCTCCTTACTTTGACGGATTTGAAGACGGCATGGACAACTGGCTATTTTCATCGTGGAATACAACCACCAACAATCCATATGCCGGGAGTTACTGCCTGGCGGATAGTCCCAATAACTATCCCAATGACCAGACCAGATACTGCCAATATGTCCCCATCATAGATCTGACGGGCGCTCTGAGCGTTAATATGCAATTCAATACCCGTTACGATATTGCCCTTGATGGCGACTTTGCCGCCGTGCAGGTCAGCACCGATGGAACCACCTGGCAGACATTGGATTATTTCAATGGAACTCAGACCGACTGGATATTGAAGTGTTACAATCTGAACCACATGATCGGACAAAGCATCCGCATCCGCTTTGTGATGAGTGCCACATACAATGGTAATGCTGCTGGTATCTATATCGATGAATTCAAACTTTTTCTCAATTACTTCCCGGTTTCGGCAGAGGATGGCGTCCATACCGCCCCCAAACCGCAGATGACTGTTTATCCCAATCCTTTCAATCCCAATACATCCATCCGTTTGAGCATCCCTGATAGTGCCTTACACAAAGCAGGCAGCGCACAATCCTACTGTTTGGATGTGTATAACCTGCGGGGGCAATTGGTGACTACTCTGTATGACAATTACTTGACAAGCGGAGAGCATACTTTCCACTGGGACTCCAAGGATTCAAGCCGCCAAAGTGCCGCCTCGGGAGTGTATCTGATACGCTTGAGTTCCAGGGGGCGGACTATGGCGAGCAAAAAGATCCTGCTGCTAAAGTAAGGAGTAAGCCCATCATTGGAAGAAATTCGGCTTGAGCACCTAAGCAAGGAATTCAGCGGCTTTGTGGCGGTTGACAATGTCAATCTTACCATCAAGGGCGGTGAGTTGTTCTCATTTCTCGGTCCCAGCGGTTGTGGCAAGACCACTTTACTGCGGATGATCGCCGGTTTCGAGATCCCCACCCGTGGCAGGATACTCATTGGCGATCAGGATATCATTGACCTCCCGCCCTACAAACGGAAAGTAAATACTATCTTCCAGAATTACTCGCTCTTCCCGCATATGACGCTCTGTGATAATGTCGGTTTTGGGCTCAAGATGAAAAAAGTGGCGCCCAAGGAGATCGACCAGAGGGTAATGGAAATGCTGGAACTGGTCAGGATGCAGGATCAGGCACGCAAATATCCCGATCAGATCAGTGGCGGACAAAAGCAACGCATCGCCATCGCCCGCGCTTTGATTAACAAACCTCAGGTTTTGCTGCTCGACGAACCTCTAGCAGCGCTGGATCTCAAACTCCGCCAACACATGCTGATCGAACTGATGAACATCCACGACCTCGTCGGTATCACCTTTATCTATGTCACGCATGACCAGGGCGAGGCAATGAGTATTTCCGACCGGGTGGCGGTGATGAGCGAGGGCAAGATTGTCCAGTTCGGACCACCGGATGATATCTACGAGCGTCCTTCCAGCATCTTTGCCGCCTACTTCATCGGAGAAACCAACCTTCTGAGCAGCGAAGTCATTGCTGTGGAAGACGACTACGTCCAGTTACGTAGTCCCATCGGCAATGGCGATTATATCGAATTTGACAGTTGCTTCAAGCGTGTTCCGGAGGTGGGACAGAAATTGGTTACATCCCTTCGTCCCGAGAAGATAGCCATTTCGCGCGCCAAACCACGCGCCCTGGATGATATAAACATGATCAAAGGCATCATTGAGGACATCCTTTATCTGGGGTCTCACACCCAATACATCGTCCGTGTCGGCAATCAACGCATTCGTGTATTCAGTCAGCATAAGCGCGTCTATTTTGACGATAAGGCCTTGGACTGGGAGGAGCCCGTTTGGCTGTTCTGGCACGATTCGGATACTTGGCTGATCGAAGAAACGCCTTCTGCCCAGATCGCCAGCAGCGAAAGGTTTTACGAATCCACCGGTCATTACCTACGCACTCCCAAACGCAGCGCATCAAATTGAACAATGGACAAAAGCCCACTTTCATCATCTCTTGGCATTCATCATGCCGGGATCAAAGCGACGAAGATGATGAACAATGCCAGTTGGCTCCTGACTGCTCCGGCTTTGATTTGGTTATTGACCTTTTTTGCCGTACCCTATCTGATCATCGTCATTTACAGTTTTCTCACTGCCGATATCTATGACGTAAAATTCCTGTTTTCCCTGGATTCGTTTCGGCAAGCATTCCAAAGCGCTTATCTACGCACCTTCCTCCTCTCGTTCAAATTTGCCTTTTACACCACTGCCATTTGCCTCCTGATCGGTTATCCCGTTGCCTATTTTATCGCCCGCAGCCGCGAAGCGGTAAAGAACAACCTTTTGATCCTCATTATCATACCCTTTTGGACAAATCTCATCATCCGCATCTTTGCCTGGCGGATATTCCTGTCCTACAATGGTGTTCTCAATGAGGCATTGATGGGATTGAACCTGATCGGCCAACCGCTGGAGATATTACGAACCGATCTGGCAGTCATGATCGTGATGGTGTATGTATTTCTTCCCTATATGATCCTGCCCCTGTATAGCGTGATTGAAAAGATGGATTGGACGCTGCTCAATGCCGCTATGGATCTCGGAGCAACGGAAAGGCGCGCTTTTTTCCGTGTAACTTTGCCCATGTCTTTTGAAGGGATAATCGCTGGTTCGATCCTTGTCTTTATTCCTGCGCTGGGTGCTTATCTCATCCCCCAACTGGTTGGCAACCAACGTTCACTGCTCGTCGGGCAAGTGATTACTTACAAGATAAAGAATATCCCACTCAATTGGCCTATGGCATCGGCCTTGTCCTTGATCCTGCTTTTTGTCGTGGCTCTATTGCTCATCCTGCTTTATCTGACGTACAAAAGCCGACGCCGGGGCGGATCGCCTTCTGACGCCATCCGTAACCAGAGATACTGACGCAGTTAACACCGGATGAATCTACCATCACCCGCAAGAATATACAAGTCACTGAATCTCACTATCTTTACGCTCGTAATGGTATTCCTCTATATCCCCATTTTGATATTGATTATCTTTAGTTTTAATGATGCAAAGATCATCACCTCCTGGCAGGGTTTTACCCTGCGTTATTATCGGCTACTGTGGGAAAATGCCGCCATTAAAGCCGCTTTCCGCAATACCTTACTGATCGCCGGACTTGCCACTTTGATCTCCACCGTCCTCGGTATCCTAGCGGCTTTGGGCTTGGAAAACAAGCGCTTTAGCGGACGCAAAGGGATTCTGGCGCTGATCTATACCCCGCTGGTGATCCCCGATATCCTGATGGGGGTCTCGCTGGCTTTGATGTTCAATTTTACTAGGGTACAGACCGGCATGTTCACTGTCCTGATCGCCCATGTCACTTTTTGCCTGTCATATACGGTGATCGTCATTCAGTCACGGCTGGAGGGCTTTGACCGGTCGCTGGTGGAAGCGGCGATGGATCTGGGTGCCAAGCCTTCACAGGTCTTTTGGCGGGTTAAATTTCCGCTGATGATGCCCGGGATAATCGCGGCCGCACTCCTCGCCTTTACCCTCTCCATCGATGATTTTATCATCACTTTCTTCACTTCCGGAAGGGGGTTTGACACCCTGCCTGTCTATGTGGAGGGAACCATCCGCCGCGGAACCATCACCACCATCAATTCACTTTCTACCGTCATGATCGCCTTTACCCTCTTCCTCGTCGCCGCCACAAAACGTATCCGCAAAAACCTCTTCGGCTCCTTCTGAATCTGCTTCTTCCTTGCTTGATAACCTTAGTATAACCTTAGTATAACCTTACGACCGTAAGGTTATACTAAGGTTATCAAGCAGGGTGGAAAGCGGGGGCTACATAATATAATTGACATAAATGGCAGGTCATAAATAGAAAGGCACGGTATGGAAAGGATGACGGTATTTTCAGTTTATGAGGTGACTCAGCATCTGAAACGGGTGATCGAGACCCAGATCGAGGCGCTGTATGTCTCGGGCGAGATCAGCGGTTTCCTGCGGCATTCGTCGGGGCATATCTACTTTAATCTCAAGGACGAACGTGCCGTGATGCGTTGCACATTTTTCCGTAATGCGAATATGGGTCTGAACTTTAAGCCCGAAGACGGGATGCAGGTGATCTGTTTCGGTAAATTGACCGTGTATGAGAAAGGCGGTCAGTATAACTTCAATGTTCAGACGATGTTGCCGGCGGGTAAAGGTCTGTTACAGATGCAATTTGAGCAGTTGAAGCAGAAACTGCAGGAGGAAGGGCTGTTCGATGCGGCACGCAAGCAAAAACTCCCGCGCTACCCTCGCCGGATCGGAGTGATCACATCACCGACGGGTGCGGCTTTACAGGACATCCGCAATATCCTGATGCGGCGCTTTCCGGTGGAAATATTTGTCTATCCGGCGATCGTTCAGGGCAATGATGCACCACCGGCCTTGATCGCGGGACTGAGTTATTTCAATCGTATCTTTCCGGTGGATGTCATCATTCTGGCACGCGGTGGCGGATCACAGGAGGATCTGTTTTGTTTCAATGACGAAGGACTTGCCAGAGCGATCCATGCATCGCGCATCCCGGTGATCTCGGCGGTGGGGCATGATATCGATTTTACGGTCGCCGACTTTGTGGCTGACCTGCGGGCACCCACACCATCGGCAGCTGCCGAACTGGTAGTTCCCGATAAAAACGACCTATTACCGCTGATCTCATCAATGCATCAGAGAATCCGGTTGTTCACTTCAAGCCAGCTTTCGCGGATCAGAAATGAACTGCAATCGGCATATCACGAACTGACTCAATATCATCCCCAGATGGTTTTGCGGTCTTTTCAGCAGCGTCTGGATCAGGCGGAAATGGCATTAAATCAGGTTCCGCTGCATTTTGGACGGATCAAAGCGGACTATAGCGGTCGCGAAGAGAAGGTGTTGACGCAGGTCAAGGGCAGATTCCAACTGAGATTGCACCAGCATAAGATGCAATGGCAGAACCTGTCATTGCGCCTGCCGCATACGGCGGCAACGGCACTGGCGAACCGGAAAAACCGCTTGCAACAGTCATGGTCGTCGCTCAGGCAACAATCTCCGGTTTTGGTCTTGCAACGTGGTTATGCTATCATCAGCAGGAGTGGGCGAGTCACAAGTTCGATCAAAGATATCAGCATAAACGATAGGATAAATATCAGGATGAGCGACGGCGGGGCGGAGGCACAGGTAACGGATATCAGCGGGAAGGTTCCGACGGGGTTTGATCTGCCTGATGCATAAGAAGATACTGTCTATCGTGCTTTTAATGACGTTAAGCGGACTGGCGCTGATGGCGGAGATCCGTTCCTTATGGGTTTTGCCTTGGAGTATGACCAGCCGCGAACAGATCGATCGGGTGGTGCAGCAAGCGGTGTTACATGATCAAACCGAACTGCTGATGGAGGTGCGATACCGCTCCGATGCGTTGTATATACCGAACCGGCAAGATAAGAGATTTCCCAATCCGGAACCGCGCAGTTATATTCTGCCGGCTAACAAGTTTGACCCGCTGGATTATGCCATCAAAGCGGCACACCGCAATAACCTCAGGATCCACGCCTGGGTGGTGGTATTCAATGCAACGACGACAGATACGATGCGGATCAGGCAGAACCATATCTGGGTAAATCATCCGGACTGGATAACGACGGATAGGGCCGGAGATAGGATGACCGCCATGGATAACTTTGGCTGGTTCATCGATCCTGGCATACCGGAGGTGCAGAATTATCTGCTGAACGTGCTGTTGGATATCGTGGTCAACTACCCCGATCTGGGTGGGTTGCATCTCGATTATATCCGCTATCCGCACGAGAGATGGGGCTATCATCCCGTGTCATTGGAACGGTTTGAAACACACCGGAAAACCAATGAAAGGCATACCTGGAACCAATGGCGGATCGATCAGGTGACGGCTTTCGTGGAGCGGATCTATCATCAAGCCAAGGCGATCAATCCAGCGCTCGTAATCAGTGCGGCGGTCAAGGCAAATTATGACGATGCGGTCAAATTGTATGCGCAGGACTGGAAGCACTGGCTATCGCGGGGGATCATCGACCGGCTCTATCCAATGGCTTACTTTAAGGATGAACGGATCTTCCTGCGCTGCCTGAATCAGATGGCGTCGCTCAGACAAAACGACCGGTTTGTGATTGGGGTACGCGCCTGGCAGGATCAACCACCGGATGGTGACCTGTTGCCTGATAAGACGAGAGCCGGAAAATATACAATCCATGATGTGGCAAGGAAGATCGATCTGGCACGAGGATATGGCTTTGGCGGGATAGCGCTGTTTAGTTATGATGGTCTGATGAAGGGCAATGCGCTACCATCACTGGCTGCCCTATCCTATCCAAAAGACGGGGCGGAGCGGGTCTTTAGGGACTATTATGCCGCTGGTGAGGAACGCAGGTATCTTATCGATCCGGTCTGGTTGCGCAGAGTTCAACCCCCAGTTTCCGATAAGGTGGCGGAGGGTAATGGATATTGCCCTCCGCAAAATGAGGCGATCGAACAGGATACGCTGGTGCCGGCAGTGCGCTTTCATCTTGATGATCAGGGCTATCGCATCCAGATCAATGTCCCTTATCCGGGTAATTGGAAACTGGATATCACCGATGCGAATGCGATCCTATTGCATAGCAGGACACGCTATTATCTGGCGGGCGGGAATGTTGATTATTGGGTGGATGATAATCCGACAAAGAGAGGTGGCTATATCGCCATCCTGAGCAATGAGCAATTGGCTCAGCCCTATCACTTTTGGATAAGGGTCGAGGCAGAAGTCTTTTAGTATGTCCAAAATGAGTCGTCAGGCTGGAATGCTGTCTTCGGTCGAGCTTTTCCGTTTTGGGATCAAGACCTGCATTGGTATAGCGCTGGCACGGATCCTTACCAAGGAAGATTTTGGCTCTTACCGGCAGTTGTTTTTGATCTATACGACCTTTTCCACTCTGCTGCTTCTGGGCATACCTCAGAGCGTCATGTATTTTGTGCCCAAGGCGTCAGATGATACACAGCGACGGAAGATCATCAGCCGTACGCTGAATATCGTGTCGCTAATGGGACTGATGTTTGCATTGGCCTTATTCTTGCTGCGCCATCCGATTTCGATATTGATGAACAATCCGGATCTAAGTTCACTCATGGTGTTGTTTGCCATATATCCGGTGTTTATGTTCATCACGCAAATCTATAGTACGATCATGCTCAGTTTACAACGACCGCAGAGCATGGCACGATTTACCGTTTTTGCGGTCTTGTCCGATCTGGTATTGATCCTTTCCGTGGCAGTGCTGACAAAGAATCTGGATTATATCGTGATGGGTGTTTTGGTATCCGCTTTCGGGCAATGGATATATGCACGGATCAAGCTGAGCGGATATGTTTACCGGGACTTGAGGGTGGATGGTTCTGTGTCCAGTAACCACTGTGGCACTGATCGGGGATCACCCTATCCGGCACTGAAAGAGCAATTGCGCTATTCATTGCCTTTGGGCTTGGCATCCATCATCGGGCTATTGGCGATCCAACTGGATAAATTTGTGATTTCGGGCTTCTTTGCACCGGAGCAATTTGCCGTCTTTGCCATCGGTGCGATGGAACTGCCATTTATCAGTATCCTGACCAATTCGGTGAATTCGGTCATCCTGCCTCATCTCAGTGCACGTCAGAATATCCCTGAAGCAATAGAGATCTATCGCGCTTCGGTGCGCAAGAACGCACTGCTGATCTTTCCGCTGGCGGCGATCTTTGCGCTATTTGCAACGCCATTCATCAGAATACTCTATACGTCAAATTACATCGATTCCGTGCCCTTTTTCCGAGTGTATATGTTTACCGTTCCGCTAAGAGTGGCGACATTCGGGATCATCTTCCTGGCTTTCAACCGTACGCGGATCATTCTGGCAAACGCTGTTTTTACCCTGGTGCTGAATTGTATCCTTAATCTCATTTTAGTCAGGTATATGGGGATGATGGGACCGGCGTTGAGCACCGTTTTGGCGACCTATCTGAGTATGGTGTACTATGTCGTGATAACCAAGAGCAAACTGGGGATTGACCCTGTAGCCTTGCTTCCATTGGCTGCCATTGCCAGGACAGGCGGGGCCGTTTTGGTTGCAGGGCTTCTATGTGTCCCATTGCTTTACGTTTATATGAATGATATGCTGAAACTGGCTTTGGGTTCAGCGTTGTTTGGCATCCTCTATTTAATTTTTGGAGTATTACTCGGCGCCATCCTGCCTTATGATCGTCAATTCATTGTTTCGCTATGGAAGCGGAGGTGAGAGGTCAATGGATAAGGTGCTCATAGTTGCCTACTTCTTCCCGCCTTTGGGCGGAGTAGCGGCCATCCGCAGCGTCAAATATGTCAAATATCTGAGGGATTATGGCATTGATCCGGTGGTATTGACTGTGGATCACCGGTGGACGCGCCAGCCGCGGGATCATGAACTTCTGTCGGAAATACCTGCTGACATATCAGTGTATCGGGCAATGATATTGGATTTTGACTGGATCTTTAAAGTGATGTATGGGTTCAAACTTATGGGTCTGGTCAAATGGTTGCGCCAGCACGTCTTTTATCCTGAAGCGGAGCGAACTTGGCTGCCTTTTGCCAAACACAAGATCAGACGGATCATGAAAGAGCATCGTGATATCAAAGCGTTGTTTATCACGGCGAATCCTTTTTCCGCTCTGAGTATTGGATTGTTTGTCAAATCGCGGTATAATATCCCCTACATCTGTGAGTTTCGGGATCAATGGGTGGGCAATCCATTCCGCTTGAATAGCGATTATCCGGTGCGAACTCTACACATAGAGATCGCCTGGGAGAAGAAGATATTGTCCTCGAGCGCCGCTTGGGTGTGTCTGACTGACTTGATGTATGCAGATATTGTTCATCGTTTTCCCACGATCAGGGGAAAGCCCTATCGGATCATACCGAACGGTTTTGACGAGAGTGATTTTCCACCAATACCGGTGCACAAGTACACCAATAAAATGCACATCGTCTATCTGGGCAGTTTTTATGACCGAAGGCAACCGGATATCCTTTGGCGGGCGATACAGCATCTGGTGGAGAAAAATGAGATCACACCGGACGAGCTGGCGATCGACATTGTGGGGAGAAACACTCCACACTTTGTAATGGGGACGTATTACAGACATCCGGTCATCAGTCCAATGGTGAGTTTTGCCTCATTTCAATCACATCGGCAAAGTATAGACAGAATGATAAGTGCTGATGTGTTACTCCTTTTTATCGCCAGTGGCGTCCATACGGAATCCATTCTGACCGGCAAGGTCTTTGAATACATCCGTAGCGGCAGACCCATTCTGGCAATCGTGCCCAGTAATGGTCTGGCGGCAGATATCATACGAAACAGCAAAACAGGATTTGTCGCCGATAGCGGAGACCTGGACGGGATATGCAGGCAACTGAGTTACGCCTGTCAATTGTGGCGAGAGGCAAAACTGGAAGTCAATCCCAATATGGAATACATTGCCAAGTTCAGTCGCAAGCTGAATACAGAAATCCTGAGCGGACTCCTTCATGAAGTGATGGATAATGAAAGTGATCATCGTAATACGCAGTGATTTACGGTGAGTTACAAGGTTGTTATGTAACAAGCATGAAAGAAATTGTCCTCTATCTGATCCCATCCCGCTCCACCTTTACTGAGGTTGATCGCTGTATCCTGGCAAAAAGATATACAGTTTTAAACATCGAACTCAAGCAATCCGATGGTCATATCGCCTATGTGAAAGGTATTGTCAGGATGTTATTGCGGTTACTATGCTGGAGTCGTATACGCAAGGTGTTTATCTGGTTTGCCGATTATCATGCGGGAATAGCAGTATTCGTATGTCGTCTGCTCCGCAAGAGGTCGGTGGTATTCATCGGCGGATATGATGCCGTCTGCTATCCGGAGTTTCGTTATGGCGTCTATTATAAGCGTACAAGAGGCAATTGCGCTGCCTATGCCCTGAGGCACTGTGACCTGATCATCGCCAATCACCAGGATCTTATCCGCTCCATTAATACTTATTATCGGGCTGAGGGACATCCTGAAGGGATCAAACACTTTATTCCGGATCTAAAAACGCCGGTTGGGGTCGTGTACAATGGCATTGAGACCAGTAATTGGGAGACAGGATCAAATCAAAGGGAAAAGACGGTCTTGACCGTAGGCGGGACACCAAATCTATCAGATTTCTACAATAAGGGATATGACCTTTTGACCGAAGTAGCCAGGCGTATGCCTGATCTCAAGTTCATCTTTGTGGGTATCAGTCCCAGGTGTTTGCGGTATTATGATCACATTTACGGGATCTCACGGCTCAGCAATATCTCAGTGTATTATTACCTGGAACACGATGAACTGATGGATTTGTGTTCACGGGTGCAGGTTTATGCTCAGCCATCCATATCGGAAGGGATGCCCAATTCACTGATGGAAGCGATGCTGATGGGCTGCATTCCGGTTGGTTCGAATGTGGCAGGGATACCCACGCTGATCGGGGACAGCGGATTTATCATTATGCGACGCAGTGCGGATGATCTTTCCCGGGCAATTGAACAAGCGTTGAATGCCGAAGATCATGCCGGTGTGTCCCGAAGGATAAGAGAATGCTTTGGTATCGACAAACGCAAGGATGGCATCTTTGATTTGTTGCATCGTCACTTCGGATCGGTCTGAGCATTCTGATGACCCTTGAATAAAATGATAATTGACGCTTTATGATGCCTCAGTCTAGATCCAGGTTTGTTCCCAAATCATCCCGAGTGCTCGGCTGTATCTCGGGTGTAAGGTGAGAAGAAAACGAGATAAAAATCAAAGAGCGTTGCACATACTGGAATCACCAAATTTCGAGAACGTGAAAAAACAATATCGTCTCTCCTTCCAGCGTAGTCAGCAATAACTAAGGATTTTGCCTGTCAGATAGTTTGGATGCTCGTTGAGTCAACCGCTCTGAGTTATCTAACGGTCTCAAGAAGGTTTAGATTCA
>JBBISI010000015.1:0-44334 GCA_037441405.1 Candidatus Cloacimonadota bacterium
ATCAAAGTCTCAATCCCCTCAAACGGGTCAAGGTCATTCTAATAGCAGACGTTAGAAGTTCTTACACGGCAGAGATATGGGAGGCCATTTTGGACGATGATGTCAAAATAGGCATCGAGAGGTGGGGGTTATGAAAAAACCTAATCATGCAATCGATTGTCCGTCTGCGAGATACGGAAAGGATGGCGATTTTGGGTGCAATAAATCCCAAATTATTGTATGTCAGGAAGTTAGCGAAATAGCGGCACTTTCGGTAAATCGCTGTCCGGAACATTGTCTCATCTCCTTTTTGATTTCCTGCGTTCCGTTTATTATCGTCTTCATAATCTGTCAAGGAAATCTTGACCATCCCGGCGAAGCATCATCCAGGGGTCGCATAAATCCCATAGGCAAGGAGTTCACTGAGCCGGGACGGAGTTCCTTGCTTGATAACCTTAGTATAACCTTAGTATAACCTTACGGCTGTAAGGTTATACTAAGGTAATGAAGCAGGGAGGAATAGTGGAATTCGGGGGACAGTCCGATGGTATGCATGTTTTCACGGATCGGATCATCTGAGATCACCGGGCGGATGTGAAGCGGGATTTTCACCTGAGATGAACGGGTGCCGGTTTATACGACAATCAGGTTTTCGGCGTGGCTATACATACCCAATCCGGTGATATCAACATTGTTTTCGCAATTCTTGCAGAGGAGGTAATAGCGGATGCTGTCCTCATCTCTTTTGATCTTGTGGTCGATGGTCTTTTTCATTTCGAGATATTGACGGTCATCAAGGATACATTCAAAGACGGATTTCTGGACGCGGGAGCCGTATTTGAGGAGGGTTTTTACGACGCGGTAGCGGATTTTATCCGATACGATATCAAAACAGACGAGGTAGAGGTGTTTATTCATCGCCATAAGAAGGGCTGGTAAGGGTTGTTGTTTTCAAAGAGGGCGGCCAGTTTGCGAGCTTGGTTGAGAAAAATATCCTTGAGTGTCCAATTACCGGAGGGTTCAGTGCAGGTGAATTTGGAATTGATAAATTTGGCAAAGGCGGTAACCACAATTTTCATGCCGTCTTGTGACAAGCATACGGGGAGGAGTTTAGAATCATCGTCGAGGTCGTCGGATTCGGTTTCATCATCGGGGAGAATATTGTATTTGAAGTGGATGGGTGCGATTTCGCGGCGGTTGATCAATGAAATGACGAGGTTGTCGATCAGGGGTCTGAACTCTTCCATGAGATCGAGAACGAGAGACTGTCTGCCATATACCATTTCGTGGAGTGCTCCGACGTAGGGGTCGAGTCCGGAGATATAGGTGGCGGTCATGATCTGATTCATAAGGAGGGTATAGGTTAAACTGAGCAAGGCATTTACTTCATCGCGCGGGGGCCGCCGATTTCTACCGTTGAATGAGAAATTGGGATTTTTAAGCAGATCGGGAAAAGCGGCAAAGTAGTTTTTGGAGGCGATTCCTTCAAATCCTCGGATCACATCTCTGGGGATCGCAGCAGAGGCGAGTTTATCAGCGATTGCTTTGTTTTTGATGTAGCTATCGATGATGAGAGGAGTTTTGGATCTTTTGAGGCGTTTTTCGAGATGGTGGTTCATGTTATCAATTTTGGCATTGACGTAAATCTGGGCGAGGCAGTTTCGATTTGCATCATCTTCCAGATATTTATATTGTTTGACGCGGAGAAAGACGTTTTTGCCAAATTCACCGATGAGGCGTCCTTTGTATTTTCCATAGTAGGAAAGGAACACTGTATCGATCCTGTTTTTGAGGAGATAAGTAGCTGCTTGGGTGGTAAGGGCGATATTGCCGATAATGATCAGTTGCTCAATGTCCAAAGTGTGAAACCATCTGAGGAGTTGTGGTCCTTTGAAGATCTGCAGCCGGTCACCGCGTTTACAGATGGAAGCTCCCTGATCAGCGATATAGACGATTGCCATCATTCCTCCTTGCGGACATTGACTGCGGCCAAGGAACCGCGCTGTTTGACCTGATCAAAACTCTTTTGAACTTGAAAGGTGACCTTTAGATCGGGTTTGATATCAGCATGATTGAAACGGCAGTCGTTAGTTTTGAAATAGTAAGTGGACTTTCCCGCGACGATAAAGCCGGATCTACCGTGCGGGAGGATGGTTTTGATCGAACCGGTCAGGGGCGGGTCAGCAGAATTGAGGAGAGTTTCGATCATTTTACGGCAGGATTGGAACAAGACAGTACAGGGTTTGATGCCGGGGACTGAGATATTAAACGACGATAGTTTAGCATTGAGATGGGTGGGTACTTTCCAAGCCTTGTCCCGATAGATAGCAGCGGACAAAGATAAAAATTGAATGGATTGATCAAAAAGTTTCTTCTGGTGGCAGATCTCCGCCATAAGCTCCCAAAGATGGATTTTATTTTCATTGTCGCCGTAAGCGAGGGCTGCACGGCAGGCAAACTTGAGGGCATCATCCATCAGGTCGAGTTTATACGCCAGAGCAGCAGTTTCGTGCAGGATAAACCAATCGGGTTTAACTATGCAGAGAGCGGCGAGCTCGCTGTAGGCACCGGCAATATTACCCATTTTTGCCAGGGCTAATGCCGCCCGTCTGCGAAACCAGATATCACTGCCGCGTGATAGTTTAAAAGAGCCATTGAGCGCGCCTTGACATTCCTGAAAGCATTCAGAGTAGAGTTCTGCGGCATAGAGGGCTTTGGTCAGATGCGAGTAGTATTTTTCACGTTGAGAGCCGATGAGTATCTTACCGTCCGCATTTTTTTGCAGATCAATGTCCAGCATGGCCGGATCGATCATTCGACAGATATGGACGATCAAATGGGGATTGAGTTGTTCATATTTAGAAAAGACAGCAAATGCCGCCAAAGGCAGAGGGTGGACGCCGGCCCTCTGAGGATACAGTGCGACGATCTTGTCGAGCCAGAGGACCGCGCCGGAGACATCCGGGGGTAGATTGGTCTTGAAATATTCAAAGTAGATACACCAGGCAGTCTGCTGTTTGATTGTAGCCCAGCAATCTGGAGAATTGGCACAAACCAGACCGACCTCAACAGCTTTGGAGTGTTGCCCTGCTTTTTTGAGCGCGGTAACAAAGGAGAGGCAGAGGAAGAGGTTATTGCGGCGTTCGTCAAGTTTGTAGAGTTCGTCAAAGATGACAAGGGCATCGCTGATCTGCCCGTTTTTCAAGTACTGTCCGGCATTTTTCATATGGGTTTGGAAGTCGTCACTGGTCATGTATTCCTCCTATTTAAGCTCGAGAGTATAGCGGATTGATCCGTTCATCTCGGTTTTAACCAGTGTTCCGTAAGGGGTATCGAAGCGATCGACGCCGATCTCTTCAAAGGCAGAATTAAGGTCGCGGGTAAGGCAATCAAGATTTTGACTTACTTCTTTGGATTGTTTTCTCGCCGAAAGATAAGCATTGATGAGGTCGTTGATCTTGAGGTCGTTGGTAAGAGGTGCTTGGTTATGGGATTGATTAAGCGAATTCAAATGCAGCAGCGGACTGGGATATGAACCCTGAAAACCGGAGAAATCGCAAGCACACTGGTCGGGATCCAAAAGTTCTCCCAGATAGGAGCGGATTTTAGCACAACTGATGGCATTGCCTTTAAAGCCGGATTTCATAAGGTCGGCGGGTTCCAGATTGCGACATTTGCGCATGAGATGATTGACAATACTGTTTTGGGTTTCGTCCATTTGTTTCCTTATATGTGCAGGGTAAAAAAGGATTTGACAAAAAAGTAGTATTGGATGGACAAAACACTGAGCCATTAAACACAATAAGTAGCGGTATGCGAGGAAGATATGAGGTTTAAGATGTCCGATTACCGGCATTGGCTGGAACGCCAGGGAAAAGAGGTTGACATCGAACTTGTGATGAAAAACGTATGGGACTGGATCAATGGCAGTTATCACGATAGTGAGGAGATAATCTACTATGTCCTGTTATATTTCCGCCTGATCAAATTACCTCAGTTCCGGATGCTGGAGGATGTGATGAAGAATGCGGAAATGGGGTCACCTGAAGAGGTCTATTTGTCCCTGGCATCCGAACTGCTGACCAGGATGCAGGCTTATAAGGGAAAACTGGCAGAATTCCAGTCCACGCATGAACCGGCAGTTTTTGGCAAGTACTTGTATCAGACAATGCGGAATGTATGCATCCATAGTGTAACCGGGATCATACAGACTTATCTCGCTCCCACTCGGATCCCGATTGACTCAGATGGTGGGACTTCCGGGAAGCCCATTAACATCAATCCTTCCACATCTCGGACACATCAACCGGTTGAAGAGATAATTATCAATATCGCCATCCAGAAAGAAGCGCGGAGTATTGCTGAGCAGATAATGCAGAATTGGGATGAAACAGAGCGTAATGCCCTTTGCCATCTGATGGACACGATTGGCGGCAGAGAATCGGGAAGGTTGAGCAAAGTAAACAGGAGCTATATCTATCAGATCCATCATAGAATAAAGGAAAAACTCATACAGATGTTCCTTGACCGGGATACCGAACGTGAGGTCATTCGGGCTTTTTGCGGGATCTACCGGCAGGAAATCTGTCAGAAGACACCGGTGCTATCGACATACAAGAGTAGAGGTGAATCATAAAGGAGAACACAATGAACAAAGATAGATTGGAAGCTATATACCGTTATTACCGATCCGCATCCGATACCGCACCAGCGCCGGTGGAAAGCCAAATCCTGGCACCCGGATCCGCTGCGGATGCAATGGAGGTTACCATTCCTCCGACCCATGAGAGGGAGTATCGTCTCCTGATACCTGTCCAAACGCCTCAGCTCGATCCCCGACGCATTATTGGAAGCGTCCGTGTCCTGGAACAAAGAGGTGGGGATGTCACCTATCTGATCCTGGAGCAAAAGGAAGAGGGGTATTATCTCTGTATCAAGACCAGCCCATTTAAAGAGTTCTTCCTTCCTGGCGATATGATCGAGAGAGGGAGGATCGATGAATGGCTGATCGAGGTCGGGAACAGGTTTTTCCTGAGCGAGGAAGAGATCGGGCATAGCCCGGTATTGGATGAAGTGGAGATCGATGTGCTGCTTGCCATATCCTTGAGAATGGCGAAGAATGAAAAGAGCGGCGAACCTCCGGCAGCGGAAGGCGGTGAGGTGCCCAGCAGGTGGCATCTGGAATTTCAATGCCACGAATATGAGATGACGGTGGAACTGAGATCACGGAGAATCGGCCCTCATCCCCAGATACTGCAATTGCCGGAGATCTTGTGGCAAAAAGAACGTGAAGAAAAGAACGGAAATGTCCATTACAGGTTTAGTGCCGTGCCTGCCACTCTGGAGGAGGTGTATTCACTGACGTCCTGCGCAAGAATAATAAACATTGATCGTGAGTGTGATTATCGCATCGAGACCGGGGATGGCGGTTGCCTGTATCTGGTCCCGGCAAGTAAATATGCCGGCTTGGAAGTGGTCATCCTTTGCCGGGACATCTGCATCTATAAAGGCAGAAGCGATGGCCCACTCAAATTGTGCGGAACCCTCAGGCGGATAGCGAAAGAAGCCATTGAGGGCTTGCGGTTTATCATCAAGGATCTGTAGGGAGCTGTGCTGCCGAGGAAGATATGGTGAGGGATACTTTCTCCTACTGGGTTCAGAAATATCTGCGTGACGGTGATCCGGAAGCGGAAGGGATGGTCTTGTCCCTGCTGAATCAGCAAATGGTCGATGACAATGACCATCACCTCCTGGTCACGCTCATGACTCATGCCCGGTCAAACCGGATCAAACTCTACACCTTACTCCTCGTATTGCACAATTGCATTATGGATGCGGAGATCCTGTATTATCTGTCAATAGGCCGGAATGCCTTCCGGCACTTATGTCGGACCCCCGGGCGGATCGGCAGTTTTCCGATCGTCAATGAGGCGGGAGATGGGAGGATCGCTGAGGTCTTTCTGGCTGAATTTCCTTCCCGGGAGCCGCGCTGCATCTGTCTGGATTCCCGCCACTACAAAGAAGGGATGATCCTGTCCGAACTGACGGGGAAGAGTTTTGTGATCGGATTTTCCGAGGATTTTAGCGGTGATTCCTGGATGCTTTCGGGCATGGCAGCGCTGTGTGTGATCCATCAAAACCGTATTCGGAAACTGGCATTCACCGGCGGGATCAATCCGATCGGCAGGATCAGAAACGGGGACAGCATTGAGGATAAGCTCAGAATATGCCGGGGAGCGGGCAAAAGATTAATCTATGACCTGGCAGAGACCGCGGAACTGGAGTATTGGCTACGGGCCGAACAGATCCCGGTGCCGATGATCCAGATGGTGGGCGATACCGTCAAGCGAGACCTCTGGCTTGGCAAGATGGAATCACTGATCACCTCACCGTTTCCCTGCTTCTCGATCGATCGTTTGGAACAGTTCTTTGGCTTGGATCGGGATCTCCTGTGTTTTCATCAGACCCAGGCGATGAAGTTTGATCCCGGGGAATGGCAGACCTATCTTACTCAAACGGTGAAGGATAGATTTGACCGGATAGAAGGGTCCTTACATCCGGTAAAACCATTGTTCTGGTATGCGGGGATGATCAGCAGTTTACAATTTGGCGTGGGAGTACTGTTTGGCTTCAAGCGTCCGATAGCGGTATGTCATCTCGATTTTACCCTTCAGCAATACCACGAAGTGATCAGACTGTATGGCGAGATGGATGCCCGCAGTTTGAAGAATGTCTCGATCAAACCGGAGGAATTTCGTTATATCGAATATCAAAAGAAGGAATTGGACCAGGGATCGGAAGAAGTAGCACTGATCATCTATCTGGGCAGTCACAATCCGATCAGCGATGTCCAGCACTATTGCGCCAGCAGATTGGGTTTGAGGGCTTGCCTGATTGTCCGGGCGCAGCGGTCTCAGGGTCAGATCGGTATCGATGATGATTGGCTGCGCATCGTGCAGGAGATCAATTCACTGCTAAATCTGGTGAAGCAGGAAAACCACTGGACGAGAATACACCTTTTTCAGACGGCGCCCGCAGCGATCTGCCTGGCGCTCGGGATGGCGATCGGGCACTTTGTGCCGGTAAGGGTGTATCATTATCAAGCGTCCAAAGACGAATACTATCGGGCAATGTTTGATCTGGACGATCTCAGCGTCTGACCGAAGAGATATTCCGGTGTCTTCGGGGCACATCGTGGGGTCGTGCCTGGGGGCAGATAAAGCCCTATATCGCAGTCAATGAATAGGATACGGTACTGGACGCGTTCACTTCTACCGGTAGTGACACCAATAATTCAATTGCTTGCCAGATAAGGCGTAAGCGATTTTCATTGACAAAAAAGGCATCCTCCCAAAGAAGACAGCGACACATCGAATTGTGTACGTTTCGTAGCCCTAGAATCCATGAGACTCGCCTGGCACATGATAACTCAAATACAAATAACAGAATACAGAGGAGATAAAATGGCTGTCCCAAAGAAGAAAACGTCAAAATGCCGCCGCGATAAACGGCGGACGCATGATGCGTTGAAAGTTCCGGTTTTTACCGTGTGTTCAAAGTGCGGCGAAACAACGCGTCCGCATCATATCTGTGGCAATTGTGGCACCTACAACGGCAAGCTGGTCATAGAAACAAAGGCATAGTGTGCGGATAGCGGTCGATACATTCGGCAGCGACAATGCCCCCTATCCGGAGGTCGAAGGCGCAGTCCTGGCCATCAAAGAGGACTTGTGTTCCCAGGTGATCCTGGTTGGAGACGGGAAGATCCTCGGTCAGGAACTTACCAAATACTATTATGATCCGGCGCGGATCACCATCGTTCATGCTCCACAACGGATCTCCACGGACGAAAGCGCTTCCTTGGCGGTGCGCAAGAAACTGGATTCCTCAATGGTGCGGACGATCATGTTGCACCAGGAAGGCAAGGCAGATGCCGCTCTCAGTGCTGGTAATACCGGAGCCATCATGGCTGCTTCGCTATTGATCTATGGCCGTATCCGCAATGTATCCCGTCCGGCGATCGCCGTCACCTTCCCCACCCAAAAAAATCCGGAAGTAATTCTGGATGTGGGCGCCAATGTCGATTGCGAAGCGGAAAACCTTTTACAGTTTGCCCATCTGGGAAGCTTGTATTTCCGTTTTTTGTTTGATATCGAGAGCCCTCGCGTTACACTGCTCAATATCGGTGAGGAAAGCGCCAAGGGAAATCAGACGACGAAAAAGGCTTATATTCTGTTGCAGCAGGAACCACTGATCAATTTTGCCGGAAACATCGAAGGCAAGGACATCCTCAAGGGGGTGACGGACGTGATTGTCTGCGACGGATTCGTCGGAAATGTAATGCTAAAAACGATCGAAGGCGCCGCCATCTCCATCTTTGAGATCCTCAAGGAACAGATCAATAAGGACTGGATCGCCAAACTCGGTGCAATACTATCATATCCGGTGTATAAATATATGAAAAAGAAACTGGATCATACCGAATATGGCGGGGCTCTTTTGGTCGGTCTGAACGGCATGAGCATCGTTTCGCACGGCAGATCGAACGCCAAAGCGATGAAAAACGCCATCGGCTTTGCCGCCCGCATCGCTAAAACCGGCTTTGTAGGTCACGCCACTGAGTACTTTGAGAGGTTGGCAACATGACCAAACGCTACTCCGCTAAGTTTGCTTCTTTTGGCAGTTATGCCCCTGCCAAAATCCTGAACAATTTTGATCTGGAAAAGATCGTGGATACCACCGACGAGTGGATCCGTACCCGCACGGGGATGTTTGAACGGCATATCGCTAACGCCGAAGAAGCGGCGAGCGATCTGGCTTATCAGGCGGCATACCGCTGCATCGAAAGTTCGTCGGTTCGTTATAACGAGATCGAACTCATCATTTGTGCCACTATCTCCGGTGATCATCCCTTCCCTTCCACTGCCTGCATCCTTCAAAAACGTTTCGGTTTCAAGAATATCCCCGCCTTTGACGTTTCCGCTGGGTGTGCTGGCTTTATTTACGCCCTGGATATTGCCAAGAACTACATCGAAAATGGAACCTACAGCAATATCCTGGTATTGGGCGTGGAAGTATTGACCAAGATCACCAACTGGAACGACCGTAATACCTGCGTGCTCTTTGGTGACGGCGCCGGAGCGACCATACTCTCCCGTGCCAATCCCCGTGATGTCTCACGCATCATAGATTGCGTCATATCTGCCGACGGCAGCCAGGGAGACCTGTTGATGCAAGCCGCCGGGGGTTCACGCAAGCCTGCTTCCCATGCCACGGTCGATGCCAATGAACATACGGTTTATATGGAAGGCAATAAGATCTATAAAAACGCCATCCGTTCGATGTATTCTTCCTCAGAAGAGGTATTGAAACGTAACAACATGAGCGTGGAAGACGTGGATTGGGTGATCCCCCATCAAGCCAATCTGCGGATCATCGAGGGCTTGGCAGACAAGATGAAGGTGCCGATGTCCAAGGTGATCGTCAATATCGAGAAATATGGCAATACCTCATCGGCAACGATCCCATTAGCGATGGATGAGGCACTCAGAATACGTAAGATCCGGCGTGGAGATATCATCCTGCTAACTTCATTCGGAGCGGGACTAACCTGGGGCAGTATCCTGGCGCGTTATTGATCAAATGAGCGCTATCCCTCCGCGCCCCACATAAAGAGGTTAAAATGAAAACAGCATTTGTATTTCCCGGACAGGGTGCACAATATGTCGGAATGGCACAGGATCTTATGCTGGAAGATGCATCATCGGCAGCGATCCTGGACGAATTTGACCTTGAACATCAGACCGATCTGCGGTCAATCATGCGGGATGGACCCGAGGAACTCCTCAAAGAGACACGCTTTACCCAACCCGCAATCCTCTTTCATGGCATCTGCGCATTGGAAGCATTCCGCAAACTGTCCGATCTCAAGCCGGATTTCGTTGCCGGACACTCATTGGGAGAATTTACAGCCCTGGCAGGGGCTGGTGTCCTTTCTCTCAAGGATGCCATGCATATCGTTCACAAACGTGGAGAATTCATGATCCGCGCCAATGCCGGCATCCCTTTTGCCATGTCCGCCATCATCGGTCTGAGCGAAGAGGATGTGATCGCCATCTGTGACAAAGCCGAAAGCGAAGGGCTGGTAAAAGCGGTGAATTTTAATACCCCGATCCAGATCGTGATCTCCGGCACCGAAACCGGAGTAGCAAAAGCAAGTGAACTGGCACAGGAAAAAGGTGCCAAACGGGTTATTCCGCTCATCGTGGGAGGTCCATTTCACACTCCGCTGATCCAAAAAGCCAGTGCTTGGCTGGAAGAGGAAATGCAGCGTTTTGATCTCAAAATTCCCGCCGCTCCGATCGTGTCCAATGTCGATGCCCTGCCCTCCTCCGATCCCGCTGAGATCCGTCAGAAACTGGTCAGACAGATCATATCCCCCGTACGCTGGGTGCAGTGTGTCCAGTATATGATCGATCAAGGCGTGCGTCGTTTTGTGGAGTTCGGACCGCAAAAAGTATTGAGCGGAATGATAAAGAATATTGACAAAGATGTCGCTGTCTTAAACGTTGACAAGTTGACCGATGTAAGCAAGACACTTGATCAGATCGGGATTTCCTGATAGCGGCCAGAGATTGACATTGAGGTGTTTATGTATATTGAATTGAAAGATAAACGAGTAGTGATAACCGGTGGGGCACGGGGTATCGGCAATGCCATTGCTGAGGCTTTTGCCCGTTGTGGAAGCCGGGTGATCATCATCGATATTATGGAAGAAGCGGTGAATATTGCCGTTTCCGGATTGCAAAAACAGGGCTGGCAGGCATTTGGCTATCCAGGCAACGTGGCTGACAATGCCGGAATGGATGCACTTTTTGCGTCGATTGTTAAGGATCATGAACGGATCGACTGTCTGATCAATAATGCCGGGGTCACCCGTGATAATCTCATTATGCGGATGAAGGAGGAAGAGTGGCACAGCGTCTTGAAAATCAATCTCGAAGGAACCTTCTTCTGCACTCAGAAATGTTTTAAGTTTATGATGAAACAGCGCTCCGGCTCGATCATCAATATCGCCTCGGTCATCGGATTGATGGGCAATGCCGGTCAGGCAAACTATGCCGCCTCCAAGGGCGGAATGATTGCTTTTACCAAATCCTGCGCCAGAGAATTTGCCGGGCGAAATATCCGCGTCAATGTCATCGCCCCAGGATTCATCGAGACGGAAATGACTGCCAAATTGCCTCCGGAAGTGGTAGAAAACTATTCCAAAGCGATCCCGTTGGCACGCCTGGGCTCACCAAAGGACGTTGCTGATCTTTGCCTCTTCCTCGCCAGCGACCAAAGTGCTTATATCACAGGACAAACCATCGCCGTAGATGGTGGTCTGACAATGCATTAAACCATTACAAATATACCAAATCTCAGTTAAAATGGGAGGAAAAATGGACATCGAAACAAAAGTCAAACAGATCATAATGGACAAACTTGGTGTCGAAGAATCACAAATCGTACCCGAAGCCGAATTCCAGAAAGACCTGCATGCAGATTCGCTGGATACAGTGGAATTGGTCATGGCACTGGAAGAAGAATTCGGGCTAAACATCCCGGACGAGGATCAGGAAAAGATCCGTTCCGTGGGTCAAGCCATCGACTACATCAGAAGCCACATCTTGTGATCTCCAGGGAACAAACCCGATCCCACCATGAATCGGGTTTGTTCCCTACTTTTCATACCCGCTGGATCAAACAGGTATTGACTGTTTTGATCTAAGCCATAAGCCGCATGCAGTGGGGGGGGGCGGATCCCCGTAAAGCGATCGTTTAGGGCTTAGATGAGGATATGGGTTCGTGCAAGAAATTTAAGTGAGGTATAAATGAAAAGAAGAGTAGTTATTACCGGACTCGGTGCCATTACTCCTGTAGGAAACAATGTCCAAGACACATGGGACAATCTACTCAAAGGCGTATCCGGAATACGGACGATTTCTTACTTTGATACCAGTATTTTGAATACAAAGATCGCTGCAGAAATCAATAACTATAATCCCGAAGAGCACTTTGAGCATAAAGAGATCAAAAAGATCGACCTCTATGCCCAGTATGCCCTGATCGCCGCCCGAGAAGCAATCAATGACTCCGGATTTAAGAACTGTGATTATGACTGTAACCGCTCTGGCTGCATCACCGGCTCGGGAATTGGCGGAATCCTTACTTTTGAGGAAGAATGCTCCAAGTATCTGCAAAGCGGAATCCGCCGCATCAGTCCTTTCTTTATCCCCA
Source organism: Candidatus Cloacimonadota bacterium (assembly GCA_037441405.1). Classification (GTDB taxonomy): domain Bacteria; phylum Cloacimonadota; class Cloacimonadia; order Cloacimonadales; family Cloacimonadaceae; genus VGPI01. The sequence continues at coordinate 12,262 of JBBISI010000015.1, forward strand.
AAATGATCTCCAATATCGCCGCTGCCTACATCGCCATCGAGCATAACCTCAAAGGGATAAACTTCAATACGGTAAGTGCTTGTGCCAGCGCCAACCATGCGATCGGAACAGCCATGCGCGCTATCCAATATGGCGATGCCGATATCATCGTTACCGGTGGTGCGGAAGCGGCTGTCACACCCTTGGCAGTTGGCGGATTCTCTGCCATGCGTGCTCTGAGTACCAGAAACGACACTCCCCGAGAGGCATCCCGTCCTTTTGACAAGGAGCGCGATGGCTTTGTGATGTCCGAAGGGGCTGCTATCCTGGTCTTGGAAGAACTGGATCATGCCCTCAAGCGTGGGGCAAAGATCTATGCCGAACTGGTGGGCTATGGCGCTACCTGTGATGCCTTTCATATCACTGCTCCTGCCGAAGAAGGCGAAGGCAGCAGCCGCGCTTTGATCATGGCTTTGCACGATGCCGGACTACAACCCAATGAGATCCAATATATAAACGCCCATGGCACATCCACTCCATTGAACGACAAAAGCGAAACTCAATCGATCAAGGCAGTTTTTGGGGATCATGCCTACAAATTGAAGATCAACTCCACCAAGTCGATGGTCGGCCATATGCTGGGGGCAGCCGCAGGGATAGAAGCGCTGGTCTGTATCAAAACTATCGAGACCGGATGGCTCCATCCCACGCTGAACCTGACCAATCCCGACCCTGACTGTGACCTGGATTACGTGCCGCATCAGGCACAGAAGTGTGAAGTCAATGCAGCCCTATCCAATTCTCTGGGCTTCGGTGGACACAATTCCTCAGTGATTATCAAACGATACGTATAACCAACGGGATTGGGGATCGTGATCATCCGCAACAAACGCATTGGAATGCTTAACTACATGTCTGAACCAGCCCGGAGATCTTCCCCGGGCTGAACGGCAATCCAACGTAAGAGAGAGAACAGGCAATTGATGCAAAAGATCATCGCCAAAATTATCGAATATTTTGGCAGTCACCGGATAACCGAGCAGTATCCCAAATGGATCAAGCAATTGAGCCAATTGCAAAAGAAACTGGATTATCAATTCAATGACGTCACTCTCCTGCAGGCGGCTATGACACATAAATCCTATCTCCGTAAGAATTTTAACGACCACAAGACGCCCTCGCCCTTTGAGCGGATGGAGTTTCTTGGCGATTCGATCCTCGGTTTTGTGGTTGCCAAAGAATTGTTCTTGCGCTACCCTGACGAGCAGGAAGGAAAACTATCCAAACTAAAGTCCAAGATCGTCTCCACCACCTATCTTACCCTTAAGGCACAGCTGATTGATCTGGGAAAATACATCCTTCTCAGTCCTGAGGAACAAGAATCCGGAGGAGCCGAAAAGCCATCCATACTCAGCGATGGGATGGAAGCCCTCATCTGTGCGATCTACTTGGACAGCGGCATTGCCATGGCGACCAGATTCATCAAGGGATTTATCCTGAAGGACTATGAAACGGTCGTCACCCGCAATGATCTGGTAAACTATAAAAGCATGCTGCAGGAACACCTGCAATCCCGCAATCAACTTCCGCCAGATTACGTCACCGTAGCCGAACAAGGTCCGGAACATAAAAAACTCTTCACCGTCGAAGTGCATGTAGGCAACAAAACCATGGGAACCGGCAAAGGAGCGAATAAAAAAGCGGCGCAACAGGAGGCGGCGCGACTGGCCTGCCAAAAACTCGGGATCTGAAGGTTTTGATCTATCCTGTATTTATACCTCAGATGGGGTGCAGGGGTCAATGTATCTTCTGTGATCAAACCATGATAAGCGGTAGCGAGGGGTTTGATTGGTCTGCTCATTTACCGGGGATCCTGGATTTTCTGCGGCGCAACCCTGGAAAGCCCAGGCAAGTGGCTTTTTACGGTGGCAGTTTTACCGGATTAGACCAAAATACAAGGGAATCCTGGCTGGTTGATCTGCTGCCTTTTATCGATCCCAATACTAGTTTCAGGATCTCCACCCGCCCTGATCTGATCGACATGGACGAATTGGCTTGGTGCCTACAATGGCAAATCACGACCATCGAACTGGGCATTCAGGATTTCAGCGATACCGTGCTCCGATCATCCGGGCGCAATTATACCAGCAGCCAAGCGATAGAATCCTGTCGCCTGATCCAGCAATCAGGGATAGAACTGGGGATCCAATTGATGCCTGGACTACCCGGAACAAATCCCCATACTCTGGAGTGTAACAAACATATCTTGAGTGTGATAGTTCCAGATCATGCCAGGTTCTATCCGACCATCGTCCTCAAGGGGACGTCTCTGGCAGAACTCTGGCAAGCGGGTCTCTACCAACCCCCGGATATGGAGACGGCGATCGGCATCTGTGCCGATTATGCCATGTTGTGTGATGCCATGGGTATAAAAGTCATCAAATGTGGATTGCCCTCAACGATCCATCCGGATGATGTCCTTGCCGGTGCTTACCATCCCGCCTTTGGCGAATTTGTAAGGATAGAACTGCTCATTCGTTCGATCATCAGTAAGCTTGGGCAGAGTAAGAGGATCAATCTCTGCCGGAATGAAATCATCTTACTGAGGGCACACGACCATTATGGCTTGAAAACTCTGACCGAAAGGATCGCTTCTTGCATGCCTGGTAGGGGTCTCGAGAAGAAAAACTTGACATCTGAACTTTTGTCAGTTTTACGTTATAGCAACGACAAGAAACGGAAACAAGGACGGTAATATGAGACAGACACTATCCGTGATATGCGGTGTCATTGTTTTGTTCCTCAGTGCCTGTGGAGTCAAGGAATGGACGATGCCCCAGTGGGATGTGACGCTCAGGATCCCCCTGATCAATGAGAAGTATTATATTCTTGATCTTGCCGACGGCGAAAACCTCATCATCGATGAGGATAACGTTCTGGTAATGCAGGGCGCAGGATCGATCTCAACCCCTGAATTTGGCTCTCTCTATTATGGTGCTGCCATCGACACTGATCCCATACCCCTGACCGCCAATGTTGCCATTAATCTGCAAATCCCGATTGTTGACCAGATCAACCAATACGAATTGGTCTATGGAGTATTGGAATCAGGGACGATCGAGACCCTGTTTTCCAATATAGCACCCTCAGTTCAGTCGATCGTCATCACCTTCCATCACATCAGCCAGCCGAACGGGGCAACATTGGAGATCCTGTACGAGACGCCCGGCATCTGGATGTCAACCGATCTTACCGGATGTTGGATCGGCACACCCAACACCAATCAGGTAATAGGCGAAATGGGGGTCAGCATCAATGCAATAGCGAATGAACCAAATGGATCGGTCGTGGGCACCGTGCAGATCCGCAATCAAGGTGGTTTCAGGTTCAGCGAATTCAAAGGGATCTTACACGATTACAGGCTGGATATGCAGGAAGCAAGTGCCTCGCTTGACATTTCCTACCCTCTGGGCATCGATCAAGCAGTGATTTTGACCCAGGTGCGACTGGTAATCGATCTGGAGAACCACATTGGCTTTGATTGCACTTTCCACGGCGATTTCTTCGCCACAAATACCGTCACCGGCGACATGCTTTCAATCCCTATCCTTGATACAAACGACCAGCCCTTTACCATTCATGCCGCCATTGGCGGCTCACCGGTCACCGCTTCTCTGGTAATGGCGGAAAATATCGTTCCTCTACTTCAGATCATGCCGGACATAATTGAGATCAGAAATGCCCATTTCATCGTCTCCAGCAATAACACAAATCCCATCGGCAGCGTCCGGATGACCGATATCATCAGAGGCGACTACACTGTCAGCAGTCCATTCCGGTTCATCCTCACCGGCAATCCCATCGAGATCCGTGATCCTATCAAGGTTGAGATAACCCAGCAGAATCAGACCATGATCAGAAAAAACGCCCGTAGCGCGTCCTTTGATTTTGGCATTACCAACCGTCTTCCCCTCGGAGCCACAACTACGGTCTATATTGGCACGTCGCCCAATATTGATGCAGACGATCCAACCACTTACAGCATCACCAAGAGCGCCACCATCCAGTCCGCTAATTCCAATCCCTCTCATCAATTCATTCCGATCCAATTGAACAACGAGGAATTGATGATCTTTGCCAATCCCGAGATCTATCTGAAATGGGTCTTTCAGTTTGAATCGACCAACGGCGTTCCGGTTACCATTTATGCCACCACCAATGACTTCATCCAGCTGCGCAGCATGCTCACGGCAGAGCTCTTAGTCGGGGAGAAAAAATGAGAACTTTACTTTTGATCATTGTATTGCTGGTTACGCTTTCTTTGCTCAATGGGCTCACCACCGGCAGATCGCTTCCCCTGGCTGATAGTTATATGATGCGCGCCCGCGGAGTTGAGGCAATCTACTGGAATCCTGCCAGTATCCATGACAACAGCGTCAATTTCTGGGTGCCCGGAACCAATATAAGCATCTACATCGCCAATAACTCGTTTGATATTGAGACCTATAACCGGATAAACGGAAAGTACCTAACCGACCGGATGAAACAGGATGTTTTGGATCAGATCGACCGCCGCATCACGATCACCGGCGAGGGTCACGTCGGGATCTTTGCCACTACGATCAACAACGTGGGACTGGCAAGTTCGATCTCCACCTACAACCGTCTTTCCATCTCCAAGAAATACCTGCAACTGATCCTCTTTGGCAACGCCGAGGATTCGTACACCTTCCAAGATGCCGACAACAACCTCAGCAGCATATCATTCGTGGATTTTACCCTTGCTTATGGTAACATCAGGGTTTCCGATCTGTTTGATGATATGCCACCGATCCGTCTGGGCGTTTCCGGTAGTTTGCTGGCGGGCATTCATCACATCCAGAGCCGTGAATACAATGGCAGTTTGACGACCGGACTGGATGGACTGGCATTAGAACAGGCTTTCAAATTACGCAGCGGGTTTGCTGGTACCGGATTCAAATCCATGATCGGCATCGCCTCTGAACCTTTCCCTAATTTCCATGCTGGCATCACCCTGGATAATCTCTTTGGATTCATCCATTGGGGTCTCATTGCGGAAGACCGGTCATTCTCATTTACCGCCGACAGCATATACGTCGCCAACATCGACCAGAATTTATATACCGAAAGCATCGTCACCCAGTCCATCGGTTCATACACGACACCCCTCGCTCCGGAACTGCGCGTAGGCGTCATGTATAACCTGAATGACATTGAACTTTCCGCCGATTGGATCCAGGGCACCAGAAAATCGGTGGTGACTGAAAACAAAGGCAGAGTTGCCATCGGCGCTCAATTGCACGCGGCCAAGCATGTCCCCTTCCAGATCGGACTCGCCTTTGGTAACCGTGACTATCCCTGGCGGATATCCTACGGCTTGGGGCTAAAGACCCGCTTCGGCGAGTTTGGCATGGGATTCCAGAGTTTCAAATCCATCCTCCCGGGAACGAAGTCCCAGGGTTTGGCGCTCTCTTCTTACATGAGCATCCGCATCTAAAAGGATCGTATCTGATATTTTGCTTCCCCCTGACAAGATATGGTTGACATAATCTCCATGAAGGATGTTTTGCGCTAATGATCCGATATCTGATTATGCTTTTGATCGCCGGATTCATTTCCGGCTTGTTATACTATCGCAGTCAGCCGGAATTATCCGGCGTACGCCGGCTGCTGATGATCGCGTTGCGCGCGCTGAGCGTCTTTTGCATCCTGGTTCTGCTCATCAGCCCCATTTTATATTATTTGAGCGAGGAAAAGCGGATCCCTTCCGTGATCGTCCTCCGCGATAACTCGGAAAGCATGGATCTGATCAGCGGAAGCGGCACCAAGCGCGACCGCATCCACCCGGCCCTCAAATACATTTCCGAGGCTTACGCCCGAGCCGGATACAAAGTCAATCTATTGGATTTTGCCGATGGTCTGGCGGGTGACAGACAATCCACCCGGCTGGGACTCACGCTGGAGCAATTGACCCAGGATCATGATCTGAGTAGCCTCGCCAGCATCGTAATCGGCACCGATGGCTGGTTTCGCGATGAAGATCTGGCGCTCGTCACCCAATTTAATATCCCCTTCACTGTCGTAGCTGATACCGTAGGCATTTCCCCGGCCGATCTTGCCGTGACCGAGGTGCGCAGCCCGCGCTTTGCTTACCGCAACGAACCAGCCATGATCACGGTGGACGTCAAAGCTGAAAACTGGACGGGCAGGGCAATGGTCACGCTAAGAATTAATAACCACGAGATCGAGCGAAAACCCGTTACCTTCACTGATGGCAGCGTCCAATCACTCAGTTTTATCCACCGCTTCGCACAGACCGGATTTTTTACCCATCAGATCGATATATCCGCTGCTGGAATCAATGAGCGCAGCTTGAACAACAACGTCTTTCCCGGCGCTGTCGAAGTCCTTGCGGACAAAGAACGCATCGCCGTCATCAGCGACAAGCCCGGCTGGGATAATAAGTATATCATTGACGCCCTCAACCGCAATCCACGTTGGCAAGTAGAACACTACTCCATCCGCAACCAGCGGCTCTATCTGGGTTCGGAGGAAAAAACGGATATCCCCGAAGCAGGGCTTTCAGCCATTCTGATCATCAATAATGGCGCTTTGCAAACCTCCTCTGCTTTGGCGGCAAGGATTATTGCATTGAACCGCCGCGGCGTGGGTGTCCTCTATCAGGGTCTGCCTATCGATGCCCTTTCCGAGGTCAATCCCCTGCAGCGATCCAATGTCACCAATCCTTATCAGGGCTTTATCCAATTACTCCCCGAAGCCCGAAGCCTGCCTATGTTTGACCTGCTTGACGAGGAAATCGGCAAAATCCCGCCGCTGGATTATTTTTACGTCACCGCCAGATCAGGAACTAGAGTCATCGCCACACTCAACAATCCCCAGAAAAGTCCAGCCATCGCCATTACCGAGACAGCCGGCAATCGCTTGATTGGTATCGCTTTGCTAAATCTGTGGCGGTGGCAGATGCAGGTGCCCGGAGATGTATATTCACGCTTGATCAGCGATCTTGTCACTTGGTTGGGAAACCGCGTTCAACAGCGGTTTACGCCCATTTATCAGAGCAGTTGTTTCCTCGGCGAGCCGATCAGTATCCGGCTCCGTTCCGATGATGAGATCCGTCGCTCCCGCATTGACGCCAATCCCTGGCTCAAGATCACCGATGAACAGGACAATTCCGTCTTTGAGGACTTTATGACCCTGGACGGCAACGACTTCCGTATTGATACCACGGTCAAACATCCAGGCAATTACCGCTTCACCATCACCGACCGCGAGACCGGAGTACAATGTAGCGGCAGATTCCACGTCAGCGATACTTCGATCGAAGCCCGTGATTTTGACTACAATATCCCCCTTCTGTCATGGCTGGCTTCCGAGACCGGCGGACGACTGATCAATGCCTCTGACGCACCCGCTTTATCCGTCCCTCCCGCCGTGATCGAGACCCTCTCCCGCCGCAATGAGATCCATATCTACCGCTACTGGTATTTCCTCACCGCTTTCATTATCCTCTTCTGCACCGAACTGTTCTTGCGCCGGCGCTGGGGATTGCTCTGATCCTGTAATATGACAGCGATAACTGCAAAGTTTGCAACGAATTCTGCAAACTGCCGCATCGTCACGCATCCCTGCTTATCCCTTCCACAGCACTTTGAGATTCTTGTTACAGGCTTCATGCTGACATGATCACTGAAAATTGCATATTATGACAGGATAACTGTAAATTCAACTATTCAATCGAATTACATCATATCACGGATCCGAACTTAATTCTCGTAGTCAACTAACTCAGTCATCCATTAGGTCGATTTGAAGAAAGTATGATAAAAGAGACCATTGCACATAATGGATTCACCAGAGATAGAGAGCTTTAGAAAGCTATGTAATAAGTTTTCCGGCATTATCAGACCGAAGAACAAGATCTCCAGCACTATCAGATGGACAGGATAAGATTTCCCTGCCTTCACAGGTTAGGCGGTGGGTTCAACCACCGCTTCGGATCGTGAGAGTACATACTAAACTACTGGGTTTTTAGACATTGTGAGGATTTTAGTCCGAACGAAAGACATATGCCAAAGACTGTTGCACATGCAAGTGGACATAAAGTATAGATAAATAATTCTTGCCAAATTAGAAGCGTTGATTATATTATCTTTATAAAGACACAGGAGATCAATCGTCTGTTAAGCAAGCATAACATCAAGATCACCGAGGGAGTGATCGTGGATGTCACATTGGCGGAATCGCATGCCCGTCCCCGCAAGATAGAGATCATCGAGTCTGAGCCCGTGGGAGATGAGGAAATCCCGGAACAGCCAACCATCCAGGCTACCGAACTTACGGTTGAGGAATCCAAAGACCCGGATGCCAGGTGGCCAAAGAAAGGCAGGAAAAGCATCCATGGCTACAAGGGACATACGGTTGTGGATAAGGCTTACGGTCTGGTGCAGGCAATCGAAGTGACACCTGCCAATATCTGTGATGGTCATATGCTGGTACCATTGGAAGATGGCAGACTACCTGTTTATGGGGGCGTTGCCTTCAATCTGAGGCGCAGCCTTCAAATTCTCCGAATGTGAGATAAGAGAGGTCTTTCCAGATTTCAGGAAAACCCAGAAAATGGATAACAAAAGAGGGCTTGAGGAGGGTTTTTAGCACCAAATCTGGCCATGATGCCCAATTTCCCCGGAAAATCTACTCATTATCCCATCAGATTAAACTGTGGCTGGATGCAGTTCATATTGTTCGATGGTCTTGGTGTTGGTATTTGGAAAAATGGTGATAAAAACTGATGGTACTGAATTGCCCAGGAGTACCCTGTTTCCCCAGATTTGAAATTTTGTGAGTGAAATTCGAAGTTTTCAGTGAGGGTCTATTTATGGTCACTTGTAATTTTCAGTGAGACGATTTGCAATTTTCAGTAAGACTTTGTAACTATTCAGTATACGCCCCAATAGCCAGTTTGTTCTTGACAAAATCCTGCATTCTCCCAGCTTGATAACCTTAGTATAACCGGACGGTCGTAAGGTTATACTAAGGTTATACTAAGGTTATCAAGCAAGGAGGAATAATGAAAGCGACATGGAAAAATTTACCGCCCTACACGGGCAAAGCGGACGACCTGGTTTATTACTACAATCAGCGGGTAGGCAGGTTCCTATGCCGTAAGAAGCCCGACCGCAAGCCGGATGCGACGAATAAGTCCTTCAGCTGCAAGCAGAAACAGATCTATTCCCTGGCATTGAGTGAGGGCTTTTTGAAGGATCTGCGCCGCTATGCCGAGGGCTATGCCAAACTTCCCCAGCAGAAAGACAGGGCCTACCCGGTGTGGACAAATCTATTTAGCAAGATGATGTATGCGATGGAGAAAGCTCTGCCGAAGCAGGTGGATTTGGCGGCAATCACCAAAGCGCAGATTAAGGCGCAGGATCTGCCCTGCCGTTCGGTGAAGCGGGCGGTGGAATCCGGCCTTTTGCCTGAGGTAAAGGGCTGGGAAAAATTTAAACACGAGATGTAGGGATCAGGCTTAGTCCGGGTGTCCATGGTCTTGATATTCCGGGCTGGAAAGAGGATTATCCGGGGGTAGAAGGAGGCCTAAACTGTTGTTATCAAAGGAACTGGATTCCAGCCCCATCAGATGTTAGTCCCTGACCTCAGTTACCGTTCAGAGCGCAACCAGAGGTCAGCTCGCAAGGGCATCCGGACTTTTTGAGGACTTTAGTCAGGGAGAGATCTTCTATCGTTTGACAGAGATCCTGCTTTTTGTGTGCTGGAAGTATGTCTCTCGTTCGGACTGAAGTACCCGCAATGTCTAAAAACCCAGTAGTTTAGTATGTACTCTCACGATCCGAAGCGGTGGTTGAAACCACCGCCTGACATATGGTGGCGAGGAAAAGACGTCTGTTATTGCTTTCCAATGGCCTTTACAACTGCTGAATACGATGGTGCAAAGGTTGTTGTTTAATGGTCCCAATATATGCAATAGTCTCAGGATGCCGATTCTCCGCAAGAACGGAGTTTTGGAAAGCTCCGCTGCGAAACAACTCCGAGCTTCGGAAGACTCCGTTACGGGGACAATGCGCGAGCAAAAATCCATCCTTCCTGCGCCGGAAGGACGGATCAAATTGTCAGATCAGATGGTGATCAGTTAAAATCTACCACGGGGGCGGTTTGTGCGCCTTCGGCAGCTTGGAAGAACTGGAAAACTGTGATATTGAAAATTCCGGCAAAGATATTGTTGGGGAAGGTAACGATGCGCTGGTTAAAATCACGGGCGGTTTCGTTATAGCGCATGCGCTCGGTCCGGATGCGGTTTTCGATGCCTTCGAGCTGGTCTTGCAGCATGCGGAAGTTTTGGGTGGCCTGCAATTCCGGATAGCGCTCCACGACCACCATCAGACGCGAGAGGGCTGAGGAGAGGCTTTGCTGGGCTGCTTCGAATCTGGCAAAGGCAGCGGGGTTATTCAATGCTTCGGGAGGTAGGTTGATCTGACCGCCCATTTGGGCACGTGCTTCCACGACCTGGGTAAGCGTTTCCTGCTCAAAATTGGCGACGCCCCTGACGGTGGCGACGAGATTGGGGACGAGATCGTATCGTGTTTGATAGACGTTTTCCACTTGCGCCCAGGCGCCTTCGACGGCGACTCTGCCCTTGACCATCGTATTGTAGCGGCCAATGACCATGCCAACGAGGGCGATGATGATCACGGCTACCACGATCAGTATAATATAGCCAGTTTTCATTTTGCAATCTCCATAGATTTAATCTTTGCCCAGCTTTTCAAGCAGGGGTTTGTTGTCCAGAGAAATCCGCCTGAGTTCGAGTTCGCTTCTTTCCATCTTGATGACGATAGGCGGCGGGTGGCATATGCCGCTGCAAGGTCAGCGATGACATTGCCGCTTCTGCCCAAGATGGCGAGGGCGATGGCGCTTCCCAGGATGATGAGCAGCGCTTTGATAATGGGTTAAAGGCACTAAGGAGCGGTTCCCGGCTGGGGGATATACCAGACGTTCCGGTGCAGCCCCAGGATCCGGTAAAGCGCAAAGGCAGTGAGATATACGACTAATCCAGCGATGACGACGTCGCTGGCAAAATGTCCGCCCTGGATCATCCGGATATAGCCGATAAGGGCTCCGGCACCGATCCCAAAAGCCAGCAAAGCATAAGCGGAGAGTCGGCGACGGCTGCGCAGGAAAAACCAGGGGACAAATAGATAGAAGCCCATGGAGGCATGCCCACTGGGAAAGGAATTACCGGTGCTGGTGGCGTCCATCGTCAGCAACGGCTCATAGGCGTATTTGCCCTCAAATTCGATGATGTTACGGGGTCGTGGTCTGCCCCATTGGTCTTTGAGGAGGCTATTGACGATCAAGCCGGGACCGATGCCCAAAACCAGCAGCAAAAATAGTCCGATCCTGCGCCACTTGACATGTCTTATGCCGCTGAAACTGATGCCGAAAAGCACTAGTCCGGTCAAAGCCAATGCCAGAGCGGGGAGATTGCTATAGTGGTAGATGAATTGAGGGAAGGGCAATTCTCCCAGATGCCAGCCGTTGTCGCTCAGAAAAAAACTGCGTTGCAGAGCCATGTCCAGATCGCTGAGGCGGAAGGTTATGAGCGTGATGACAAACAAGATAAAGCAGATCAGGACATCGGAGGACAAAAGGACATGACGGCTGCGAACAGCCGTCATTTTCTGATCATTGGGGTTTGGCATATTAGTGGTTATGGTTTTTCCGGATCGGGTTCTTCGGTTTCCGGTTCCGGTATGGATTCTTCTGCCGGGGCGGGAGCGATCTCTTCTTCTGCCGGGGCGGGAATTTCTTCCACATCGGCGGGGATCACTGTCCCTTCCGCATCTTCTGTTTTTTCGGGTTGAATGGGCTCGAACGTCGGTTCTTCCACCGGCTCTTCGATCACGGGCTCATCACTGATCTCGATGGGTTCAACTACCGGCTGAGTGCTTACCTCGGCGGGAAGGGGTTTCGCAATCTCCCCGGTGACCGGTTCTTCGATCACAGGCTGCGGAGAGGGCTGGATCCCGTTTTCCAACGGCTCTTGCAGGATATCTGATTCCATCACGGGGACGATGTGTTCGACGGTGGGTTCTTCGGCGACCGGCTCGGGAGCGATTTGCGCGGTGGGTGGTTCGATGGTTTCTTCGGTCGCAACCGGCTCGGGAAGGGCAGCGGCTTGTTCGGTGGCGAGCTTGGCTTCGCGCTCCGCTTTTTCTTTGGCTTCGCGTTCGGCTCTCTCCTTGGCATCGTGCTCGGCCTTCTCACGGACGACTTTTTCGCGGGCATCCTTCTCCGCCTTCTTTCTTTGGAGTTGGGCGATGCGCTCGCGCATAAATTGCTCGTGGATGGAGATGTATTCTTCCTGGAGGTGCGGATCGCGGGAGAAGAAGAATGCCTTTACCGATAGGATCAAACGGCGGTTTTCCATGTCCAGTTCAATCACTTTGAGGGGAAGTTCTTCTCCCGTGTGGAAGGCGTCTTCAGAGTGCTCCAGTTTGGGCAGCGCCAGGTGGGAAATGGGGATAAATCCCTCCACGACGTCATCCTCGATGGGGATGTCCACCAGGACGCCTTTGGGGATGAGTTTGCTGATCTTGCCCTTCACTTCGGTATTGACGGGCAGGATCTTGTCCAGATTTTCCCATGGATCGGGAGTCAATTGCTTGACGCCCAGAGCGATACGATGAAGGGCACGATCGACGGACAGGACGACTACTTCCAAGTCCTGGTTCTTCTTAAAGAACTCACGGGGATGGTAGATGCGTTTTGTCCAACTGATGTCGGAGAGGTGAATGAGTCCGTCAATTCCCTCCTCGATCTCGACGAATGCGCCAAAATTGGTCAAACTCTTGATCTTGCGGTTTATCACGAGACCGATGGGATAACGGTCTTCGATGGTGAGCCAGGGATTGGGATCCATCTGTTTCATTCCGAGAGAGATGCGACGATTGTCCTTGTTGATCTCAAGAACGATGGCATTGACGCTGTCATTGACCTTTAGGAACTTGCGGGCGTCGGCGATCTTCTTGGTCCAGGACATTTCGGAGATGTGTACCATACCTTCGACGCCGGGTTCGATCTCGATAAAGGCACCGAAGGATTTGACGCTGACAACCTTGCCGGTGATACGCGTGCCTTCGGGATACTTGATTTCTATATGTTCCCATGGATGGGGGACTAATTGCTTCAGACCGAGCGATATTTTCTGGGTCTCGGGATCAAAGCCGATGACTTTGACCTTGATCTTGTCGCCGATATTGAGCATCTCGGAGGGACGATCAATCTTGCCCCAGGACATATCGGTCAGATGGAGCAGTCCGTCAATGCCGCCGAGATCGATGAATGCGCCGTAGGTGGTGATGTTTTTGACTTCACCGTCCAGCTCGGCTCCCACTTCAATGCGGGAAAGTAATTCGCTCTTTTTGGCAGCATATTCCTCTTCCATCACTTGTTTGCGGGAAAGGATGATATTGCGGTGTTCTTCTTCGATCCCGACCACTTTGAAATTCATCTCTTTGCCGATGAATTGATCGAGATTTGGAATGGGTTTGATGGACATATGAGAACCGGGCAAAAAGGCGTCGATGCCCATGAGATCGACGATCATGCCGCCTTTTACACGACGACGAATGACACCGGAGATGGATTCGCCACTTTCAAAGCACTCCTTGATCCGTTGGATATTGAGGATAAAATCTGCCTTGCGTTTTGACAAACTCAATTTGCCTTCGCCATCCTCAGTTTCGTTGATGAATACGTTGATCTCAGTGTTCTTTTGGGGGATGCCTGTGTGAGCAAATTCCCCAATCAGGATGATGCCTTCGGATTTGAAGCCGATATCGACCATCACTTCCTTGTCGGTGATGTCCACCACCTTGCCTTTTACAATCTGTCCCTTTTGAAAATTGGAGAAGGACTGCTCATACATGTTCAGCATGTCCTGATGATCCTTTTCCGCAGGGGACAAAGTGCGTTTCCTGGGCTTGGGTGCCGGTTTTTCCGCAGGTTCTTCCTCAGGTGTTACGGTCGTGGCAAATTCGGGCTCGATTCCCGGCATTAATTCAATGGGGCTTTCCTCTTCGATCAGAGGTTCATCAACCATGGGCACTTCAATGGTAGGCGCTTCCGGCTCGATTGCGGGTTCTACGGTCTCGAGTTTGGGTTCGGCAGCGATTTCTTCCGCGGCGGGTTCTTCGGTCAGAGGAGTTTCGAGTAGGTCGGTTTCTTCTTCCATGACCGGTTCTTCGATGGGTTCGGCTGTGTCCGGATCGACCACATCAGTGGCTTCTTCGGTGGATTTGGACGTCGTTACCTCACTGACGTTGTTTTCGGTTTCCGTCAATTCGTTTTTGACTTCGTTTTGGTCATGTGTTAACATGATTCCTCCTTAAAGATGGGAACGGCATTAATCTCGGTTACCCTTTCACCATCCCCGTTTATTTCTATGATCTTATTGTAAACCATTATGATCTGTTCATCCGGAGTGGAAGCCCCGGCTGTCAGTCCGATAATCTCTTTATTATTCAGCATTTCCGCTGACAATTCGACAGCGTTTTCGATCAACACCGTCTGAGTAATGGCGGTGCAGATATCATAGAGCATCTTGGTATTGGAACTATTTCTGCCGCCGATGACGATCATCAGGTCAGCGTGGCGAGCCAGATTAGATGTGGCATTCTGCCTTTCCGTAGTCGCCAGGCAGATGGTATTGAAGATCATAAGTTGCTGGCAACGTGGCAGCAAGCGCGATACGAGATCCTGCAGTTCCTGCATCTGTTTCGTGGTCTGTGACAAGAGGCAGAGTTTTTGCCACGTCCTCTGAGCCGGGTCATAGTCCGGCTTGACGACTTCCTTTTTTCCTTGGCAGTAGGACAGCATGCCAACGATCTCGGGATGGTTGGCATCGCCCATGATCATCACGGGGTATCCCGCCTCGCACATCTGACTTACGATCTCATGAGTCCGCTGCACATAGGGGCAGGTGGCATCCACAATCCGGTTGTGGTTCTGTTCCAAGATCTGCCGTTGTGTTTGAGTGATCCCATGTGATCGGATAATGACGGTTTTGGAGCGCAGATCATTTGCTTTTTCGGCGATCTCGATCCCGTGCTGTTTCAGGACTTCCACCATGAGTGGATTGTGGATTAATGGCCCAAGGGAATAGGTTTTGTTCTCTTCGGCGGCTTCCAGAGCCAATTTGATGGCACGCTTGACGCCAAAGCAAAAGCCGGAATTTTGAGCCAACAATACCTTCATTTTACCTCATCGGGGGGTAAGTGACAGCTCTCGGCACCTACATCTTTGCCAAAGTAATCACAGATATGCCGCCATAACTCATACACCTGATCGGCAATGGTGAGATCGGTATTGTCGATGATGATGGCATCTTCTGCCGGTTTTAGCGGAGCGAGGGAGCGGTAGGAATCATTCTTATCACGCTCAATTATTTGTGCAAGAACGGTCTCGAAAGTGTTATCCCCTCCCCGTGCTTGCAGTTCAAGCCAGCGCCTTTGCGCCCGGACATTTACGTCGGCATCGAGATAAAACTTCAATTCCGCGCGGGGAAAGACAAAGGTGCCGATATCTCTGCCGTCGAGGACCACCCCGCCTTCACGACCCATATCACGTTGTAGTTCCACCATCCGATAGCGAACCGGAGGCAGGGCTGAAATATCGGAAGCCAGCCGTGAGACCTGCTCTTCGCGGATCTGACCGGTCACATCCTCATTATTGAGTAGAAGTCGATTGCCGGATGGATCGAAGATGAATCTGATATCGATTTTTTTGAGCATGTAAGCAATGCCTGCATCATCATCCAAAGCCACATTTGAGCGTAACGCAGACAGGGCGCATGCGCGATACATCGCGCCGGTGTCGATATAGATATAGAACAATTTTTGCGCTATCAATTTGGCTGTCGTGCTTTTGCCAGATGCAGCCGGACCGTCAATGGCGATAATGATTCTCTTCATAATGTGATAATCCTTCGATTGAGGCCACGCTTTTTGGCTCTGAGATCAAGTCAACTCTTTTTTCATCTTTGATAAAGTGAGTAAGAGCAGGAGTGATCTCCTGCTCAAGGTTGGGTCGCCCTACTGCGGTGTCCTGTCCAGTGTGACGGGTAATGATCAGATAAAGAGATTGAGGTTGGATTGTTCCGCCTCGGCGAGATAGGTGGCTACACCGCCGATGGTGACCCCATCGATCAGATCTTCCGCATTTACGCCCATCACGTCCATCGACATCTGGCAGGCAACCAATTCAACACCGGCATATAGTGCCTGGGCGATCATTGCTTCCAGCGAATCCACGTTTTTGTCCTGCATGCGCATGCGCATCATAATGGCACCGAAGCCCCCGAAATTGATCTTAGAGAGTCCAAGCCGCTTACTGTGGGCAGGCATCATAATGCCAAACATCCGGCTCATGATATCCTTCCTGGTTGCCGGCTTGTGGGGACGCTTGATCACATTTAAACCCCAAAAGGTGAAGAACATCGTAACTTTCTTGCCGGTAGATGCGGCGCCATTGGCAATGACGAATGATGCCAGCGCACGATCCAGGTCATCGCTGAAGACCACGATCGTCTTGTTGTGTCCCGCTGCCGTCATTTCGGGGTTTTCACCACCGCCTTTGCGGATGATGGCTGTGATCTTGCCTTCTGTTTCTTCAGCGGAGATGAGTTGATTACCCGTCATTTTACACCAGGCGGGCGCATCTTTGAGGAATCCGGTATCGGTGCAAGTGATGCGTATTATCTTGCCATCGCTCAGGCGATCAAATTCTTTTTTGAGCCGCAGAATGGGTCCCGGGCATTGCAGTCCGCAGACGTCGATCTCAATCACGCTTTCTCCGCTATCTATACCGGCGGGAGGGGGCGTTTGATAGATATGATCGTCCTTTCCGATGGTGCCCCCGGGGAAGATATCCTCGTTGCTCTGTTTGCCTGTGGCGTGTGAATAGGTGATATAGCCGCCTGAGAGGTTATAGACCTGGGCAAATCCTTTCTGCATCAGGATCCTGGCTGCCAGATAAGCACGCTGGCCAATCCCACAGAAGACGATGATCGTCTTGTCCTTTGGAATGTCGGATAAGCGGGCCCGGATGTCTTCCACCGAAATATTGATCGCGCCATCAATGCTGCCAAGGGCAAATTCATCTGCCATCCGGACATCGATCAGAATGGTCTTTTCCTTATCCAGAGTGTCGATGTCATCCCACTGGATGGTCTTGACCATACCCCGGATCACATTTTCCGCCACCATGCCAGCCAGATTGACCGGATCTTTGGCTGAGGAGTAAGGCGGGGCATAGGCATGCTCGATCTCTTTGAGATGGAAGACCGTTTCACGGCGTTTAATGATATGCGCCATCATATCGATGCGTTTGTCCACTCCGGCAAATCCCACGATCTGTGAGCCGAGCAGCCGTCCGTCCCGGGGATCAAAGAGGATTTTGATGGTCATTGGCAGGGCATCGGGGTAGTATCCGGCATGCGAGGAAGCGTGGATAATGGAAGACTGATAGGGGATCTTCTCCGCTTTGAGTGTCTTTTCCGAGACGCCGGTGGAGGCGATGGTGATGTCGAATACTTTGGCGATCGCTGTCCCAATGGCGCCCTCATATTTGTATTTGTTGCCAAAGTGGATGTTATCGGCTGCAATCCGTCCTTGTTTATTTGCCGGACCGGCCAGATAAGCGATGGAGTCCCTGCCGGTAACGGGATGTGGAGAGCAGATGGCATCGCCGATGGCATAGATATCAGGATCGGAGGTTTGGAGATATTCATCGACAACAATTCCGCGATGAATGCCGAGTTTGAGTCCGGCTTTTTCTGCCAGATGGCTGTCAGGGCGCACCCCGATCGAAAGCACCACCAGGTCGGTCAGTAGGTTACGGCCACTGTCCAGATGCACATGCAGCCCGTCTTTGTCGCGCGTAAGAGCGGTAACGGAATCCTTGAGATAAAACTCCACTTTCTTGGTCTTGAGATGCTGATGCACTTCCGCCGCCATCTCATAATCCAAAGGTGTCATCACTTGTTCCGCCATTTCCACGATCGTGACGAAAATGCCCAGCCGATGAAGGTTTTCCGCCATTTCCAATCCAATGAAACCAGCGCCGATGATCACCGCGCGCCGGATGCGGTGAGTAGTGATATAATCCTTTAACCGATCGGTGTCAGGAACATTACGCAGGGTAAAGACCGCCTCATCATTAATTCCTGGAATCGGCGGACGCAATGGCTCCGCTCCGGGAGAGAGGATGAGCTTGTCATAGGTCTCGCAGTATTCTTTGCCGGTGATCAGATTTTTGACCACAACGTGCTTGATCGCCGGATCGATCGCGATCACTTCCGATTCCACTTGAACATCCACGTTCAGCCGTGCCCCAAAACTTTCCGGCGTCTGCACAAAGAGCCGATCCCGCTCCGCGATCTTGCCGCCGATGTAATACGGCAGCCCACAATTGGCATAAGAGATGTATTTGCCCCGTTCAAAAATTATGATCTCCGCATTTTCGTCCAGACGTCTGAGCCGGGCAGCCGCACTTGCGCCGCCGGCAACTCCTCCCACTATCACGTATTTTGACATCTTGTCTCTCCTTGAAACATATTTTACCTACTCAATATTATAATCTAATCACGGCAAATGGCAAGCATTTATCTTTAGGATACAGCTATCATCCCTGATCCATAATACTTTATCTCACTTTGAAGACACTTTAATCCCGAGATACAGCCGACCACTCGGGAGCATCTCGGGATAAAGGTGGCTATAAAATCGGGCGGAGCATAATGGGGGGAGGAAATGGCGTATATGATTGTAATGAAGCATGTTACTGGCATGTGAAAGATCAGTACTGCCCTAAACAGAAAAATGAGAAGGGTTACTCTGGTTATGTCCTTTACTTGAGGACGATGAACTCTTTGATCTGATAGAGGTCTTCCGCATTGATTACGGCTTTGATGCGGGTGCCTTCAGCCAGAAATTCCTCGGTAATAATCTGGGCGATATCGTGGAGATGGGATACAATGCGGGAATTGTCATAGGGGATGAGCAGATCGACTATCTGGCTATCGAAGAGTTCATTTTCGATCCGGTGGATCAGGAAGTCGATACAGAGTCGGTTGATCGCGGAGATGAATATCGCCTGGGGAAAGCGCTTGGCCAGCAGGGATTGATAGTCGGGTGAGATCAGATCGGTCTTGTTAAAGATCAATACCTGCTTTATATGACCGGCGGAGATCTCGCGCAGGACTTCGTTCACCTGATCGATGTAGTAATCATAACGGTCGTCCGAAGCGTCCACCATGTGCAAGAGCAGATTGGCATCCCGCACCTCCATCAGCGTCGCTTGAAACGAAGCTACCAGATGATGCGGCAAATTGGAGATGAAACCGACGGTATCGGAAATGACCGTCGGATGGCCGGTGCTAAGTTTCAATTGACGACTGGTCGAATCGAGCGTGGCAAACAGTTTGTTTTCCACGAGAACTCCGGCATCGGTGAGGACATTGAAGAGGGTGGACTTTCCGGCGTTGGTGTATCCTACCAGACAGATACGCTTGGTCTTTTCCCGCTGTTTCCGCTGAGTCTCTTTCTGGTGAACCACCTGGGCAATGGCTTGTTTGATCCGGCTTATTTGAATGCGGATCAGGCGTTTATCGATCTCGATCTGTTTTTCTCCCATGCCTCTGGTTGCCGCTCCACCCGTGCTTCGCATGGAACCGCGCTCGCGGTCAAAGTGCCCCCACAGCCGTCGAAGGCGGGGTAATTGATATCCCAGTTCCGCCAGTTTGACCTGGAGTTTTGCTTCTTTGGTGCGGGCATGCTGATGGAAGATACTGAGAATGATCTCAGTGCGGTCAACGACGCGGATATGATAATCGCGTTCGATGTTTCGTGCCTGCATGGGAGATAGTTCTTCGTTTATGATCAGGATATCTGCTTTTACACCAAGCATTTTTTGATGAATTTCGGTTAGGAAGCCGGTTCCAAAAAACGTGCCGCGTTCAGGTCGGTTGCGCCGTTGGTGATACTTTCCCAAGACACTGATGCCTGCAGTATCAGCCAAGCGTTCCAGTTCATCCAGGGATTTGCCCACTTCCTCATCTGTCTCACCCTGTCGGGCAAGCGATGCCAGAAAAGCGGTCTCCTCCTCTGTTTCGATATCCTCCCATTCTTCCAGTTCCAGTTCGCTTAGCAGATCATTATCGTAATCGTGCATCTATTCCTCCGGCTTAATGGCTTGTTCCAGGACGGCTACCAGTTCTTCCTTGGTGTAAGGTTTGCCGATATAATGACCAAAACCGGCTTTCATGATCAGTTCCTTATCGCCGGGGAGAGTATAGCCGGTGAGCGCGATCATCGGTGTATTGGCATATCCTGGCAGGCGGCGGATGAGATTGACCATGTCCAGTCCATTCATGCTTTCTCCCAGTTTGATGTCAGTCATGATCGCGGCATAGTGAGTGATCTTGGCATATTCCACGGCGGTCTTGGCATCAAATACACAATCAACTTGGCAGACGTCCGTCAGGAAAGACACCGCCAGTTTCTGATTGATCGGGTTGTCTTCCACCAGCAGGACGAGCGGCAGATATCTTTGTTTCTTTGCAGATGCGGCGCTGCTCTGGATTGTAGGTTTGGCTGGGGTGATATTGGTCACTTCGGTTTGATAGGGGAGTTTAATGGTAAAGATCGACCCCTTTCCCACGTCACTTTCCACGGAGATGGAACCACGAAAGAGATTGATGATCTTGCGGGCAATTGGCAGTCCCAAACCGCTGCCTTCATACTTGCGGGCAAAGCCCTCACTGGCCTGGCGGAATTCGTCAAAGATCCTATCTTTGGTGCCAGCTTCGATCCCTACGCCGGTATCGGTCACCTTAATAAATACCGATGATTCGGTACTATCCACCATCAGATCGAGCGATATGGAAATGAAACCTTTTTCGGTGAACTTAAGGGCATTGTCCATGACCTTGTTGATCGCTTGTGTAAGCAGGTGATGCTCGGTGCTAAGATAGATGTCCGGTTCAATCTCAAGTTTCAGTTCCAGTCCCTTTTGCATCACTTTGTTGCGGAATTTATCCGCCAGGTTTTCCATCATCCGGCTGAGATTTACGAAGGTGTAGTTTAGATCGCGGATATTATCGGTGGATTCCAGTTGAGCCAAGAGCATCACCGAATCCAGAGTGGTCATCAGCCGCTTGCCGGATACTTGGATCAGGCCGGCCATATCGCGGATCTCCGGGTCTTCCGAAGTCTTGGCGATAATATCAGCAAACCCGAGCACTCCGCTCATCGGTGTCCTGAGTTCGTGGCTCATATTTGCCAGTAGAGCGGATTTGAGACGGTCGGATTCCTCCGCTTTATCACGGGCCAGGATGATCTCCTGTTCCGCTCGGATTTGTTTGGTGATATCCTGTACCTGCGCAACGAAGTAAACCGGCTGATTATATTGACCCCGGATGAGGGACGAACTTACAAACACCCAGATCACTTCCCCATCTTTGCGGATATAGCGTTTCTTGAATCTCACCGTTTCAATCCGGTTGGCGATCATGTCATCCACCAACTGTTGATTGTCACGCAAATCATCGGGATGCGTGAGGTCATAAAAAGTCATCGTATTCAATTCGGTCTCATCATAGCCGATCAGGTCACAAAATGCCTTATTGGCACGCATGATCCTTCCGTTGAGAGCCAGTATATCCATCCCGATGGGAGCGTTTTCAAAAGCGTTGCGGAATTTGGATTCACTTTCCACAAGCGCTGCTTCCATTTCTCTGCGGTGGCTGATATCCGTGACTACATTGACAATGGACTGGAGATTGCCGAAATTGTCCAGGATCGCGCTACAGCGGAGTTCGCCCCAAAACTTGCTGCCATCTTTGCGGAGAAACTCCACTTCAGTAGGGTTTACACTTCCCTGTTCAAGCAGTTCAGGCACTTTTGCCAGCAGTGCCTGCCGGTAGGTTTCGCTGATCATATTCAGGGCATTCAGGCCGATCATCTCCTCAGGCGATCCATAGCCAAACATAGCGGCTGTACGCGGATTTGCCAGGATGGTTATGAATTTGGGATCGAGCATGCAGATCCCATCGGGAGACATTTTGACCAGTGTCTGGTAACGAAGCTGCGACTGTAACAGATCATTCTGGATTTGCTGGCGTTCCTGGCGGAGGCGGAAATCATGGAGTTCACGGATAATGGCGGGTGCAATACGGGCAAGTTTGTCTTTCAGAACATAATTATATGCTCCTGCTTTCATCATATCGACCGCAATCTCTTCACCCACAATTCCGGAGACCAGGATAACCGGTACATCCGACCCCAGCGATCGGTGGATCTGAAGTGCTTCCTCGGCGGAAAAACCGGGAAGGTGATAGTCCGTTATGATGATGTCCCACTGCTCATTTTCCAGCGCATTGATCAGTCCCAGTCCGTCTGAGACCTGCCGATATTCGATCGTGGGAAAATCGGGTTTCAGGTGACGCAGGATCTGGAGTATGTCCGCTTCGCTGTCTTCGATAAACAAAACTCGTAAATCTTGTTGCATTTTTCTCTCCTCAAATCAATCAGCGCTAATGTCGAATATCGATATCCGGTTCATAAAGAAGAGTATCGCCATCACCGGAGTGGGTTCCTTTGGGTTGATCGGGTATATTGACGATAAAGGAAGATCCTTTGCCCAGTTTACTTTGCACCTGAATGTCACCGCTTATGAGGTTCAACGCATCTTTGACAACGACCAGTCCAATGCCGCTGCCATGTTCTTTTGACAATTTGCCGTTGTATTCGCCCCAGCTGGGTTCAAAGATCGATTTGTGATTGCGTTTGGCAATGCCGATGCCTGTATCCGAGACTGATAGATATACGCCCGTCGCGGTTCTACGAGCATAAAGGGTGACGCTGCCACCCACCGGCGTAAACTTGATGGCATTGGTCAATAGGTTGCGCAGGATGGTAGTGACCAGGACGGGGTCGCAAAACAGACCAACCGGGTGATACTGATTGAACCCGACATTCACTCCACGCTCTTCGGCTAACTGTTCGTGTTGGTTGATGAGATCCCGGATCAGATGATTGACGATGATCAGTTCGTTGTGAACGTTAAAATTGCCGGTGTGGATCTGCACCCATTGCAGCAGGTTTTCCAGGATATTATGAGTCGAGCGGATGGATAACTTGGCCTGTTTCATCATTTCTTTGATATCCTTGATCGGGAGCCGATCGAGGTTCTCGGTCATAAAATCGACCAGGGAGATGATTGCATAGACCGGATTTCTCATATCATGAGCAATGACATCGAATAACTTGTCTTTCATGACATTAAGTTGCCTCATTTTTTCTGCCGTGTCCATCAATGCCTGCTGCAAGGATTTGTACTCTGTCATATCGGTGATATAGCCATCCAGATAACAGGGGATTCCATCTTTATACACCGCACGCCCCTGTTCCCAAACCCACCGGATTGATCCTTCTTTGGTCAAGATCCGATAGTTCAGAGTAAATGGTTTGTCGTCGGTAACGGCAATGGTTATTTCGCTGCTCACATACTCACGGTCTTCCGGTAGGATTAGATCATCATAGGAAAGCACGGCATTATCGAGCAGTTCGGCGGGCAAGTAGCCGGTCAGCGTTGAGCATCCATCCGAAATATACTTCATCGTCCAATGCTGGTCATAAAGACATCGATATACCAGACCCGGCAAATTTTGCAGCAGATTATCAACCATTTCGGCGCCCATCCGATGAAACTGAGGATCATTTTTGTAACTCTCTTCTGCTTTCATTTTCATCTTAACTCCTTCTCATCTTTCCTCAGGATACACAATCTGTATTTATGTCAATAAAAAAGAGGACTCGATCAGGGTAAAATGGGGTATTGCTGTTTTAAATTGGATCTTCTTTAAGATTTGTCTGATTGATAGAGATATTGATTATCGGCCGGACAGGTTGCTCCTGATCCATTATCTTGAGGGACAGTTGAATAATTCAGAGAGTTGACTTGCTGGGATCATCCTCGATATCCTCGAAATCCGGATTCTCCGGGCAGGAATCGATCAGTTTCAAAGCTGCGGCAAGCGAATGGTCCAAAGGGGTTGGTCCGGGATTGTCGATATTGAAACCGGATGATTTCTTTACTTTGTGGATGGTAACGGCAAGTGCTAAGCACTCCTTGCTGATGTTGTAATTGGTTTGGCTGTGATAGAATCTCAGGAAATCGGTCTGCCACAATTGTCCCCTGCTGACATACTTGATATCCTTGTACCGGCTGAGTGAATCATGAGCGTATTGCATCATTTCTTTGATTGATGACTCCATTGTGTTGAGATTTTTAGATCCAGGATTGGGTGTTATGTCGCTTTTTGGGGCTGGCGGTTCGCCGGATCAGATGTCCTTTTCGGGCGAGAGGTTTGTTGTTGTGGACGACATGCTCGCCGCCGAGATAGATATCAGTGATCGCACCTTCAAGAATCAGGGCATCGCCTGATCGGTAATTCAAGCTGGTATCGGTCTGGGAATTTTGGTCAAAGACGATAAAATCGGCATCGGCGCCAACGGTGATCGAGCCCTTGCGGGGGTAGAGACCAAGCCGTTTGGCAGGATTTTCCGAGATCATTTTGAGACATGTTGCCAAGGGAACTTTGCGCTTCTTCCAAAACTCGGAGAGGATGTAACACACGCTAATGCGCATCAGTGAATCATCCTCGCCTGTAAAACAGATGTGCTCCGATTTGTGGGGTATCGGTGTGGACGCCAGATTGGTAAGGACATAGATCTTATTGGTCTTGAGCAATAACTCCAGTTCTTCGACAAAGGAAGCAAAGTCGCTACTGATCGGATACATTGGTATGTCGAGGGCACTGATCTCACGCATCAGATCAGGGATCTTGAGGGCACAAGAGATATCAGAGCGCTTGGAGATGGTATTGATAAATTCCAGAGTGGCGTAATGCGATACCTGACGGATATGGATGGGATTTTCCTGCATCCGTCGAAGCAGTTTCTTCACCGCTGATATATGCGCTTCCGGAGTGTAAGTGGAATTGACCTCAATATCATAACCGCTGAACGAGAATAGCGTATCGTAGGCATAGATCTTGAGAAACAGATCCATCATTTCGGTATAGGACAGGGCTGTGATCTTGTCATTGGGACTGGGATTCATCACGATCAGTCCGACGATCCCCACATTCCACAATTCCTGGGCGGTCTCGGCATAATAAGGATAATCATCCATGTCTACATGCCCCCAAAGTGCTACATCACACCAGAATAGGTTGTTTATGCTTTGATCGTGCCTGTCCAGATCCTGTGGACGATATATCGGCCTGGAGGTATAAAAATCCATGTCTGCCAGAGTCGTCCATCCTCCGCACAGGGCTGACTGAGTAAGACCAGGAGTGCCGGATTTGACATTTGTATCCTGATTCAAATGACAATGGATGTCCACGGCTCCGGGGAGCAGCATTTTCCCATCGAGATCGATTATCTCCACCACATCCTCGGTTACGATGTCGTCCTGGGTGATTTTGATGATCTGTTGGTCAAACAGGACATTGACTTTTTTGAGAGCAGCGGACTTGGTGGGAATATATGCATTGGTGATGAGTTTAAACATTAGCCGTATCCTGCTTCAAAACAACTGAAGGGGCTCTTTGTCCGGATGTATCACTCATAATCAATCCTTTTCAGCCACCGCCAGATCTTTGTCGATCGCGTTCAGCATGGCTCCTTCGGCGAAGTATGCGAATATTTTGCGAGACCGGAGCAGCAATCCGGTCATCTCTTTGACGTTTCCCGTAGCTTGAGCGATCTTGGCTTCCAGCCACAAGTCATAGGCAAGATTGAGGTATATCTCATAAGTGTAATCAATCTCCCTGGCTTTGCTAATGTGTCTCCGTGCTCGCTCGGGGCGTGAATGAACGAGGTGATAATATGCCAAACTGTAATATCCGGTGGAGACGATTTCAGGGCTGATGGGGCGATTCTGTCTGAGACGGCGATGATAGAGCGAGGTAAGTCGCTCCAATTGCCTGATATATTCGGTATTCATCTGTTTCAAGCGAGCGTCTGCCTGCACCCTATAACTCAATATCTGGATCTTGGCGAGATCAGGATAGTGGCTTTCGATGATACCCAATTGACGGATATCCTGCCATTTCTGGCCATGATAAAGGTGATAAAGATCCAGTATTTTCAGATGGTAATCGTAGAGATCAGAATTGAGTTCGATCAGTTTGGCCAGGTCAGTGCGGGTCTGCTCAAAGTCACCCGGAAAGCCCAGTTGCAATTGATTCCTGGCAATACCCACCATACTGATCACCTGCCCTTCCAGATCGTCGATCAGTTCATAGTTGCGCAATGCGCTTTCGTATCCATCAATACTATCGGTCAGCCGGCGGCTCAGTTCGAGACGCTGTGCTTGTTGGAGCAGCAGGTCGGCATTTTGTTTGGTCTTAGAGATAGGTTTGCGGGGTAGGGTGGAACAAGCGCTCAGGACGGCCAGCGCTAGGATCAGCATCAACCATCTATTCATCAGGCATTTCTCCTATCCTCATAGCTGGGTTGTTGGCTTTGCGGGACGTGGCTCTGATTCCTGAACGCAGCAAGGGATGGTTGTTTAGCGCTTCCAGCGTCCTTTGAGCATTGGCAAGGGTTTCGTTGGTATTGTTGATCAGTAAGAGGATCTCGGGATGATTGCGGTTCAGAAAGAGCAGCATCTGTTCGGTTTGCTTGAGATTGTCCACCAGTTTGTTCAAGGTCTGATTCAGCGGTTTGAGTAACATATCGCCCGTGGGATCGATCATCTTGATGATCAAACTATCGGGTTCCTTCAGATATGAGGCGGTCTCACTCAGAGAATTGAGGATGCTGTCGATATGCCTCATCTGGCGGTCTGCCTGTTGAGTGATGGAAGATACGTTATTGAGTATCTGAAACACCGCGCCGGCATCGGAGACCGCTTGGCGGTTCAAGTTTTGCGTGAACCGGTTCATTTCGGTCAGGATGTTTTCCAGTTCGGTCATTCCGGCATCCGCTTTTTCGGACATGTTTGCCAGATTATACAAGAGGCGGAAGATAGCTCCCTTGTCAGGATTATCGTCATGAGTCAATTCTCCGGTCAAAGTGGCGACGTTTTCAATGATATTGGTGATTACTTCGGAGGTGCGAGGAGAGATTTGACGCAGCAGCCGACGGCCTTCCTCAAAATCGGTTGATATGATCATGCCGCCTGGAGCGACCGGTTTGAGTTCGCTGGGATTATTGATATACTCCAGAATAGTGTGGTTCGTAAGGGGATTGGTGGTGCATAGGATCACGGAATTCCGCACCACAAAGTTCTGATAGCGGTTGAGTACGAAAAAATCAACCCGTATATTCTTGTCGTCTGTCAGATTGAACTGGCGGATCCTACCGATCTCAAAGCCCTTGAATAGAATTGGGGTCTGAGTTGCCAATCCGTCGGCATCCTGAAGCGTTGTCCAATAGTAAGTGCGTGCCTCAAAAAGGTTTTGCTTGATTGCTATGAACAGTAGTGCCAGCACCAATACCGCCAGTGGAATGACCACAAATAACCAGACGATCTGCCGAGCGAACTTCATCTTAAAACTTTTCATACACCTTTCACCACTGCAGCACTAAATAATACAGGGAGCTTTATGTGTCAAGGTTTTGTTGAATTTTTACTGACAGACCTGTGTCCGTAGAGTGGATAAACACTGTTCGATCGGCGAATCCGCGGCTTAATTCGCTATCGTAAGAAGCAATGATCATTGGCTGTTGCGAGGCATATTCCATCAATACGGATATCAGCAGATCCCGCTGTTTGTGATTGAGTAGATACAATGGGTTATTGATCAATAAAACCGTTGATTTTAGCATTAGTGCCTGAATAAAACACAGCATTTTTCGTTCGGCTGGTCTGATCAAAGCAGGACGTATCCTCAGGTCAATATCGATCCCAAATCTTGCTGTCAGTGATGCCAATTCTTCTTCAAATCGATGCAGGTCATCACCTTCCCATCTCAGTTGATAGGGCAGATACAGGTTTTCCTTCAGAGAAAGATTGGACATCATGGTACCGTCATCAAAGACATAGGTAAAGGTCTTGATCAGAGAGTGCTCCGAGATGTATTGATCCCATAGTTTGCCGTCCAGATAAATCTGTCCTTCCTGCCACGGATCCAGCCCGATCAAGCAACGTAACAATTTTTCCGCCCACTTATCTTCCTCATCGTAAAACACCGTAATACCATCCGGGTGGAGGTCAAGATCAAGATTGCGTAAAGCGTCATCGACGGTGAACGAGGAAAAGGCAAGTTGCATAACCTCAACTCAGGTAATAAAATGTAGCCGTGATCAGGATGTCGGCGACGATGATGATAAAAATCGATTGCACCACCGCCTTTATCGTCCGCTGGGGAACTTCGGTCGATGCACGTTGCACCCTGAGTCCCTGATAGGAGGAGATGACAGCGATGATAAAGCCAAAGACCAAGGGCTTGAGCAGGGTCATGATGATATCCTGAAAATGCAGGATGGACATAAAGTCATTGATGAAAGCCCGAAATTCGATCCGGTTAAAGATAGTCGAAAAGAGCCAGCCGCCCAATACGGCGACGATATTGAAATACAATGTCAGAATGATCAGGGCAGCCATGACGCCGAGCAGTCGTGACGCCACCAGATATGACAGCGGAGATATGCCAAATGATCTCAAAAGATCGATCTCACGGTTCACGACCATGTTTCCCAGTTCAGTGGAGATCGCTGTCCCGCTACGGGCGATCACCACCAGCGCTGTCATGATCGCACTCAATTCCCTCACCACGACCGTCACCAATATGATGTGTACCCAGATGCCTTGTCCAAAATTGCTAAGCAAATTGTAGCCCTGAAGGATGATCAATCCCCCCACCCCCAAGGCAATGAAACTGATGATAGGAAGCGCCTCAAATCCCGTAAACAGGATCTGCTTCAATACTACTTCGGAATTGACATTACGGTTTGAACGAAAATAAAAAACTTCTCTCATCACCTTGATCAGATAGGAAAAGAAAAAGTCCTGGGCGGACTTTTCTCTTTGGACAACGCTCATGGTTATCTGATTGAAGAAACCAAATATGACTTCTATCTGAGAATCAGTGTCTTCTTTACCGAAGTGTAACGACCGGCAAAGGATACGACCACTTCATATTCGCCGGAAGCAACGGTCGAGCCATCATCGCCCTGACGGTTCCAATATAGTTCCACGCTTTTTACTACTGGTCCATTGAACAAACTTTTTACCACTCGACCCCGTAAGTCACGTATCACTATCTGTATCTCAACGCTTCTCTCCAACCCCACATCGATCCGAGTGTAACGATCCATCGGATTCGGGGAGATCTCAAAGTGAGTGATCAAATTCTCTGTTTGAGCGGACAAGCCCGCCAGGGTCATGATCACCATCAAGGCAAATATCACTGAACTCTTCTTCATTCTTACCTCCAAGGGTATCATGCGATATACTTATGCAATTACCATTCCTTCATGATGAGTAATGTGCTATCAGAAGGGTGGTTCAATTTTTGGCAGCATCTTTTCTGCCCAGAGGATCCCGCCCCAAACGCCGCTGCGGTTACCCATCACCGCTTTGGTTAGATGTAGATGGTTTCTATTTTGGATCGGGATGCTTGCAAAGACACGCTTTCTGATCATTTCCCAGGGGAAGTCGGATACCCCGGACATACCGCCGCCGATGATGATCATATCAGGATCAATGATCACCGTGAGGATCTCAATACCAGTGATCAGGAAGTTTACTCCTTCATTGACAACCCGGTTCACATTCTCGTCATATTTGGCACACGCAAGCATTTTGCCAAAATCCCAATCCCCAGCAGCAATTCCCATTGACTGTAAACGATTTCGCATGCCGCTCATCGACGAGTATGCTTCGAGGCAGCCCTTTCTCCCGCAATTGCAGTCCAATCCATTATACGCTACTTTGATATGACCGGCTTCCAGAGCAAAGCCACACGCGCCGCGATAGATCTCATTATTGATCACCGCACCACCGCCAATGCCCGATCCCAGCGTCAAGCCGATCACGATCCTGGCATGTGGATATTGTGACGCCTCAGAATATGCCATCAGATTGGCGTCATTCTCAAACCAGTAGGGAATCGCCAAATCGCCCGGCATAAGTTCGGATACCAATGTTTCGCTCAGATATGGGAGATTGGGATTGATCCCCATCAGGATCCCACTGTGGGTTTGAAGGGTGCCGGGTATTCCGATTCCGATGCCTGAGATCTGTCCAGTTTCGGATTCGCATCTTCTGATTATATCCGCCAACGCCTGTCTCATTGCAGCTTTGCTGGTTTGGGGAGTAACAACCGTGGCAAATACCTCGATACCCTTCTGTCGGCTACCCCAGCCATATTTGATTGCCGTGCCGCCAATATCGATCCCCAGATAGCGCTTTATATTGTGGCCGCTCATTATCCCAATTTACTCAACCAGATATGCCAGGGTGGCTTTGTTCTGCCAGTGGTGCGCAAAAGCGGAATCCAAGTTTCTTATCACTGCCTCAAAACCCCTGTTATACAACAATTCTCTTGCCCACTTCGCTTGGTCGGCAGGATATCCCCGCTCGGGGTATCTAAAGCCGAAATCGCCCTTGGTAGGACGATAACTGATATTCATCAGTGGGATGAGGCACCGCAGAACAAACTGCAGATGACATCTGGCGGCCGTAGGTTTGTGCCGGACGATCGCTTTTTGCGCTTCGATGATCATATGTAAGTCCATCTCCATCGCTTTTGCGTAAACTTGCTGGACGAGCATGCTGATCTCATTCTCGCCATAATGCTTCGCCAAACATATCCATTGCCGGTCAAACCACAGGACAGACCCGCCTGCCGCTCCATCTCTTTGAATCTATCCGGATTGTCCACGCTGGTGACAGTTATGTCCACATAAAACGAAGCCGGTGACGGATCAAGCAGATATGATCGCTGGGACAGTACGTGCCATGCCGGTTCAGGGAAGATTATCCCGGACTTGACACCATAATCTGCTGAGAGCGTCTCGGCGATATTCGCCAAAATCCGCTTTGTGCCATTACCCTGTACCAAGACCATAAGACTCAAATCAGAATATTCATCGGCAAATCCCTTCGCTCGGGTTTCGCCTTCCCGGACAGCCACCACCGCCAGACCCGACCGCAGCAACGCTGTCAAACGACTCTTCAATTTCGGCTTAAAGTCAATCATCTCATTTCATGCCAAACCAGTATCCGTCGTTCATATCCGCATCAAATTGCTTGCGGTCGCTATCTTCGGCGATCTTGTCCCCTGCCTCAAGCGCCGAAGCGTGATACTTCTCAAATTCCGCTCTATTGCCATGCAGTGCCATCACCCGTGCCATGGCTTCATAGCTGTAGGCCAGATCCCAGTCCCCTGCTTTGACCTCTTCGGCGATCCGTAGCGTGTTTTCGGCGTGATAATATGCTGCTTCCTTGTGCCCCAGCAGCGTGTAAACGTGCGCTATCATCCATTCGCCGCGCAGGACATTCACCGGTTCGCCCACCTGCCGCCAGTGAAAAAGTGAGGCATGAACCATATTTATCAGATGGTCCTCGTCCTTACGGCTGCGGTCTTCTTTGAGTAATATCTCCCAACTGCGGTTGAAAGTCGATGTTCCCATGTCACGGTGAAACTGTTGCATTTCTGCGGCCGTCATATTTTACTCCTTTTCCTTGGTTTCTGCGCTGAAAACACTGCCGACCAGCGTCAGCAGGATCAGCAACAGGATTGCAGATCTCGGCGATCTCTTCATCATTATCTCTCTTTGCCATCGCACTGCCTCATTCGATTGTCGGCTCCGATATTCGTCAAGTACAATCTGGCATGACCCAAGCATCCGATGATACTCCTCCCCCGCTTCCTACCCGTCTGATAAACTTGCCTTTACTGCAGCTATCTTGACTTCCCCACCGCTCACCGGAGCGGGATGAAGTGTTCCAATTCACTGG
>JBBISI010000016.1:0-43683 GCA_037441405.1 Candidatus Cloacimonadota bacterium
CAGACAGTCGCCAGATTGAATACGATCAGACACATCAATAGCGTGATGAAACCCGGAGCGAGGTGCTTGATATCAGCCGTGCTGAGATTGACAAAGTTGCTGATGGAAAAACTCATATACAGAAAAAGCAGATACCGCCATTCTAATCTGAAGAGGTTGATAGTGATATTACGCCCCACGGCAACAGCATAGGATATAACGTTTTGGATCGAGACCGTGAGTAGGGGTGCGATCCCGACGTTGTAATCGACCGTCCTTGATCCTCTCATCAATTCTGGTAGGTTAAGGTCGAGCAAGTATCTTGCCAACAAGTAGATAAGCGTACTGCCCAGAGTGATCGGGCCGATGCCAATAAAAAAATTCCCGATACGATGGTAGAGGTTGCGGGAGTTATAGATATGATCCACGCATCCCCATGAACCATCTGCTGTGCCTGGTTTAAATAACACTATTCTTGTTATCCTGTGCCCAAAGAGCAAAGCAGAGACGGCATGACCCAATTCATGCACCGGCACTCCGATCCAAGCAAAGAGGATAATGTATGCCTTGGTTCCGACAAGCCGAACACTCTGGCTCATCAGCATCACATTCAATTTGTGCATTACCAACGCCAGCATCATGCTGATCCCGAATACGATGATCAATTGCTTCAACGTGATGATGCCGGCAAAGGCCAGATAATCCAAAGCCCGAGATCCAATTTCTGGCATAGTACTCCCTCATAGAACAGGGAAATCCGACGTTGCGGATCTCCCTGCTATATCGATTTATCTCAGTTTATGTGATACTATTTGATCATCATCATCTTTTTCGTCTCCATCCGGTTGCCGCTGATTAGACGATACATGTAGACACCGGAACCCACTGGCTGGAATTGATCATCCATACCGTCCCAGACGATAGCGTGTTGTCCTTTATTCAGTTTGCCTCTATATAGCGTTCTGACCAGTTGCCCTTTTATATTGTAGATATTGAGCGCAAAGGGCTGTTTGTTATCTTGGACGGAGAAGCTGATGGTCGTGGACGGGTTGAAGGGATTGGGATAATTTTGTGCAAGGTGGAATGTTTGGACGGGAGGAGCGACCGGATCGCTATTGGAAACGGTCTCATTGCTGATCTTCTGTGCATAAAGTCCGAGGATTTCGGTCTTACCGCTGGCACGGCCGTCAGACCAGATAGCGATCGCTTCGTTGTTGTTCATTGGTATAATGATTGGCAGATACTGTGATTTTTTGGCGCCGCACATAATCTGGCTGCCATTACCTACCAGCGTTCCATCGGGATTAATATATCGGTAGAAAATGTCTGCCTCCTCACCAGGGAATTCCGACCAAGCCACAACCAGTCCGCCATTCTGGAATCTTGCCAGCCAGGGTGACTCCTTTGAATAGGGGTTCTGGGACACATATTGGCCAAAAGGACCCCATTGTGGTTGTCCGCCAAAGTAAAATCGGGAACTGGCAACATCAGGATTGCCGGTAAGGTTTTCACTCCAGACGAAAGTAATACCTTCATTGCCGACCACCATACTGTGCATTTCCTGTTCGTTACTGGAATTGGTCATCTGCAATCCCAATGGATTCCAGATATACTCACCGGATACTGATATGTGTTGACCATACAGGGATTTCATAAAGTCACCCCGCATATCCTGCCACAGAATGGCAATACCCTGGGGCGTTTGCTTGAACTGGGGCAATAACTGGACTCTGTCGAAGTTCACGTAAGTCGAGACCGCCAAGCCTTCATTTTGCCAGCCGGCAGCAGGAGTGCCATCCGGATTAACCAGTTTCACCCAAATCGATGTTATAGTCGGGTCATCGGGATCAGCGCGTTTCCAGATAAAGTAACGCTTATCCAGCCCCAATATCTGACATTCATTGTTCAGTTGCGCGGTGGGTAAGGCAGAGATCCTTATTCCGTCTGGTCCCCATTGTCTTACTCCATCGGTGATCTTTTGACCCCAGACGTGCATATAGAAACTGCCAGCCACAAAGTCATAATTCGACCACCCGATATAGATCGAGCCATCTTCATAACTGATAAAAGGATTACGTTGACCCAAAGGCGAAGCCGTTGTCAATTCCAGTCCCAGGTCTCCCCACATGCGGTTGCCAGCTGGATCGAGCAATTGAGCAAAGATTTTTGAATCATTATAACGTCTGTCTTCCCAGACGATGGCAAAACTATCATCAGGCAGGACAACCACTTGGGGAGTAAGCTGATCGCCTCCTGTGAGCAAGGTCACCGGCACACCATATTCCTCAAACAATATGGTTCCATCCAGATTGATGATCTGAAAATAGATCTGCGAGCCCATATTGGCAAATCGGGTATCGTGCCAGACCACCACCACATCATTCTGACGGCGGGCAGCGACAAACTGGTCTTTAATTGCGTCACCGCTCAGCCCCCAGAATACCTCCACTCCATCTGCAGCCAGCAAGGGAGTTCCGGCGGCGTTCAACGCCTGATAGTAGAGCCCGACCGATCCATTGCGCATATCCATCCATGAGACATAGACATGCCCACCGGCCACTTTGACGATACCACCGCTTTGTTCATTGGGAGCGGTACAGATCGCCAAGCCACCGGGAGTCCACAGGGCTTGTCCAGCGGCATTGTAATGTTGGGCATAGACATCAATATTGGGAGCATTACCATTACGGGCATCTTCCCAAACCATATAAACGCCTCCATTACCATCGGAAGCGAGACGGACTTGCCGTTGGAAGAATTCGGCAGTGCTGACGGCAACTCCCACTGGATCCCAGAGTTTTTGTCCGGCAGCATTGATCTTTTGGGCAAACATATCCGGGTTTTGATTGTCAAATCTTTTATCTTCCCATGCAATCACCACCGCGGTGTCAGAGGTCTTGATGATGCGCGGATTCTCCTGCAAGGACGGCTGGGGAGCATTATTATCGCCGAATACGATGTATGGCTCAGGCCACAATAACTGCCCGGCAAGATTGATCTTTTGGGCATAGATATCCGGATGGATATTACGTGCATCCTGCCAGACGAAGACGAATTGACCATTACCCAAAGGAGCCATCCGCACCTTGCTCTGATTACCATCCGCAATGCTCAAAGGGATAAACCAATCCATCGTGCCGACCGCAAGGAAACGCTTGGCATATAGATCATCGGCTCCACTCACGGTATAGGTGTAGGCAATGATCAATCCACCGGTTCCATCCGCCCACATCGTGTTATGTTCTTCATCACCACTGCCATCGGCAATCGGGATGCCATGAGTCGTCCATTGTGGAAGGCCATTTCCATCCACCCGCTGTCCGTAAAGGTCTTTCCCAGGATTACGGGAATCCACCCACACGATGTAAGCGCCACCGGTGGCATCGGGTTCGATGTTGAGAGCGATCTGTACGCCGGGAAGAGTGCAGATCGGAACTCCCCCCGCCTGCCAGAGGCGGTGACCGGCATTATTGATCTTTTGAGCATAGACGTCTCCATCCGGATCGAAAGCAAAATCAATCCAAGCAATGACATAATTACCATCTGATGTCTTGATGATCACCGGATCTTCCTGGCGGTCAGGTTTGCCATCGACCATCAGCGGCGCTCCCCAAACTAAATTTCCTTGAGCATCAACTTTTTGGGCATACAAGTCACGTTCCCCGAGTTTTGTATCCGACCAAACGTAAATTGCGCCACCATCAGTGGTCTCGGTAGCAGTTCTAAACCACTCGATATTTACTCCGTGACGGATGGCAAGTTCATTCTGCCACAATAAGTTGGCATTAACTCCAATTGTGCTGAAGATCAGCAGGAACAGGGTTATTGATGTCTTCACGAGTTCCTCCATCTATTGTATCATAACTTTAGGACGCCTATCATCCGTGCAATATTCTTTCCAATATGGGAATCAAACTATTCCCCAGGCTTCCAAAACATCAAAACCCGCCCCTCCCCCACCCCCGGTAAATTGATGCCGCATCTCCTACCCTTTATGCCAGATATTCATCACGAACAAGATGAATTGATCAAGTCGATTTTGAGCCAGGTTTCTCCCGAGGTATTACCGAGATCTCGGGAGGATCCGGGGAATAACCTGAATGCAACCTCTGGTAAAACGACAGGATAAAGGGATCGGGACAGCATCGGCGAGTGATACTCAATTACATGGCAAGATTAGTCTTGACAGAATCACTCGTAAAGAGCGTTGCTCATATTGGAATCACCAAATTTCGAGAACGTGAAATAACAAGATCGTCTCTCCTTCCAGCGCAGTGATTAAGAAAGAAGGATTATGCCTGTCAGATAGTTTGGATACTCGTTGAGTCAACCGCTCTGAGTTATCTAACGGTCTCATGAAGGTTTAGATTCAAGCGAAATAGTGCTTTTCCTGAGTTCTCCCTGCTTCATAACCTTAGTATAACCTTACGGTCGTAAGGTTATACTAAGGTTATACTAAGGTTATCAAGCAAGGAGGACTAAAATGGTTAATCTGGATCACACTTCGACCGGTGATGATCTGCTTCCTCAGCCGATGAAACGTCTGCTAAATTATCGCAATCCATACCACAATCAAACCTGGTTTCGGGTGGATCGGCAGGCATTCACTGACAAAGCTCACAATAACATGGGCAGTTACTTCATCCATATCTATAACCTCAGGGAGTAAAATGTCCGCAGCATGAAACTCGATCCGGGCAAGTCCGGTGACCTGTATTCCGCTGGGATGGCAAATCCTAGGATGGGAAGATCTTCCCCACGGTATCTACCTGGTAAATTTGACACTTAATGATAAACATGTTCCGAGCAGAAGAGTGACTCTAATCCGGCAAAAATAGACCGACAGATCACAAATTGCAGAGACCAAACAACCAAACTCAAGAGGAGGAGGTCGTTGTCCTGGGGGGTTGATGACAGCGTGGGAGTTTTCTCCAATCCGGCGACGGAAGTAGATTTTGAGCTTGACGTTTAAGTACACTCCAAAAGATTGCCCCTAGTGAAAAAATCAAAGAAAAAGAAAGGAGTATGTAATGAAACAGAGAGTGATAATCATGGGAGCGGCCGGACGCGACTTTCATAACTTCAATGTCTGGTTCCGCAATAACGAGAACTACGAAGTAGTCGCTTTTACCGCCACCCAGATTCCTGGCATTGACGACAAGAAATATCCTGCCGAACTTGCCGGAACCCTCTATCCCAACGGTATTCAGATCTTCCCGGAAGCCGAGATCGTGGAACTGATCAAGAAACACAATGTCGATCTGGTCATCTTTTCCTATAGCGATCAGCCCCATGAAGCCGTGATGAACAAAGGCGCAATCGTCAATGCCGCTGGCGCGGACTTTATGATGATGGGCGCTCGTCACACCATGATCAGGACCAGCAAACCACTGGTCACGATCTGTGCCTCCCGAACCGGTTGTGGCAAATCCCAGACGACCCGTGCGGTGATCAAAGCCCTCAAAACCAAAGGTCTCAAGGTCGTCTCCATCCGTCATCCGATGCCTTACGGCAATCTCATCGCCCAGAAAGTGCAGCGTTTTGGATCATTGGAAGATATCGATAACCACAATTGCACCATTGAAGAGCGCGAGGAATTTGAACCCCATATCAAAATGAATAGCGTGATCTATGCCGGGGTGGACTATGAAGCCATCATCCGCGATGCTGAGAAGGAGGCCGATGTCATCGTCTGGGACGGTGGAAACAACGATATCCCCTTCTACTTCTCAGACAAGCAGGTCAATATCGTCGTTGTCGATCCGCACCGTCCCGGTGACGAGATCTCATATTATCCCGGCGAGACCAATGTCATCCATGCCGATGTGATTGTGATCAATAAGATCGACAGCGCTGATCTGGATGATATCCAATGCGTTCGCGAAAATGTCCGTGACCGCAATCCCCATGCCATCATCATCGAAGCCGCTTCACCGCTCTATGTGGACGATCCTGCGTTGATCAGAGGCAAGCGCGTCCTCGTCGTGGAAGACGGTCCTACCCTCACACATGGTGAAATGACTTATGGTGCAGGCGTCGTCGCTGCCGAAAAATATGGTTGTGCCGAACTGGTCGATCCACGCCCCTGGGCGATCGGCGAGATTAAGCAGACCTTTGAGGACTATCCCGAGATCGGGGTTCTGTTGCCTGCTATGGGATACAACGACCAGCAGATCAAAGATATGGAAGATACGATCAATTCCACTGACTGCGAAGCCGTCGTCATCGCCACTCCCATCGATCTGCGCCGCATCATTCATATCAACAAACCCGCTTGCATCGTTACTTATGAACTGCAAGAAATCGGCGTGCCCACCATCGCTGATGTCCTGAAGCATTTCTAAGCCTGGCCTAGATCAAGGATTAGTACTGATAACGAGCAGTTTGGTGACCGTCTCATAGGTTATGCTACTCCCCGAAAGTCCCCACCGTGGGGACTTTCGGGGAAATTGAGTTTATACAAGGAGAATCATAATGGATAAGAAAGCCGTTTTGGCTCTTGGCGGAAACGCTATCATAAAAGCCGGTCAAAAAGGAACCATCAGTGAACAATTTGCCAATACCCGCGACTCTCTTGGCGGTGTAGTGGAACTTATTCGCCAGGGCTACAAACTGGCGATCACCCATGGCAATGGTCCCCAGGTAGGCAACCTCTTGCGCCAACAGGAAGCCGGAGAGAAAGAAGGCATCGCTCCCCTGCCCCTGGGTGTCTTGAATGCCGCCACCGAAGGAACGATGGGTTATATGATCGAACAGTCCCTGCAAAATCGCCTGCGCAGAGTGGGTATCGACAAACAAGTTGTTACCATTACCGCTCAGGTCGTGGTTGACCAGAATGACCCCAGCATGCTCAACCCCACCAAATTCGTCGGGAGTACTTACTACACGCAGGAACAGGCGGAACACTTGAAACAAGAACTCTGCTGGATGCTGAAAGAGGACTCCGGTAAGGGTTACCGTCGCGTTGTTCCTTCACCCTATCCGATCGATATTGTCCCTGCTAATACGGTCAAAGACCTTGTCAATCGCGGTAAGATCGTCATCACCGTCGGTGGTGGGGGTATTCCCGTGTATATTGATGACAAAGGCAATTACGAAGGCGTGGATGCCGTGATCGATAAGGACTTTGCCTCAATGTTGCTGGCAATCGAGATCGAAGCCGACCTGCTGGTGATCCTTACCGGTGTGGATAAGGTATCCATCGACTATGGAAAACCCAGCCAGCGTGATCTGAACGTCCTTTCCGTTACCGATGCCAAAAAATATTATGAGGAAGGTCAATTCCCCGCCGGCAGCATGGGACCCAAGATCCTTGCCGCTATCGACTTCATCCAAAAAGGCGGCAAAGAAGTGATGATCACTTCTATCGACTGCATTGTTGATGCTTTTGCCGGCAAAACCGGCACCAGGATCATACCATAGTAAGGACTGATTCGTGTGTCGATTGCTATTACCACTGATATCGCAGTTGATCCTATTTCGGTCTGCCTGTTCCCAACCGGTTTACAATTATCGGGAGGCGGAAATGAACAACAGAAACCCGACGCTGATCCGGACAAATTCGTCTTTATCATCACCGCCAGCTACAAGAAATGGCGGTGGAAAAGAGACGATCTGCAACTGATCTGTAGCGCATCCGACAAGATAAACATCGATCCGACCTTGACTCAAATCAGGGAGCATATCCCGATCCCCCAGTGAGTTTATGCTTGACAGATATCAACGCTCATAGGATTTGGGCTTCGTATATGATACAGATTTCCGGGGCATTAGCTCAGCTGGGAGAGCGCATGACTGGCAGTCATGAGGTCAGCGGTTCGATCCCGCTATGCTCCACCACAAATTACCCCTTCACGTCTTGCCCTGTGCAGTGTGAGGGGGTTCTTTCATTTTCAAAGGAATAGGAATGAAACCAATAGACCGACAGATTCTTTCCGTTATCGAGAAACAAGCCGTTCAAGCCCGCGCGGCGATCTTGCATATGACCACCCTTGCCCAAAGCGGACATCCCGGCGGCTCCATGTCCGCTATCGATATCATCCTTTCGTTCTACCAAAACATGCGTCATGATCCTGACAATCTCTCCATGCCGGAGCGTGACAGATTGGTGATCAGCAATGGACACATCTCTCCTGCTGTCTATTCAGCGCTTGCTTTGAACGGATACTTTGACCTTGAGGATGCCATATCCGGATACCGCAAGATCGGTAGCATCTTCCCGGGTCATGTGGAACGCATCACTCCCGGGATCGAATGGTCAAGCGGAAATCTGGGACAGGGTCTTTCCGCGGCCTGTGGATTTGCCCTTGCCTCTCGAATCAAAAACATCAGATACCGCGTCTGGACAATCATGGGCGACGGCGAACAGCAAAAAGGACAGATCAGCGAAGCCCGGCGTTTTGCCATCAAATACAACCTTTCAAATCTTGCGGTATTTATCGATTACAACCGTCTCCAGATCGGTGGGGACATCAATACCATCATGCCACAGAACATCCGGCGCAATTGGGAAGCCGATGGGTGGCAGGTGCTAGAGATACAAGGACATGATTATGCCCAGATATACACTGCCTACCAAAACACTATCGCAGCAGACAAGCCGACTATGATCCTTGCTCATACCGTTATGGGCAAAGGCGTACCCTTTATGGAGAATCAAGCCAAATACCACGGCTCTCCCCTATCCGAAGCACAGTTGGACGATGCACTCAAGATACTCGGCATGCCCAACCGCCTGGATGAATACCGCCGCTTGCGCAACAAAAATGGAAAGAACCACGCAGCCGTAAACCTCAACCAATGGAGACCTTCCCTCACTCCAAGTAGGCACATCATCTATGATAATGAAACCGATAATCGTAGCGCTTGGGGCAATGCCTTGGCTGATCTGGCAATACATAACAAAGACAGCCAAACCGCGATGGTCGTTCTTGACTGCGACCTTCAGGGCAGCGTCAAGACCGACAAATTTGAGAAAGCGATGCCGGACAGATTTTTCCAATGCGGCATCATGGAACACCATGCTGCGGTAATGGGCGGCGCGCTATCCACTTGCGGCGTCCAGACCTTTTGGGCAGACTTTGGTGTCTTTGGCGTGGAAGAGGTCTTTAATATGCAGCGACTCAACGACATTAACCACACCAACCTCAAGACCGTGGTTACTCACGTTGGAATTGACGTCGGCGAAGACGGAGCCACCCATCAGTGCATTAACTATATTGGTTTGATGCGTAATCTCTTTGGCTACCGGCTCATTTCACCTGCCGACCCCAATCATACCGATAGGATCGTTCGCTGGGTCGCCACCCAAAACGGAAATTATCTGATTACTATGGGACGCTCCAAATTGCCCATTCTACGCAATGAGAATCAGGAGGTCTATTATGGACTGGACTACTCATACGAATACGGTAAAATGGACATTCTGCGCGAGGGTAAGGAAGCCACCGTTTTAGTGACCGGCACTCCGGTTGGCAGAGTGATCAAAGCAGTAGATATCTTGCGTGAAGAAGGCATCTTCCTACGTCTGATGTATGTATCTTCTCCGCTTGAGATCTCGCGGCAGGATCTGGTTCTCGCTGCTGCTACCGGGATGATATTTACTATCGAAGACCATAATATCAATGCTGGATTGGGTACAATCATAGCTGATAAACTGGTTTCGGCAAAGATCAATTGCCTGGTTCACAAGATCGGAGTCCATGAATACCCCCTATCCGGCACCGCAGAGGAGCTGTTTAAGGCCTTTAAAATGGATCACGCTTCCCTGGTCAAGACCATGAAGCAAGTGCTTGATCTATAATAATTGTACGCCGGAGCCCACGTGTCTGATTTCAAGCCCAGTCCGCTTCAAACAGAAGGACATCGATACACCATTATCATCGCTGGAAAAGCCGGCGAAGGCATCAAAAAAGCCGCCCAAGTGATCGCCCAAATCCTTGACCGGCACGGCCGATACGTTTTCCAAACCGACGATTACCAGAGTTTGATCAAAGGGGGACACAATTTCTCCGTCGTATCCAGTGACACTGAACCTATCTATAACGCCTACTCAGACGCTGATATTCTCATCAGTTTCGATCAGAAAAGCTTGGATCAACACGCCCCATCCCTGGCTCCGGATGCCCTGTTGTTCCACAATTCAGACGATGGAGTATCAGACATCGGATATGGATTACCGCTCAGCACCATGATGAAACACTTCTTTGGCAAGGATGGAAATATCAGCGTCTCGGCGGTGGCGATCGCCTGTGCCGTTCTAGGGATAAATGCAGATGAGACCCTGGACATAGTGCGCCAAAACTATCGCCACAATTCTGAACCCAATGCCCAATACGCCAAAGCGATACATGATTTGATCAAGATACCCGCCATTAATTTGCCAACCGCACATAACAAACCTTCTCACACCCTCTTATCCGGTAATCAGTTGATAGCCCTCGGCGCATATAGTGCCGGACTGGACTTCTATTATAGCTATCCGATGACGCCCGCATCTTCGATCCTGCACTATTTGGCAGCCATGCGGGACAAACTGGGCGTCTATGCCATCCATGCTGAAAGTGAGGTTGCAGTGATCAATATGGCGGTCGGTACCGCGTTTGCCGGATGTCGGGTTGCTGTGGGAAGCAGCGGGGGTGGGATGGCTCTGATGCAAGAGGGCTTTTCCCTGTGCGGCATGGCAGAAGTCCCGATGCTATTCATCCTATCCTCACGCCCGGGACCAGCCACCGGTGTCTCCACCTATACTGCTCAGGAAGACCTCTTCTTTGCCCTGCATCAAGGTCATGGCGAATTCCCCCGCATCGTTGCCACTCCTGATGGTTTTGAGCGCGCCTTTATCCTCGCTCGTGAACTGATGAACCTTGCCTGGCAGACGCAATCGCCATGCATCCTGCTCACCGAAAAACACTTGTCTGAGAGTAGTGCCGGAGTAGAATTGCCTTCTGATATAAAGATCAATCCCGATGCTCCACCGGAGCCACCAAACGATGACTACCAACGCTATTGCATCACTGAGAGCGGCGTTTCACCTCTCGCTTTTCCACCCGCAAAACACTCCATCAAATGGAACTCCCACGAACACCTGGAATCGGGACTCAGAACCGACCGGATGGATGCGATGATCGCCATCAAGGACAAGCGTGAGTGCAAGTATCTCACCATTGAACAAGCGGTTAAGAATCATCAACGGATAGCGGTCTATGGTCATGGCTCTCCCCTTGTCATCTGTTATGGCTCCACTACACTGGAACTGCGTGAAGCAATCAAACACCTCGATCAAAAGGTCAGCATCATTGCATTGATCTATCTGGAGCCCTTCCCTGCTGATCTACTCGCAGAATATGACGGACTTAACGCCATTATCGTAGAACATAGTACTCATGGTTCTTTACGTCTGTTTCTGGAAGAGAAGACCCGCCTGAACATCATTGGCGACATCCGTAAATATGACGGCAGGCCCTTTGAGCCCAAAGACCTTGCCAAGCGCTTGCAGGAGGTGATCAATGCGTCGTCTTGACACTCCCCAGGTAAACACCTGGTGCAAGGGATGCGGGAATTTTGGCATCCTTGCCGCTTTCAAAAATGCGGTTACTCGGTTGGACTCCGAAGGCATGTCCGCTGACGGTATCGTGATCACCTGCGGCATCGGTTGCCACGGTAAGATCTTTGATTACATAAACCTAAGCGGTTTTTACGGACTGCACGGCAGAGCGGTGGCATTGGCACAAGGAATCAAACTTGCCAATCCTGCGCTCAGGGTCGTCTGTTTTTCCGGTGACGGCGATTCCATGGGCGAGGGACTGGAGCACATCCTTTTTGCTGCCAAGCGAAATATGGATATTACGATCATTTTGCACAACAATGGAGTTTACGGACTCACTACCGGTCAGTTTTCCCCGGTGATGGCCCCCGGTTACAAGGGTTTATCCACCCCCTTCGGCAGCATCGAATCGCCTTTTGCCGTTCAACCCCTGCTCATGGAAGCCGGAGCGACCTTCCTCGCCCGCACTTATTCCGTCAAGCTGGATCATGTGCAGGAGATGATCCACCGTGCCATTGTTCACCAGGGTTTTGCCATGGTGGAAGTGCTCCAGCCCTGCGTCAGTTACAACAATACTTATACCCTCTACAACGAAAAGACCGCCCTTCTGTCCGACATTCCAACCGATGAAGAAACCGCACGCCGATTGGCAAAATCCGCCGATCCCATCCATCTCGGCATCTTCCGCCAAGAGGACAAGCCCACCTATCACGAACTCCTCTATGGCGATCATAATCCACACCTTGAGCGCCGTTCGGACCATGAGAGGATCGCCCTTCTCAAGAGCATTTTTGACCAAGGATAACCACCCGTGAAGATATGCCGAACTCAACTGCTTCGCCTCCTGATCCAGATTTTCGCTCTGATCCCCACTTTCTATGTGCTCTACCGGCTGATCATCGGCACCTTCCAGATCGTCCATTCTTGGTGTCCCTATTCAGTTATCTGCTTTGGTATCTACAATTTCACTTTCAAGTCAGCCATTGCCCTTGCGATGAGT
Organism: Candidatus Cloacimonadota bacterium; assembly: GCA_037441405.1. Lineage (GTDB taxonomy): Bacteria > Cloacimonadota > Cloacimonadia > Cloacimonadales > Cloacimonadaceae > VGPI01. The sequence continues at coordinate 12,525 of JBBISI010000016.1, forward strand.
TTTGCCATCCTCATTGGTCTGGTCATCGCTACTATGACCATTTTCTGGGGACGCAAATTCTGTGGCTACCTTTGTCCTCTGGGGACTTATCAAGAGGCATTGTATCAATTGCGCAGCAGAAAATACCGCTGTTCCAAACGAGTGCCCTTTTTCCTCGAACGCAAGTTAGCTGGATTGAAGTATCTTGTTCTGGTTTTTAACGTTGCCTTCGTGGTCACCGGCATCAGTTACATCTATATGCGTTTCTGTCCCGTAGTTGCATTTTCAACCGCAGTACGCATGATACCCGGTAGCATCGTGATCCTCGCCCTGATCACCGTATGCGGACTTCTCACCGAACGGATGTGGTGCCGCTGGCTCTGTCCCTATGCTGCTCTGATGAATGTCTTCCAGTGGTTGTCTGAGCTGTTCAAGATCAAGCGTTTCAAGTTGATCAGGAATCTGGAGAGTTGCGTGGATTGCGGGATCTGTATGCAATACTGCCCGATGAACATCAACCTTCAGGAATCGGATGTGATCGAAAACCTCAATTGCATCCATTGCATGATGTGCGCCGCCAAATGTCCCAAACCCGGCACTTTTACCACCGTCAACCATCGCAAAGAGGATTGATCCAGATGTGCCCAACACAGGTGAGTATGAGATGAAAGATACGATTTTAAGGGTATTATTCCTGCTGTTATTGGCTGCCATGGTTATCTGGCAAGCGCTGATCACATTCGGCATTATCAAAGCCCCGGGACGCAAACCACCGCTACCGAGAGAGACCATCTCTGAAACAAATGACAATAAAATACCAGAGCCCAAAAACCGCTCTTCCGGAACCCCGCAACATTCTTCTATCCCAACGGACATCATTAGACGGGACACTATTGCCCAAACCATCAATACCACTACCGAGAAGAAGAAGACCCCAATCCAAAAAGAAGAACCCACTTACACCGTTGATGCCAGCAAGTGTATTACTTGCCAGCTATGTATCCCTGTCTGTCCCGTTGACGCAATCTCCATCAAAGACGGCAAAGCACATATCGATCAGGATATCTGCATCAATTGCGGAATCTGCTATGACAGCACAGGTGAGGATTACGACGGCTGTCCGGTCGATGCCATCACCAAAAAGTAAGCTGTTTCCCCATCGATCATCCCTTTGTTTCCTTCATTTTCTGTCACCTTAAAAAACCTATTCCCGATGGAAAAATCCTCCATCTCCCATGATACATGGCTTCGAGTTCGCTTCGAGAAGGCTTCGAGTACTCGAAGCCTTCTCGGTAGAAACCTGACTTAACACCGAGGCAAAATATCAAGAAGAGTGTTGCACATATTGGAATTACCAAATCTCGAGAACGTGGAAAAACAACATTGTCTCTCCTTCCAGCACTGTCAGTAATAAATTAGGATTATGCCCGTCAGATAGTCTGGATGCTCTTTGAGTCAACCACTCTGAGTTATCTGACAGTCTCAAGAAGGTTTAGATTCAAGTGGAATAGTGCTTTCTCCTGCGTTCTCCCTGCTTAATAACCTTAGTATAACCTTACGGTCGTAAGGTTATACTAAGGTTATACTAAGGTTATCAAGCAAGGAGGATAGTTTAAGTCGACTCTCCGAATTATTCAACGGTCTTATGATGATCGTGATGATTATCGACAGGGCGCCGTAGAAAGCGCTCCTGCATAATGATGACAGTATTTTTCTCATTCGGCGGATAATCATATTGACTAAAAAACCACTTCAGAGATAAGGAGAAAAAGTAAAATATCAAAGTGGAGGAAACCATGAGAAAGACCGTGGTCGTATGTGCCAAACGCACTCCCATCGGTGTTTTCGGCGGCGTGTTCAAGGACATCTCCGCTGTCCGATTGGGCGTGATCGTGACCCAGGCAATACTTGCCGAAAGCGGCATACCACCCAGAATCATCGATGAAGTGATCATCGGAAACGTATGTGGCGCCGGAATGGGACAGAATATTTCGCGTCAGGTCGCAGTTAATTCCGGCATTCCGGTCTCTGTCCCCGCTTGGACGGTCAATCACGTATGTGGTTCGGGGATGCAATCGGTTGCCCTTGCAGCCCTCAAGATCGCCAGCGGTGAAGCGGATGTGATCCTTGCCGGCGGCACGGAAAACATGAGCCAGATCCCCTATGTCCTGCCTGATGCCCGCTGGGGCGGAAGGATGGGCGACAAAGCGATGCAGGACTTGATGATCCGTGACGGCTTGAGTGACATCTTCAATGACTATCACATGGGCGTCACGGCTGAGAACTTGGCTACCCAATATGATATCTCACGTCTGGAACAGGACACCTATGCCACTTTGAGCCAGAACCGCACCGAAGCGGCAATGGACAGCGGCAGGTTTGATGAGGAGATCGTGCCGGTCTCCATTCCACAGAAAAAGGGCGATCCACTCATCGTCAAATCCGACGAAATGCCCCGCAAAGGCGTCACCGCTGAATCCCTTGCCAAGTTGCTCCCCGCCTTCAAATCCGACGGAACGGTCACCGCTGCCAATAGTTCAGGTATCAACGATGGCGCGGCGCTGCTACTGTTGATGAGTGAGGACAAGGCAGGGGAACTGGGCTTGAAACCGCTGGCTTGGTTCGTGGATGGAGCCAGTGCGGGAGTGGATCCCTCGATCATGGGCATCGGTCCGGTCTATGCCATCCAGAAGGTGCTCGCCAAGAACGCTTGGAAACTGGCGGATATCGAACTGGCGGAATTGAATGAAGCGTTTGCCGCTCAGTCGATTGCCGTCTTGAAAGGTCTGGAAAAGGAAGGGATCGGTTCTCTGGATCCTTCCATCGTTAACGTCAATGGCGGCGCCATTGCTTTGGGACATCCCATTGGAGCCAGCGGCGCCAGGATCATAGTTACGCTCTTGCATGAGATGAAACGCCGCAAACTCAGCAAGGGTTTGGCTTCGCTCTGTATCGGCGGCGGCATGGGAATCGCCACCTTGTGGCATATAATGGAGAAATAATATGGCAGATAAACTCAAGCTTGATAAGAGCTTCGCAATGTTCGCTAACGCTCAGCGGATCGTTCCCGGCGGCGTAGCTGGCATCCGTCGTCCCTACAATTTCGTGCCGGGGGAATACCCCATCTTCTTCGAAGCCGGCAAAGGCGGACGCATCATTGATGTGGACGGCAATGAATATATCGATTACCTCTGCGCCTACGGTCCGATCATCATCGGCTACCGCGAGGAAGAGATTGATAATGCCGTGATCGAACAGATCCGCTCCAAGGGATTCTGCTTCTCGCTCACGCAACCTCCCCAAAACCTATTGATCGAAAAACTCATCGAGGTCATCCCCTCCTGCGAGATGGCAGCGATCGTCAAAACCGGCTCGGATGCCACCACCATTGCCATCAGAGTCGCCCGTGCCTACACTGGAAGAACCAAGATCGCCCGCTGCGGATATCACGGCTGGCACGATTGGTGCGTGGAAGTAAAAGGCGGTATCCCGGAAAAACTCTATGAAGATATATTGGAATTCCATTACAATGACCTCGACCAACTGGAAGACCTGCTGAAAACGCATGGCGATGAGATGGCTGGCATCATCATAACACCGGTCGGACACCCGTTGGCAGCCGAAGTGCAGATGCCCAAGCCCGGATATCTGGAGGGTGTGAAACGGCTTGCCGATCAGTATGGCTGCGTCCTGATTTATGACGAGATCCGCAGCGGTTTCCGTTGTGCCATCGGCGGCGCGCAGGAATATTTTGGCGTGATCCCGGACCTTACGACAGTCGGCAAAGCCATGGCAAATGGCTATCCCATCGCTGCCCTCGTCGGGAAACGGGAGATCATGAGCGTCCTTGCCGATAAAGTATTCCTCTCCTCCACCTTCTTCCCCAATAGCGATGCACAGATCGCTGCCATCAAGGTCATCGAGATCCTGCAACGTGACAAGGTATTGGATGTCGTACTTGATAAAGGTAAACGCTTTGGCGAGAAAGTCGAAGCAGTCGTTGCCCAATCCGGTATCCCCGCCGCTTTTTCTGGTGCGCCGTGGATGCCCTTTGTCACCTTCCCAAAAGATGAGACGGGATTATATAAGAAACTACGTACCGAGTTTTATACCCAGCTTATCCGGCGGGGTGTGTTCCTCCAGCCATATCATCACGGGTATATTTGCTACCGTCATACCGAGGACGATCTTGACTTCACGGTGGATGCCATCCGTGACGTGTTGAATGAACTCCGATCCCTTTGTTAGCGTTAGGAAGACAGGCTGATGGCTAAGTATATCTTTGTGATGGGCGGTGTGCTTTCCTCTCTGGGAAAAGGCATCGCCACCGCCTCAATAGGACTCTTGCTCAAACGAATGGGCTACCGGGTCGTATTGCAGAAGTATGATCCTTATCTCAATGTCGATCCGGGAACTATGAGCCCTTATCAGCATGGGGAGGTCTTTGTCACGGACGATGGTGCGGAGACCGATCTTGACCTGGGACACTACGAAAGATTCGTGGATGAAGCACTCAGCCGTCATTCGAGTTGCTCCGCCGGACAGGTCTACGAAAGCGTGATCCGAAAGGAACGAGAAGGCGTCTATCTTGGCAAGACGGTGCAGGTCATCCCCCATGTCACCGATGAAATCAAGTCCAGGATCAAGCGTCTGGATGATGAGTATGACATCATCATCACTGAGATTGGCGGCACGGTTGGTGATATCGAGAGTTTGCCCTTTCTCGAATCCATCCGTCAGATGCGGCTGGAGATGGGTATTGACAATTCGCTCTTTATCCTACTAACTTATATTCCTTATATCAGTTCCGCCGGCGAACTCAAGACCAAGCCGACCCAACATAGCGCTTATAAACTCCGGGAGATCGGTATTCAGCCGGATGTCCTGCTCTGCCGTTCGGAAAAACCCTTTGATAATGATGTTTACAGTAAAATAGCTTTGTTTACCAATGTCACCCAGAGCCGGGTGATCAATGCCATCGACGTTCCTTGCGTCTATGAAGTCCCTCTGGTCTTTCTCAAAGCACAAGTGCACGAATTGATCTGCACCCAGTTTGCTTTGCCCGTTCGGGATATCGATCTGCAGGACTGGAATGCGTTTCTCAAAGCCAAAGATCATGCCGCTGACCAGGTCTGTATCGCCGTGTGTGGTAAATACATCAAACACCAGGATGCCTACAAGAGCATCGAGGAAGCGCTGTTCCACGCCGCAACCAATCTGAATCTCAAACTGAAGGTCAAATGGATTGATACGGAAAGGGATTACATGAACCTGGATATGGAATTGGAAGGCGTGGACGGGATCCTTATTCCCGGAGGTTTTGGCGTTCGTGGCATCGAAGGCAAGATCGCCATTGCCCAATATGCACGGGTAAAGCGGATACCCTTCTTTGGAATCTGCCTCGGTATGCATGTGGCAGTGATCGAATTCGCTCGTCACGTCTGTGGTCTGCAGAGCGCTCACAGCAGTGAATTTGACCAGGATACCCCCGATCCCGTCATTGACTTGATGCGGGATCAGAAATATATCAAATTGATGGGCGGAACCATGCGCCTGGGCAGGTATCCCTCCAAAATCAAACAAAATACTCTTGCCTGGAGAATATATAAAAAAGAGATGGTTGAGGAACGTCATCGCCACCGCTATGAACTGAATAACAGTTATCGCGACAGATTGGTGGCGCAGGGAATGATCCTTTCCGGTTCATCGCCTGACGGTATCCTGATCGAGATTATCGAATTGCCTCATCATCCCTTCTTTTTTGCCGTGCAGTTTCATCCCGAATTCAAATCCCGTCCTAATAATCCACATCCCATTTTCAGTGAGTTTATCCGGATGACGGCAAAGCAGGATGGATGAAAAAGCCCCCAAACCGACAATATCTGTTGACCGATTCGAAAGGGTTGATTGACTTGGTATCGCCAAAGATAAAGAAGAGCGGATTATGAAAGATTACAAAGTTATCATCGACAAACTAAATCTTATCCAGCACCCGGAGGGGGGCTATTACCGCCGCACCTGGCAATCACTGCTCAAGGCGGATATATACGACAATACAGGGAAATTGATCTTCCCTACACGTTCCATCGGTTCATCAATCCTGTATCTGTTGCCCAGCAATGAAGTCGCCACCTGGCATCGGATCAATTGTGACGAAATGTGGCATTACTATATCGGTAGCCCCATCAAAGTCTATGTTATCTCCAATATGCGCGGACCGGAATCCTTTATCCTGGGTCCAAATTTTATGGAGGGAGAGCAATTCCAGTTGGTCATCCCCCGCATGACCTGGTTTGCCGCCGAAGTAGTTAATAAGGATAGTTATACGATCTGCGGATGTACGCTCTATCCATCATTTACCTACACCGATTTTGAGATCGCGGAACGCAGTAAACTCCTGGATGAATACCCCAAGTATGCCGATGTGATCAACCACATCTATAGTAAATAAGAGGAAATGGTCATGCAGCGAAAGATATTCGTGCTGGACACAAACGTCCTGATCCACAGCCCACAAGCGCTTTTTGCCTTTGAGGAACACCGTATCGTGATCCCCATCGTCGTGATCGAAGAGATCGATCAGTTTAAGAAAGGTGTGGACGAGAAGAGCCGTAATGCCCGCCAGATCGGACGCTACCTTGATGCCTTGAGGGAACGGGGCAGTTTGCAGAATGGAGTGAATACGGATAACGGCGGTATCGTGCAGATCAGTGTCAATAGCGAAGTGACGGACACCGCTTCCAAATTGATCTATATGGACAATAACGATAATCTGATCATCGGCACAGCTTTGTATTTCAAGAATAAATATCCCGAGTCGATCGTAACACTGGTCTCCAAGGATGCCAATGTCCGTATCAAGGCCGATTGCGTGGGCGTAAGAGCTGAGAACTACGAATCAGACAACGTTCGGTATGACGAGTTTTATACCGGCTGGAGCGAGGACGAACTGAACCAGGATCAGTATGATACCCTTGTTGGGGACAAGTACCTGCCCAATACCGGCGATCTTTATTTCCCCAACGAGTTTATCCGGTTTTTCCTAAAAGGCGAAACGGATAGGACCATCACGACCCGTTTCAATAAAGAACGAAATGGCTTTGCCCTGCTCGAACACTATCAGGGACAGGAGATCTACAATATCACTTCACGCAATTTTGAACAGGATATGGCATTGGAACTGCTCCTGGACGACGAGATAAAACTCGTCACACTCTCCGGCAAGGCAGGCACGGGCAAGACCCTTCTCGCCATTGCTGCCGGGCTTCATAAAGTGATCACCGAAGACCTTTACAAGCGTCTCGTCGTTTCCCGACCGATTTCGCCTTTGGGCAAGGATCTTGGCTACCTTCCCGGCTCCAAAACCGAGAAATTCAATCCCTGGATGCAGCCAATTTATGACAATATGGATATCTTGTTGCCTCCTTCGGACAAAAAAGACAGCGGCGACAAGAACCGGAAGAAGACCTCTATCTTTGATCTGATAGATTATGGTTATCTCGAACTCGAACCTTTGACCTACATCCGTGGCAGAAGTTTACCCCGGCAGTTCATCATCATCGATGAAGCCCAAAACCTCACCCCCCACGAGATGAAGACCATCATCACCCGTGCCGGCAAGGGAACGAAGATCGTGCTCACCGGCGACCCCTACCAGATCGATACCCCCTATCTCGATTCCGTCAGCAATGGCCTGAGCGTTGCCGTTGAACGACTCAAGCATGAAGAAATGGTAGGTCACATCACGCTCGATATCGGCGAGAGATCACCGCTCGCCGATCTTGCCGCCAAGTATTTTTGAATATGTCAAACGACCGCAGTTGGGTTGATATCGATCTGGATGCCTTTACTCACAATCTGGCCGCACTCAAGAAGCACCTTCACCCCCATCAGGAATTCCTCCAGATCGTCAAGGCCGATGCTTATGGGCACGGCGCTTATGAGATCGGCAAGTGTGCCTTGCTCAATGGCGCATCCTTTCTCGGCGTGGCAAACCTCGAAGAAGGCAGATTACTCCGGATACAAGGGATCAGCAGCCCCATCCTGATCCTGTCTCCATCCAGCAAGGATGAGATCCCCGGCATCATTGAGAACGACCTCATTCCCACCGTCTCCGATCTCGATTTTGCCCTTGCTTTGGACCATCAGACCATTGACAAGGCCATATCCATCCACCTCGAGATCGATACAGGCATGCACCGCAGCGGATTTGATCATGACCAGTTTCCCCAGGTCTATTCGAAGATCTCCGCCTTGCCCCGTCTCAGGATCGAGGGTATCTTCTCCCACTACGCTGCCAGCGAAAGCGATCACGAGTTCACTGCACTGCAAACGACTCGCTTTGAGCAAGTTATCTCATCTCTTGAGCGACCTCCACGTTATATCCACCTCTCCAATAGTTCAGGGATCTTCGCTGCAAATAGCCCGCTTACCAATCTGGTTCGCTTTGGCATTTTATCGTACGGGATTTATACTGAACCATCTCAACCGGAGAAGATAGACCTACGTCCGGTAATGACCTTTCACTCCCGCATCGCCCAGATCAAACATGTAAAGGCAGGTGAAACAGTGGGTTATAACCTCACCTGGAAAGCCGGTGTGGACACTTCTTATGCCATCGTTCCCATTGGTTATGCCGATGGCTATGACTTTTTGCTTTCTAATCGCTCCATAGTCTGCGTCAAAAACCGGCTATATCCCGTCATTGGACGCGTCAGTATGGACATGATCTGCATCGATATCGGCTTGAGTAGCGGAATTTGCATCGATGATCAAGTAACCCTAATAGGCAAAGGACATCCTGAATTGCGCGCGGAATATCTCAGCGGACTTTACTGTGGATCCGCTTATGAATTGCTCTGCCAGGTCGGCAGACGTGCCAAACGCTATTTCTATCAAGGTGGGGAACTGACATCCACCGCACCCTTGTCCCGACGTGATTTTGTGTCCGCCGACTTTTCGGACAGCAAACTCAACCGCATCATCGAATCAGCCATCTCACACCGGATGCAAAACGACGAGATCGGCGAATTGGTCTATCGGGAGATCCTCCGCTCCTTGTTTTTCCAAAAGGACAATGATATCCATCTCCGGAGAGATTTCGTCCACGAGATCCAGTTCTCGCACAGCGACATCCACCCCAAACTGTGGCGGGCAAAGACGCACCTCAGTTTCCGCAAGATTGTGCAACATCCCTATTTTATCGTTGCATGTGCTCCTTCTACCGAGATATTGAACCGATACTTTGCCCGCCGGGACGTGGAATACCGCTGGCTATTCGATACCAATTTTGACCTCAAACCCGAATTCTTTGAGGTCACCAGAGTAAGCGTCGGCGAACATGTACTTGCGACAAACACCCGCATCAACCGGGAATGCCTCGAGATCCGCTGTGAACACCCAAAACTCGATCAACTGGTTGGAACCGAAGCACTCTTCTCCATCGAAACCCTGACCTATAGCGACAAATCCTCACATCAACTCAGCGTGTTTATCACCGAACTAACCCGCGGCATCACCATCCGCTTCATATATCCCTCTACCATCCAGAATTGCGAAGCGGTCACCATCTTTTCCGGACAGAATAAATATCCCCAGGTAATCCGTGACGACCGATCCATCACGATCTGCACCAAGCCCGATGAATGGGTCTTTCCGATGAGCGGCGTCGTCTTTGCCTATTAAACCATATCCCACGCTTGACATCCGGCGTTAGAGAGTTATCTTATCCGTTATTAAATCCTTGTGATAAGGAGGTTCTTATGACCTATGGACCTGTGCTTGTCAAATGCCCCGCCTGTGGAATTTCCCTGATGGACGAACATATCCGCCTGGATAACGCCCCCGCCGTCAAACTCAATTTCAGTCACGGTGAACGCAAGGGCGAAGTCTGGCTTTCGTCGATCTATGGCAGTTATGTTTCCCGCTCGTCTTTTGACTTGATCCCCGGCGACGTGGTCATTTTGTCATGCCCTCTATGCCAGGCCGATCTGCCTGCTTCTGCCACATGCAGCGATTGCGACGCCAAATTGGTTGACCTGCACCTGCTGGAGGGAGGCAGGGTCTCGATCTGTTCCCGATATGGCTGTAAGAACCACGCCATCGAATTTGAAAATACTGAAACCGCCATGCACCATTTCTTCAAGGAGACCTGATCAGGCTCATTCATCCTGTTTGCGGATCTTTGACTTCTAAATTCATCTGATCGATGGCGTGGAGGATTTTCCTGACGGTTCGTGTCATTGTTGGTCGATGTCCTCATGGGGCTCGATCTATATCGGATCTAGTTAGATGCGATATCGGCCGGTAAATTGATCGTCACTCCCATCATCGGAGGTAGCCTCGTTGTCACCCTTTTCGTTCCTCCTTGCTTGATAACCTTAGTATAACCTTAGTATAACCTTACGACCGTAAGGTTATACTAAGGTTATGAAGCAGGGAAGAAGCAGGAAAGATAGGTTAACTGACTGTTATCTGCTCAGATCGGACGATCCTCCGGCTATATTGCTATTAACGATCACTCAAACTATGGAGCAGTCATATCTCTTTGCCGCTTACCGATCAATGCGGACGCTGATGATCCGGAAGAAACGACTGGTATTGGGGTTAGCGACCAGCCAGGTGGTGGTTGATTGCGCAGTTTCAAAGTCCCAATCATCGTCATAGGGATTATCAGCAGAGTAGATGTGGTAAAGATCCGCGCCAGGCGCCTCATCCCATTGCAGGATAATTCCTTCCGCTGCAATGGAAATACTGAGGTTGGTCACCGGCGAGGGAAGGATCGCGGAGACGGGAGGGGTGAAAACATAGGTCAGCCCGTCATTGGGACGTGTGCCTGATCTGAATCTGATAGTTGCTGCGGCATTTGATCCGGCATCCGTAAGTTGCCAGGCGTTGCTGGAACCGGAACTACTTGAACGGGTGTGAAAATTGGTCGCTGCGCTTGCCGGAGCCCCGCGTAAACCGACCTGCACCGTTTTTTCGACACCCTGATACGTGTATGAACCATACACGATGCGGATCTGATTGGTGGTTTCGTGGAGTCGGATCTGGAAATTAAAATTCTGCCCTGTCCCAGCGAACATCCGGTAGTTCGTCCACTGGATCACACATATCCGGTATGGGGCTTCTCCGATGGTCAGGAGACGTAAGGAAGCCCCTGTCTGGGCTTGCAGGTTCTGAGCAAATCCGGCGATCCTGGCGATCTGGTTTCCGGTATCAATAGAGGGCACCGATGACAAAGGATGGAAATAATCGGTCGAGGTCATATTCACGGCTGGATTCAAAGCGGAATGTCCCAGCGCGATCCAGCCATTGGCATTGATGCCCAGGCGGTCATAGGTAATGCCGGAAAACACGAAATCAAAGCCAATGGGAATACCAACTCCGGTCGTCGAAATCCCTCCCAGAGGTATGGATACACTGACGAATCTTTGATCGTCGGTTGTGCTATTTCCAAATACCATCCCGCCACTAATCTCTTGATATGTGCCGGTCTGCGCCGAAAAAGTGTATTCGCTTAAGTGAATAGTGGCAGCGGCAGGAAAGATGCAAAGTAATAGAAATAAAGTCACTACGGATACGAAAACCACCCTCGAACCCGGAGTGCAGCACGCCAGGATGGATTTGCAGATTATGCGCCCTGATATACTAAAACCAATCATAAACCACCTACTCAATCAGATAATGACAACGAGCGAACCGTTTGTTTATACTCATGTAATTGTCAAGTATAAAATTGGCAAGCTGTAAGCGGATGCGCCTATTCGCGTTCGATACAATTTTCCGAAACGGAATCGAAATGCTGATGAATCCTGCGTATAACATACTCTGGCGTAAAATCCTGCGATCGCTCAAAAAAAAACTTTACAGGATAGGGTATTCGGAATAGTGTGCAACCTTGGATGATATTAGTAGCCAAGAAGGAATGGATATGAAGAGAATATACCTTCTGATCATAATGCTGGTCGGCTTATGTCTCCTCTCGGCGCGCATCGATCTGAATAGCGCCGGCTTTGATGAACTGAGAAAATTGCCGATCACCGAACAGCAAGCCCGGGATATTTACGAGTATCGACTCTATGTCTCCTTTTTCAGGAATATCTTTGAATTGAGGCAGATCCCGTCGATCGATCATGATACCCTTTTACGGCTGCGGCCATTGGTTGTGGTATCGCTGTTTCGTGAAACCGACGAGGTCTCACAAAGACGGGATGAGATCCGCGACTTATTGGAACGTCTGGACAGCAATGAAGGCGCCAGCGAAGGCATGGCGGACGTTTGGGAGGATTTTTTGATGACTCCTCAAAACATCAATCGCATGCATTTTGACGATCTGATCAGTTTACCAAACGTATCTCCGATCGATGCCGTGGCAGTACTCAACCGAGTGGCGCGCGGCGATACTCTGACCGATATGCGCAGTTTACGCGGAACGCCAGGAATCTCATATTACGGCTATTCCAATCTGCGAAACTATGTTTATTACAAGGAACCTCCGGTCCGCAACCGACTCTTTGTGGATGCGAAGATCCAATATGTCACCCGCTATTTTGAAGAAAGCGCTCAGGACATGTATCTGGAGCCGTTTTTACGCAATACATATCAGACTTCGCTGGTCAAACCCCACCGTAAAGATCTGGCTTATTGGGGCTACTTCAATCTGGAAGAGATCGATCCGAATATCTATTACAAATTGCGTATGCGGTATGGCAACAACTTCAAAGCGGGCATCATGCACCAAATGGGACATGGCGAGACCGGTATCCAGGATAAAAGTTCCAGGGAATTGTGGGAGGACTCCAAGTATTACGTCGGCTATGAATGTTCGGAACTCTTCAATACCTCCAGAACCTATGTGCCAGACTTCCTCGATAATACGCAATTGAAACTCTACCTGGGTCATTACCGTGCCACCTTCGGCGAAGGACTGGTGATGGAAAATACTGATTTCTACAGCCCGCGCAAAACCGGATATGGCTTTAGCAAACGCATTCTGGGGATTACTCCTGACCTGTCACGAACGCAGCAATACTCTCTGAGAGGGACAGCGCTTGAACTGAAGAACCCGTGGTTTGGTGCCGCTTTCTTCCTCTCCCAGGACAAGAAGGACGCCATCGTCTATATCGATGCCAATGGCGATCCGGTTCAGGTCAACGGCAAGAACAAAGTGCTGTCTTACGTGACGCCTACCATCCGCTTTGACAACGATACCCTGCGCGAAGCGGAGGCATACTTCAATACCGAACTGGCTGCCGGAGTGCCATATGCCATCCCTCATATCAATCTGGCGCCCCGCAAAGATATCGTGGATGAGAAACTCTGGGGAACACGTCTTCAATTCTCGCCCATCATCGGAACCAAACTCGGTTTTACTACTCATACCGCGCTTTATGACGATGCACACTTTGTAATGCCGGATTGGAGCGCATTGCGGACGCATATTATCCGCGATTCCTATTACTACCCCAAGTTCAAAATGATCGATACCGAGATATCAAGTTTATATAGCACCCTGACTGACCGTTATGAAAGAGATTACCGCCGGGTAACCGGATTTGACGGACATACGGTCATCGGCAACGTATCCGTTCAAGGCGAATATGCGGAACTGACGGTCGATGGCAAGGACTTTGCCTTGGGCGACGATCCCAAGGCATATTTGGTAAGCGCTTACACCCAATTTGAGAATCTCTATTTCCTGGCGCTCTACCGGCATTATGATCTGGAATTTGACAATCCCTACAGCAATGCCTTTGCGGAAAATGAGCGATTCAATGACACGATCATTGAGAAAAACGTCTATACCCTCACTAATCCGCTCATGGCAGATATCTACAATAATACCTCGCAGGCGCAACCGGAAAAAGGGATCTACTTTGAGACCAGATACCGCTTTAATAACTACTTTACGGTAGGGCGCAGTTATCTGGATATCTGGGAAAGAATGAGTGATAATCGCCGCAGCGCCAGATTCCAGAGCGAACTGGAATTCAGACCCCTCTTCCAATTGGCTTTACGCCTACGCTACAAGAATCAGGTTAACCGCTACGACGACTCTGCTGACCGCGGCGTATCCAAGACCAATGAATACACCCTCTCCACGCGGACTTTCCTCTCCAACCGCAATTTCCTGGAGTTTGAATACCGATACAATACAGTATACGGACCGCCTTATACTTCCCTTACCAATCCCGCTCAGCCGGGTAATAACTCCCATGCCGCAGCTATGACCCTGATGAATGGCGACTACATCTGCGTCAACTACACGCATATCATCGGACCTACGCTCAAACTGCAGGGCTCATTCGTCTATTGGCATGGCAACAATATCTCCCACTGGGACTGGGAAGATATGGAGATCGACTTTATGGGCGAAAAAGGGCTCAAGAGTTGGATCTCGCTGCAAAGCCGCATCTCGCAGAATATGTATATGTCCATCAAATACCGTAATAAAACATACCAGACCAAAGAACTGTTTATCCGTAGATACAACCAACCGATCACTACTAACAACTATTTCGAACGGGTGGAACGCAGCGAGAATACGATCCGCCTGTCTCTTGACTACCGCTTCTAAGGAATGGAGGAAGAATGAACAAATCAATCAAAACAATCACCATAACGATAATCATCGGCATCCTGTGGACGCTGCTTTCCGCCTGGTCGATCAGTGATCACCAATTTGGCAATAGATTCATAACCTTCGACGCCCGCTCCTTTGCCATGGGCAATGCTAATGTCTATAACACCGGTAGCCCCTTTGCCATCACGACCAATCCGGCAAATCTTACTCTCTTGCGTGCCCGCTATGGAGCGCAGTTTGGACTCAATCTGACCCGGAACGAAGACAATCGCTCGATCCCGCTCTATAATTCATTTGACGCGTATGTCTATGACGCCACCTACAATTCCGATATCTTCGTCTATGACGATTACAGCGGTATCGCCTTCGCCAAGATGAACGTGCGCGACAATCTGATGGGATTGAGCGTCTTTCATCAGCCCATGATCAACTATGACGGCGATTATTATGAAGAAGTCCGTAACAACCGTAATCAAGATAATGACAACTACCCGGAAGTGATCGCCAAAAACCAGATTAAAAACGAAGGCGTCCTCTATCAAAGCGGGATCGCCTACTCTTGGGGCTATTCCCCCTCCCAACATACAGACCTGCACGTGGGACTTAGTTATTCCATGCTAAACGGCAAAGCAAACCGCCAGGTAAGGATCAATTGGTCGGATTGGGCTGTTAACCGAATGGCGTCTGCCGCTCCAGCCACCACCCTTCCTGATTCACTGTTTAAAGTGCAGACCGAACTCAAAGGAAGCCGCCTTCAAATGGGCTCAAACTTCACGCTCAATCACCGGCTGGGCATAGGACTCAGTTATACTCCCAAGTCCACGCTCGACCGTTCTGGTACTCAGAAGATCGTGCATGGCGCCAATACAGACGAAACTGCCATCGATGATAAATACATCCTACCCTCAGAACTGAGAGTAGGATTTTGCTACACGCCCCGCAATGTGATGCGGACTACCTTTAATCTCGATCTGGAACGAATTTCCTGGTCAGATGTCGATCCTGCCTATGATGACATGTATAATTTCTATGTCGGAGTCGAGCATCACGTGGAGAATCGTCTGCCCCTGCGCTTTGGCTTCCAGTCCCAAAATACCTATCATTCATATATGGAGAGCCATGTCGTGGATGACGTCCCGACCGATGTCATATTTGCCCGCAAGATCGTGACCCCGATGTTCACCATCGGTAGTGGATCGCAATTGATGAATAATCTGAAGTGGGACATCGGATTGGGCTATGCATGGCGCACCTATGAGGCATTGGACCTGTTCCGTGACCGTTATTACAACTACTCTCAATTGTGGGTAAATCCTCAATACATCAATTTAAGAGACCGCGGCTGGGACAACCCGGACAAGGTAAGAGAAAACTTCGTCACCCTTTCAACCGGATTGACTTTGACCTGGTAACAATATGAATACTTACATCAGAATAACCCTGACCATACTGGCATTTGTCTGGATCGGTCTCGCTCTGGCAAATGACCTCCGCCTTGACATCATCTTTTCCAATGATGTCCATGGTGGGATCGATCGCACCAAAGCAACTTTCATCAATCCAAACTTCCCGCCCCAACTGGGAGGCGGAGGATCCGCAGCCACTCTGATCGACCATGTCAGATCATTGTCAAACGACCGGCGGACTTCGTTACTTCTGGATGCTGGTGACTTTTTCCAGGGACATCCCGTCGGAACAGTCACCAAGGGTGTGGCAGTGATTGAATATATGAACGCCATTGGATACGATGCACTGACCATCGGCAATCATGAGTTTGACATCCCCGAAGATGAACTGATCGAGACGCTGAGCCTGGCAAATTTCCCCATTCTCGGCGCTAATGTAGTCCGCCGGGACACGGGAAAACTGCCTGATTACCTGGAACCATATATCATCCTGGAGCGTATGGGATTGCGTATCGCCATCATCGGCTTCTGCACCACAGACACCGAGAAGATGAGTTTCCCGGAATACATTAAGAACCTAAAATTCCTCGACGAGAAAGAGACCATGATCAAATACGTCGATATTGTCCGCAACCAGGAAAAAGCCGATATCGTAATCGTTCTTAGCCATGCCGGTCTTCCCTATGACCCCGCTGCGGTTTATCAAAGCCGATATGACAGGATGGGCAACCGGATCCACGAACAACGCCATGCCGCATGGGGTTGGGATGCCCAGGAAATAGCACGCGAGGTGGAAGGTATCGATCTTCTCATCGGTGGCCATATGCACCGCGGTTTTGGTGAACCATGGGTAGATCCCGTAACGCATACCATGGTGATCCAGGGGTATGCCTACGGCTCCAATCTCGGTTGGCTTACTCTGACGATTGATCCCAAGACCAAGACCATTACCGGTTATGAAAAACCAGCCCTCCGCGAAGGACTGTTGGTCACCCTGTTTGAAGACCAGTTCATCCCCCATGAGGAGATCGGAACCACCATCGCCAAGCAGGTTGCCATCGCCGAAGCCGGAATGGACGAGATCATTGGCCATGCTGCCCTCCATCTATCACGGGTCAATATCGATGCCCAGAGTTTGATGGGCAATACTGTGGTGGATGCCATGCGCGCGGAGACCGGAACGGACTTTGCCTTCATCAATCTGGGGGGTATCCGCGCCGATATTAAGGCAGGTCCGGTTACCTATCGTGATGTCTTTGCGGTTATGCCCTTTGACAACATCGTGATCAGTTTCAAGTGCAGCGGTGAATTCCTCCGCCGCATCATCGAGACGCGCGTAGCCGACGCTCGTGCTGGCCTTATCGTCTCTGGTGTAAACGTCATTTACACTAAAAGGCGCAAGAATTTTGACCGCGTTACTTCCCTTTATATCGGTGGAAAGCCATGGGATCCGAACAAGATCTACACCGTGACCACAACCGATTTTCTGATGCAGGGAAATGCCGGTCTCACACTGTTGATGAACGTACCCGAAGAGGATATCATCTACCACCAGGTCAATCTGCGCGATGCCATCGTCAATTATTTTAAACGCAACAGCCCCATCCGCACCCGGATGGACGACCGGTGGAAAAGAGATGACAATTCCCAACCCAAACCTATGATGCTGCAGAGCGTAAACTAAATATCACCAATAAATAAAGCCGCTTCGGGGAGTTCCTTGAGGTGGCTTTTTTTATGCTTATGATTCGCAGTTATTTCTCTTCCTATGATTTACTCCGGTTTCAGGTCGAGATTCTCCCTAGATGTACCCCTGCATCCGGGAGCATCTCGGGAGAGGTCTAACTCAAAAGTGACCCGATAGATCAAGGAAAAGCAGGTTAGCGGCTCGCAAAGCGCGTTGCACATCCTGGAATCAGCAAATTTCGAGAAAGTGAAAAAGCAATATCATCTCTCCTCCCAACGCAGCCGGTATTAACTAAGGATTGTGCCTGTCCGATTGTATGGATACTCGTTGAGTCGCCCGCTCTGCGTTATCTGAGGGTCTCGAGTGGGTTTAGATTCAAGCGGAATGTTGCTTTTTCCTGAGTACTCCCTACTTCATAACCTTAGTATAACCTTACGGTCGTAAGGTTATACTAAGGTTATACTAAGGTTATCAAGCAAGGAGGAGAGTTTTCAGTCACTCTGAATTGTTCAATGGTCATCCACAATAGATCATGTATCATCGGGATCAGTCAACCAGCGGGTCACTCGATGGGGAGGAGATCAGATGACGCCGATAATCTGCCTCAATTTTGACATCTTTGCTGCTGCCAGTTCCCGTGCACGCTGTGAGCCATCATAGAGAATCTCATGGATATAGTCCAAATGCGTCATAAGATATTCATAACGTGCCCTCAGGGGGGAGAGCTCCTGGTTCATCTTCTCGAACAAGACCTGTTTGGCATACCCCCAACCCATTCCACCATTGACATAACGCTGGCGGAGTTCAGCGATCTCACCCGGATTGGCAAAGACCTTGTAGAGGGTAAAGATGCTGCAGGTATCCGGATCTTTGGGTTCTTCGACGGATTGGGAATTGGTCACGATACGCATAACCAATTTACGCAATTCCTTCTCCCCGGCGAAGAGGGGGATCGTATTAACATGGCTCTTGGACATCTTTCTGCCGTCGAGACCGACTACTGTCTTCGTCTCTTCCCTTGCCATCGGTTGCGGAATGCGAAAGCCCTCGCACCCATAGACGAAATTAAAGCTCTGCGCAATGTCGCAAGCCATTTCCACGTGCTGGAACTGGTCATTACCAACCGGCACGTAGTCCGTATCAAAGAGCAGAATATCCGCCGCCATGAGAACGGGATAGGTATATAGTCCCATATTCACGCCAAAGTCCGGTTCATTGTCTTCGTCCTTGTTCTTCTGGAGCATTGCCTTGTAAGCATGGGCGCGGTTCATCAGTCCCTTGGGCGTGAAAGCCAGCAGAAGAGTCATCAGCTCAAAGGTCTCCGGCACTTGCGATTGCTTATAGATCAGAACCCTTTGCGGATCGAGCCCGCAAGCCAGCCAGGCAGCGGCGATCTCCAGCGTCATCTGCCGGAGTTCTTCCGCATTCTTGATGGAATTGAGCGCATGATAATCCGCAATGAAATAGCGCGCTTCACAGGTCTGCGACAGCTCCAAAGCCGGACGGATGGCGCCGATATAGTTACCGATATGTGGCAGACCGGTGGGTTTGATACCGGTCAGGGCGATCTTTTTATCCATGTCAAATCCTTTGTATTATCCGATTTTTCTGAGGTAGCGTCCAAATAGGTCAGTGCCGATCGCATTGGTGATCTCGACCTCTGCCACCGTGCAATCATCCAGTTCGTCACTTTCGATCAGAACCACTCCGTCAATCTCGGGCGCATTGAACCACGCCCTGCCCACATAGTAGTCCAGCCCATCGGGATCAGAACCTTCCACCAAGACCTCGATTGTCTTGCCTACATACTGACCGAGGCACTTCTCCGTGATTCTCTCCTGCCGGCTCAAGAGTTTGAACTTCCGGTCAATCGCTGTGGACTGTTTGACCTGACCGGGCAGATCAATGGCGGGAGTTCCCGACTCCCTTGAATAGGCAAAGACGCCGGCAAAGAGGAACCCTGTATCCTGGACAAACTGGCACAGTGCTTTAAAGTCCTCAGCACTCTCACCGGGGAAGCCGGTGATCAGAGTCGTGCGGAAGATGGCATCGGGCAATGCCTTACGAATATCTGCGATCAGGGCGGAGATCGCCGCTCCATCGTTGCTGCGCCCCATATCATGCAATATGGGCTTACTGCAGTGCTGGACGGGGAACTCAAAATAGGGAAGCAACTTGGGATATTGCTGATAGAGTCCTATCCATTCCCGGTCAAAGTGATCAGGATGCATATACATCACCCGGATCCAGCGGTATTGAGGGATATCATGGAGGCGGGCGATGAGTTCCGGCAACGCTTTCCTGCCATAGATATCCAGCCCATAATTACACGTATCCTGCGCCACGAGGGTTAGTTCCTTTGCCCCATACTCCGCTAACATCAGCGCTTCCGTATAAAGGTCGGGAATGGGTATGCTCTGCATCGCTCCGCGGATGGATGGGATGGTGCAATACGTACAGCGGTTGTCACAGCCGTCACTGATCCGTAAATAGGCATAAGAAGTGTGTTCCAATGGGATACGATGCCGGCAATTGGAGATCGGCTGCTCCAAATAACGCTCAAAAGCCGCAAAGTCCTTGAGCGGGATCCACTCATCCACCTCGGGATAACACCGGATAAATTCCTCCGCATCGCGGTTCATCACACAGCCGGTGACGACCATACCGGTGATCTCTCCCGCTTGCTTCAGCGTGGCATAATAACTGAGGATGCTGTCCAGTTCAGCCAGTGCGGCAGTGATAAAGGCGCAGGTATTGATCAGGATGTGATCCGCTTCCTCCGCATCGGTAGTCAAGCGGTTGCCACTTCGGTTGATGATATAGGCAAAGGTTTCACTGTCCACAAGGTTTTTCGGACAGCCCAAACTTTCGATGAAAAAGGTCTTCACCTGCTCCTCAATCCATCAGATGGATAAAGAGTCCGCTCCGGATCTTGGGTTCAAACCAGGTGGACTTGGGAGGCATAATCTCACCGGCATCGGCGATGGCGAGGAGTTCGTCCATGGAGGTGGGATACAGCGCAAAAGCAACCACTTCCCTACCCGAATCCACGCGCCTGACCAGTTCTTCAAGCCCCCGGATGCCACCCACAAAATCGATCCGCTTGTCTTTTCGCGGGTCATTGATCCCGAGGATCGGCTGTAGCAGATTGTTCTGGAGTATGGAGACGTCCAGCGCTTGCACGACGTTACTGCCGTCCCAGGTTCCCGGTTTGGCGGTCAGCCGATACCACATACCATCCAGATACATGCCAAAGTGATGTAACCCTTCAGGGTGATAGGGCAATCTGTCGGAAAGCGGTTTGATCTCAAACTTCTCACAAACCTGTACCAGAAATTCCTCTTTACTGTGCCCACCCAGGTCTTTGACAACGCGGTTGTAATCAAATATCTTGAGCTGGTTATCGGGAAAGATGACGGTCATAAAGTGGTTGAATTCCTCTTCTCCGGTGTAGTTTGGATGCTGCTCCCGCCTGAGAGCGCCGACTTTGGCACCGGAAGCCGTGCGGTGATGCCCATCCGCCACATAGAGATGCTCCATCGCTCCGAAGGCGTCCTGGATCGCTTTGATATCGGCTTCGTCCACCATCAGCCACAAAGCGTGGTGGATACCGTCGTCACTGACGAAATCATAGACCGGTTGAGCGGAACGAACGATCCGGCTGACGATCGCATCGATCTCACCCTGATGGCGATAGGTAAAAAACACCGGCGAGGCATGAGCGTTGCAAATATCCACATGTTTGATCCGGTCTGCTTCCTTATCGGCGCGGGTGAGTTCGTGCTTTTTGATCGTGCCATCGAAGTATTCATCCACCGAGCATAAGCCAACGAGACCGTATTGCTCGCGTCCATCCATCGTCTCGCGATAGATATAAAACATCGCCTTCGAGTCCTGCTTCATCAAGCCGCTGCTGATATAGTCATACAGATTCTCTTTGGCTTTCTGATAGACCTGCTCGTCATAGGGATCGATTTCGGGCGAAAGATCCACCTCAGGTTTTTCCACACGGATATAACTCAGCGGACGCTTCGCCACCTCGAGCCGGGCTTCATCGGAATCCATCACATCATAGGGCAGAGATGCGATTTCCGCGGCTTTTTCCGGCAGTGGTCTCACGGCTTTGAATGGTTTGAATACAGCCATATCATTCTCCTTCTATTGTTTATAATATTCCGTCAATATTTTGATCAAGGCAAGGTGATCATTCACGCCGGAGGTCTCACGGATCGAATGCATCGCCCACATCGGAGAGCCGATATCGATCGTCATCACGCCATTCAGCGCTTCGGCGATCGGTCCAATTGTCGAGCCACAGGGCACATCCGATCTGGTTAAAAACTCTTGCCAGGACACACCCGCTTTCTCACACAAATTAATAAAACGCTGCTTACTGGCAAGGGTCGTGGCATAATTATGGTTGATATTGGATTTGATCACGATGCCCTGATTGATCTTGGGTGCATAATCGGGATCGTATTTATCAGCAAAAGCTGGTAGGAAAGCATGTGCCATATCGCCGGAAACGAGGTATGAATTGCGCAAAGCGATCAATTGCTGTTCCCGATCAAGCCCCAAAGCCAGCATCATCCGCTCCATGATTCCGCTCAGGAAAGTGGAAAACGCTCCCTGACGGGTCATGCTGCCGATCTCCTCATGGTCATAAAAGACAGCAATGGCGGTCTTGGATGGTCTGGAGACCTCCAGCATGGCACTCAAAATAGCGTGAGACATCGTCTGATCATCCTGCCGGGCAGAGACCAGCAAACTCTGGTCTGCACCGCTTAATTCCGCCTTCGTGGTTTCATATAGGAATAGTTCCATGTTTATGATATGATCCGCTCTGATCCGCAATTCGCCTGCCACAAGATTCTTCAGGACTGATTCCCCAGCAGCGGTCTCGCAGTCGCCGATGATCGCTTGCAGGTGATTCTGTTTGTTATATTCAAAACCCTCATTTACCTTGCGGTTGACATGCAGGGCGGCATTGGGGATAATGGCGACGGGACGGGAGATATTGACTGGTGAGATGTGGGTCTTTGCCGCCTTCTTCGCTCCCTTGTCCTTCCAAACCACTCGTCCGGCAAGTCCCAAAGAGCGGTCGAACCAAGTGGCAAGGATCGGACTGCCATAAACCTCGACGCTCACCTGGGCAAAATTTCCATGCCGTTTTTCGGAGCCGGGTTTGATCTTGAGACTAGGACTATCCAGATGCGCTCCCGCCACATGGAGTCCTTCCACTGCTGATCCGGAGCCGATCCGAAAAGCGACCACTGCCGCATCGTCACGGTTAACGTAGTACTTTCCACCCCCATTCAATTTCCAGGACTGGTTCTCGTCCAGTTCCTCAAATCCCTTAGCCTGGAGACGTGCTGCTATTTGTTGCACCGCTTGGATGCTCGTGGGTGAGTTATCCAGAAAACTCATCAGATCTTTGATGTGTTTGTTCATTTCAACCTCGCAGGTAGTAGTTCAGCCATCAACAAACATATATAACTGCATGCTATGATATCAGTTACATGGATAGACGACGATCGGCACGACTTTTATCCAGATATGATTTCTGTCAAAGGGATTGTATCGCATATACCTCAGGCCGATTCTCCGCAGCAGAAAAAATCTCTCGGTTTTATACTCTATCTCGTTGCATATCAGGAGGATATACATGCAGCATCAGTAAGCGTTCTTGCCATTATGTTTTTGCTTGTTCTGCTGGATCTCCTTCTCGGTTACCCGATTGTTAAATTATGGGTTCGGATATGCACTTTTCGTAAAAGTGATCAAGTCCTTTCCACACAATATGATAGGAAATATCAATATCTCGATTAACAATCAAAGAACGTTGCACACACTGGAATCACCAAATTTCGATAACGTAAAAAACAATATCGTCTCTCTTTCCAACGCAGTCAGTAATAACTAGGGATTGTGCCTATCAGATAATCTGGATGCTCGGTGAGTCAACCGCTCTGAGTTATCTACTGGTTTCAAGAAGGTTTAGATTCAAGTGAAATATAGCTTTCTCCTGAGTTCTCCCTGCTTGATAACCTTAGTATAACCTTACTGTCGTAAGGTTATACTAAGGTTATACTAAGGTTATCAAGCAAGGAGGATAATTTAAGTCAACTCTCTGAATCATTCAACTGCTTTGTTCATTAGAATGAGTACCGGCAATAATCGTAGGCCATTCAATGCTATGCGAAATCAAGTTGAATTGATCGTGATGTTTCCCCCTGATTCAGCTTTGTATTACCAGTTTGTAAGCTTGAAGTTAACAAATTGTTCCGCTGGTTTCGTTTATGAAAACCTCTTGAAACCGCCGTAAATCCCATTTGAAAGATTCGCGATACCGCTGGAAAAAATCATGATATCGCGGGTAAGTAAAAAAGCTGATTTGAAAAAGAAATGAATTGATTTGAAAAAATGAGTGAGAACACATACTGTTTGAATCCAAACCTATCAAGACGATTGCGTGATTCAGATCGGCAGACATTTTAGTTGACAGAAATCCGCTGCCAGAAACTTGGTGATGGAACACTAACAAACCAATAGACTTGTTTTAAGAGGATAGATAATGTTATATACGATTGCTCTGATACTGCATCTGATCATCAGCGTTGTGCTGGTTCTGGTCATTCTGGCTCAGTCCTCCAAGGGTGGATTGGATTCCAATCTGGGAGGAGCGGCAATGAATGTCTTCGGCGGTAGTGGCGCTTCTGTGTTTTTGCGTAAGTGGACTCAGATACTGGGTCTGGTGTTTTTGGGTTCCTGTCTGCTGTTGGCTTTTTTAGTCAAAGATCTGGGCGGTGGCTCGGCTCTTGACGAGATTCAGCGACGCCAAAGGCGACTTGATACGGAAGGCAGCGCCGAGCCAAGTAGCCAACCTGCCAGTCCAGCACCGGCTACTCCCACCGAATAAAGATATTATTGGCTGCAGAAGTGGTGGAACTGGCAGACACGCAAGACTAAGGATCTTGTGCCTGTAACGGGTGTGCGGGTTCGAGTCCCGCCTTCTGCACCAAAGCCCTAATTTCCGATTCCGACGATTTCAAGCAGATCCCGAGGTCTGTCGATCAGATACTCGGGATTTAGTTTTTCCAGTATTGATCTCGGATGAAAGCCCCAAGTGACGGAGATGATCGGGATGTGGTTGTATTTGGCGGCGCGGATATCCCTCTGTTCGTCACCGATATAGACGGGATTGCGATCTGCTGCTTCTTTGCGTTTGAGCTGTGTGGACAACGCCCGTGATTTGCGGAAAAGACCTACATCGCAGACATACCAGTCGAATACGTCTATCTCATGCTTTTTAAGGAAGGGCATTACATTGGCCTGGGAATTTGAGGTGAGCAGCAACATCGGGATTCCAGCGTCTTGGAGCGTTCGCAGGGTCTCAGGAATTTCAGCAAAGGGCATAAGATCATCTATGCGTTTGCTCAATTCCAGTTTTACCTGATGCAAGAAGAAGGGCAATTTGTAGAAGGGCAGACGGAGCCATCTGAACGCCTCTTTGAGCGACATGCCGCGGAAACTCTCGATATCTTCTTCCGTGAGCGGAGGATAGCCATAACGGCGGCTTAGGTTGTTGGCAATGATCAAACCCAGTTTTATCGAATCTGCCAGAGTGCCGTCAAAATCGAACATCAAATAAGGGCGATTGAGCATGATTGCTCGTCTATTCATCCTTGAGGGCAAGGATCATCTGCTTGATCCGGTTACGGGAGACACCGGTCAAATTGTGATATTCGGCGGCAAGGTCGTTCAAGCTGGCACGCTTCAGGTCATCCCAGCGCAACATAACCTCCAATTCCTTTTCCGAAGGCGGTTCAGGATGGTATCCCTCAACGAGCAGGACGATCTCGCCGCGGCATTCCAGATCCTCACCTGCGAGATCGGCAAGACGTCCACGCAGGTATTCTTCGTGGATCTTGCTGATCTCACGGGCGATCACGCAGCGGCGATTACCGAAAACATCCGCGGCATTGATCAGTACATCCTTGAACTTGTGTGGCGAGACGTAGAATATCAGCGTGAATGGTTGACGGTTCAGTGAATGGAGTAGTTTGATCCGTTCTCCGGATTTGGGCGGCAAAAAACCAATAAACAGGAACCGGTCACAGTCCAGTCCAGCAGCAGCCAAAGCAGGGATCAACGCTGTCGCTCCGGGCAGGCATTCTACTCTGATGCCTGCCTGGATGGCGTCTCTGACAATTATCGCAGCGGGATCGGAAATGCCAGGCGTTCCAGCATCCGTTACGATGGCGATGCTCTCGCCATCCTTCATACGTTTGACCAGGGATGTGCATTGCTGGCGTTCGTTGAATTTATGGTAACTGATGCAAGCCGTCTGCACCTCATAATGCTTCAATAGTTTGCGGGTGTACCTGGTATCCTCGGCGGCAATAAGTGTAACTGACCGCAAAATATCAACGCCACGGAAAGTCATATCACCCATGTTGCCGATGGGTGTGGGAACCAGATATAAGGTGCCACCGCTCATGTCATTTGAGGAGGTTTAGCTCCCTGCCCACTTTGATGAAGGACTCGATCGCCTGATCGAGGTGATAAAGCGAATGAGCAGCGGAGAGCTGGACTCGGATCCTGGCTTTGCCCACGGGAACAACGGGAAAGGTGAAGCCGATGACGTAGATACCTTCCTGCAGGAGACGGTCGGCCATATTGACGGCAAGGGCTTCATCATAAGTCATGACCGGCACGATAGCCGTCTCGCTGGGGATGATGTCAAAACCTGCTTCGGTCAGTCCGCGTCTCAGGTAATTGGCATTGGTCATGACGTGGTTGCGCAGATTGGGCGATAGGGTGAGCATTTCCAGGACTTTGATCACCGCACCTACAATGGGTGGTGGCATCGTATTGGAGAATATATACGGGCGTGATCGCTGGCGCAGGTATTCGATGATGTCCTTGCTGGAGGAGATACAACCGCCTGATGCGCCGCCCAATGCCTTGCCGAAGGTGGTGGAGATGATGTCCACGCGTCCTTGGACCCCGCAGTGTTCGATCGTTCCGCGTCCGGTTTTGCCAATGTATCCTGTGGCGTGAGAATCATCCACCATGACCAAGGCATCGTAGCGTTCCGCCAAGTCACAGATCTGAGTTAGTTTGGCAATATCGCCATCCATCGAGAAGACGCCATCGGTGATGATCAGCCGGAAGCGGACATCAGAGCATTGCTTCAAGGTTTCTTCCAGTTCGTTCATGTCGGAGTGCTTGTAACGCAGGCGCCGCGCTTTACAGAGCCGGATACCGTCAATGATGGAGGCATGATTCAACTCATCCGAGATAACTGCACAGTCCTCTCCCAGAAGGGGTTCAAACACACCGCCATTGGCATCGAAGCAGGAAGAATAAAGGATCGTATCTTCCATACCCAAAAAGCGCGACATGCTTGCTTCCAGTTGCTTATGGATGCTTTGGGTCCCGCATATAAAACGCACCGATGCCAGCCCAAAACCCCATTTCTCCAAAGCATTCCTAGCAGCTTTGATCACCTCCGGGTGATTTGCCAGACCCAAGTAGTTGTTAGCACAGAAATTGATCACCTTTTTACCATCGGAAAGCGCGATCTCCGCGCTCTGGGGAGTAGCCAGAATGCGCTCTGTCTTGGACATCCCGCTGGCGACGATGTTGTTCAGTTGTTTCCTGATCTCCCTGTGGAAGCGCTTTGACATTTGTTTTCCTCGTAAGAAGTTATATATTCTGGACAAGTCGGGACGAGTAAATCTCATCCCTGCCTTTTTCCGTCAATAAAAAACTGCCCATCCCAATCTCAGGACAGGCAGGATATTGTATTTTGATGATGTGTGTCAGGGCTTAGTTACCATACATCACCATGATCTCATTCTTGGTCTTGCCAAGGATATCATACTTCTTACCGACTTTGATAAAGGCAGCCAGCGCCTTCTCCAGGTGGTGCATATCGTGGGCGGCAGAGATCTGTGTGCGGATGCGTGCTTTGCCTTGGGGCACGACGGGGAAGAAGAAACCAATGGCATAGACGCCTTCGGCGAAGAGGTCACGGGCAAAGTCCTGTGACAGTTTGGCATTGAAGAGCATCACCGGCACGATCGGAGTATCTCCCGGTTGCAGGATAAATCCCGCTTCCGTCAGGTTCTTTCTCCACCAACCGGCATTGCGTTCCAGTTTATCTCGCCGTTCGGTGGTGGCGGAAAGGATCTCCAGAACATTGAGCACACCGGCGACCACAGGCGGAGCGATCGTATTGGAAAAGAGATAGGGACGTGCCTTCTGACGGCAAAGTTCGACCAGTTCTTTCCGACCTGATACGCAGCCGCCGGATGCGCCACCCAAGCCCTTGCCAAAGGTTGTGGTGATGATATCGATCTTACCCACGACGCCGCACTTCTCATGAGTTCCGCGTCCGGTCTTGCCAATGAAGCCGGATGAATGCGAATCATCCACCAGGATCATGGCATCATATTTCTCGCACAGTTCGACCATCTTATCGAGTGGCGCAGTATCTCCATCCATGGAATAGACGCCGTCAGTGATGACGAGTTTGTTCCGTTTGTCGCTATGCAGGATCAGTTTTTCCTCCA
Organism: Candidatus Cloacimonadota bacterium; assembly: GCA_037441405.1. Classification (GTDB taxonomy): domain Bacteria; phylum Cloacimonadota; class Cloacimonadia; order Cloacimonadales; family Cloacimonadaceae; genus VGPI01. The sequence continues at coordinate 40,761 of JBBISI010000016.1, forward strand.
GATGCTTCATATCCGAGTGTTTGAAGGAATCGGTCATGGCTTTACAGAGCCGGATACCGTCGATCAGCGAGGCATGCACCAGGCGGTCTGAGATCATCACATCTTCTTCCCCGAGGATCGCTTCAAAGACACCGGCATTGGCATCCATGCAAGACGGGAAGAGGATGGTATCTTCAGTGCCGAGGAATTCGGTCATCCGTTTTTCCAGTTCTTTGTGGATATCCTGCGTCCCACAGATGAAGCGGACGGAGGACATGCCATAGCCACGGGCGTCCAGACCTTCATGCGCAGCGGCAACCACTTCCGGATGACTGGAGAGACCCAGGTAGTTATTGGCGCAGATATTAATGACCCTTTTCAACGGCGCGCCGGGTGGAAATTCCACTTCGATCTCGGCATCCTGCACCGAGTGGATATACCGCTCGATCTTGAAGATACCTTTATCCTGAAGTTCCTGCAATTGTTGCTGATAGGTTGCACGGACTTTGTCGCTATAAGCCATTGACTACTCCTTGTAACCGAGGAATTCTATCACCAATTCAGTGATCTTGTCCACCGTGTCGAATGCTTCCGGGGTGGCACGGTTGTCCGGCAAAGATATCTTGTACTTGGTCTCGAGGAAACGCTTCAGCGACACCATCGAAAAAGAATCGACATAACCGCCGGAGATAAGGGCGGTATCATAGGTTATCTCGTCATCCTGGTCTTCCATGTATTCATTGATGACATACTCGAGTACGACTTCACGGATTTCGTCTTTCATTATCATTAACTCCTTCTATTTAATCATCTTCAAGCGTGGAAATATCACCGATCTCCTCACCCCATTCCTGTGCTTTGAGGACACGGCGCATGATCTTTCCGCTACGAGTTTTCGGCAAATTGGGGACATATTCAATATCCTGCGGCATTGCCAGCGGAGACAGCTTCTTACGGATATAGTTCATGATCTCCAGTTCCAACTCCTCGCTGGGCTCGTAACCGGGCTTGAGGCAGACGAATGCCTTGACCACTTCCATATTCACAAAGTCCGGTTTGGCGACCACGGCGGATTCAGCGACAGCAGGATGCTCCAGCAATGCCGATTCGACTTCAAAGGGACTGACCAGATGACCGCCGGTATTGATGATATCATCGTCGCGTCCCACAAACCAGAAATAACCATCCTGATCGATGTGAGCACGGTCGCCGGGGATATACCATCCGTTCTTGAACTTGGCTTTGTAGGTCGCCTCGTTGTTCCAATACATCCTCATCATGGCAGGCCAGCCAGGACGGAAGGCGATCAAGCCGATCTTGCCGGTTTCATGGATCTGCTCATAGGTCTCAGGATCGACCACACCGCCGGTAATGCCGGGGAAGGGCTTGCCCATGGATCCCGGTTTGATCTTCATACCGGGATAATTAGAGATCATGATCGAACCGGTCTCCGTCTGCCAATAGGAATCGTGGAACATCAAACCAAAGACCTTCTGAGACCAGATCACCGCCTCAGCATTGAGCGGCTCGCCGACACTTGCCAGATGACGCAGAGATGACAAATCAAATTGCTTGACCAATTCATCGCCTGCTTTCATCAGTGAGCGGATCGCCGTCGGTGCCGAATACCACACAGTTATGCGATGCTTCTCAATGAACTTATACCAAGTCTCCGCAGAGAAGCCGACGTCCGACACACACTGCGTTACGCCCATCGCCCAGGCACCGATAATGCCATAGGAAGTGCCGGTGACCCAACCCGGATCGGCGGTACACCAGTAGATGTCGTTCTCATTCACATCCAAGACCCACTTCGTGGTCAGATACTGCGAGATCAGTGAATAATGGACATGCTTCACGCCTTTGGGCATGCCGGTCGTCCCGGAGGTGTAGTGCAGGACTGATGGCGATTCTGCCACGGTGGGATGGACATCAAACTCATCGATCCGCTCCGCCTCGTCCATGTTGAACGCCACTTCACGGTCTTGTAATGGACTCTTGGCATTGTCATCGACGATGATGATATGCTTCAGATGCGGCAATTTATCCAGGATCTTGCGGATCTTGCCGATGTGCTTTTTCTGTGTAATGATGACAGATGTCTCGGCATTTTCCAGCCGCACCAGCAGGGATTCATCGCCAAAAGCGGAGAACAGCGGCTGGGCAATGGCTCCGGTCTTCAAGATACCTGCAAATCCGATGTAAAGCTCAGGGATTCGATCCAGGAAGAGACAGACCCGTTCTTCCGGTTGCGTGCCCAAATCCCGCAAAAACTTGCCGATGGCATTGCTCAATTGCCTGATGTCGTTATAGGTATAACGTTTTTCCTTGCCGCCCAGGCCTTCCCAGATCAAAGCAAGTTTGTCGCCCTTGCCCATTTGACAGATACGGTCGGTGATATACCAGCCGATATTGATCACATTCCCCGGCTTGTAATCCAGCTCACGCTCCGCAATCTCCCAAGAGTTGAACTGGAGCCGTTCATCATAAGAACCGATGTTGTGCATACTGCTTACCTCTCATATATTTCATCATGTCAGGTACTATCTAAACCAAGCTCGTCCCTGTTTTTCCTTTTCTTTGACGGCGCGCAATTTGTCAATAGCAAACTGTGGAGTTCTCCGGGGGAAAAACATCGATTGACACGAAGATGGAGATCAAATCACCCTGCAATCCATTGCCAAAGAACATATTTACAATCCGATTGAGGAAGAATAACCACATCCACCTCCGGAGGATAATGATCAACCGGCACATTCCATAAGCAGATATCGGTCCTTATATGTTTCTTGCCAATATTGATAATACCATCATACAAGCTTGTTTTTGCCCAATGAGTCCGCGTTCAATTGAACAGTAGCATATGACCTGCCTGTCTCTGGGCTTCCCTACTTGATAACCTTAGTATAACCTTAGTATAACCTTACGACCGTAAGGTTATACT
>JBBISI010000017.1:0-43499 GCA_037441405.1 Candidatus Cloacimonadota bacterium
TGCCTAATCCACGCCGCCAGCGTTCGTCCTGAGCCAGGATCAAACTCTCCATCATTTATAATTGACTTGGAGCCTTTCCTTCTCTTTTCCACTTCTATAAACTTCGTTAAAAGACCTTTGATTAATCCGCCACCCGAAAAACTGCGTTTATCAGGCACCGGTCGTTGCACACTCTTGAGCACCGTTTTTTTGTCAACATAAAAATGCAATTTCTTTGTCGATCCATGCGGTACAGCCTTTTCCAACGTGGCGCTAACCCATACTCAATAAATATAGTAACCGATGATGAGAGGAAGGCAAGAAAAATTACGGCGAAAGCGATTCTTTTTATAACAGAGAGCAAAGAATGGCGATCTAACATGTAAGGGATGGGTTGTATTATCGGATAATGATCGATGAGGGGGATAACTGGTTAACCGGCAGAGGATTACGGAGTTTGCGGCAGAAAATGAGTTAATGCAGGTCGGGGACGAGTGACATAAACGGGATCCTGTTCTTCGTTTTTCTGCTTCTTCCCTGCTTGATAACCTTAGTATAACCTTACGGTCGTAAGGTTAAATAAAGGTTATACTAAGGTTATCAAGCAGGGAGGAAACATGAAAAAGTATTGATTCTTCCTTATTTCAAGAGCAGGATCTTTTGTATCTGGGTGTGGTTTCCGGCTTTGATCCTGACGAAATAAACACCGGAGCCAACAGATTGGGCATTGGCATCCCTGCCATTCCAGATAAAACTATGCCTGCCAGCAGGGATACGATCCTGACAAATCTGCCTGACTTTTTGGCCGCGCAGATTATAGATGTCGAGATCAACTTTCATGGGGTTGAGGAGGGTGAAATCTAGGCGGACGTCGGGATTGAAGGGATTGGGATATGCCTTTACATCGAAGAGAAAAGAGGAAACCGTGGAGGGCAAAGGGATCTGTATATCAGGGCGGTATTCCTTTTCGGTAAAGCGGATGCGGATGTGTTTGGGATTGTGGTTGGTCTGCACCTGGATCCAGTAGAAATCATTGGGATGCGGGATATCGCTAAGTGTCGTGGCATCCATCCAATCCAGCCATTCGATGATGCTCAGGTTATCAAACCATGCCTGGGTTAAACCGCCACTGCCGGTGACGCGTAAAACGAGATCATAGTAAAAGGCATTGGTGGGCAGGGTAATCAGTTTGTGATAGTAAGTCCAATCCACCGTGCCGTTTACACCGTCACAAAGATTGACGGAACTGATTTGACTACCGGTTCTGGTATTGTAAAACCTGATCTGGACATTGGCATCGGTGGCGGTACGGGTTTTAATCCATCCGTTGAGGGTGAAGAGACTGGTATTATCATAAATCCTGATGCGCTGGGTGAGGGTAGAGGTAACGGTTTGGCCATTGGTCGTGGTCTGGAGGCGTGCAGAGCGAGAACCGTCAAAGAAGACAGAGGTATCGAAGGTAGGGTTCCAGAGCGGCGAGCCCTCGTTCTCGAAATTGCCGAACCAATGATGTTCCCTGCCGAGCCGAACCATGGCGCCAAATGAAGGGATCACGCCATCCACGGAAGAGATGCTGCCCATGCGGGGCAATTTGATCGGTTCGGTAAGAAAGGTGTTGTTGGATTGTGGGATCAGCCGGGCAGGAATCTCATGGGCTGTCGCCTGGACAAAGGTCTGGGCGGGATCGAGGATCACCTGACCGATAATGCCATTCTTATCGACCCTCAGGACTGAATCCAATTCCCTGGATCGGCGCGCCAGATAATCGAGGATGAAGATACCCAATTGACCAGTGGCGGGAACGGGGATGTAGTTTTTGATATATATGGGCATGACCTCAAAATTGCTGAAGCCGTTATGGTCGGCATCGGCAGAGAGGATCATGGAAGGATAACACTCGGGGTAATTGAGGTCAAAGATAAAATTGCCGAGGGAATGAGCGATGACTTTGCCATTATACACCTCGATACCTTGTATGATGTGAGGATGATGAACGATGACCAGATCAGCACCGGCATCGATGGCAAATTGCCTGATCTGCCGATCCCACATATGGGGAACGTCGATGCGGGGTGATGTCTCATCCGTATCTTCGTAGTCATACAGGAAAGGCGACTTATCATAATTTGCGCCGGGCGTCAGGGAATACTCGCTGCCGGCGTGCATATCCACGATCTTGAGGTCGGCAACACCTTGAACGGCATTGATCTGTTGCGTGATATAATAAGGTGTCATGCTCGCAAAGCCGGATTTGTTGTATCCGGCGTGGAGATAGGGTTGAGCATTGTTATACGAGCCATCGCGGTCACTTGAGCGGAGGAAGGCGATATTGAGCCCGTGTTTGTTGTAAAACGCTGGCATATATGCTTCATAGGAATTGGCACCTGATCCGCTGTGAATGATACCGGCCTGATTGAGCAGTCCCTGCATCTGCTGCAGACCCGCCAATCCATAATCAAGCGAATGATTATTGGCTGTAGAGACGACATCGATGCCGGCAAAGACCAATCCCGAAATGTTATTGGGATTGCCCCGATAGACAACCGACTTGGTTGGGTGCGGCGTTCCGACATTGCATAGAACTACTTCGAGGTTGGCGACAGTGATATCCGCGGCATCTCCCAGATAGGGTTTGGTGGGGGCAAAAATGGCATTAACGCCTTGGGTGGGTATAATGCCTCCGGCTTGTTCATACCTGCGGGCAAGCATGATATCACCGACAAAATTCATCCGGATAGGGAGATTGCTTTCTCCGGCATCGACATCGATCAGGCAAGACGCATAGCCCCTTTTCCCGGTGTTGTCCGTTACCTGAAGGAAGGCGCGATAGGGATGAGCATCCGTAACCGTATAGATATGATTAGGATGTGGCAAAGCGCTGAACGTGGAATCACCAAAATCCCAGTGATATGTGAACACACCACTATCCGGATCGACTACGAAAGAAGTGAATTGCACTCCCACTTGACGATGGCCATGACTGATCCGCCTGTTGTGCGTGATACTGTAACTGACGGTGACGTGGGGAGATCGAGGAAGATCTGAAGTGATGTTGAGGATATCATCGAACCAGATGGATCGGCTGGAGACACCATCGAGGTCATTGACATAAATAATGGATGTAAGCAGCGGCAGATAATCAAAGAAGGCATACCAGTCATCCGCGATCGGCAGATGATAGGTGTTCCAGGTATTGTGGGAGAAAGCGCCCTGATAGACATTGACCCACTCCTCGATATTGACGACTCGAGATCCTGATAGGGAGTAGAATAGGACATTGATCCCGTCGGAAAAGCCGATGCCCTGGACTCTAGCGCCGCTTTGGGTGCGGGCAGCAGTGCTAATCACCGTTCCGCTATCAATAATAACGGGAGTGATATACTGCCGTTTCCATGTATTGCCGAATAATCTGAGTGAAAAATTGGAGTTATTGTTGGTTATGTTCGAGTCCAATTGCCAGTTATTGGGCTCGATATCCTCAGCCAACCAGGAAAAGAGTTGGATCGATCCACTTTCAAAACTCTCGATGACATCGTAGCGTAAGGATCCGGCCACGCAAATAGAGATCAGGGCAGTCAAGATCACCAGGATCAACAGATGGCTTCTTTCCATTGTCTTCTCTCCTTCATCGTCTCACGGAGTGATTTGTAGTGATGGTTTCCTTGCAACAAGACGAGCAAAAATCATACCTTCACAAGATATAAATAGAAGAGCCGGAAAGAGTTCGTTCCTTCCGGCTGGTAACTTTGAGGGTTTCCAATCTGTGCCTATTTGCTTTGTACTGCTGACAATCCTGCCTGCAAGGCACGTAGATTTGCTTCGACGATCGCTTCGCCTTTGGGGGCAAAGATAACGTTTATGGCATCTATGATCTCTTCCGTAGAAAAGCTCAGATGTCCGATGGCGGCACCGATCATGACGATATTCATGCTTCTGCTTGCCTTTACATCCTTGGCAATGGCATCCGCATCGATCAGGATATGATTGGGAAACGCTTCGATATGTTTGTAAATGGTCTCCAGATCAGGGTAATTGGGAATGTTCGCAACGGGCGTGCGATTGGCGATGAGCCATCCGGTTGGCATCAGATAAGGAAGGTAACGCAAGGCTTCCATCGGCTCCACGGAGAGGATCATGGCCGCCTGACCATGAGGAATGAGATCCGACCATATCGGTTCACTGGAAAGACGAAGATGGGATTGGACCTCTCCCCCACGTTGGCTCATGCCATGGACTTCGGCTTGTTTGAGATACCAGCCGCGTTTCACAGCGGCATAACCAATCACAGTGGCAATGGTCAGGATGCCCTGTCCACCCACCCCGGCAAGAATTATATCCATTTTCATCGCCTACTCCATCCTGTTCTTTCGTTTGAGGGTCTGCACGCATTCACGACGGGGAATAACAACGGAAACCCCATTGTAAGCGATCTCTTCCTTGTATATCTGCACCATTTCATCGTGGTTCCTTTTGAAGGGCGTAAAGACACGGATGTGATCACTCTCCACCCCCAATCCCTTACAAATATCCTCCAATCTGCCGGCAGCCGTGTAGTCTTGCCCGCCAGTCATACCAGTGGTGGCATTGTCCAGGATGACGATGACGACATTGGTCTTGTCATATGTGCAGTCCAGCAATCCGGTCAATCCGGAATGGGCAAAGGTGGAATCGCCGATCACGGCAACTGCAGGAAACAATCCAGCATCAGCAGCCCCTTTAGCCATCGTGATCGATGCCCCCATGTCTACACAGGAATCAATGGCATTATAAGGAGGTAAAAAGCCAAGCGTGTAGCATCCGATGTCACTGAATACATGACCCTTGCCGTATTCCGCCAAAGCATCGTTCAAGGCATTGTAAGAATCGATATGAGGACAACCAATACATAGAGCCGGCGGGCGGGGAACAAGATCCGTTGGCGCATTCAACCCGCAGCTGGTTTTTAGTCCCAGGGCTCTGGCTACAATGACAGGATTGAGTTCGCCATCACGGGGAATAGTCCCGTCCAGGCGTCCATGAATGGGTTTGTTCAAACCAAGACCCATACCCTTGATCGTATCCTCCAAGACGGGCATACCTTCTTCCAGAATGAGCAGTCTATCACATTGCCGGTAGAGGGTGTGGATGGGCTCCGGAGGAACGGGATGATGACTGATCTTGATGACGGGGTAAGGAATGTCTCCCTGAGGATAGTTCTCCATCAGATAGTTGTATGCCAATCCGCAAGCAATGATGCCCATGGAATTGTCTTTGCCATCCAGATCGAATCGGTTGAAAGGAGAAGACAGCGCATCAGTCAGGAAATCCTTTTGTTGTTCGATCAGGTGTTTGTATTTGAGGCGGGCAAAAGCAGGCAACAACATAAACTGATTGGGATCGTCAGGTTGTTTCATGGCATTCTGTGGCAGTATCTGTCGTCTTTGGACACCGCTTCGGGAATGGGAAAGACGGGTAGTTAGCCGGATCATTATTGGCACATGGTGTCTCTCTGACAATTCAAAGCCATAAAATGCCATATCATAGCATTCCTGTTGATTGGCTGGTTCCAAAACCGGGATCATAGCAAACTTACCGTAGAAGCGTGAGTCCTGTTCGTTCTGGGAAGAATGCATCGAAGGATCATCGGCGACAATGACCAACAAGCCACCATTGGCACCGGTGAAAGCAGAATTCATATAGGGATCTGCGGCGACATTCAATCCGACATGTTTCATACAAGCCATCGTGCGCTTGCCGGCATAGGACATTCCGATCGCTGCCTCCAATGCAGTCTTCTCATTGGACGACCAGGTGCGGTGAATCCCGACTTCGGCTGATTGTTTGCTGTGCTGGACATATTCCATTATCTCTGTGGATGGGGTTCCAGGATAGGCATATACGCCGGAAATGCCTGCATCAATGGCACCTTGAGCCAGGGCTTCATCGCCCAGAAGCATCATTTTCTCCATATCAACTCCTCGTTTTATCCGTGGATTTCTAATCTGGGCCCATTATTCCAGTTTGCTCATTTAAATCAAGATTTTTTTAGAATTTCCTTGACTAAATCCCTTGATTCGGTGGTTTGCGCCATCGGTATATGCTTAACCTGCAGGAGGAGTTATGAAAAAGCTATTCTTCATTTTGGCAATGCTGCTTGCATTGTTTACGGGTCTATGGTCTCAGACCAGTACCGATCAAGTGATCGATTCCGACACTTTACAGTTTGTTCTGATCCCTGCGGTTCGTCATGATGTAACGATTATAATCTCTGAGTTTTTTAACAGAATCGTTTTCAGTGACGTTATAACAGTGCCCAAGAGAGCTCTTCGCACCGGAGAGAGCAGGTCATACTTCCTGAACAAAGACATGAAAATGGAATACTTCTCCATCAATGGAGTGGATCAGAGTTTGATTTTGGTACGCAACATCAAAGCGGATCAGTTCAATCCCCGCCTGCGCCTGCAGTCCGTGATCGAAGTGAATGAACTTAGTCAGATGTATTCCTTTATCGTTCCGGATACCAAGGACTACGATGATATGGTAGAAATCCAGATCAAATACAATCTGCCTCTGTCCGATGACATGAAGTATGTGATTCACAGTCCCAGTTCACTGGAAATGAAAGGATGCAATTTTTGGTATCCCAGACACCTGAATCGGAATGATGATGTAAACTTAACCATCCACACGCCTCCCAATAGGGTAGTAATGGTAAATAATATGGAATTGGGTTTTGATCATCAGTCCGGAATGCGTGTTCACCGTCTCCGTTTTATTGATAAATATACCGAGCCGGCAGATTTAGAGATAGTAATCAAGTAGCTAAATTAGCTCAGTGGTAGAGCAACTGATTCGTAATCAGTAGGTCGGGGGTTCAAATCCCCCATTTAGCTCCACTTAGTTTATCTGAAGGCGATCGGCCATGGTCGCCTTCATTTTTTATGGAAAACGCTATGAAAAAGCACAAAGCCATTGCTGTCTTCTCAGGCGGTTTGGACTCCATCCTGAGCGTCAAATGGATGCAGAAATTGGGATACCTCGTACAACCAGTGTTTTTTGCCGCAACCTATTTCCCTGCCGAAAAAGCCCAATTTTCTGCCAGCCAAAACGGATTTGACCTCCTGATCAGAGATATCAGCCCAGAACATCTTCAAATGCTACTTAATCCCAAATACGGATATGGCAAGCACTTCAATCCCTGCATTGATTGTCATGCTTTGATGTTCAATACTGCCGGTAAGATGTTGGAAGAACTGGATGCTGATTTTATTATCTCCGGTGAAGTTCTCGGCCAGCGACCCATGTCCCAGAGAAAAGACGCCATCAATGCTGTAGCAAAACTCAGCGGTGTAAAAGATATGATAATCCGCCCCCTCTCCCAAAAACTCCTTGCGCCCACCAAACCCATCCGCGAGGGCTGGGTGAACATTAATGATCTTTGGGACATCCAGGGGCGTGGCAGGCACCGTCAGATAGCACTTGCAGCAGAACTGGAAATACCCTATTATCCTTCTCCGGGAGGCGGATGCCTGCTCACTGATGCCGGATATTCCAAACGCCTACGTGAACTGCTGGATCATGGCTTACCCGATCGTTACGATATGGAGTTACTCAGGTTTGGCAGACATTTCCGGCTAAGTCCGAAGGTCAAATTTATCCTGGGCAGGGATGAACGTGAGAATGAAGCATTACTATCTCATTATCAAGGATCACTTCTGTTTGATATCCCGGATCAACCCTGTCCGATCGGCATCCTGACCGGCAGTCCCGTCGACCGTGAACTGATCTCTCTGGCAGCATCTATATTGATGTATTACAACAAAAAGGCAACGGATGATCAACCTGTCCTGTATGGAGAAAATATACTTGACCAAAGTGTTCAGGCCGGCAGAACTGACCCGCAGACGATCACAAGATTAAGAATAGGATAAAGGAAAATCATGTTAGAAGTTAAGAACTTCATCCTTCTCCCCGGATACCAGACCAATACCTGGTTGGTTTATGACACCGAAAGCAAAACCGGCATCCTCGTCGACCCGGCAGCACCTTCCGATGATGTGCTCCATTTTACATCAGAACTCGGTCTGACCATCACCCATGTGATAAACACCCACGGCCATGCCGATCACATCGGCGGAAACCGGTTCTTTGCCGAAAAACTGAACGCATTGACAGCGATCCACGAACAGGATGCACCAATGCTGATTGACGAACGTAAAAATCTGAGTTCTTTCGTGGACAATCCCATCCACAGCAAAGAGGCTGATTTCCTTTTGCAGGATGGCGATGTCCTATCATTGGGTGAATACAAATTGAACGTGATCCATACTCCTGGCCACACTCCCGGTGGGATCTGCCTCCATGTGGACAATTTCCTATTCAGCGGCGATACGCTATTTGAACAAAGCATCGGCAGGACAGATCTTCCCGGCGGAAACCACGCCCAGATCACCAATTCCATCCGTCTGCGCCTATATACTCTTCCAAATGAAACCGTCGTTTACCCCGGACACGGTCCCAAGACCAGCATCGGTATTGAAAAGCGGATCAATCCCTTCGTTAGTGGTGAATAGCGCCATGCACAACCTGATATTGATCCTTGACTTTGGTTCGCAATACACCCAATTGATCGCCCGGCGCATCCGGGCCTTGAATGTATATTGCGAGATTCATCCTTTCAACATCGATGAATCCGTCATCCGTTCATTGAATCCCACCGCCATAATCCTATCCGGCAGTCCAGCCAGCATTGGCAGTGATGGTGCGCCGCGCCCCTCGGATCATGTCTGGAATTCACGTTTACCTGTCTTGGGCATCTGTTATGGGATGCAATTGATGGCAGACCATTTTGGCGGCAGGGTTGGTAAAGCCCGGAAGAAGGAATATGGTTATGCCGAACTTCATATCCTTCACAATGCGACAATCTTTGAAGGACTGCAGCCGGTGGAACAGGTCTGGATGAGCCATGGCGATTCTTTGGAGATCCTACCGCCCGATTTCCACGCCCTCGCTCACACTGATAATTCCGTTTATGCAGCAATAGAACACTTCTCCCAGCCCTATTTCGGTATCCAGTTCCATCCCGAGGTTGTCAATACCCCTTCCGGTGTGGACATTCTATCCAACTTCGTAGTCAGGATCGCCGGCTGCATACCGGATTGGACTCCCGCAGCGTTCATTGAGGAAAGCATCTGCCGGATTCGCGAGCAAGTGGGCAATGCCCAGGTGATCCTTGGCTTATCCGGAGGCGTGGATTCTTCAGTGGCGGCGGCATTGATCTATCGTGCCATTGGTCCAAAACTCATCCCGATCTTTGTCGATAACGGTGTTATGCGCAAGGATGAAGCACAGAAGGTAAAGCAGATGTTCGCCTCCATGCCGGGATTCACCATCGACGTCGAGGATGCCTCCGGCCTATTCCTGGAACGGCTGAAAGGCGTGGAAAATCCAGAGCAAAAACGTAAGATCATCGGTCACACCTTCATTGAGGTCTTCGAGCGAGTGGCGGCCAAATTCACCGATGCCACATTTCTGGCACAGGGAACGCTATATCCCGATGTGATCGAAAGCATCTCCTTCAAAGGTCCATCCGCCACGATCAAGTCACATCACAACGTCGGCGGGTTACCGGTAGAGATGCATTTAAAACTGGTCGAACCCCTGCGAGAACTCTTTAAGGATGAGGTACGTGCCGTGGGTAGGGAACTCGGCTTACCGGAAGAACTGGTAAACCGCCATCCCTTTCCGGGACCGGGACTGGCTGTCCGGATCATCGGCGAAGTCACTTCCCACAGAGTGGCATTACTTCAGCAGATCGATGATATTTTCATCAGCGAATTGCACCACCGCAATCTATACCATTCCACCTGGCAGGCATTTGCCGTTCTTCTTCCCATCCACAGCGTGGGCGTAATGGGCGACGAAAGAACATACGATCAGGTATGTGCCCTGCGTGCAGTGAATAGCACCGATGGCATGACCGCGGACTGGACATGCTTACCCCATGATTTTCTCAAGCGCGTCTCAAACCGTATCATCAATGAAGTAAGCGGCATAAACAGAGTGGTTTACGATATCAGTTCCAAGCCCCCTGCCACGATCGAATGGGAATGAGCGTTAATCCCGCAGTGTAGACAAGCGGCTCAAAACAATTACCTACCACTCCATCTGCATTGGTCATCGTTCTTCCGAAAAACCCCTGATACGTTTGAGAATGTTGCTTTGGATGCTGGGCGGAGTGATCTCGTAATTTTTGAATTCCAGTGCGTAAATTGCCCGTCCCTGGCTCAGGGAGCGGATGCGTGTGGCATAGCCGAACAACTCGCTGAGAGGCACGTCTGCTACGATCTCCTGCAGATATTCCGTATGCCGCCGCAGGATATCGATCTTGCCGCGTTTGGCGTTGATATCGGAGATGATATCGCCGACAAAATCATCAGGACAGAGGACGCTGAGTAGCATGATCGGTTCCATAATGACCGGTTCTGCGGCTCGCAAGGACTTGCATACCGCCATGGATGTAGCGATCCGGAAGGCGGTCTCATTCGAATCCACGGGATTAAAGGAACCTCCGGTGAGTTTGATGCCTACCCTTTCGCAAGCGCCATTGATCAGAGGACCGTCATTCAAAGCATTGAATGCCGCTTCCTCTATCGCCTTCCACCATATCTGGGGTATCATATCAGGCGTTACCCGGTTGACAAACAGATTCTTCTCACCCTCCGGAACTTGTTCCGGTGTCAAGGGATAGACCAGGATTTTGACCTGCGCAAAATTGCCTTTGCCGCTTACATCCCGCTGGAAGATCTCGTCCATCTCCACCATCTTCGTGATGGTCTCCTTGTAGGACACCTGCGGATTGCCGACATTGGCATTGACATTAAATTCCCGTCTCAAGCGGTCAACGATGATATCCAGATGCAATTCCCCCATACCCGAGATTAAAAGTTGACCCGTTTCTTTATCCGAATGAACATGAAAGGTCGGATCTTCATCTTCCAGGCGCGCCAGAGCATCATTCAACAAATCCTGATCGGCTTTCGTCTTGGGTTCAATAGCGATGGAGATCACGGAATCGGGAAAATGCATCTTGGAAAGCCGTACATCGATATTGCCGTCCGTGATCGTATCGCCCGTGCTCAAAAACTTGGGACCCACCAGCACGCCGATATCTCCGGCTTTCAGTGTATCCAGGTCGTTTTTGCGGTTTGACATCATTTGCAGAATGCGGGTGATCCGTTCACGCTTGCCGTTAGTCCGGTTGACAAAACTATCCCCTTTTCGGATGCTACCGGAATATACACGTATATAGATCAATTTCCCCAGATGCTTGTCTATCTGCACTTTGAAGGCAAGCGCAACAAAGGGCTCATCGATTTCGTTACGGATCTCCAGAGCTTGATGATCGACCGGTTCAAATGCCTGAGTGGTTGGAATATCCACCGGCGAAGGTAAAAAATCGCAAATGCCGTCCAATAGCAACTGCACTCCCCGGTTCTTGAGCGAACTGCCACAGAGGATGGGAACGATCCGGTTTGCCAGCGTTCCCTTGCGCAAGGCCGATTTGAGCAGGGCAGGACCTACTTCGATGCTGTCCAGAAAGCGGATCAGCAGCTCATCATCATATTCCGATGCCGCTTCCAATAATTGCTCCCGCGCCGCATCGACCGCATCCATCATTTTTTCCGGGATGGGAGAATTATCCGCTTTCAACCCCTTGGTCAAAGGATCAAAATACCAGGCGGACATTGTGATCAGATCAACGACCCCCTCAAAACCATCCTCTCTGCCGATGGGGATGTTGATCGGCACCGCCTTCGTCGCAAACCGTTCATTGATCATCTGAACCACCCGCTCAAAATCCGCGCCGCTCCGATCCATTTTATTGATATATGCCAATCTGGGAATGTGATAACGGTCGGCTTGATGCCAAACTGTCTCCGATTGCGGCTCCACTCCGCCCACCGCACAAAATACCCCCACCGCCCCATCAAGTATGCGCAGGGAGCGTTCCACCTCCGCTGTAAAATCCACATGCCCAGGTGTGTCTATGATATTGATCTGATTGGCTTTCCACAAACAACTTACGGTAGCGGACGTGATGGTTATCCCGCGTTCGCGTTCCTGATCCATCCAATCAGTAAATGTATTACCATCATGGACTTCGCCCATCTTGTGCAAAAACCCGGTGTAAAACAGTATCCGTTCGGTCGTGGTCGTCTTACCGGCATCAATGTGGGCAATGATGCCGATATTCCGTATTCTCGCCGGGTCATTTTCGTTGCCGCTTTTCATCGTTTTTCCCGTCTCTCTTGGTATCATATCATAATCATGTGACAAGAAAAGCGAATGTGGGAAAACTGTCCACAAAAAACGCCCGTTCCATCGATCCAACCCTTTTCTCCCCTGCTTCATAACCTTAGTATAACCTTACGGTCGTAAGGTTATACTAAGGTTATACTAAGGTTATCAAGTAAGGAGGATGGAAAAAATCTTACTCGCAACGGAGGGCGTCGATCAGGTTCAGATCGGCTGCCTTGCGGGCTGGATACCAGCCAAAAAAGATGCCGATAGCACAAGAGAATCCGACGGAAAGGGCGATCGACCACGGAGTGACGGCGATGTGCCATTGCATGGACTGGCTGACCACTCTGGCAGCAAAAAACCCGAGCCCGATACCGATAATTCCGCCGATGATACTGATGACGACAGCTTCGATGATAAATTGGAAGAGGACGTCGCGTTTTTCCGCTCCCACTGCCATCCGGATGCCAATCTCCTTGACGCGTTCAGTGACCGAGACGAGCATGATGTTCATGATCCCGATGCCGCCGACGAGCAGCGAGATGCTGGCAATGCTGGCGAGCAGGATGGTCATGGTATTGGACACTCCCTCCGCGGTTTGGGCGAGATCCGATTGGGTGCGGACGAAGAATTCCTCGCTGGTCATGCCCCGGTGACGGGACTGGAGGAGATCCAAGACCTCCTGTTGGACGATGTGGATACGGTCACGGGATTCGGCGGAGACCAAGACCATCATCTGCCTCCAGCGCTGTCCCAGCAGGCGTTGGAAGACAGTCGTGTAAGGCGCCAGGACAATATCGTCCTGATCCTGTCCCATCACGTTTTGTCCCTTGGGCTGGAGGACACCGACCACACGGAATGGGATGTTACGGATGCGGATGGTCTTATCGATCGGGTTTTCGTTGCCAAAGAGATTGGTGGCGACGGTTTGACCGATCAAGCAGACTTTGGTTCCGGCGCGGATATCAGTGCCATAAAATAGATTGCCCTGCGCCGGCATCATATCACGGATGTAAAAATAGTCCACATCCACGCCCATGATCCCTGACCGCCAGTTCCGACCTTCATACTTGAGCTGGCCCCATGAGTTATAGACCGGCGAGGCATAGCGCACTCCGGACACTTGTTCGCGGATCGCTTCCACATCTGCAACTTCCAGCAATGAACCGGTTCCGGCCTGTTGAGCGACGTTGCTGCGGCTGCCTGCCCAGTTGGCAGTGATGACGATGACGTTTGTGCCCATGCTGTTAACCTGGTCTTCGACGATCTTCTTGGCGCCTTGTCCGATGGCAAGCATGGTGATCACCGCGGCGACGCCAATGATGATGCCGAGCATGGTGAGAAAGGTGCGCATTTTATTGCGGGCAAGGGATTTGACTGCTATTTTGATGATACCGAGTATTGACATGCTTGTTCCTCTTTAATTATCGTCATCCAGGATCGGTAGTTTTGCCAGATCGGCTTGGGCATCGCGGGGCTGGGGATTGGGAACGTCCGAGACGATCCGGCCATCACGAAAGGTGATCAGGCGGTGGGCATAATGGGCAATATCGTTCTCATGCGTGACCATGATTATCGTCTTGCCGAGGGAGTGTAATTGTTGAAATACGGCAAGGACTTCCACGCTGGTGCGTGAATCCAGATTGCCGGTGGGTTCGTCGGCAAGGAGAAAAACAGGATCGTTGACGATGGCGCGGGCAATTGCCACCCGTTGTTGCTGTCCGCCGGACAATTGGTTGGGAAAGTGGTGCGCCCGATCGGTGATACTGACGGTTTCCAGCGCCTCCATCGTTCTCTTCCTGCGATGACGATGGGTCAGTTGCGAGCGGTATAAAAGAGGCAGTTCGACGTTCTCCAGCGCAGTGGTGCGAGGCAGGAGATAAAAGGACTGGAAGACGTAGCCGATCTTCCGGTTGCGGATGCGGGCGAGATCCGTCTCCGGGATGTCGTGAACGGCAATGCCATCGAGCAAATACACTCCGGAAGTCGGTTTATCCAGACAACCCAGAAGATTCATTAAGGTCGTCTTACCGGAGCCGCTGGCTCCCATGATAGCGATAAACTCGCCTCGATCGATCTTGATATCGATCCCGCGCAGGGCATGCACATGGATGTCTCCCATGACGTAAGTCTTGGTCATACTCTCGGTCGTGATCAGGTGTTCAGCCACTATTCTCCGCCCTTCAGAACCGTCTGCCCATGCCGGGACCGCTTGGCATCATCGGATTGGTCATCTGTTTGGGATCCTTGAAAATCACACCTGTGATCAGAGATACCTCGGCATCCAGCCCGCCGGTCACTTCTATGAAAGCGCCGTCGGATATACCCGTCTGGATAACGCGGCTTCGGGGAATGCCCTTTTCCAATACCCAGACGACGGCTGTGTTTCTACGACGGCTGGGCATGGAAGAAGCAAAGTTTGGGTTGGGAGTGGTTCCGGGCATGCCCGATGGAGTTCCTTCCGGCTTTCCGCGACGTGTCATGCTGGCACCACGTGCCGGATCAGCGCCGGCAGGAGTTTGTGTACGCCTCCGAGGACGCGCTTGAGTTTCGGGAGTATTGTTTTTTGCCGTTGCGGACGTATCCGGCTGCATCATCTGATGTGCCAGATTACGCAATGCACCGAGACCATACAGATCATCATCCCACTCGATGCCAACAAGCTTCCATACCTCCATACTGGGGCGGAAACGGATCGCAGTCTCCGGGATACGCATCACATTCTGTTTGGCACTGACAACGATGGTCACATTTGCCGTCATGCCTGGCAACAACCTGCCTTCCGGATTCTGAGCGTCTATTATAACGCTATAAGTGACAACGTTTTGCTCGGACTTTGGGCTGAGGCGGATCTGTTTGACCGAACCACGGAAAGGTCTGCCGGTATAGGCATCGACCGTAAATTCAACCGGCATGCCGACGACGATTTTTCCGATGTCCGCTTCGTCCACATCAGCCGTGATCTGCATCTGCTGCAGATTGTTGGCAATGATGAAGAGCGTCGGAGCATTGAGAGATGCCGCCACCGTCTGTCCCTCATCCACGTTGCGGGAAACGATGATGCCGTCGATCGGTGACTTTATGTATGCGTTCTCAAGATTCTTTTGGGCCCGTTGCAGGGCGGTTTTGGCATTATTGAGCGTCTGCAATGACTGGTCGTGTTTAAATTCCGCTTTTTTGAGGTCATAGGTGGTCGCCATGTCCTTTCTGACCATTTCCTGCAAGAGATTGAGATCAAACTTGGCTTCTTCAACCGTGGTACTGGCGCGGGTCAATTCATTCTGTGCCGTTTCCAGATTGGTCTGCAGGATCTCGGTATCCAGTTTGGCAAGCAGTTCTCCGCGCCGGACTGGAGAATTGAAATCCTTGTATAATCTTTCGATCTTGCCGGAGACCTCCGTGCCGACGTTGACCATTACATGGGGATTGATGGAGCCGGTGGCGGTAACCACTTCGCGGATGGTGCCCATATTGGGTGTATCCAGTCGCCACTCTGGTTTCATCTTGTTTTTTCTGTATCGGTTGTATCCGTATAGGCCACCAATAATTACGGCGATAAGGAGGAGGACTTTGAGCGTCTTTTTCATTGATCTTCCACCCTTTTTATGATTACCATTTCCCGAGTATCTTCCGGGAAAGCAGGTGGTTTAATGCTTCCTGACGGGCAAGCATCTGATAAAGATTGGCATGAAACTCGATATCGGAATCGATGTATTCGGCGCGGGTCTTGTCAAGTTCCAATTGAGTGATCATTCCCAGGCGGTAACGTTCTTCGGCTTTATTGACCTGGATGCGGGATTGTTCGAGTTTGCTTTGATAAAGCGCGTGCAGTTGTTTCAGGTAGTTCATTTCTCCGGTCAGGATCGAGTATTCGCGTTCGATCTCGTCCACCTTGTCCTGCAGGTTCAGTTCCACCAGTTTCCTGGTAAATCTGTCGCGCTTGGTGCTTTCCGAATTGCGGAAGTGATTCCAGAGTGAATAGGACAGGGAGAGCGAGATCCCGTGATCGGTCTGGTAGCGGTCAAAATCAAAATCAGCGCCGGAAGCACTGCGCGAGAGGTTGTATGCAAGGGTAACCCGCGGGAAGTTGTCCAGTTTATCCTGCTTTCGCATGATATCAAAGCGCTTGATATCCTGACGGAGGATGCGGATGGTGTTCACTTGATCATAATCCAAGAGCGGGAACTGATCTGGCACCCCAATTTCCAGATCAGCCAGAGGATAGCCATCATCGGGAATCAGAATCAGCGAGAACAATTGCTGCCGGCTCTTATCTATGCTATTCTGCTGCCGGAGAATGGATATCTGCGTGTTCATCACCGCTATTTCATTTTGCTTGACGTCGAATTCCGTCAGTTTTCCCAGCCGCCAGAGAGTTCTGCTTTGTTCCCAGATCCGGTTCTGGATATTGGAACTTTCCTCCAAGGAACGTAAACGTTTCTGGGCGCTGAGGATATCGATATAGATCAGGAACACCTGGTAGGCAAAGTCACTCGTCCCGCTCTCCCTTCTGATCTCAGCCGTTTTCTGATCGTGGGTGGAATAACGGTATTGAAACCAGTAAGGATCATTCAAACTGATGGACTTGCTTACGGTCAGCCCCAATGAATTGCTAAAGTCATCTTGTGCGAGCAGATCACGCTTGGTATAGAGGCGTTTGTCGGCATTGAATCCGAGATTCACCTCCGGCAATAGGTTCAAACTTGCCGTTTTTCGTTGGGAAACAGCCGTCAGATAATTGATCTCATTGCGCTGGATGGCGGTGCTGTTTTTCAGCCCTGCCTCGATCAGATCATCCAGCCTATAAACCTGCGCCTGCAAGACAACAGGTAACAGGATCAAGATAAGATAGATACGTTTCATAATTCCTCGCTGCACAAATTATGGGAGCGCGTGTCACTTCATTGATTAATGTACTTCATATCCCGTGATACACTGCACTTTTTCTCTTCGATGTGGCTGGTATCGAGCGCTTGAGGATACACTTTTTCCGGGGACTGGATTAATTACAAGGAAAATTTCTTGCCGGATAAACCACATTCGAAAAAAAAGGCCTTATGTGGTAAAAAAACTCAAAAGGAGAACCGCTATGTCGTTCAACCTGAAAAACAGACACTTCCTGACCCTGATGGATTTCACTCCCCAGGAGATCGAATTCCTGCTGGATCTGGCTATCGATCTCAAGAAAGCCAAATATGCCGGCTATGAACAGCCGCGTTTGACCGGTAAGAACATCGCACTTATCTTTGAAAAGGATTCGACACGCACCCGCTGTGCCTTTGAAGTAGCGGCATTTGACCAAGGCGCTCACGTCACTTATCTGGGACCCACCGGCTCACAAATGGGCAAGAAAGAATCGATTGCCGACACCGCACGCGTCCTGGGAAGAATGTATGACGGCATCGAATACCGTGGCTACGGACAGGAAGTGGTCGAAGAACTGGCAAAATATGCTGGCGTCCCCGTCTGGAACGGCTTGACCGATCAAGACCATCCCACGCAAGTCCTGGCGGACTTTATGACCGCTATGGAACACCTGAAAAAGCCTTTGAAAGAAATGGTCTTCGTCTATGCCGGAGACGGACGCAACAACGTTGCCAATGCTCTCATGATCGGTGCTTGCAAGATGGGAATGGATTTCCGCATTGTAACGCCCAAGGAACTCTTTCCCGATAAGAACCTTGTCCAGAAATGCCAGGTGATTGCCAAAGAAACCAGCGCCACCATCACAATCACCGACAGCGTTGACAAAGGCGTCAAAAACGCCGATGTCATCTACACTGATGTCTGGGTCTCCATGGGTGAGCCCGATCACGTCTGGGAAAGCAGGATCAAATTGCTCAAACCTTATCAGGTTAACAAAAACATGATGAGCAAGACCGGCAAATCACACACCCTTTTTATGCACTGCCTGCCCTCTTTCCATGATCTCAAGACCACCATCGGCAGACAGATCGACGAGAAATTCAATCTCCCTGCCATGGAAGTGACCGATGACGTCTTCGAAAGCCCCAATTCCGTCGTCTTTGACGAAGCGGAAAACCGGATGCATACGATCAAAGCAGTGATGGTCGCCACAATCGGCGCATAAATCACTACAAATCAATCATCTGCAGGGCAGATCCGTTCCACCCCATTGCTGTATGGTTCTTGTTGTTATCCTGCCACTTTTCTGCCGAGAAAAACCCGAGTACTCGAAGCGATCTCGAAATAAACCTGAGACAAAAGAAACTGGAACAATTAAGTGGAAAATGAAGTGATTATAGACATCAAACAGGGAAGATCCATTCCTCCAAACTGCAATGCAAAAGCATCAAAATTCCCCGTATTTTTACCCTCTGCCACCTCGCATAGTGCCCAAGCAGATCCGCAATTGATACGGGTTTCTCGAAAAACTATTGACTAAATCCTGTATATCACAGCGAATGGCGAAAGCTATCACGTCAGTTAGAAGGAACTATAAATGACCAAAGCCAAAATTCTGGTTCAGCTCAAGCCCAGCGTTCTCGATCCGCAAGGCAAGGCAGTTACCAATTCACTCCACGCATTAGGATATGAAAGCGTGACGGATACTCGCGTCAGCAAGTATATTGAGATCGTTTTTGACAGTGATGACCCTGCTCAAGTGGAAACGCAGGTCAAAGATATCTGCAGCAAACTGATGGCTAATCCCAATACGGAAGTGTATCAATACGAATTGATTGCGGAGCAGGATTGAGAGTAAGCGTAATCACCTTCCCGGGCTCAAACTGTGACCATGACGCCTGCGAAGTCTTTGCCTCCCGCGGTCATCGGACGCAATTGGTCTGGCACAAGGACACGGATGTCCATGATCCGGATCTGGTTATCCTTCCGGGCGGATTTTCCTATGGCGACTATCTGCGCTGCGGTTCCATCGCTCGGTTTTCGCCCATCATGAATGAAGTGATCCGCCATGCGGAGAGAGGCGGCATGATCATGGGCATATGCAACGGATTCCAGATACTTACGGAACTCGGTTTGCTCCCCGGCACATTGTTGATGAACGCCAATCTGCGCTTCATTTGCCAGCATCAATATATCCGGGTGGAGAACAACGACACACCTTATACGGACAATATTCCGACCGGTAGCGTCCTGGATATCCCCATCGCTCACAAAGAAGGCAATTACTTTATCTCGGATGATGGTCTGAAATCCCTGCAAGATAATAGCCAGATCATCTTTCGTTATTGTGACGGGCGGGGAGTTCTCAGCCCGGATACTAATCCCAATGGCTCCTTGGATGCGATTGCCGGGATCTGCTCGTTGAACCGACGCATCCTGGGCATGATGCCACATCCGGAACGGGCAGCCACCGATGCCGTCAGCAGTCAGGACGGCAGAAGGATCTTTGATGCGCTTGAGTACCACTTTGAACGACATGCTTGATTGTATCCTGCCACCGGTATGCCTGTCCTGTCACCAGCGGATCGTTGCCGCTGCCGAAGTCCTCTGCAAGGCATGCCGCGAAAGCATTACCCATATCAACGAACCGATCTGCCCCAAATGCGGCGCAGAAGCGATTGCCAGGATTTGTGACCACTGCTTTGAAGTGACCTATGTCTTTGACCAATCGCGATCCATATTCCGCTTCGACGGCGCCATCCAGGATCTGGTTCACAAAGTCAAATATGAGGGCTATCTCAGTCCCGTCGAATGGTTTGCCTTCAAAGCTGCGGAACATCTGAAATCGTTTTCATCCTATGATGATCTGGATATCGTTACCGCCACGCCGCTACATCGCGTTCGCAAGCGTGAGCGTGGCTTCAACCAAAGCGAACTCATCGCCCGAAAACTGGCGGATTTGATCAATCTCCCCTATCGGGAACTTATCCGCCGCCGCTCATATACCCTGAGTCAGACCAATCTCAGCAAACAGGAGCGGGAACGTAACCTCAGGGATGTATTTGTCGTCCTCCACCCCGAACTGGTGAAAGCCAAACACATCCTGGTGATTGACGACGTATTCACCACCGGCACAACGGTCAATGAAATAAGCAAGGTCTTAAAGACTTGCCAACCACGGCGGATATCTGTTCTGACAATGGCGCGTCCTCTGGGATAACACACTATGAATACAGAATACAAAGAGAAATTGATCGTGACGATTTCGGAAACGGAAGCCACCGATATGATCGAACGCATCGCCCACTTTATCGCCGACCGGCACATGGGCTCGGCAGGCATCCTGCTTCTGGAATCCTTGCGTCCCCTGCACGGTATCGGCTCGCAAGCGATGTATTTTTTACTACCCTTTGCCCAAGTCTTTTTCGATTCCGCAAAATACCAGCACTTTGCCCTGATGATCCAGGAAGAGAAATACCTCAAACGACTGATTGAAAGGATCGACGAACTGGACGAAGAGATCAACCGCGAACGCCGCGAACGCAAACGTATTTTGAAAAAGCGTCGCCGTGCCAAACGCAAAGAGTTTTTGACCCGTTTATTCAATAAGAAAGAAACAAGAAGCTGAAGAAGCGGAGGAATATATGCAATATGACGAAAAACGCCTGACACGGATAGTCGCCACCGACTGTGGCAGTACCACGACCAAGGCAATCCTCATCGAATGGGTGGACGGAGAATACCGTCAGACCGTGCGTGGCGAAGCCCCGACCACTGTGGAAGCGCCGCTCAATGACGTTACCAAGGGCGTCATCAATGCCACCCAGGAACTGGAAGAACTGGCTCGCCTCAAGTATAACAACCCCGGTATCAAGTTTATGGAGAACGGCGAATTTGTTATCCCACGTGAAGGCGATATCGGCATAGATGCCTATGTGTCCACCAGTTCCGCCGGCGGTGGCTTGCAAATGATGGTCACCGGAGTGGTCAAATCCATGACCGGAGAAAGCGCCGAACGCGCTGCCCTGGGTGCGGGAGCGATCGTGATGGATCTCATTGCCAGCAACGACAAACGCATGAACCATGAGAAGATCGAACGTATCCGCCAACTCCGTCCGGACATGATCCTGATGGCTGGAGGCGAAGATGGCGGCACTGTCAAACACGTCGTGGAAATGGCGGAATTGGTCTCCGGCGCCGACCCCAAGCCACGTTTGGGCACCGGTTACAAGTTGCCGGTCATCTATGCTGGCAATAAAGAAGCCCGGCAAGAGATCGTCGAAGTTCTGCAGAATAAGGTCGATCTCATCGTCACCGACAACATCAGACCCAAACTGGAGCAGGAGAATCTCGGTCCTGCCAGGGACAAGATCCACGACCTCTTTATGGAACACGTGATGCAGCAGGCACCAGGCTACCACAAACTGATGGCGTGGGCAATGGGACCGGACAAAGATAACGTGCCGATCATGCCCACTCCCGCTGCGGTTGGCAACATCATGCAAGCCATTGCCAAAGAAGAGAATATTGAAGTAGTCGGCGTCGATATCGGCGGTGCCACAACGGACATCTTTTCCGTCTTTACCGAGGAATTTATTTTTAACCGCACCGTGAGCGCCAATCTCGGCATGAGTTACAGCATCTCCAACGTATTGGCATCCAGCGGACTGGGCAATATCATGCGATGGGTACCGTTTGACATCGATGAGAGCGAATTGCGCAACATGATCAAGAACAAGATGATTCGCCCGACTACGATCCCTTCACTATTAGAAGAACTGGTGCTGGAGCAAGCGATCGCCAAGGAAGCGCTGCGCCTCGCCTTTGAACAGCACAAGGAATTTGCCGTGACTCTCAAGGGGATGCAAAAGCAGCGTGATATCTCGGAAGCATTTAGCCAATCCACATCAGGCAATACCGTCGTCAATCTGATGACATTGGATCTATTGGTCGGCAGCGGAGGCGTTCTTTCGCATGCTCCGAGGCGCAACCAGACCGTGATGATGTTGATCGATGCCTTCCTGCCCGAGGGTATCACTCGCCTTGCAGTGGACAGTATATTTATGATGCCGCATCTTGGAGTACTCTCCGAGATCAGCGTCAAAGCCGCCACCGAGGTCTTCCGCAAGGACTGCATGATCTATCTTGGTACCTGTGTCGCTCCCGTGGGCAAGGGCAAGATCAGCAAGCCCGCGCTTACCGCCAAACTCAATCTCCCCGATGGCAGCGTGTTTGAGGAAACCATTCCATATGGAGAGATCCGTCTCATTCCCTGTGGCGTGGGTGAAACTGCCCAAGCCCAGCTCAAGGCGCATGGCGGTTTGATCTTGGATGAAAACCGTAGCCGTGAACTGAACGTCAATCTTCATGGCGGAGTGGTCGGCATCGTTTTGGACACCCGTGGCAGAAAGCCCTTTGAGCTCCCGACCGATGTCCCTACCCGGGTCGCCCTGCTCAAGAAATGGATGCGCGAACTCAAGGCGTATCCCGAAGCAATACTCGTATAGGAGGTTAAGAATGGGACAATCATATTCAGCCGGACTTACCGTAACCGATAGCACGATTCTGCATAAAGAACGCATCCTGCCCCTCAAAGGCAATGTCATTGCCAAAAAGGGAGATAAAGTAAGAGGCGAGGACATCATCGCCGAAACCCTGCTTCCCGGAAAGGTCGTTCCGATCAATCTTGCCAACAAACTCGGCGTTACACCCACGCAATTGGCAAGCATGGTAAAGATCACTGCAGGTCAACAGATCACCAAATCCACTGTCTTAGCCGAGACCAAGGGCCTTTTTGGGCTAGGCTTTTTGAAAAACGAAGTGCGCTCCCCGGTCGAGGGCGAGGTGGAAAGCATCTCCGGCATCACCGGGCAAGTCCTGCTTCGTGAGCCACGTATCCCCGTGCAAGTAAAAGCATTTATCGATGGCATAGTGACCGAGGTCATCCCCGGAGAAGGCGTTATCGTCGAGAATAAATCCGCATATATCCAAGGCATCTTCGGCATCGGCGGCGAAACGATCGGCGAACTGAAAGTGCTGGTCAATTCCCCTGATGAGGAATTGGACGCGGGAAAGATCGATGAATCCTGCCGTGACAAGGTGATCGTCGCTGGTTCCTACGTCCGCTATCACGTGATAGACCTAGCACGTAAACATGGAGTGCGCGCCATCATCACTGGTGGCATCGACGACCAGGACATCAAAAAACTCCTTGGCTACGACATCGGCGTCGCCATCACCGGACATGAGGAGATCGGCCTCACCATCGTTTGCACCGAGGGCTTTGGCAAGATTAACATGGCACATAAGACTTTCGATCTGCTGTCTGCTTTTTCTGGCAAGAAGACCTCGATCCATGGCAGAACCCAGATCCGAGCCGGCGTCATCCGCCCGGAGATCATTATCCCGCTGGAATTTACCGAAGATGAACTGATCTCTCATGAACCATCATTACCCATTCTGGAGCCCGGCGCTCTCATCCGCGTTATTCGTCAACCCGGCTTCGGCAAGATCGCCAAAGTGATCGGACTGCCCGAACAACTGACCACCGTCGAATCCGAGACCCGCGTCCGTATTTTGGTGGCCGAATATGAAGATGGCACCCATGCCTCCATACCCCGTGCCAACGTGGAAGTGATCGAATCTTAGGAGAAGAGGAAATATCAATGCTGAATTTTAATGAATACTTCGACCGCCAGGTCTGCTCCATCGCTTTTGCCAATGCCGAAGGCAATGCCACGGTCGGCGTGATGGAAGCGGGAGAATATGAATTCGGGACTTCCTGCACCGAGTATTTGACCGTCGTATCAGGAGCGCTCAATGTCCTCCTGCCCGGCGAAAGTGAATGGAAAACATTCGGCAAAGGCGAGACCTTCACCGTTCCCGCCAATGTCCGATTCAAAGTAGCCGCAGGCGAACAGACCGCATACGTCTGCTTCTACTGTTAGTTAAGAAACCACGGACGATAGATCATGGCAGCGCGATTTGGCGCTGCCTTTTCTTTGCCGTTGGTTACTCCCTCGGAAAATTGATCCGATCTGTGCACATCGTCGGTCAATGCATCCCCTTATTCCATTGTAGATCATCACCATAATACTTTTATCCGTCTATATGACCATCCACCAATAAAATAGTCGCTCCCTCCTGATACCTTCCTTACTTGATAACCTTAGTATAACCTTACGGTCGTAAGGTTATACTAAGGTTATACTAAGGTTATCAAGCAAGGAGGAGGTGAGCAGAATGGAAGGGATCAGGAACACCCGTTCAAAATCCGCTTGACACAAAAGGGCTGCATTCAATGTTTACCCTCGATGAGAATTGGGTTATATTATAAATGATGAAAGAGATACTAAAGCGCATCGGCAGTTACCAGCGTCAGATCAATCTGCGCATTTCCGCTAAGGCAATGACCTGTTGTCTACTGGTATTGATCCTTACCCTGCATGCCTATTATTTGCTGTTCAGCCGTATAAACCACAATCCGCAGGCGGTGGTAGTGGCAGGGATCATGGTGCGCTTCACTCTGTCCTTGCTCTTTATCTATTTCCTGATCAGCGCTTACCGGCGGTTTTACAATGTTTTTGAAACGGCTCGGTTCCTGGACTGTCAGGTGGATCACCGGGACGATCTATATCAAAACGTCTATCAATTGGCAGAGGCACAGGCGGATGAGCGGATCGTGGAACTGCTTGCACAACAGGCGTCAAGGCGAATTGAAAGCGAACGCTATTGCATCCCTCCCGTCTATCAGACCCGCTCGCTGCTGCTCCTTATGATGTTTACCACCGGGATCCTGGGCATTTGGGCTTATGACTTTGACGAATTTGCCCGCGCGATGAATCAATTGTATTCGAACCGGGTGGGGACGATCCTATACAAAAACACGATCGAAGTCGCCCCCGGCAACGCCACTATCGGCAAGAACGCCACTTTGGTGATCGGCGTCGTCAATCCAGACCGGCGGCTGAATCACCGGCTCTTTTTCCGCTATGACAAGGATTGGCGCGAACTTTCGATGACCGATCAACGCTATGTCTTTGATGTTGTTGACAATAGTTTTGAGTATTATGTCAAAAATGAGGTGGCGGTCTCACCTACTTACCGGATCAATGTCCTCGACGAACCGATGGTGCGGCGCTGGCGGATCGAGTATAACTATCCCGCTTACACCGGTCTTAGAACCGAGATCGATACGCTAAGTTTCGGCAATATCGAAGCATATCGCTACACGCAGACCAAGGTGATGATCGAAGCCAATATCCCTGTCCAATCCGCCAGAATGATCCGTTCGGATGGATCGGAGATCCAGATGTCCAGCATAGACGAACGGCGTTATATTGCGCAACTGCAAGTCATGAAAGCGGATACCTGGTATCTGGAAATGACTGATGAATTGGGTCGCCGCTCACGTCCGGAGGAAAAACGGATAACGATCATCCCTGATATGCCTCCCCAGATCAGGATCCTGATGCCGGGCGAGGATGTAATCCTCAATCAAAACATGCTGTTGCCCTTGTATTTTTATGCAGATGACGATTTTGGACTCAAGGATTGTCAATTGGTCTTCCGGGTCAATGAAGCACCGGAACAGATCAACCCGATCCAAAACATCATCAGTGGCAAGATCCATGAAAAGGATTACCTATGGAATCTGCGCGATCTGCAGTTACTCCCCGGACACGTAGTTACCTATTATGCCGTCATTTATGACAATTCCCCGGAGTCCCAGAAAGGCGTCTCCCAATCCTATCGGGCGCGATTCCCTTCCATTGAAGAGATCTACCGTGAATTGGAAAAGCAGGAAACGCGGAAGAAAGACGAACTGCAATCCATGCGGGATCGCTCTCGGGAACTGCAACAGGAATTTGAACAGAAACGTCGAGAATGGCTGCGCGACGAAAAACTGAACTGGCAGGAACAGCGACAACTGGAGAACATACTCCAGAATCAGGAAAAACTCAGCGAGCAAGTGGAAAAGATCGCTGAGAATTATCAGGATCTCATCGATAAGATGCAGGCAAATCAAGCACTACCTCCGGAAACCCTGGAAAAGATGGTGAGGATCCAGGAATTAATGCAAGAGATCAGCAATGATGATCTGATCGCAGCGATGCAAAAATTTCAGAATGCGCTGCAAAACCTCGATCCCGAGTCCCTGAAAAAAGCGATGGAAAATTTCCGCTTTTCCATTGAGGACTTTAACCAACGCATTGATCAGACCTTGAAACTCCTCGAAAGCATAAAAAAAGAACAGGCAGTGCAAAAAGCGCTGCAGATCTCCGAAGAGATGGAAAAGATGCAAGCCGCTCTTCAACAAAAGACATCGGACAATTCTCAGGATAGCCAGCGCCTGGCTCAGGAACAACAGAACATCGCCGAGAAATATGATAACCTCAAACAGGAGCTCGACAAGATCAGCAAGATGCTCGATCCTCAACAGGATAGGCAGACAATGCAACAACTGCAGGAACTGATGCGCGAGATGCAACGCAACCAAATGGAGCAAAACCTGAGCAAAAGTGCGTCTTCTTTGTCGCGAAATCAGCGTTCTCAATCTATGAGCGAACAGGAACAAGCACGGGCAAAGATGAGGATATTTACGCAAATGCTCGCCGCCATGAAGGAATCAATGGGCGGATCTACACAACAAATGGTGGCACAGGCAATGCAAAATGCCATCCGCGAGATCCTCATCTTTTCCAAGAAACACGAGGAGACCACCACCCGCTTTGGCAACGATCCCTATCAGATCATCTCCGAACTCATCGCTCAGTATGAAGGATTGCAGATCTCGATGAACCGGCTCTTTGCCAATCCTCAGGTCACTCTTTACCTGCCGCCTAAGTTTTATATGGATCTCAGTTATACCAATCAAAACTATCGCGAGATCTTTACTAATATCGGTGATCTGATGTTTCGGGCAACCAGAGACATTTTGACCAATATCCAGCGTGGCTTGAATCTTATGGCCTATGACCTGATGCAAGCGCTGAATAGCCCCTCTGTCGGTTCGGGTGGCGGAAGCGGTATGCAATCCCTGATGCAGATGCTGGAGCAAATGGGACAGGAACAGATGGCGATGAATATGCTGACCGAGCAATTGATGATGCAAATGATGCAGCAAGGAGGCAGGCAAGATGCGGCAATGCTACAACAGATTCAGCGTCTGGCTCAGGAACAACAACGCCTGGCAGATAACCTCAGACGCGCCCTGCAAAACAATCCCGAAGCCCAAAAACAAGGCAATACCATCCAACAGATCATCGATGATGCGGAAACGGTGGCCAGACAACTGCGCAACAATCAGATCAACCGCGACCTCCTGCAAAGGCAGGAACGCATCCTCTCCCGCATGCTGGACGCCACCCGGTCGATCAACAAACGTGAATTCACTGAAAAACGGCGGGGAGAGACTGCTGATATCGTCCCCTTCGCCAGAAGGGATGGCGACTTTGACTACAATCAATTGCGGCGAAATGCCATGTTGGATGAACAATACCGAACCTATCCCCGCGAATATCAACAAGTTATCCAGCACTATCTCAAGACCCTGAACGAAAAGGCGAACGAATGATTAAGCGTTTTCTGGTCCTTGGCTGTATCATCTGTTTAGTTGTTTTGATG
Source organism: Candidatus Cloacimonadota bacterium (assembly GCA_037441405.1). Lineage (GTDB taxonomy): Bacteria > Cloacimonadota > Cloacimonadia > Cloacimonadales > Cloacimonadaceae > VGPI01. The sequence continues at coordinate 27,754 of JBBISI010000017.1, forward strand.
CAGGCTCTGAATGCCCCGTATAACGAACTGCAAATCCTTACCCAGCAGGCACATCAGCAGATGGCACAACGTCAGTATGCAGCAGCGGAACAGACCTGGCTCTCCATCCTCCAGAAGTATCCCCAGGATGCCAATTCCGCAGTTCAACTCATTCAGTTGTATTACGTTCTTATGCAATTGGATAAAGCCGAGCAAGCGCTGATCCGCCATCAATCCATCCTGCCACAACATGTTTTCACCGAATTAAACATCCAACTTGCCATCAATCAGGGAAGGGGAGAAGCCGCTTTCCAGATGGTATTGGGCTATCTGCCGATGGTCAACCATGACCTGAATAAATACTACTTGATCGCGTCCTACTTTGAGCGACGGGGATTCTTTGACATCGTTCTCCGCTTGTATGATAGCGCCAGAAAGCAAATGAACAATGACAATCTTTTTATGCTGGAGACAGCGAATACGGCGCTGAACTACCGTGTCTATGAACGGGCGGTGAATGAATATCTGCGGTTCTTGGAGACCAATCCGGGCCATATCTATTTCATCAGCAATCAATTGAAGTCCATCCTGAGCGAAGATCCGGAGATGATCAGGGTAGTCGATGACCATGCTGCCAGGCATCAGAATCCGATATTGCGGGAAGTGCATGCCCTAGCATTGATGCATATAAATGACTATCAGGGAGCGCTTGATATCTACAAGACATTGGCTCCTGACAAAGTGCAGCGCTTTGCTGAGGATCAATTCATTGCCCTCAACGATGAGGTCGCCATCCTAGCCTACGAGCATCTGGCACAAACCACGGCAGATACCGTTCAAAAAGCGGAGCATCTCTTACGTCTGGCGCATATCTCCTATCGGGGGAAAAGATTGGATCAAGCACAGGAATACCTGCTGCAGATCATTGATTCCAGCGATCCTCAAAGCCGTCACCGCAACCGTATGAAGGTCAATTACGACGCCCGTAAACTCATGGCTGAGATCTCCCTGGCAGATAGCAAGTGCACATCCGCTGCGGTAGATTGGTATCGCCAAGCCGCAGAATTTTGTCATCATCCTGCTCAGCGCCAGGAGATCGATCTGGATATCGCCCGTCTTTATATCATCAATAACGAAACCACCAAGGCAACAACGTTGCTGCGAAACATTACCGATGCCCGGCTCGTCCCCAGCAAGGAGTATTACTATTTTCTGATTGCCCTAATGAACGATCAGACCGGCAAGGCGGATACCCTGATGAACGAATATATCATCAGCCATCCTGCCAGTCCTTATGTGAATGACGCCATCTATCAGATGATGTTGGTCTTTGGGTTGAAGGAACGGGACAGACCTGCTTTTTACCATGCTTACCGCCTGAGACAGAGGATGGATGTTGCAGCGGTGGATTCGCTGGTTAGTTTGTTTAAGAGCAACGGTGAGGAAGAATTGCTCATCCTGGCAGCAGAGTGGGCAGTTACACTCTCCGACATCGACAAAGCACTGGATATACTGGATTTTGACTGGCAAGATGGCATAACCGCTGAATATGCCGTATTGATGGAAGTGCGTCTGGTGCGTGACCGCGAGTATGAATTGAGATTGGCACGGGAATTTTTGAAGAACAATCCGAATAGCATCTTTTCACCCAGCTTGAGGCAAGTGATCAGCCGCATCGGCAATAACCGACCCAATTTATAATGTCAAAGGGGTTTCGATCTGCCCAAGGATCATCAAAGGAGACCCACGTGAATTCAAAGATCCGCAAGACCTACACTTTTGACGATGTCCTGCTGGTACCGCAGCACTCGCAAGTGATCCCAGCACAGACGGATGTGCAGACCCGTCTAACCAATAGGATACTATTGAAGATCCCGATCGTTAGTGCTGCCATGGATACGGTGACGGAAAGCGCTTTGGCCATCGCTCTGGCACGGGAAGGCGGGATCGGCGTCATACATAAGAATCTCAGCATTGCCGAACAGGCCAATGAAGTGCACCTGGTCAAACGCGCCGAAAGTGGGGTGGTTACCAGTCCATACACTGTATCTCCATCTGATAGGCTGGCTGAGGTGTATGACTTGAAGCACAAATACAAGATCAGTGGTTTTCCTGTGGTGGAAAAAGGTAAACTCGTCGGCATCATCACTAACCGTGATATCCGCTTTGAAGCAAATATGAATACCCCGGTCAAGAAATTGATGACACCGCGCTCCCGTCTGATCACCGCTCCCCCCAATGTCACATTGACCCAAGCCAAAGCCCTGCTTCAAAAGCACCGGATCGAAAAACTACTGATTGTGGATGACGACCAGAAACTGATTGGAATGATCACAGTCAAAGACCTGATGAAAGCCACCGACTACCCTAATGCCGTTCAGGACAAGAAAAACCGACTCCTGGTAGGCGCAGCAGTGGGTGTGACCGGCGACTATTTTGAACGGGCACAGGAACTATCGGCAAAGGGAGCAGACCTGATCGTGATCGATACCGCCCACGGCCATCACAAACACATCGAAGCCGCTGTGCGCAAGATCAAGAAGCATCTCTCGCTGGATATTATGGCAGGGAACGTCGCCACAGCCGGGGCAACTCAATATCTGATCGATGCTGGTGCAGACATCATCAAGATCGGCATCGGACCCGGCTCCATTTGCACGACCCGCGTGATTGCCGGTATTGGCGTTCCCCAATTCACGGCGGTCATGGATTGCGCTGGCATGGCTGCCAAACATGGCATTACATCCGTGGCTGACGGAGGTGTGAAATTTTCCGGCGATATCGTCAAAGCCATCGCCGCCGGCGCTAATTCCGTAATGATCGGATCCCTCTTTGCAGGCACCGATGAAAGTCCGGGTGAATTCATCATCTATAATGGAAGGAGATTTAAGTCCTACCGTGGCATGGGATCTTTGGGTGCCATGCGCAGCGGTAGTAAAGACCGCTATTTTCATTATGATGAAGACGAGAAAAAACTCGTCGCCGAAGGCATCGAGGGCATGGTGCCATACAAAGGACCACTGAAGGACTTTGTACACCAATTGGTTGGCGGACTCCGCGCCGGAATGGGATATTGCGGGGCCGCCACAATCGCTGAACTACATAGAAAAGCGGAGTTTATCGAGATCACTCCCGCCGGTCTCAAGGAATCCCATCCCCATGACATCCGCATCACCAAGGAAACGCCAAACTACTACAGCAGTGAGTAAAGCTGAAGGACTGCCGGCACAGCAGACCAGTTATCTCAATGGCTTCTGCTATTATCTCACAGTGGAAAAAGGGATGGCAGAAAACAGCGTGGACAGTTACCGTCGGGATGTTGCCGACTTCCTTGGCTTTGATCTGCAAGCAATCGGTGATTACGAATCGCATCATATCGTCAATTACCTACATGCCCTCCACCAGATCGGACTGGAAAACACCACCCTCGCCCGCAAACGCGTGGCACTCAAGCAGTTCTTCACCTATCTTACTGCCGAAAGCATAAAGACGAATATCGATTTTGACCTCATCCCCACGATCAAATTGGGACTACACCTCCCTGACGTTCTCAGCGTGGATGAAATGAAGAAATTGCTGGATTCCCTTCCCAATGAGACAACTCTGGAAAAGCGCAACAAAGTGATGCTGGAGCTCCTTTACGCAACCGGCATGCGCATCTCGGAACAGCTGGGACTGACCGTGCACGATATCAACGCCACCGATCAAGTGATCCTGGTGCGCGGCAAAGGGAAGAAACAACGGTATGTGCCCTATTTTGATTCCGTGGCGGAATTGCTCCAGGCCTACATGAATCAGACCCGTCCCGTTCTGATGAAGTTTACGAATACCGATGTCCTGTTTCTCAATAACCGAGCTGGTAGAATGACCCGCATGGGATTCTGGAAGATCCTACGCAACACCGTCATCAAAGCCGGCATCCGCAAGGACATCACCCCACATACCTTTCGCCATTCATTTGCCACCCACCTTCTAGAAGGGGGAGTGAACTTGCGCATCGTCCAAAGTTTACTGGGACATTCCAGTTTGAATACAACTCAGATCTACACGCATGTGGACATGCGTTATCTGATGGAAACACATCGGATGTTCCATCCCAGAGCATAACTAATCAGAATAACAACATAAAATGGAGTTCTCATGAAAAACACTCTGATCATTCTTCTTTGCCTGGGCTTACTGGTCTTTGGCGTGTTCATTTTAAAAAGCCGCAAGGCAAACAACAGCAATCTGCAACGAGTGACCGTAACTCTCGATTGGACGCCAAACACCAATCATACCGGACTTTACGTGGCTCATGAACTGGGTTATTTCAAAGCTGCGGGACTGGAGGTCAGCATCGTCCAGCCAGGGCAGAACGTTACCGATCAAGTCGTGGCAACCGGCGATTCCGAATTTGGCGTCAGTTATCAAGAAAATGTCATCATGGCTCGCGCTCAAGGCATACCATTGGTATCAATCGCCGCCGTGATCGCTGACAACACCTCCGGATTTGCCTCCCTTAAAAGTGCCAATATCACCAAGGTATCGGACTTTGCCGGCAAACGCTATGGCAGTTGGGATTCACCGATCGAACTGGATATTCTGCGCTCGGTGATGGAAAACGCCCAGGCGAACTTTTCTTCCGTTAGGGTGATCTCCGGCATCTATGACTTTTTCTCGACCATAGGCAGGGACGTCGACTTTGCATGGATTTTCTACGGCTGGGACGGTGTAGCAGCAGAACTGCGCGGGATCGACATCAATTTCATCCCCCTCAAAGACCTGCATCCTGCCCTGAATTACTACACTCCGGTGATCATCGCCAATGAATCGATCATCAAAGATGATCCCGAACTGGTCGCAAAGTTTATGAGTGCCGTTTCCAAGGGTTATGAGCATGCCATCCAGAATCCGGATCAGGCGGCAGAGATCCTGCTAAAACACGCTCCGGAACTGGATCGGGACCTGGTGATCCAAAGCCAGCGTTATCTCAGTAACCATTTCCAGAGCGACTCTCACAAGTGGGGATTTCAGAAACCGGAAGTCTGGCAACGCTTTGCGGGCTGGATGCATGACCAGCGTTTGACCGATCTCAGGATAGATACGGAAAAAGCATTCACCAATCAGTTTTTGCCATGACCGTACCGATCCTGCGGGCTGAGAGCATATCCAAGTCCTTTCTTTTTCAAGGCAAGCCGGTGCTGGTCCTTGATTCAGCCACATTCTCGATCCATCATGGCGAATTTGTCGGCATCGTGGGTCCCAGCGGTTGCGGTAAAAGCACTTTTCTGGAACTTCTGGCAGGGATCAGCAAACCGGACGGAGGGAGCATTCTCTACCGGGACGATGATATTACCGGCAAAACAGGAATCCTCGGATATATGCCCCAGGACGACCTCCTTTTACCATGGCTGACGGCATTGGACAACGTTCTATTGCCTATCCGGATCAAGGGTAGTCCGATCGCACCGGCGCTGAAAAAAATCCATGATATTTTACCCCTGTTCGGACTTCAGGATCACACCACTCATCACAACTGGCAGTTATCCGGAGGTCTGCGCCAAAGAATTGCCTTTTTACGCACTTATATGACCGGCGCGGATCTGTTTCTCCTCGACGAGCCCTTCGCCAATCTGGATGCATTGACCCGCTTGCAATTACAAAACTGGCTGAGTGAGATCACCCAGAAAATAAATCTAACGGTGATCCTGGTCACCCACGATATCAGCGAGGCATTACGTCTTTCCGACCGTATCGATGTTATGAGCGCCATCCCCGGTCGATTTATCAGCAGTTTTGACGTCGCCGCTTTTCGCCGGAAGAACCCTCAGACACCACCGGAAGAAAACCACGAACTGCGGAGCGCGATCCTTGATCTGCTTTTGCCCACTGCTGCGGAGTAACGGGTTTCAGGATCGGTCGATCGATACATTTCTCAAGACCGCTGAATTATTCAGAGAGTTGACTTAAAACTTTCCTCCTTGCTTGATAACCTTAGTATAACCTTAGTATAACCTTACGAGCGTAAGGTTATACTAAGGTTATGAAGCAGGGAGAATGCAGGAGACAGCACTATTCCGCTTGAATCTGAACCTTCTTGAGACCGTTGAATAATTCAGAGTGGTTGATTCAACGAGTATCCAAACTATCGGACAGGCACTATCCTTAGTTATTACTAACTGCGCTGGAAGGAGAGACGAATTTTTTTCTCACGGTCTCGACACTTGGTGATACCAGCGTATGCAACGCTCTTTCTCTTGATGTTTCAAGTCGTGTTCGCTTCGAGTACTCGAGGCGATCTCGACGCGAACCTGAGGTACAGGCGAACCGATCCATAGGGAGGAAACTGGGAAAATTGCGGTGAGTTATCCGTCCGAGCTATGAGCGAGGATGATCAGCGCCATGATCGCTTCAAAGATCACCGAGTAGTCGGTATGGGTATATTGCACCGTTCTGCCGTCTATACGTTTCACCTCCGGCATGATGGTTGCCATATCTGCCATGGATGTGCAACGGAATTCGATAGTTAGCGTGATGGGAGCATCAAATCTGAAGAGCGGAAACTCTTGGCGGGAGCGGGCGAGGTTTTGGCTGACGGCAGCGGTCGTTTGGTGGCAGATGAGGGTTTGGGAGTAGTTTTTAGCGGCATATTTAGCAACAGCTTCTTTGGTAGTAATGTAGTCCACCCAGGGTATGGCATCGCTCTGCTTAAGTTCTAGTCGCAGAGCCAGATCGCCTGATACGAGCGTGACCGGGATGCCAAGGTGGCCGGCGTAGGCGGCATTGATCAGCGCTTCGCTCACAGCTTTGCCGTTGATGTGGATATTTTGGATGCACGCACTGGAATAGGTGTGATCCATACTACCGTGCAAAGCACCCGTTCCGGCATGGTATCCCAGGAGGAAAACACGGTTATAATCAGCGCTTAACATGGGCATCATATAATGAGGACGCGGTCCGCCTGAAATCAAGGCGATCCTCTCATCCACAGCAGTAATCTCATAGGGTAGATTATCTCCGGCGGCATGGGAATCGGCAATGACGATCTCGGTGATTTCAGAATTGCGCGGACTATGCTTGATCGCTTCGATCACTGTCTTGACGTGGTGGTGGATGCAATTCTGAACCGCTTTGCGGTCTGTCTTTTCCTGTGCCCAGTTAAAGGTTCCGGGCATTCCTTCCATATCGATGGAAATGTATATCCTCATGGTTCTTCCTTTTCTATAATTTCGGAGGTTTGGAATCCTCCGCTACGATCTGTCGAGCGATCTCGCAGGCGAGCCGTACGTTGCTCTCCAAAAGTGCCAGATTTGCCCCCACCGATTCGCCGTGGGACCGCTGTGCCAGATAAGCGAGGAGAAAAGGAGTTACACCTTTGCCTATGATCCCTTGTTGTGCGGCTTCTGCCAAGGCATCATTGATCATGGGCTCGATGTGGCAAGACGGTATCTCATACTCGGGGGGAATGGGATTGGCGATCAGCATGCCTGGCGTCACTTGTACCTTTTTGCCATACTGTAATAGGTGGTACCGAAATGCCGCAGTGATCTGAGACACTGTGTCCAGTTGCGGAATGACATGCCCGCTCTGATGCGTGTAAAAAGCAGGGAAGGACGAGGTTCTCCATCCGTAAACGGGAACGCCGAGCGTTTCCAGAACTTCCAGCGTGGCAGAGACATCCAAAATCGCTTTACATCCAGCGGATATGACCATCATCGGTATCCGCGATAGAGCGATAAGATCGGTTGAGATATCGGGATGAATCTGCCAGCCACGATGCACGCCTCCGATCCCGCCGGTCGCAAAAACCGGTATGCCACAATGATGGGCGATCGCCATGGTGGCCGAGACGGTTGTGCCGCCACTGGCTTTGGAGGCCATTGCCCAAGGCAAATCACGCAGGGATAACTTGTTGAAAGTGTCACCATTAGTTGATTTATCCGTTTTTTCCGCGACAAGGTTCAAGCGTCGGATCAAGTCCTCATCCAGTCCGATCCTGATCAGTCCATCCACAATAATGATCGTAGCGGGGACGATGCCCAGTTCATATGCGATCCGTTCCAGACACAGAGCCGTTTCGATGTTTTGGGGATAAGGCAAACCATGGGTTATGACGGTGGATTCGAGGGCGATGACAGGTGTGTCGTTATTCAGTGCATTTTGCACCGCATCGGAATATCTGACGGGGAGGGACCCTTTGAAGGAAACATGCTCTACCATCAGAATCTAAAAGGCGTCTGCAGCGATCCGGATTATTCAGGCGAAGAAAACGCCAGTGCTGTGGGAGCCGTTGCTGGATGATCCTCTCCGGCAATACCCAGGTTTCTTACTTCGACCTTGATCACTCCCGCCTTGAGCATACCGATCTCCCGGGCAGCCGCATAGGATAGATCCAGATGCCTGCCCCGTATGAATGGTCCGCGGTCATTGACGCGCACGGTGACAGATTTGCCATTAAGAGGATTAGTGACGTGGAGGATTGTATTAAAAGGTAATGTTTTGTGGGCACAGGTTAATTGGTATTTGTCGAATCGTTCGCCATTTGCTGTCTTTCTGCCATGGAAACGACCCCCATAAAAAGACGTAACCATCGTTTCCGGAATGAGTTCCAGTCCTGGTGGTTCCTGAGTATGAAGTGAATCGATTACCAAGTCACTTTGATGTTGGCTGATCTCTTCACTTCCGGTCGTATTTGCCGAATTTGCGATAACAGGCACGATAACGGTCAATTGCAGCCCAAGTATCACGGCAAGGATATTTCTGATCTCTTTCTTCATATTGTATTCTCTTACTAAAAACAGTGCTCATACTCTTCTCTGGGGCTATATCTGTCAAGCACAAAATCCTCTCGCTAATGCTATTCGTCTGTCGGGCAGTACCATACGTTCAAACCAGACCGTCTCCCCACATATCCTGACAATATGGCTGAAGCCAACAAAAAAGCCCCGCCCTGGTTATAGGAACGGGGCTATTTGGAGGTGAGAGATTGGGTCTATTTCATTAGTAACATCTTCTTGGTTTGAGTATAATGAGCGGTCTCCAGCCGGTAGAAATATATGCCCGATGAGACGCTGGTTCCTTTGTAATCTATACCGTTCCAGACAAGAGAGTGTTTTCCTGCCGGGACCTCTGAATCGATCAAGGTCTTGACCAATTGTCCTTTGAGATTGTAAACATTGACTTTTACTCTGCCTGTTTGCATGGTGCTGAAGGCAATGGTTGTGGATGGATTGAAGGGATTGGGATAGTTTTGGCCTAATTGAGGCGGAAGGGCATTGATCGCATCATTGTTGCTGACATAGCTGTCCGGGGGGATAGTAGTGAATTTGATCGCCAGTTCCGCTTGCAGAAGCGTTGCGGTTGAGGGATAGATATTAGCGTGGGTATATGTCAAGCCAACCGTTTGGGTATGGTTTTCAATACCGACAGTGCAGTAATTTGAACCGGTACCGGGATTATCCACGGTATGGTACTGAAAGACGATCTCGCCATCCCGTCCCGCCTGAGGAAAGAGGATGATCTGGAATTTCTCCAGATGCGCATCCTGTCCCAGATCAATGGTAAACTGATTGTAAGCATCGTTCCATTGAACGATAAAGCGGTTGTTTGCCTGATCGTGCCAATAACATATCCGCATATCGGCAAAGATGCCGTTGCCATCAGGGTCAACGCCGATCTTCAATCCCTTGAGGTCGTCCCAGTATGGTGCTACCATGGCGTATGGTCCGAGAGCAGCAGGGATGTATTGATTATTGAAGTCGATCATCCAGGTGGGTATAAAGGAGATCCAGCCGTTGGAGCATATACTCATTTGATTGTAGTCCCTACCGTAAAAGCGGAAAGTGAATGGCAGGTCGATCGTGATCGTTCCATCGTCATAATTGAGATAGACGTTGCCTTGCCCCCCATCCCGCGGATCGATCTCGATCCAGTTGTAAACCGGTACTTCGGCAAAAGCAGTATCAAAACTGTCATAAGCCCAATATCCATACTCGCAGGGACCAGTGGGATCGGTGGTGGAGGGGATGCCTGCTATTACGGTATAGTACCGGTTATAAGAGTAGTTTTGCGCATCGGTGAACAGAAATCTCAAGGGGATGTTCCGTCCACTGAAAGTATCTGCAGCGATCTGGATGCCCGCCTGAAAGGTCTTGGTCTCACCCACAGCGATATTGCCAAGGTTTACGACCGGAGTGGTGATCTCTGCTGCGGTGGTTTGAGTATAGACATTTACGTTGCCCCCGCTGAGCGGAACCGTTCCATTGTTGATGACCGTGAAGGTGATGGTGTTGTTCTGTCCCAGATGCAGTATCCCATTGTATGACACAAAGGATATCTCCGCGCCGCCGGTCATGAGTTGGAAACTATGCGTGACGTCCATCGGGCTGAGCTGTAAATTGAAAGTAATGATCCGGCGGGGTTGAACCAGATGTGTGGCATTGAGAGTAAAATTGGCGATGGTGGTCTGTCCTGCCGCCAAACTGCTGATATTTTGAGTGTTATTGGCGATGGACAACATCTCCGGCTGATTGGTTGTCAGGTTTGCCGTCACGTTGTTGAGAGTAGTGTTGCCATAGTTCTTTAGCGTAAGCGCAAGATTGTAGGTCTGATGAGGATTGATCACTGTTCCACTGGTCGTGAGATTGTTGGCGGAAACGCCGATGGAAGGTATGCCTGAGGTGGTAAGCGTAGCGACCAACGGATGGTAGTTTTCTTTACTGATCGTGATCATGAGGTCGCCCGTCTGTTCGGGATCGATGGGTAGAATGGCAAATCCACCGCTGATCCGGGTAAAACTAAAATCCCCGCCATTTTTGGTGCCGGTTACAACGGCATCATTCAAGTGCGGGGCATCGATCCGGATATGGCTGTCGGATTGGGCAAAGGTAGTGCCGCCAGCGATCACTTGGGGGGAGATCATGTTGGGAGTAAGCACCCACATGTTCATCGATGGATCGGAAAGGACATTGTAGATCCGGAAATAGAAAGCTACCAAGCCATTGGGACCTGCATCATTGGGGAAGTTGTTATAGAACTCAATCTTGCCGGCCAACACTGTGCTGCCGAAGATTCGCACACCATAATCGTAGATACTTCCCCACATTCCACTGGAAATGGAGTTATTCAGCCGCGTCCGGGTATGCAGATCAGAAGGACCAACAAAAGCGACTGCTCCATTGGGTGAATTGATCGAGCCCATCCGCATCCATCGCTCGCCAAAACAAGGATTAACGTTCAGATTGGCAAAGTCGCCAGTATTACATACAATGGAATATACAATGGGCATCTTGGCGCCATTAAAGGTGTTGTTCATGTTCGGGATATGAAACAGCGGATAATGCCAGCCGTTGGCATCACCCCAGCCACGGTAGGTTATGATCGAAACACCGGCATTGATCGAGGCCTGGATCGACGAAGTGCCCGGATAACTGGGCGGATAAAAAACCGTATCGACCTGAGTGTAACCAAAGTCCAGCATCTTCTCGCGCACCCAGCGGGAGGTTAGCACCGGAGTTATAGGACGCAACCCGCCCTCGGCATAGTTGCCAGCTACCACCAAAGCTCGGGAATACCAGGCAGTATCAGACATGTGGGGATTTCTTTCATAACGGATGGTCTTGTTTATCATCGTGAGGAATTCGCTGACATCAGCAAAGGAAAACCGGCCTACCAGCATCTCCGGAAAATAGTCATCGCCGATCAACATTCCATAGTGGTTGTCATCCGCATTTTGTTCAGGACCGGTCGGCGAGGGATAGATATTGGTCGGGATGGCAAAGGTGCCGGTCACATCGCCCATGATGAGCAAATAGTCACTCTTGTGCTGGATATAGTGATTATATACTGCGCCTTTGACTTGATTCACCGTAGGATTGGTGGCGATGCTTTGCTTGGTAATGACATATACCTCAAATCCCAAAGCCTTTTTCCAGTTGACAAATTCACCCAGGAAGGATTCCAATTGATTGTGGCTGATGATCAGCATCTTGGGACGGGATAGGGGGAGATTCGCCAGGTAGGACGTTTCATAATTGGATGCCAGACGGCGATAGGCTTCTGCAAAAGCCGGTGATATGTGAGTCGGGATTGGCATCGGCTCGGAGCCGTTGACGGTGAATTCCACTTCCCGCAGCGTGTGTATTTCATCACCCACCCGTCTCTGGGTATCCATACTCACGGTTACCCCGTGCATCTCGCGGAATTTCAACCGGTTAGATACTGAAATCCAATCTGAGGAACGGTAATGGGATTCCCCGACCAATTGTCCCTGGGCGTTAAAAACGTTCCAGATCATATTTTGAACCTCAACGGTGGCATTGGCATAAGGAATGGCATAGGTTCTGCCAATGATGCTGCTGGGTTTTACATCGTGTACATCTTCATCTGTTATGGGTTCTGCGACATGGGGTTCGGTACGCAATGACTGAATTCTGACATTTACTCTACTGCCAGTGGTTTCCACACGTTCCGATGGAGCAGCGGTCATTACGCTGATTATCATCATTATGACGATGATTAGGGTCAATCTCATTCAAACCTCCTATATTGACGCAGGGGTTATATGCAATTTCCATTCCTGAACCTCCTATCATTTTCTCTTCCATACAACGAACAACTCGTTCATACCCAAACAAAGGAAAAATCTATGCAGCCACATCTTATGCCCCAAGGTTCATCTATCCTTGACAGAATTCGCCTTCCCGGCAAGGGGTCTAGGAGAGAAAACACTTGAATAACACGGAGAGATGACCTAACAGTTCTCCTTGCTTGGTAACCTTAGTATAACCTTAGTATAACCTTACGGTCGTAAGGTTATACTAAGGTTATTGAGCAGGAAGAATAGAGGTGGAAACACCTGCCCGATTGAATCTAAACTATCTTAAGACCTTTGAATGAATCAGAGCGGATTTCTGTACGGTCATATCCAAACTATCCGTCAAACTAAATCCGTGGCAACTACGGCCTGCGCCGGGATCAAAGAAGAAATTTCATTCTCCTGTTCTTGACATTTTGTGATTCCAGAACGGGCAACGCCCCTAATAAGGGACCAAATAATGCAAACACACCTTAAGCCCCAGGGTTAATCTATTCTTGACAGATATCACCTTAACAGTAAAGGGGGCAGCAAAAGAGGTATAAATGATCAGTCGCAGATTATACATACTACCAGTTATGCTGATGGCATTATGTTTTAGCGTGATGAGTTGCGGCACCAATACTAACCTTATGGATCCGGGTGATCCGGATAGTTCCGCCTTTGCCTTTGGCACATCTGCTACCTTTGATATCGCCACTTGGAACCTGCGAGAATTTCCCTGGGCAGGCAATAACACCTTGGATTTTCTGGCACAGACCATCCCCAAACTTCACCTAGATGTGATTGCTCTGCAGGAGATAAACAATCAGCAGCCAATGCTGGAACTCGCCTCTCGTCTGGATCACTACAGCGTCTATATTTCACAGGCAACATCAAGTTATCGCCTAGCATATCTGTATGACACCCGAACTGTGCAGATTAGGGATATCTATACCATTTACAACAACATGAACAATCCCTTCCCGCGCCCGCCATACGTCGCTGAGATCCTCTGGCAGGGACAGGAAGTGTATCTGATCAACAACCACTTCAAAGCATTCGGTGACAACTTTATTGATGAGAGTGATTCGTGGGACGAAGAGGTGCGTCGTCGCCTTGCCTGCATCAAACTTGACGATTATATCGTCACCAACCTGCCTGATAAAAAGGTTATCGTGCTTGGCGACCTGAACGACCGCATCGAAGAACCCCGCGAATACAACGTTTTTCTCACCTTTCTTGATAAACCTGATGAATACCTATTCACCTCAATGGATATCGCGCAAAATACTACCTGGCAGAATGCCTCATATCCGGGTATGACCAGTATGATCGACCATATCCTGGTCAGCAACGAACTCTTTTTTGCCTACGAACTCGGCGGTTTTCATACCCGCACACTGAATATCGAGAACATGGTCGGATCCTGGATCAATTACCATAGCAATATCTCCGATCACCGGCCCGTCGCCTCACGCCTCAGATTGAATTATGTCCGGCCAGGAGAATAGAATTCTACAACTGTTGTGGATAAAAAACACCGGCAGCGATCGGATCTCGCCGCCGGCCAATGTTTAAGCGGACTCATTGTCCCAGGGATAGGGATCTGCTGAATACTCGATTAGAACTTGTAACTAATTCCGATATTTCCAGCGAGGGCATTTGCGTTGTGGTTACCCCCCATGTTTGTGTCGTCTTGCATAACTTCTCGTTCAGGAAGCATCACATACTGGACGTTGGCGTCAATGCCGATATTTCCGAAGTAGCGACCCCACCCCAGATTGGGGCTGAATTTGTTGCCGATATCGGAGAGCGTGATCGTCTGGGTTTCTTCCGGAATTGGTGACTGGTCAAAGTAGAATCCCAGCCGCAGGAAGTTACCGCCCATGTTATACTCAGTGCCGATGCTGATCCGGGAGGTGTTTTCCCAATTGAACAGCACTTCAGAACTCGATAGCTGGGGCTCGTCGGGATTCGGACTGATGGTGAGCGGTGTTTCCAAGTCCACCACCACTTTATCCAGACGATCCCACATCGTGTAAACATAATCGAGGTTCACTGTCCAATTGTGCTTGGCTTTGTAAGAGATTCCGAGACCGATCTCGCCGGGTAGGTTCAGGGAGGTCTCGATATCGGAAGTACCGCCCAGTTTGGTCATCGGAGGGATCCAGGTATATGCCTCGACCTCACCCTTCATATCGATCTGAGCAGGTAAGTTCCCGGCAAGGCCCAGTGACAAACATGGAGTGGGTTTCCAGATTATGCCGATGTTCCCTCCAAAACCGATACCGGATCCGGACATATCGGACGTGGTGGGGAGATACATTTCCGGGGCAGGAGGGTTGGCGGGGCTATAGGAAAAACTGACCTGCGCCAGATCGGTCATTCCGTAGAACACGCTCAATCCCGCTCCGGCAGAAAGATTGGGCAGGATCTGATATGCCACGCCGGGATGAATGTCCAAAATCACGATATTGCTCATCATCTCTTGTTCCGGAAAATCATTGAAACCGCCAAGATAGTCGGGAGGAGTGTAAACATCCCAAGTGCTTCCCAGACCGTAGGGGACAAACATACCAAGACCATACTTGAGTTTGGGATGCTCGGCCATGGCAACGAAAGCATTGGGAAACATTCTCAAGCTCTTCTCCGCTTCATATTCACGGGCGTGAAATCCGTGGACAGCGGTGTAATATGAGCCGTTGTTTTCCCATTTGGCAGCAGCTAGTATGAACGTTCCAACCAAAGAGACCGAGTTTTCATTCATAAATCCCAAACCAGCTGGATTCCAGAACATCGCACTGGGATCGTCCGAAAGACCCCGGAAAGCACCACCCATGGCAGTAGCACGGGATCCGACACCCGAAAGGGCAAATCCTCCCGCATGAAGATAGCCACTCAGCATCATTAGAGCAAGCACAGGCAACAGATAGCGTAATTTCTCCATCAGTTTCTCTCCTTATTCATATTATTTGTCAGTTGTGAAGATGGGGTGAACGATATTCAGTAAGCAAATACCGTCAAGCAAAATGATAATTAATCTTTCCTACACCTAAGTGCTTGAATAATGGTGAGTCGATCCACTGGGAACAACCTGTATCTCACTATGAAGCTTTGCGATACCCTTTTTAGAGCAAATATGGATTTATCCACCTCTTCTATTTCATCCTCGTACCAGTGTCTGTTCATGAACTGCCTCAAAACCGAG
>JBBISI010000018.1:0-43448 GCA_037441405.1 Candidatus Cloacimonadota bacterium
TACACAGGATGATGCGCTTGAGCGGTGCTGAGGATCTGAAGATCGGTCGTGACCGGTGGTTCGAGTTGTTGGCAAATCCCAATCGCTTGATCAAGCGGAAGCGCTGTCATATCAGCACGATCAACCAGTCTGGGCAGCACACCTGATATAGTTAAATCTGGATGATCTGATCGTCCATTACAGTACGAAGAGGAAACGTAATGTCGCTGGTAAATGGGTAATGCCCTCCAGATCCGAATCAAACAATAGTTTTGCCGCGATCCAGAGTAATCTGGGAACGGTCTGGCAGAGCGCTTCGGTGGGTTAAAAGCGTGACTTTCGGGTTTATACGGAGTTACTGAGCAACCAGACGGATGTTCTGAAGTCGGTCTATTCGCTTTTTGTGGCAATGAGGTATGCGGATAAAACACTTGATCCCGATGTGAATCTGGGGATCTTGAGTCGGGATGGGGTCCAGAGCGGTGATATGCCGGTGAAGAGCGTCCGGGCGGCGGATGCCGAGCTGTTGACACCGGTTTTGGCGGATGGGATCGGATGGAATCTGATCTGAGAAGAGGGCCCGCGGCGGGGGTTCATCGCCGCAAGTGATCTGTTGGATAAGCTACAGCTTGTCAGTTCCACGGGAGATAACTCGTTTGTTCCACCAGATGACTGCTATCCTATATTGAGTGTGAGTGTGAAAACAAACAAGCTGAAGTTTATGTAACTGACCAGCTCCGCTGGTGAGACGGACAAGCTGAAGCTAGTGTTACGGACCGGCTTTGCCGGTGTGCGAGGGTTCAAGATAAGATGGTCGGGATGACAGGATTTGAACCTGCGACCACTTGAACCCCATTCAAGTACGCTAGCCGGACTGCGCTACATCCCGACCTAACCCGGTCCTTGAAATTGGAAACGCCGTTTTTGACAAGCAAAATTTTGAGATTGACACCCTGCCCCTATCTGGAAAATGAGCCAATGTATGGATAGTGTAAGAGATAAGTTATGATAAGTTTGAGTGATGTGTCAATGGAATATGCTGGCAAGCATGTATTACGCGAGATCAGTTGCAGCGTCTCAGAGAATAGCCGTATCGGTTTGGTCGGCAGCAACGGCAGTGGCAAGACGACACTGATCCGAATCATCATCGGAGAATTGGAACCCACCGGCGGGAGGGTCGCGCTTCCCCGTCAGTGCCGGATCGCCTATCTATCCCAAAATCCCACTTTGGACGAAGATCTCATCCTCTATGACTACATCCGCGCCGCCCGGCCTCAATGGCTGGAACTCTTCGATCAGATCAGGGAAACGGCACAGGAAGCCGGAGACAACCATTCGCCCGGCGTGGATGAAAAACTCACCCGTCTGATGGAGCAATTCAATCATCTGGGCGGTTATGAATATGAGAACGAGATGACCTATGTACTGACCTCTTTGGGCATCCCCAGGTCCGCCTGGTTCCGCCGGATCGGCAGTTTCAGCGGTGGCGAACAGACACGCATCGTATTGGCTGGCATCTTGTTGCGGCAATTTGACCTGCTGATCCTGGACGAGCCGACCAACCACCTTGATCTGGAGATGATCCAATGGCTGGAAGGATATTTGGTGAAACTCACTGTCCCCTATCTTTTGGTATCCCACGACCGCCATTTTCTGGATCAGACCATCACTTCGATCTATGCTTTAGAAGATACAAAATTGTCCATTACCAAAGGGAATTACCGTTCCTACAGCGAAGCCCGGGCGATCGCGGCGAAGAGCCAGCAACGGATGTTTGAACGTCAGCAGCGATTCATCGCCAAAACGCAGGAATTCGTCGACAAGAATATAGCGGGACAAAAGACCAATCAGGCTAAGTCCCGGCTCAAAATGTTGCAAAAACTGGATATCGTCAAACGACCCAAACACCGTCACCAGAGCAATCTCAGGATAAATTCCGCCCACCGCTCCGGCAATGACGTCTTTATCCTGGAGGAGGTGACGCTGGGAATAGACAATACTCACATCCTGGCGGTAAATGCCGATCTCCGCGTTCATTATCAAGACCGGGTCTGCATCATTGGACGCAACGGCTGCGGTAAGACGACCTTACTCCGGACGCTTCTGGGCGAGAGGGAGATCATAGACGGCAACCTTAAAATGGGAGCAAGTTTGATCACCGGATATTATGACCAGCATCAGGTGGATCTAGGGGAAACGCTTACCGTTTTTGACAGCATGCTTGCGATCGTTCCGATGGCGCCCCAAGGCTATATCTACTCCTGGCTCGCAAGATTCGGCTTTCGCGGCGACGATACCCAAAAAATGGTTTCCATCCTCAGCGGTGGAGAAAAGTCACGCCTTTATCTCTGTCTGCTGATCCATCAAAACCCCAATCTCCTGATCCTGGATGAACCGACCAACCATCTCGATATCGATATGACCGAAGCGCTGCTCAGCGCTTTGAAGGATTATAGCGGAACCGTCGTATTCGTTTCACACGACCGTTATTTTATCAGTCAATTGGCTACAAGATACTGGGTGTTTTGCAATCAACTGCGGGATAACCGCCTCTTCCCCACTATCATCGAAAGCGAGGACAACCTGGAAAACATCCTCCTGACCGCATTCACCGATCCAGAGCCGGAAAAACCGAAAACAGCGGAACGGGAACGGAAACGAAAACTTAATCCCTGGTATCTTGAGCAGATCCAGCAAAAACTCAATACCTACCATGCCGAGATCGACCGCCTCCTGCTTGACCTCAGCCAGATCCATCACAAACTCTCCCTGTCCGAGACCTATGTCAATGAGGAGCAGGTCTATCTCTTGCAGACACACATGGTGGCATTGGAACAGAAGATCCAGGAACGGCGGATGCAGATGCAGGACCTGGAAGATCAATACCTGAATATGAGTTATGAAGACCAGTAAAAAGATCGGTTTTACCACTAACATGCCGGTGGAAGTGATCATTGCCGCCGGACATATCCCGATGGATATCAACAATATCCTCATGACCAGCGATCCGGCTCAATATATCCGCCAAGCCGAACTCAAGGGCTTTCCGCGCACCGTATGTTCCTGGATCAAAGGAAATTATGCCGCTGCTATGAACGCTGACCTGGATGAAGTGGTCGGCGTCATCCAAGGCGACTGCTCCAATACTCATTCCTTGCTGATGATGCTATCGGACGAAGGGATGCCGGTCACGTTCTTCTCTTTTCCACCGGAACGGGATTATGATGAATTGAACCGCGAGATCGGAAAATTGGAAATGCGGTATGAAGTATGCCGTGCCGAGACGGAAAAGGTCAAGATCCGCCTGGACGAGATCCGCCGTAAATTGCTGATCCTGGACGATCTTACCTGGAAAGAACGGTTGGTAAGCGGCAAGGAAAACCATTGGTGGCTGATCAATTCCTCCGATTTCCTCGGTGATCCCGACCAGTATGAAGAACGGCTGGACGCCTTTTTGGAGCAGGCAAGGAACCGTGACCCCCTGCCAGATAAACTGCGTATCGGCTACCTGGGCGTTCCTCCGATCTATCTGAATTTGTATGACACAATTGCCAAACTGGGCGGTGATGTCCTCTTCAACGAGGTGCAACGTCAATTCGCCATGCCTGCCCTGGAGAATGACATCGTTCAGCAGTATATCACATTTACCTATCCCTATAGCGTGTTTGACCGCCTCCGAGATATCCAGACCGAGATCATCAAGCGCCGGATCGATGCCGTGATTGGATACACCCAATCCTTTTGCCACCTCCAGATCGATAACATCCTGCTCAAGAAATATATCGATCTGCCTTTTCTGACGCTGGAAGGCGATCAACCGGAATGTATCGACCAACGTACGCTATTACGTCTGGAGAGTTTCTTTGAAATCCACACATCAAACTAAAAGGAACCACGGGATAACACCCCTGCAATCAAAAGGTAAACGGATAGCCGTAGCCATGAGCGGTGGTGTGGATTCCGCCATGGCGGCCAAGATCTTGATGGATCAGGGATATGAATTGATCGGCTTGACCATGTCCATCTGGGATGACAGCATCCCAATCACCGAATCGGTCAAAAGCGGATGCTTTGGTCCTGGCGAAAAAGATGACCTCGCCTCGGTCCGGGCCATTGCCGCCAAACTGGGCATCCCTCATCACGTCATTGACCTGAGTAGTGAATACAAGAAAGATATCCTAGGCTATTTCTGTTCCACCTATTTAGCGGGGAAAACGCCCAATCCCTGCGTGTTTTGCAATCAGCGGATGAAATTTGGCTTGCTGCCCGCCAAGGCAAAAGAAGCAGGAATTCACTTTGACCTTTATGCCACCGGACATTATGTAAGGAAAAGGGTTAACGTGACCAGTGGCAAATGGGAACTACTGAGGGCCGTGGATCTGAGCAAGGATCAATCCTACTTCCTCGTCTTTCTGGACCAAGAACGCCTCAGTCAAGCCCTCTTTCCGCTGGGCGAGATGCATAAGCAGGAGATCAAAGCGCTGGCAAATTCTCTCGGCTTCCCCGAACTCGCGCACAAAAAGGAAAGTCAGGACTTTTTGGAGACCGATGACCATTCCGTCCTGTTTGCTGAGGGCTCTTTTGAGCAAGGGGATATCATTAATCCGGATGGAAAAAAGATCGGCAGGCACCGCGGCTTGATCCACTATACTATCGGACAAAGAAAAAACATCGGCATCAGCGGGCAACGCGAACCATTTTACGTTATCGCCATAGACCTGGAAAAGAACCGCTTGATCGTCGGTCCTAAACATCTTTTATACGGCGATATACTCCGCGCATCCTCCGCTTCCTGGATCGCCGGCAGCCCACCCGACACTACCTTCTACGCCCAATGTAAGATCCGCCTCCAACACGATCCCGCACCCTGTAAAGTCACGCTGTCGGAGCCAGGATCATTCTCCGTCCAATTCTCTGAACCACAGATGGCCATAACTCCCGGACAGATCGCCGTTTTGTATGATGGCGATGTTGTCCTGGGCGGCGGTGTGATTCTATAGATCACCGTTTTCAGTTGTCCTAAGGGAGATCAGTACCCTATCCCGTCGCGGAGCGTTCCGGGGCACCCTATTTGCGGATGGCAGATGATACCGATTCAGGTTCACGATTCAGAAGACTCAGGGGTGCTTTTTTTACAGCGACCATATCCATGGCAAAGGCAAGTCCAACTGACTGAACCAAGTGTCATCTACCGCCGTTATGAGATTTAATGATCAGTTGGCAATCTGATATCTTGGTCCTATTGTCATAATCCCTGTAATCTATCTGGTCCTTCAAGCCCATTAACACTCTATTAGAGACCTTTGCCCATACTGGGATCATCAGAGATAGAGATCGTGAGAAGACTAAATGCAAAGCTTTCCATAATTATCAGATGTTAGGCAATGGTTCTTACTACCGTCTGGAGTTTGGACACATTTATTGATTTACAGCCATCACCGTCTTCCTCGTTGGGTGGACTTCTAACGCATTTTGAGGAGTAGTATCTGACATTAGCTCTTTTCTCATCAGATTAACCAGATCATTGCATGACGGTCGTCCAGAGACCTTTATCCATCTTGGTCGGGGCAGGTATATTGCATCTCGTGATGGTCCATAACAAGATAGGCAAGCCAACAACATCATCGCTATTCCGCAAATGTTTGTTTTTAATCAAGATATCATTCTTCTCATCGGAATCCATACTCATCTTAGCTTTGTGAGACCACTGCATAATGCTGGATCAGCAGAAGCAGATAATATGGAACAGATAGATTACCTACGTTTGTATGGAATACAGATTTTCAATGACTTTGAATCCATTAGTTTAGCTTTTTCCGAAAAGATATGTATTGATTATCTACCGTCTGACGAGAGGTAGAAATGTCATCTCAAAGTCCCGTCCGAGCAGATTGCCGTTGAAATCGGTGGTCGCGGCATTGATTGTGAGCAGGTAAGACTTCTGATTGATCAGGTCTTGGCTGGGGCGAAAGCGGTAGATCTTGTGGTCGGCTTGGATGATCTCAAGGGGGACAGCTTGCTTGGTGTCAGATCGGATCAGGGAGTATTTGATGGCGTTGGCGGGGATGATCTTGGAGAAATGGATCTCGATCACTGGTCTGAGGTCGCTGACGGCTGTGCCGGTACGGGGAAATGTGGCGAGGATCACCGGTGCAGTAGTGTCGGCTCTGGTCGAGCCATTAAATTGTAGTGTGGTAATGGATTGAACATTGCCTTTGGCATCGCTTGCCTCATGTATCTCGAGCAGATAGCGGGTGGAATCGGCGGGTTCGGTGAGCAAGGTCAAAAGTTTGCCATCCATCATGGTGATAGCAATGGGCAAGGGGCGACGCTCAAATAGGGTGAGGACTTTGACCTCTTTCCACTGTTGTAACGGCTTACTCAGAGTGATCCGCAACTCACGGTCGCTGACGACATGGACGGAGTTGATGACGGGTTTGGTGGTGTCGGCATAGGCAAGATTGATGTCCAGATTGACAAACTGCTGAAGTGGGGTACGTCCCTCGAAATATGGTTCAGCGCCATAATCATAGCGACCATTGTCGTTTTTGTCGATAAAAGCACGCAGGATATGTGCCGAGGGATTAAGCGCATCAATGGCATAAGCGCGGCCGGAGAACTGGCGGCTCATGATCATCAGGGAATCGGGGGAGAGGACATTGATCGAGATCGGCAGAGGAGCATCCGCTTCGTCTTCCAGATGAAAGACGCCGGAGATACGATGGTCTTTGAACTTGCCGTGCCGAAAAATCAGCGTCTGATTCTGATCCAGTGAATTGCCCCGGGTGTCCTTGATGGCGGTGGTGAGGGTCACATAATAATTCGTATCGGGCTTCAGATCCTCACGGATCTCGATAGTCACGACATTGGAGGCATAGTTCACCTTTTTGTCCAGAATGGGCGGATAGATGTAAATGCCGCGCGTCAGCGAGGATTTGTCCAGCGCTTTGGAGAAGGTCAATTCGATCCTCCGGGACGAGATATCTCCGTAAGGTTCGGGCAAAGTGGCGGAAAGAACAGGTTTTTCTGTATCAATAGGACCGCCGGTGGGATTGCGTTTGTTGCCGCATCCGATGGTCAGCGTAATACTCAGAATGATTATGAGGTTAAAAGCCCTGTTCATGGATCCAATCCATAGTTATCCCGCTGCCGCCGCTCTTGCTGCTGCGGAGGATGTATTTTCCCAGTATGTCAAATTCGATATTGACGCTGTCGCCATTGCTGAGTTTGGATAATGCGGTGTGTGAGAGTGTGTGCCCGATCAGCGCTACGGAAAAAGAGGCTTCAAAAAGTTCGGCGATGGTCAAACTCACTCCGTCGATGGCGATCGATCCCTGGGGAACGACGAGCTGTATAAATTGCTTCGGTAAGCCGAAATTCATGTATCGTGTATTACTTTTCAGCGTACATTTGATCATGACGAGAGTAGTGTCGATATGTCCCAAGACCAAGTGTCCGTCAAGGCGTCCGCCAATTTTCAAGGCGCGCTCTAGATTAAGGAAACTACCGGTGCGCCAGGCACGGGCAGTGGTTTTCTGCAGTGTCTCATTCATGATCCCAACGCTGAAGGACCGGTCATCCACAGCGGTAACTGTGAGGCAAATCCCGTTGCAAGCGATGCTGCATCCGATGCTGAGGTCGTCAAAACAATCGGGACGTTCGATCCTGTAAACGTGATCACTGCCGTGGCGGCTGATACTTTGAATGATCGCGGTGGCTTCGATAGTACCGGTGAACATTTATACTCTGTAGCGTCTCTTGAAGGCATTGGCCAGCGTGGTCGAGCCGGTGTATTCAAGATCCCCGCCAAAAGGTATGCCGGTGGCGAGGCGGGTGATCAGAATGCCGCAGTTTTTGAAGATCCCCGATATGAAATGTATGGTCGCTTCACCTTCCGGAGATGGTTTGAGCGCCAGGATCAATTCTTTGGGCTGCATGACAGCTATGCGTTCCCTTAACTCGCCTATGCGGATATCATCAGGCCCTTGGCCATCCAAAGGTGAAAGGAGATGTCCCAGAACGAAGTATCTGCCATTAAATTCGTGGATGCTTTCAAAGAGATAGACGTCCGGCGCCGTTTCGACCACGCAAAGATATGATTCGTCCCGTCCGGGATCGGAACAAATGGGACAAGGATCACTTTCCGATAGCGTGTGGCATTGCGGACAATCAGCAAAACTCGCTGCGGCGTTTATGATCGTGTCTGCCAGTTCGGCAGCATACTCTTTGTTCTGACCGATCAAATGCCAGGCAAGCCGTTGAGCGGACTTTTTACCTATTCCGGGAAAGCGGTTGAATGCCTGGATCAAACGTTGCAGGGCGGGTGATTCGATCATCAAAACAAGCCGGGAATGTTCATACCGCTGGTCAGTTTTCCCATTGTTGCTTCACTTTCACGGGCAACAATGGAATGGACTTCCTGCAAGGCGGCAATGATCAGATCTTCCAACATTTCCGTATCGCTGGGATCAACGGCTTCGGGATCGATCTTGATACTCTGGACAAGATATTTGCCGTTCATGGAGACAGTGACCGTTCCTCCACCGGAAGATGCCTCAAAGACCTTGTTTTCAAGTTCTTCCTGCGATTTCATCACCTCCTGTTGCATCCGTTGTGCCTGTTTCATCAAGTCTTTCATATTCTTACCACCAAGCATATCGCTTCTCCTATAGATTTTTGTCCCTTGTCCTCCAGAGGTTTTTTTCGTCAAGTGCATTGTCTAAAATCAGGTAGAATTGATCCCAAAGCCGATAGTAATCCCAGCTTTCTCATTCGCTGGTTATAATTGCTAAGTAATTCATAATCTACATAGATAAGGCGTCAGAACCAAAGCAAGGTATAAAAATTGAATTGACATCTATCACACGTAGTTTTGCCTGACTTATGAACAAAACCCTGAAGGTGTACCGATGAAGAAGATTATCGTCTTACTGCTACTGCAGTTCATGCTAACCTTGCATTTTGGGGATGAGCTGGACAACAAGATGCGTGAATTACGACGCTTGGAGGACGAGATCCGCACTACCCAAAATCAAGCAAGACAAGCCGAAACAAGACAAAGGCAGACCCAGCAGGAATTGTCCCGTACGGCAAATCTCAAACAACGCACGGAGGCCAATGTAAAAACCTTGCGTCAAAACGAGTCGGTGGTGAGGGATTCATTGACTTCGGTTAACCGGCGGATCGAAAATGTCCGTAGCAACATCGGATATCTGGAATCCCTGCTCAATAACGAGTTTGAACACATGATCAGATTGACTCATTCCAGCGAAGTGATGCCCCGCGCCAGACAACAGCGGATCATGAGTGCCATGATCAATCGAACCAGTAATGAACTCCTGATCCAAGACGGAATTCGGGTGATCCTGACCCACAGTTATGAAAACCACCGCCGACAATACTTAAGCGTGAACCGCGAATTACGTAGAGAAGACCAAAAATACCGCACCTATGAACGCCAGATCCGCAATTTGCAAACGGAAAACACTCGGCTTACACAGGAACAGCAACGTCTGCAAATGCGGATCAGGAAACTGCAACAGGATGCAGCCGAGCTGGAATCACTGATCGCCAGATTGACCGTTGCCCGCGGTAAAGAACCAACGACCTATCAGTTCACCCAGATCAATATCCTCTGGCCTGTGCACGGACGGATCATCCGGCGCTTTGGTGAAGAGTACCGTGGATACAATACCAGCGTCATAAGCAACGGTATCGATATCGCAGTACCGGAAAATACTCCCGTTGTAGCGGTGGATGATGGAGAAGTGGTATTTTCCGATCGTTTCGGTGGACAGGGAAAACTCATAATTATCGATCACAAGAATGGATTTTTCTCGGTTTATGCCTATAACAACGATCTGCTGGCAAATAGAGGCGACAAGGTGAAACGGGGACAGGTGATAGCGCGCTCCGGGATGACGGGATCTGCCAATCAGCCATCCCTACATTTTGAATTACGACGGGATGGGCGTGCCATAAATCCCATCCCATTCTTTCAATGATCGGAAGATTGGAATCCTTCGCACTAGATGGAGTGAAACTTGAAGTTGTTTGTGAATCCAGGAATACGGAAACTGAAACGCATCGTGGAAAAGCAATACAATAGAGATCATACGGTGATGCATTACACCGGAACAATGCTGGCTATCGGCTGCGCTGCCAGCAGTAAAAAAGCGGTGGCCAGGATCACCAAACTCAAAGGTAGAGACAATGCCACCGAATATAATCTGCTGATCCCGGACAGGAGATGGTTTGAGGATCACGGGATCTGGGTGCCGGATACTTTGAAACACCTTATGCAACAGTATTATCCCGGTAATCTGACCATCATTTTTGATCCGGGCAATACGACGATGGAGAGTTTTGCCAATCACCGCAAGATCGCCTTCCAGGTGCCGGGAGACCATATGTTGCGGACATTTCTGGATTTGATCGATGAACCGATGATCAGTACCAGCATCAATTATTCAGGATTGCCACCAGTGACCGAAGTGGAAAAAGCCACACAGTTTTTCGCTTCTTGGTTCGATATCGCAATTCTGCCGGATCCCCGGCAGATCTCAAGCCAAGCGGATCCATCAACGATCGTCGAATACTTGACAGAAAGCGAAAATGATCAAACAAAACCGGTGATAAAATGTATCAGGGAGGGCTCCGTGCTGTTTTATGAGGTAGAAGAATCATTCCAATGTCCCAAAGTGATGTTTGTATGCACCGCCAATATCTGTCGCAGTCCGATCGCCAATCACCTCTTCAATCATTATGTCAGACAACAAGGACTGGGCTACAGAGGTGATTCGGCAGGGCTGATCGAAGGTGGCGGAACGATATCTCTAAACTCATTGAGATTATTGATCGAGCATGGCGTCCAAGGTGCGGAAGGTCATGTCTCCAAACAATTTGATATTGGTCATGCAAACAGCAGTTGGCTGATCCTGACGATGGAGCAAAGGCAACGTGATTTTCTGTGTCAGACCTTTCCATTAGCAGAGCATAAGATCTTTACCCTCAATGAAATAGTGGGGGAGAAGGGTGACGTCAGCGATCCTTATGGCAGTGGATTGGAATATTACTCAAGCATCTATGAACAGATAGACGACCGCATCAAACGATTGATAGTGTCACTGAAAGACGGGAAACTGGATTTTTAGGAGATATTGCTAAATGCAGCAGAATCGTAATCCTCAGATCACACCTCAGATGATAGCCGAGTATGGCATCAGCGACAGCGAATATCAAGAGATCAGAGCGATCCTGGGCAGAGATCCGAACTGGGTGGAACTTGGCATTTTCAGCGTTATGTGGTCGGAACATGCCAGTTACAAGAACTCCATAAAACTGCTGAAGACACTACCGCGTGATGGGGACTATATCCTCGCCAAAGCGGGAGATGAAAATGCTGGTGTGGTGGACATCGGGGATGGGCTGGCGATCAGTTTTAAGATCGAGAGTCACAATCATCCATCTGCCCTGGAACCGTATCATGGCGCGGCTACCGGCGTAGGTGGCATCCTGCGTGATATATTCACCATGGGAGCGCGTCCGATCGCATCGCTTAATTCCCTGCGTTTTGGCGATCCCAAGAGCCCGCAGGTAAAGCATCTGATCAAAGGCGTGGTTTCCGGTATTGCGGACTATGGCAATTGTTTCGGCGTCCCCACGGTGGGTGGGGAGATCTATTTTGAGGACTGCTACGAGGGCAACCCCCTGGTCAATGCCATGGCGGTGGGATTACTCGAACACAGCCATCTGGCAAAATCTGCTGCCAAAGGCATCGGCAATCTGGTCGTTTACGTTGGTGCAAAGACAGGTCGGGACGGAATTCATGGCGCTACCTTTGCATCAGTGGAACTGACCGAGGAATCTGGGGAAAGACGCACGGCTGTACAGGTGGGCGATCCTTTCCTCGAAAAACTGCTCCTGGAAGCGACTTTGGAAGTGATCCAGAGCGGATTGGTGGTCGCCGTCCAGGATATGGGAGCAGCGGGCTTGACCTGTTCCAGTTCCGAGATGGCCGGCAAGGGAGAGGTCGGCATCGAGATCGATATCAGCCGCGTCCCTCAACGTGAGACGGGGATGAACCCCTATGAGATCATGCTCTCCGAATCACAGGAGCGGATGCTGATGATCATCGAACCACATAACTTTGACCAGGTGCAGGACATCTTCCACAAGTGGGATCTGGATGCCGTGATCATCGGCAAAGTGACAGGTGACAAAATGCTCAGGGTTATGCATGGAAAAGAATTATGCGCCGAAATTCCTGCCCATTTTCTGGTCTTGGGTGGCGGGGCACCGGTCTATGAGCGTGAGACGCAGCGTCCCGATTGGCTGGATGATCTAAATGAACTGGATGTGAGCAGCTTACACGAACCTGAGGATTATACGCTGGTATTGGAAAAACTCATTGCATCGCCCAATATCGCCAGCCGGCGTGAGGTTTACCGCCAATATGACCACATGGTTCAGATCAATACTCATATCGAGCCGGGCAGCGATGCTGCGGTCGTTGCCATCAAGAACACTTATAAAGCCATTGCCTTATCGACCGATTGCAACAGCCGTTACTGCTACCTCAATCCTTATGAAGGTGCCAAAGCAGCCGTTGCCGAATCTGCTCGTAATATCGTATGCAGCGGTGGCAGACCTGTAGCCGTGACCAATTGCCTCAATTTCGGAAATCCCTACAAACCCCAGGTCTATTGGACTTTCAGCGAGGTGATCCGCGGTATGCGTGATGCCTGCACTATCCTCAAAACACCTGTCACTGGCGGCAATGTCTCCTTTTACAATGATAACCCTCGGGGAACGGTCTATCCGACGCCGGTGATCGGTATGCTGGGGATCATTGATGATTATCGCCGGAGCATAACTCAATACTTCAAAACCGAAGGGGATACGATAATCCTGCTGGGAGATGAGGCAACAGAGATCGGCGGTTCGGAATATCTGAAGGTCTGGCATGGTTTGGTCGCCGGTGATGCTCCCCGCCTTGATCTGGAAAAGGAATTACGCTTGCATCGGGTCATGTATGAATTGATCGAACAGGGCTTGATCCAATCCGCGCACGACTGCTCGGAAGGCGGACTGGCAATTACCCTGGCGGAGTGTTGCTTTGCCCCGTCCCAGACATTCGGTGTGGATACGCATTTTACCATCAAGGGGACAAAGAGCACTGCTCTATTCGGCGAATCACACGGACGCATCGTAATCAGTATCAAATCAAGTGACCTGACTTACGTGCACCGGATCATCAGCCACCACAATCATCCTGTCCAGATCCTGGGTCAAGTGACTGATGATCAGTCGTTTATTGCAAATAATGAGATCAATGGCAACCCCAGAGTACTCAGGACACTCTGGGAATCAGCGATACAAGTACAATAGGAGATATGGAGATGAAAATGGTAGTATTCAGCAACCTATTCTGGGGGATAATCATTATCCTCTTTGGCATTTCGGTGATCCTTAAAGCGATGGGAGTGATCCCTAGTATCCCGCTATTCCGGATCTTTATCGCGGTTATCCTCATTTTCTGGGGGATCAATCTACTCTTTGGTTATCATAAAGGATCGTCCGTATCCTTCAAAGGGAAAGCTCATGTCGTATCCGGAGTCGATAACGAATATAGCGTCGTTTTTGGGTCGGGAACATCTGACCTGAGCAATCAAGTATTTACCGATGGGGAACATATCGAGGTGACCGCGGTCTTTGGATCTAATTATGTCATCCTACCGGCCGACTATCATTTCCGGATCAATCCCACTGCCGTATTTGGCTCTGTCAAGATCCCCGGTAGAATGTCGCCCAAGAACGGATTACCCACGGTGTTTGTCGAGGCAAATGGCATTTTTGGCAGAGTGGAATTTGAACAAAAGTTACAACGTCCCATGGAAGATCCCAAAGCCGGAAAAGCCGCTGATATGACCATGGCAAGTGATGACTATTAGACCAGTTAGTAGCGGGATCACTCGCTTATCCCGCCCTATTTTGCCATTTACTGCCCTGGACTAATCAACGGAACAATGACGGTATAGGATGCCATCATCATGGTGTGATCAACCGGTCAGGAAGTGTTGCAGAAGCAGGAACGAAATTGTTAGCAACGATAACACAGACAGATCCGGATAGCGAATATGGTAGCATGAGATGATAAGACGCGGAATGATGTTGTTAGCGATACTCTGGGTGCTTAATGCGCTCAATGCGGTCAGGATCGGCTATGCTTTCAGCGGAGGCGGAGCACGTGGCTTTGCCAATATCGGCATCCTCAAGGTCTTTGAAGAGTATGGGATCAAGCCGGATTACATCAGCGGGACGAGTATTGGGGCGGTCTTGGGTGGCTTGTATGCCATGGGTTATAATGCCCGTGAACTTGAACAGATCGCGCTTAAGATCAAATGGCAGGCACTATTTGACGAAATTCACAGCAGACAAGACCTCTACATCGGTCAGAAACGCTGGAAGCCACACGGCAATACCATCTTTGAGATCGATGATGAATGGCGGATGCAGTTTCCGCGAGGTATTTTCAACGGCAACAAGATCAACTTGGAGTTGTTCCGGCTCTTTGCGCCTGCTTCCACAACCAATGATTTTTTCGATCTGGCCATTCCGTTTTCCTGTGTGGCAACTGATCTGATAACGGGTGAAACCAAGGTCTTTACGCAGGGCTCATTGATGCAAGCGATACGGGCTTCCATGTCCATACCCAGTATTGTGATGCCCTTTGAGATTGATGGGCGTAGTTACATCGATGGTGGGGTGGCTTTTAATATCCCAATCGATCAAGTCCGTGATATGGGGGCGGAAATTGTGATTGGCTTCAAGACCAATTCACCGCTGAGGCCCAAGGAACGCCTGAATAGTTTGTTCACCGTTCTCGATCAAACTATAAACATCGGGATGACCCGCAACGTCAATCAACAGATAAGCGGTTGTGATCTGATCATCGAACCCAATCTCGAGAATTTTTCCGCGACCGATTTTAACCGCATCAGAGAGATCATTTTCGCTGGAGAATCCTATGCCAGAGGGATTATCGATTCATTGGTGACGATGATGCCTTGGCTGAATGAACAGTGCACCCGGATAATGGGGGTGAATAATGTCCGTCAGATCCATGCTATCTATGTCAAAGAGATCGCAGTGCGAGGCCATGAACATATCAGTTCAACCAAGATCAAGGAATACATCGAGTTAAAACCGGATCGGATCTATACTCCGCAACAGATCATCGATGCCTGTCATGCGGGATGGAATTCGCAATTGTTCCGCACGATCTATCCGATCCTGGAACCGATGGAAGAGGGCTACCGGCTGGTGATTGTGGTCAAGGAACGTCACCGCAAGACCTTATCGGTCAATCTTAACTATACTTCAATGGAGGGTATGGTAGCGGGCGTTGTGATGTCGTTCAGCAATTATCTGATGCGCAATTCACTGGCGTTGGTGGAAGCCAAGATCGGTGATAAGAATGAATTGAATGTAGATTTTGTAAAGAACTTTGGTGATTTCTGGGGTATCTACTACAGGATCTTTCCCTATCTCAATGAGAAGACGCTTTACTTTTATAATGAACAACATCAGCGAACCAATAGTGTCCGATCCCTGGAACTGGGCATTACATCGGGGATCGGTACGTTCATCAAGCGCCTTGCTGTGTTAGAGGGTTATGTTTATTCTTATCGAACCAATCTATACCGTGACATATCAGAGACAGAACCGCTGGAACCGGTCACAGTCGTATCCGGACTAGGTTTTAAGGCATATCACGAAAGTGTCGATGATTATATCTTTCCTACCTCCGGATACAGGGCTAGGGCAAAGGTGACGGCAGCCAGTGATAAAAGCATAAGCGACAAGCGCTATGGCAGATTCCAGTTCGAAGGTGAGGCATTCCTGCCTTTCCATGAGAGGTTGTCTATGGGTCTGCGGTTGGATTATGGTTCATACTTCGATATTGAGGACGAGATCGTAATCGACCCTTTCTACTTGGGCGGGATCGATGGCTTTATGGGTTTGCAAAGATATGAGATAAGCGCGCCATTCTACAAAATCTATCAGGCAAGCGTGATCTGCGAACCGATCAAGAACTTGTTTGTTCAATGTGGAATTCAGGGCTTGAATTATGCCAGCAGGGACATCTGGTCAGTGTCTCAAGAGCTGTCGTTGTGTTTGTTTGCCGGCTTGGGCATCAGGACTGTTCTGGGTCCTGTCAGGGCATTCGTATCGCTTACCAACAAGGCGAATTTCAATCACTACTTGTCCCTTGGTTTCGATACGGATATCTTTAAGTTTTCCCGCCGCTGATCTTCTTTATAATGTCTTGGCAGATCTCGTGTGCGCGATGCGGTGAATCGCTTTCCACGAAGACGCGGATGATCGGTTCGGTGCCAGATATGCGGATATGGATCCAGTATTTATCTCCGTAGATCTTGACGCCATCCTGTAGGTCGTGTTTCTTTCCCCCTGCCTCTTGATATGCTGCTTGCATAATACGATCAATGTTTTCGGGGATGGTTTCGATCTTACCTTTGGCAAAATAGTATTGGGGCAAGGCAGCGACGATTTCCGATAAGGGACTATCGGTTTCCGAGAGCAGTGCCAGGATCAATACCATCCCAGCCAGTGCGTCACGGGTGTAATGCACTTCAGGACAGATGATCCCGCCATTACCTTCACCGCCAATGGGGGAGAGGATTTGCTGCATCTTCTTGCCGACATTGATCTCTCCCACCTTGACCCGGTGAACCTTTACGCCAAATTGGGCAGCGATATCATCCGATATCATCGATGATGAGAGATTGACCACGATATCACCCTTTTTCCTGCTGAGGACATACAGTTCCGCCAGGGCGATGCTCAGTTCCTCGCCGATGCATTTGCCTTTGTCGGAAACGATAGCCAGACGGTCAACGTCTGGGTCGGTGGCAAAACCGATATCAGCATTATGTTTTACGACCGCTTGTTCGAGTTGGATCAGGTTTTCATTGAGTGGTTCCGCTGGATGGGCAAAGACCCCGTTGGGATCAGAATTGAGTTCGATCACTTCGCAGCCCAGTTCCTGGAGGAGAAGGGGCGAAATCAATCCACCGGCTCCATTCACAGAGTCGATCACGACCCGGAATCTTCGGCTTTTGATCTTATCATAACCAACATAGGGTATGCTCAACACTTTGTGAATGTGGTGAGATATCGCCAGGTTATCGTGGGTCAGATTGCCCATGCTCCGCCAATCCGACCACTGGATCTCGTCCTCAACGGTGGCAAGGAATGACTCGGCTCGTTCGGGACTGAGAAACATCCCATCTTGATCGACAAACTTCATGGCATTCCACTGCGGTGGATTGTGAGAAGCCGTGATCGAGATCCCGCCATCCGCCTGATGGTATTTGACGGCAAGAAGAACCGTCGGAGTGGGCACGATCCCAATATCGATGACTTGACAGCCGACGCTGAGCAAACTGCTTACTATGCTATGGAACATCGCAGATCCGGTGGTGCGTGAGTCCCTGCCGACCACGATTTTGCCCCGACGGCAAAAGATACCGAATTGAGCGGAGAAGCGGGAAACGACGAGCGGAGTAAGCGACCGGCCGAAGATGCCTCTTACTCCGCTCACACTGATCATCAATTGGGACATCGTGTGATCTATCTAAAGCGCAATTTATGACGGTTGTCGATGATCACTGCGCTCTTTTTCATATTGTCCCACCAGCGGTTCCATGCCTGATCTTCCATCCGGTTGCGGATGCGATCCTGATACTCGGTATCCTTCATGAAGGCATCCATATCAGGGGTATTGCGTCTTTCGCAATAAATTATGAATGAACCTTCAGGAGTGTGGATCAGACCGGATGTCTCACCGGTTTTGAGGGCAAGGGCGGCGACATTGAACTCTTTGGATTTTCCAACGTTTGGCACGGATGATTCGGCACTGAAGCGCTGAAGATCAATGACGGTGAATCCCTCTGCTTCGGCTGCCCGGAAGAAGGTCCCCGGATTGTGTTTCCTATAGAAATTATCGGCTGGGGACTTCATCGCCTCAATCTTTTTCTTCCGTTCCAATTCATGTTTGATACGGAGTTTTACTTTTTCAAAGTCCTCAAAATATGTTTTCTGGCGGTCGGTGATCTGTGCCACGATGATATTGCCCTGATTGTCGAACATCACATCGGACACTTGGCTTATCTTGCCTTTGCGCAGGAAATTCATCAGGGGGTAATGCTTGCCCAGCATTGGGATAAAGTCATCCTTATCCTGCACCCAGTCAGTGTCTTTGATCTCCAGGTTCAGTTTGACGGCCACCGAATCGATCGAAGTTCTGCGGATGAGTTTGCGTGAGTCCTGGGCTTTTTGGAATACACTTCGCTTGGTTTCTTCTGACGCGGTTACCTTGACCAGGACGTGGCTGGCATTCACTTGATAGTTATCAGGGGAATCGTCCACGATCTCGTTGAGTTTGATCACGTGCCAGCCAAATTGGGTGCGAATGGGTCGGGAGATATCACCGGGCTTCATCTTAAAGGCGGTTTGTTCAAATTCCGGCACCATCTGTCCTCTGCCAAAGACACCCAAACTGCCGCCATTCTGGGCAGAGCCGGGGTCATCGGAATACATTTCGGCAAGAGCGGCAAAGTCGTCACCCCGGACAGCAAGTTCATACACTTCTTTGATCGTGGGCAGAGCGGCATTAAAGTCATCATCGGTCGGATCAAATTTGAAGTTGATAAATTTCATTCGTGCCGCGGGTCCTTTTTTGTATTCCTCTTCCTTGACGGCTTCATAGTGGGCTTTTATCTCCGCATCAGAGACGGGGATCTCGGGGAGAATATTGTAATTGAACCAGATCGCTTTACCGTATAATTCGTCCGATTCCTTGATATATTCGGCTTTCAAACTGTCGATCGTGATGCCTGCCTGCTGTTTGAGCCCCTCCTGTAGTTTTTTCCGGGGGAGGTACGAACGGATGTATTCTTCCATTCTGGAAAAGAACGTCGAATCCATTTTGAGGGCATTGAGATATTTACTGCGGTCGAATCTGCCATTGGTCTGGAAGACCTCATTCTGCATCAATTCCTGGGGAGGATTGTTCTGCATTTCGGCAATGATTTCATCATCGGTGATTTTGATGCGGTTCTTGCGGAGTTGTTGATTCAGCAGTATTTCTTCCACCAGTGCGTTCCACGCCTGTTCTTCAAGCATCCGGTGCGTGTTTTCGTCCATCTCGCGGTCTTGGTACATCTGACGGTAGTTCATTTCCATTTGGGCAATTTTCTGTTGATACATATCAATAGTGATCTTGGTGCCGTTTACTTTACCGATATAACTCGGGGGACGGTTAAAGAAATCACTGATTCCCAATCCCGCCATACTCACGATAAAAACAAAGGCAATGATGTAGATGACTATTTTCTGTTTCTTTCTCAAGTTATCGAGCATTTTATTCCTCCATGGGGATACAAATCTTCAACTTCGGACACGCTTTTTTTACATGCCCGTTTTGTTCAAGGTTTTTTTGGGGACTATCCCAAGATCTCTATTCCACGGTAACGCTTTTTGCCAGATTACGGGGCTGATCGACGTCGTATCCACGCAGGTCTGCCACGTGGTAGGCAAGGAGTTGCAATGGTATGACGGTAAGGATCGGCTGAAGATTGTTCAGCGTGTCGGGGATCTTGATGACGTGTTCGGCGATCTGTTCGAGGAGATTGTCACCTTCTGTGGCGATGCAGATCAGCCGTGCTTTACGCGACCGGACTTCACTTATATTGGAATAGACCTTTTCAAAGAGCGGGTCTCGAGTGGCGATCACGACGACCGGCATGTTCTCATCGATCAATGCGATCGGTCCGTGCTTCATTTCCGCCGCCGGATAGCCCTCGGCATGAATGTATGATATCTCCTTCAGTTTCAGCGCTCCTTCCAGAGCCACGGGATAGTTCACTCCCCGTCCCAGATACAAGGCATTGCTGCAATGGACGATGCATTGAGCGATCTGGCGGATCTGGTCATTCATCTGAAGTATTGTACTCACTTTTTCCGGAATTCGTTGGATCTCCTGCAAATACTCCATGCCCATGACATTGCTCATGCTTCTCATTCTACCCAGCAGAATAGCCAATAGCGACAAAATCGTGACCTGGGAGGTAAATGCCTTGGTGGAGGCGACTCCAATCTCGCTGCCGGCATGGATATAGGTTCCGCCATTTGATTCTCGGGCAATGGAACTGCCCACAACATTGGTAATGCCAAGCACCGTGGCGCCTTTGGCTTTGGCTTCGCGCAAGGCAGCCAGGGTATCGGCAGTTTCACCAGACTGGCTGATGGCAAAGACGATCGTGTCTTCCGGGATGATCGGATTGCGGTAACGGTATTCGGAGGCATATTCGGTCTCCACCGGAATACGGGCAAGATCTTCAATAATGTATTTACCGATCAATCCTGCGTGATAGGAAGTCCCGCAGGCGATCAGTTGGATCTTCTTGGTGCGCCGAAGTTCATGCAGGGGAATATTTAACCCGCCCAGACGGGTGGTTGCCACACTCTCATACAGGCGTCCGCGAAAAGCATTTTCGATGGTGATGGGCTGCTCAAAGATCTCCTTGAGCATAAAGTGTTTAAACTGACCCTTTTCGATCGTCGATATATCCCATTCCAATTCTGAGATCTGCGGTTTGACTACTATCCTGTCGATCGTAGTAATATCGAATCCGTCCCGCCTGACCATGCACATCTCATTATCCTGCAGATAGATCACTTTCTTGGTATGAATGATGATGGCATGAATGTCGGAAGCAATAAAATTCTCATCATCGCCGATCCCGATCACGATAGGACTGCCTTTACGGATGGCAATCAGGCGACTGGGATCCTCACGGTCGATCACCACCAAGCCATAAGTGCCTTCCACTCTCTTCATCGCTTCCCGGACAGCATCCTCCAATGTGGGCTCGGAGGTGGTGAATTGTTCTATCAGATGAGCAACGATCTCGGTATCGGTCTCGCTGATGAACTTATGACCAAATTCGATCAATTTTTCTTTGAGTGTCTTGTAGTTTTCGATGATGCCGTTGTGGACAATCGCCAGACGGCGGCCACAATCACAATGTGGGTGGGCATTGATCTCATTCGGTTCGCCATGGGTAGCCCATCGGGTATGAGCGATGGCTACGTTGCCAGTGCATTTGCCCGGTTCCGGAAGAGAGCGCTCCAGTTCGATGATCTTTCCCTGCTTTTTATAGACCTGCAAATCCTGGTCATGGATAAGAGCCACACCGGAACTATCATAGCCCCGGTATTCCAATCTCTTCAATGCTTCGATCACGATCGGCAGGGCAAAGCGCTTACCGATGTATCCGACTATTCCGCACATAAATTCTCCTTTGGGGCAGTTGCTTTGTGGAACAGGATCAGAGACACGGCAAAGATGATTACCGCTGGCGGTAAGATCCAATGATTGATATGTTCGGAATCGGCAAAGAGCGTCTGCATCACCCTTGAACCTGCATAACTGGCTGCGAATATGGCAAATCCGTTGTTGATCGTATGTGATAGTATGCTGTTTACGATGCTGCCGGAGCGGATGGTGAGATAGCCCAACAAAAGTCCCAGGAAAAAAGTGGGTAGCAACCGGAACGGATCCATGTGGAATATGGCAAAAAACATCGCTGTATATACAACCGCCATGACCTTGCCGCCGTGTTCGTAAAACCGCATCAACCAGCCCCGGAATAACACCTCCTCGCATATCCCCGGCAAGACCGCGATCGATAAGAACAAGATCCAGGGATTGGGGCTGATCTTGATGATTTTCTTCATCATTTCGTAATACTCAGCCGGGATGGGGAAGACCAAATCCACCAACTGCATGATATATGCCACGATCAGAGTCGCCGGAATGGTGATAAATGGCAATAGCACCAGTTCCTTCGGACGCGGCATCTTGATCCGGAGTATCTCCTTGGGCTTCAGTTTCAGCAAGCGGATCAGCAGCAGAACCGGCAGCAAAATTATGAGGATCTGCGTCTGCATCAGTCCTTTGAGCAGGTTATCGCCGCTTTGGAAGTGACGTCCGAGATAAAACAGCGCCAGCAAACTCAAAGTAAAATAGACCAATCCGTAATAGGGATTGAACAAACTCTGCTTCACTTTGCGGATGTTCTTGATGCTGCTGTCATCATCCACCCGGAACAGTACTGCTTCCGTTTTGAATAGCCGGATGGTCATCCAGATCGCCAGGATGTCATATACGATGGTCGAGCCAATGGTCAGAAGCAGGTGGGATAACTGGTAATCATTGATCATGACCGCTTTAAACAGCAGCGAGATATTGACTACCGGGATCAATGCCAGCAGTTTGTTCATCTCGATCGCCGGGAAAAAGCTGATCATTGCCAAAAGGATCGTGATCATCAGCAGCGGTTGTTCATAACTCCGCGCTTCCTTCATATGACGCGAAAAAGTGGATATGGACAGCAGAATGGAGGCAAAGAGGGTGGCCAGCGGGATCAATGCCAGCAGCAGTATGCCAAAGCCCTCCAGAGGTATGCGCACCCCTTCGGTCTGTATGCCGGACATGGATAGCATGTATCTCATGGAGAAGAACAAACTGAAGAGGTTGATAATCACATTGATAAAGGCGAAAGTGATGATCGTCAGATACTTGCCCATGACGATCTCGTTACGGGCAACAGCGGATACCAGAAGGGTCTCCAGTGTCTTGCGTTCCTTTTCTCCCGCCACCAGATCGGCTGCCACCACCGCCGCACTGGTAATTAAGAGCATTATCATCAGATAGGGCAGGATCATTCCCAGGATCATCCCCATCCTTTTCTGTTCGGTGGAAGTATCGATCTCTTTGACGATTACCGATTCCAATAGTTTGTCCGATACCCCTTTATCCAGCAGCAAACCGCTGATCACTTCCTTCTCCGCTGCGGAAAAGGCTTGGCGCACTTTCTCGATAAGCATCCTGCCCTTGTCGGTCGCCTGATCATATTGCACTGATATCAGATAGGCATTTACCCCCGGTGAGAGGGTCGAATCTCGGATCGTTATGATCCCGTCGATCACCTTATCCTCGTATAATTCCTTGCTCTGTTCGCCATGTTCTTTGTATTGAAAATTCTCGATCTCGATCAGATGCCTGATGATCGTCTGGCTGTACTGATCATTTACGCTGTCCGTCACAGCGATCAGTGCCCCCTTTTGTTCCAATACTCCCGTCTGACGGATCATCAGTGCCGAATAACCGATAAAGATCAGAGGATACAGGATCATCGGCAAGATGATCGTGGTAAAGAGAGTTTTCCGGTCCCGGAAAAGTTCCAATAGTTCCTTGCGGTAAACGGTGAGCGCTTTTTTAAAACTCATCTGACCTGACCTCCGTTTCACCCGCCATACGATTTAAGAAATAGACAAAGATATCATCCAGATCGACCTGTCCGGTCTGATCGCGCAATGCCCCCAAAGTATCATCTGCCAATATCTTGCCCTTGTGGATGAGCACTATCCTGTCTGCCAGCCGTTCTGCCTCGCGCATGTTGTGCGTGGAAAACAGGACACACTTTCCCCGCTTTTTGCAATCACGAATAAAGGAAACGATATTGCGGGAAGTAAGGATATCGAGTCCAGCGGTCGGCTCGTCAAAGATCATTACCGGCGGGTCATGGATGATGGAACGCGCCAGAGAGACCTTCTGCTTCATCCCTGAGGATAAAAAGTCGATCTTGCGGTCAAGAAATTCGTTCATATCCAGCAGTTCGGTCATTTCCCTGATCCTTGAGCCGATGACGGCGTCCTCAATACCGTACAATCTACCGAAGTAAGTGATGAATTCACGCGCCCGCAAGCGGTTATATAAACCGGTGTCACCTGATAAAAACCCGAGATTTTCCCGCACCTTCTGTGCTTGCTTCCGGATATCGTAACCACAGATCTCGGCATTGCCGGAACTGGGATTGAACACAGTGGACAGGAGCCGCATCGTAGTCGTCTTACCCGCGCCATTTACGCCCAATAGGCAGACGATCTCGCCCCGGTGTGCCTGGAAACTTACATCATCCACAGCCCGGAAAAAACCTCCCTGACGCTGGGGAAACTCCTTTACCAGATCCCAGACACGGATCATCACATCTCCCTGATCCAATGATCCATCCCGCAGGGAAGGTGATGATGAAGGGTATTGCGGTTCATTATTATAAGACATATCCAGATCTCTATCCATCGCTACTCCATCGATTTCTTCTAACCGTGCCCTTGTATGATGGGCATCTTTTTTGTCGAGGTATTTTTTCGCACACCTGCTTCCTCCCTGCTTAATAACCTTAGTATAACCTTACGACCGTAAGGTTATACTAAGGTTATACTAAGGTTATGAAGTAAGGAAGGGGGAAGAATAACTTGACAAGGCAAGTTCCGTTATTAATAGGGTGCCACCGGATGTAAGGCGGTGTCTTCAGTCATCGTTCGGAACGCCGTTATCGATTGACCCGCAAGAATACCAGGACTTTTTGAGGACTTTAGTCCGAGAGAAATCCCCTCTCCCTGAACATGGATCCTTCTTTCATACGCTGGCATATGTCTCTCGTTCGGACTGAAGTCCTCACAACGTCTGACAACCCATCAAGGTTGTAAGTACTCTCACGATCCGAAACGATGATTGAAACCACCACCTAACGTCTGATGGTGCTGGAAAACTTATTATATTGCTTTCTCGATATCTCAATCTCGGTTGATCTCAGTATAGGTAACGGTCTTAACGTATTCTCGGTGCCAAACCACATACCGTTGTATCACACGGGCTGGAGAGTGCATAAACTCCTCAATGACAATAGCATAAAGCGGTATTGAGCTTGCCACCGTCACTGGTATGGATAGGGATGTTATGCTACATAATGCCCACTGGGCAATTATTCCTCACACTGAAAGTTTGGGATGATAGTTCTTGACTTATTCGCTGTTTCCGGGAAAAGGGCACAATCAAAGTACACAAGGATATTTAATGGGATTTAGCAAAATGAGCGGTCATATGGACGAACAGGGAGTCACGTGTGGGACATCCGGGGAGAACCAGCCGGTCTCCAATTTTATCCGTTCCATCATCGACCGTGATCTGGAGAGCGGTAAACACCGGTCGATCGTGACACGTTTCCCTCCTGAACCGAATGGTTATCTGCATATCGGACACGCCAAATCCATCTGTCTAAATTTTGGACTGGCAAGGGATTACGGTGGAGTATGCCATTTGCGTTTTGACGATACCAATCCTGCCAAAGAAGATGTGGAATACGTGGAATCGATCATGGAAGATATTCGTTGGCTGGGGTTTAACTGGAACGACAAGTTGTTTTTTGCCTCCGATTACTTCGAGCAGTTGTATGAATATGCAGAAATCCTGATCAAAAAAGGCTTGGCATACGTCTGTGACCTGAGCCAGGAAGAAATGCGTGAGTATCGGGGAACACTGACCATTCCCGGCAAAGACAGTCCCTGGCGCAATCGGCCGATGGAAGAGAACCTTGATCTCTTCCGGCGGATGCGGGCCGGAGAATTTGAGGAAGGCAGCCGTTGCCTGCGTGCCAGGATAGATATGGCTTCACCGAATATCAATATGCGCGATCCGGTGATCTACCGCATCAAAAAAACTGAACATCACCGCACCGGCGATCAATGGATGATCTATCCCATGTATGATTATACGCACTGCCTATCTGATGCCCTGGAACGTATCACGCATTCGATTTGCACATTGGAGTTTGAAGACCATCGCCCGCTTTACGACTGGTTCCTGGATCAGTTGCCAGTGCCCTGCCACCCCCGACAGATCGAATTTGCCCGGCTCAATCTGGCTTATACCGTGATGAGCAAGAGGCGTCTGTTGGAACTAGTGGAAGGAGGATATGTAAACGGTTGGGACGATCCACGGATGCCAACGATCGCTGGTATGAGGCGTCGCGGCTTTCCCTCGGAAGCGATCCGGGAGTTTTGTGACCGGATCGGT
This sequence comes from Candidatus Cloacimonadota bacterium, assembly GCA_037441405.1. Classification (GTDB taxonomy): domain Bacteria; phylum Cloacimonadota; class Cloacimonadia; order Cloacimonadales; family Cloacimonadaceae; genus VGPI01. Next base: position 25,988 of record JBBISI010000018.1, read on the forward strand.
GTCGCCAAAGCAGGCAGTATCGTGGATTATGAACTGTTGCAATTCTGTGTAAGGGAACACCTGAACAAAGTCGCCCCCCGGTTCATGGTCGTGCTGGATCCCCTCAAAGTAGTGATTGAGAATTATCCCGATGGTAAAGTGGAGGATTTTATAGCCGACAACAATCCCGAAGACCCCACTGCGGGAACGCGAAAAATACAATTTACCAAAGTGATATACATTGAGCGGGACGATTTTAGACCGCTCGCTCCTGCCAAATGGTTCCGTCTCGCCCCCGGTATGGAAGTGCGCCTCAAACACGCCTATTATATCACCTGTAAGGAAGTGGTGACCGATCCGGATAGCGGTGAGGTTATTGAATTGCGCTGCATTTATGACCCGGAATCAAGCGGAGGAAGCACACCCGATGGCAGAAAGGTCAAAGGAACGATCCATTGGGTTTCGGCGGACTATGCCCTGCCGGTGGAAGTCCGGCTCTATAATCAACTGTTTACCTTGCCTGATCTATCCGAGATCGAAGAGGGCAAGACCTATCTGGATTATTTGAATGCGGCTTCGATCAAGGTGATACATGACGCTTTAGCTGAATCCAATCTCGCGCACATCGATCCCGGTGAGAGATGTCAATTTATGCGTCAGGGCTACTTCTGCGTCGATCCCGATACCACCGGGAACCGGATGGTTTTGAACCGGATCGTAACTCTGAAGGATACTTGGGCGAAACTGGAGAAAATACTGGAAAGTGGACTATGATCCCACTGAAAGTGGATATGCTCATCATCAACGCGGGTCAGATGCTAACTCTCAAAGGCAAGACCCCACGTGCGGGCGAAAAAATGAATGACCTGTCCATAATCAAAGACGCTGCTCTTGCCGTCAAGGATGGATCGATCCTGGCGGTGGGGAAAAGCGCTGAGATCAAAACCCAATACACCAGCGATACGGTTATCGATGCCAAAGGCGGTGTCGTAACCCCCGGCTTTGTGGATGCCCATACTCATCTCGTGTTTGGCAGGACGCGGGAGGATGAATTTGCCCGACGCCTAAAAGGTGAGGATTATGTCCAGATTGCCAAAGCCGGCGGAGGCATCAGATCCACGATCAAAACCACCCAGGAGTCGGCTCCCGACAAATTATACGAAGATGCGCTGCGCCGCCTGCGGAGAATGATGCAACAGGGCACGACCACCATCGAATCCAAAAGCGGATATGGCTTAACCGTGGACAGCGAACTGATCCAATTGGAAGTGATCGACCGTCTGAACAGTGAAAGTCCAGCGGATGTGATCCCAACCTTTTTGGGAGCTCACGAATTTCCCGCCGAATATGCCAATGACCATGAAAGATACATCGATATCCTGATCAACGAAATGATCCCTTCGGTGCAAATGCAGGGGATAGCCCGCTTTTGTGATATATTCACAGAGGCGCACGTCTATAACATCGAGCAATCCCGACGTGTACTCACTGCTGCTAAAGACAAGGGATTGATGCTCAAGATGCATGCGGATGAGATCGAACCCATGGGCGGAGCGGAACTGGCAGCCGAGATGAGATGCATTTCTGCCGACCATTTGGGTGCCACATCCGATGCCGGGATGGAGGCTATGCTCAGGGCTGGAGTGGTCCCCGTGCTGTTACCGGCGACCTTGTTTACTTTACGCAAGGATCGATATGCCCCTGCCCGCCGGATGATCGATATCGGACTGCCGGTAGCGATCGCCACGGACTTCAATCCAGGCAGTTGCAACTGTGATTCGATGCCTTTTGTGCTCTCTCTTTCCTGCCTGAAGATGAATATGACGCCGGAAGAAGTGATCACCGCCGCTACGATCAATGCCGCCTGTGCGATCGGGATGGAGGACAAGGTCGGCTCCCTGGAAAAAGACAAGCAAGCCGATATCCTGATCTGGGATGCCGATTCTTACAATTTCATCCCCTTCCATCTCGGCAAACCCTATCTGAAGTACGTGATCAAGAAAGGCAACATCATCGATCACGATCCTGGCAATTAATGGAACGCACCTCTCATTCCTACACCGTACTAAGTGTCCTTGCCAGGACAAAGTATCATGTCCTCTATCTGGTCAAAGATAATGTAACCGGAATTTCCTATGTGATCAAGACCCTGAATGACACCTGGCAAAGGGATGAGAAAGCCAGGGACTTTCTCCGTAATCAGGCTCATGTGGAAAAGAAACTGAAACACGCTCATATCTGCGAAACCATCGACGTTCTTGATCGAGATAATAATATCCACGTCCTGCGGGAATGGATGAAAGGCATTGACCTCAGAACCATGCTGGAAAGCGGTGCTGGATTTTCTGATGCCGATCTGAGCATCAGATGGCTGAAACAAATGCTCAAAGCACTGATCTATGCTCATGCCATGGGTATCTATCACGGACATATCAGTCCCGATAACATCTTCGTCCTGGATAATGGTTCCGTCAAACTGCATGGTTTTAGCCAATCACACAATGCCTGGCTGCGGGCTGACCTCGGCAAACCGCAATTCCATCCCCTTCATTACATCGCTCCTGAGATCTACAAGGGAGAAAATTGTTCCAATACCAGCGATATCTATTCGCTGGGCGTGATCGGTTATCAATTGCTTACGGGACGGCTGCCCTGGCATCTGGACAATAATCAGGAGCCACTCCAGCAAAAACCCAAGTCCTTTACCCGTCCGGTTATCGATCCTGATCTCCTTGGCGCTAAAGTGCCAAACTGGCTTTATACCGTTCTCAATAAAGCCCTGGCGGTCGATCCTACTAGGCGTTTCCCCTCATGTTCGCAAATGCTCCAAGCGATCGAAAACGAAACTGACGTCGGTTATCAACCAGCACAACAGATACCCATCCCGATCACTCCGTCCAGACCTGAACCGCCTCGATCCATCGTTCCTGAACCAACGGATGATAAGTCATCCGATAACGGCGGGGAGGTCATCCCACCCGAAACCGAACCGGAAGAACCAACCGCAGAGACCATACAGGAAAATAGGGAAAGAGGGCCGGAACCTCAGACCAAACCAAGCATTCAGCCATCTATCAGGGAAGCGGAGGATAAAGATAACGCTTCCGCCAAACTCCCCATCAAACCTGATATCTCCCAGAAGATCATCATCTCCACAGGTAAAGATGAAGAAGGGCAGGAGCTAAGCAAGATGAAAAAGAAATTTGTGTTCCTTATGATTCTTACTCTGGCGATCACCGTCTTCACTGCCATCAAGTATTTTGCCGGCAGGCAGGATACAGGATTCTCGCCGGACAGATCGGTCATGCACGAGCAACAGGATATGCTGGAAAACCTCATGCCCAATGAACTGATCGCGATGGTTTTTGTGAAGGGAGACTCGGCAGTAATGGGCAGTATGTCCCCGGATGCTGATCCTGATGAATTCCCACTTCGCCAGTTAAATCTGAAGAGTTTTTACATCAGTAAGTTTGAGATTACCCAACGTCAATGGCGGATGATATTTGAAACCAATCCCTCACGCTTCAAAGATGACGATCATCCCGTGGAAAATGTGTCCTTCTATGATGCGGTGGAGTATTGCAACCAGAAGAGCATTTTGGATGGATTACAGCCCTGTTATGAGATCAGGGACAACGAGTTCTTCTGGAATTTCGATGCCAATGGCTATCGCCTGCCCACGGAAGCGGAATGGGAATTTGCCGCTAAATCGGGCAAGAGATATGTGGACGAACCATACAGTGGTTCCAATGACCCCGACCAGATCGGCTGGTACAACCTCAACAGCAATGCTGCCACCAATCCCGCCGGAAGTTTGAACCCCAATCAACTCGGGATTCATGATCTCAGTGGCAACGTCTATGAATGGGTTTGGAACTGGTATGCCCGCTATTCAATCAGCACCAGGGAATTTTATTCCGGACCGGATACCGGCACTGATAAGGTGATCCGCGGCGGCAGTTGGTATCACGATAAACACGAGATGAGGATCACTGCCCGCAATTATGCCAAACCTTTTATCAAGACGAATTATATTGGTTTCAGGGTAGTCCGCAACGCCAAGTGATGTGGGCGGTCAATAAAAAGTCAAAGAGAACTTGAGCATCGGAAACCACCACCAATCGGAATCTTTGTTGCTGTCTTCGAAAACTCTTACCAGGGCACCTTCATAAGAAAAGTCCTGCCGGTAGAACCGGACTCCTAGTATAATGAGGTTGCTCAACTCGTTGAATACGGATTTGGTCGTGGATATCGTCTCAAAGTAGAGTAAACGTCGCTTACCCATTTGGAAATCCGCTCCTCCCATCCAAACATCGAGATATTCGCTTTGGACGTAGTCAACTCCCAAGCCCACACCGCCATGCAAACGGACTCTTCCCAGATCAGAAGACCCCACCACTCCGGTTGAAACTAAGTCCAATAACGGCGTCAGCGTCAACCATGAGGAAATATCGACCTTTTCGCTCTGGTGAAGCCCATACTTGGCGCTGCCGGTGATACCATCAAGTAACTCCTTCTCGAAGGGAAAGACAGAGGAAAAATTCAATTGAATATCCTCGGTGACACCATACCCAAGAGTATAAACACCAAACCACCAGGTGGATGCTTGAAACATCCCTTTGGGCAGGGTGTAGGCAGTCGGCATGATCAATAATCCGCTATCTCCATGACGGTAACCGCTAACGGCACCATCTGTCAAGTCAGGAGTTGGTTCGATCTCGGGGCTACTCAACGATACAATCTGTGCATTCAGTAAGACGGCAACAGAAAGGGCGATAACACTGAATATGAATCTCTGCATGATCACCTCACTTTTTTAGCCTGCGCTTTGTGATCCGGAAGCACCAGAATGCCAAGTCTTTTCTGATTTAATGTTGCCGTTTGGATGATCTCAGTTTCGCGTTGAGTCCGCTTCGAAAGAGCGTTGCACATACTGGAATCACCAAATTTCGAGACCATGAAAAACAATATGGTTTCTTCTTCCAGCGGAGTCAGTAATAATCAAGTAATGTGCCTATCAGATAATCTGGATGCTCGGTGAGTCAACCGCTCTGAGTTATCTGACGGTCTCAGGAAGGTTTAGATTCGAGCGAAAAGTTCTTTCTCCTGAGTTCTCCCTGCTTAATAACCTTAGTATAACCTTACGGTTGTAAGGTTATACTAAGGTTATACTAAGGTTATCAAGCAAGGAGGATAATTTTAAGTCAACTCTCTGAATTACTCAACGGTCTTTTCGAGATCTTCCCAAATACACGGAGCGATCTCGGGAGAAACCTGGGATAAAACCGAACTGATGGATAAAGGGGAATTCTGATTTTGTTTGACAATAACGGCGGTTCGGAAGTCTTGACGCGCTTAGGCGATTTTGATACTAAGTACACGAGGAAAAGATGAAAGTTTATGATATGAAACGGTTGCGTAATCTTCTCTTTCTGGGTTCCAGTGGAGCAGGCAAGACGACCCTGGCGGAACAGATATTCTTCCGTTGTGGCACTACAACGCGTCTCGGCAAGATCGACGAAGGCAACACAGTAATGGATTTTGACCCGGAGGAGGTAGCAAAACAGATGTCCCTGGGCTTGAGTATCGGTTATGTCAATCACAAGGATCACTGGATCAATATCCTTGACGCTCCTGGCTGTCCGGATTTTATCGGCGATGCGATCGTATCGATCCAGGCAGTGGAGACAGCGGTGATCATTGCCAATGCGACCGGCGGTTTTGAAGTGGGTTTGGAACTCTATTGTGAGCAACTGGAAGGCAAGAAATTAGCCAAAGCATTGGTAGTGAATCGGATGGACAATGAGCACGCTGATTTTGACAAGACGCTGGAAGCCATCCGTGAGAATAGCGAATTGCGTCCGGTTGCAGTGCATCTACCGATCGGCAAGGAAGGCTCTTTTACCGGTGTGGTGGATATCGTTAGTCAGAAAGCGATCAAAGCGGATGGCGAGACGGAAGTTCCCGCAGAGATGGCAGACGCGGTGGCAGTTGCCCGTCTGCATCTGATGGAAGCGGTGGCAGAGACGGATGAGGACCTGCTCAATGAATTTTTAGAACATATGGAACTACCGGAAGATAAGTTTGTGGCTGGCTTGCGCAAAGCGATCGCCAATGGCGAGGTCACTCCTGCTTTTGCCACTTCCGCCGGAACTGGCACCGGAGTGAATGCCTGGATCGATGCCGTGATCAATTACCTGCCTTCACCGGCTGACCGCAACGTGGTTGATGTCCTTTCCGGTGGCGAACCGAAGACGATCATTGCATCCGCTGATGGGGATATGCTGGGCTATATTTTCAAACTCTATGCAGATCCCAGCATGGGTGACTTTACTTATCTGAGAATGATCTCGGGCACGATCAAGACTGGAATGGAATTCTTGATTCCGGAAAAAGACGTTAAGGACAAAGCCGGCAATATGTATTTTATGATGGGTAAGAACCGTAATGAAACTTCGGAGATCAAAGCCGGAGAGATCGGCGCACTGGTCAAACTCAAGAACGCCAAAATGATGAATACCATCACCGCGGTCAATTCCAGACTACAGTTACCGCCGGTGGAATTGCCCTCATCCACGTTCTGGCAGATGATCCGTGCCGCAAATCGATCCGATGAGGACAAGATCGGCACTGCTTTGCAACGCGTGATTGCCGAAGATCCCACAATCAATTTTAACCTCAATCTGGAGACGCACGAGAACGTGATCTCGGGTATGGGCGAACAGCAATTGAACCTCGTGATGAAGAAGATGAAAAACCGCTATAAAGTGGAAGCGATAATGAAAGAACCACGTATTCCCTACAAAGAGACCATCATGGGCAGTGCTGAATCCCAATACCGCCACAAAAAACAATCCGGCGGACGGGGGCAGTATGGCGAGGTCTATTTCAGGATCAAACCTACCGAGCGGGGTGAAGGATTCCAGTTTATCAATGCCATCGTCGGCGGCGTGATCCCATCAAACTATATCCCCGCCATTGAAAAGGGAATCGTAGAGACAATGGAAAAAGGCATCATCGCTGGTTATCAAGTCGTGGATATCAACGTGGAAGTGTATTATGGTTCCTATCACGATGTGGATTCATCCGAAATGGCGTTCAAAATCGCTTCGTCCATGGCGCTAAAAGAGGGCTTCAAGAAATGTAAACCCATCCTTCTGGAACCCATCCATGACCTTACCATCATCATACCGGCTGACTATATGGGCGACGTGATGGGTGATATATCCACCCGTCGGGGACGAATCATGGGTATGGAACAGCGCGGTAAAAAGCAGTATTTGAATGTCCAAATGCCCGTGGCTGAGATGTATTTCTATTTCCCGGCGCTCAAGTCGCTTACTCAGGGGCGGGGACGCTTTACCCAGAAATTCTCGCACTATGAGAAGGTTCCGGACGATATCACTCAGAAAGTTGTCGCAGCATGGCAGGAACAGGAATAAAACACTAGCAACCAATTTTGAAACATGAAGTCCCGTTACCTGTCAGGGTGACGGGACTTTGCTAATATGAGTCCCAAAACATCTTTCTTGACACGATTGAGAAAGATAAATCTGATGAAACTCGCGCTGCCTGACCGGGCAAGCGCCGATAATAATGACATCAGACGAAAAACAAGAGGTAATGTATGTCCGGACACAGTAAGTGGAGTACGATAAAACACAAGAAAGCCGCAGCCGATGCTAAACGTGGCAAGGTCTATACTCGAATCGTCAAGGAGATAATTCTCGCCGCCAAAGCTGGTGGCGGAGACCCTGAATCCAATCCCCGCCTGCGCACGGCCATCGCCACAGCCAAAAGCGTCAACATGCCCCGGGACAATATCGAACGTGCCATCAAGCGCGGAACTGGCGAGATCGAAGGTGCCGCCTATGAGGAAGTGACTTATGAAGGTTATGGTCACAACGGCGTGGGTATCGTGGTTGATGTCATGACCGATAATAAAAACAGAACGGTGGCGGAACTAAGACATGTATTTTCCAAATATGGCGGCAATCTCGCCGAGACGGGAGCGGTATCCTGGAACTTTGATCAAAAGGGGTATTTCACCGTACCGAATAATGATCTGGATGAGGACGAATTTATGATGACCGCTCTGGAAGCCGGGGCGGAAGATGTCCAAAGCGAAGATGAGAACTTTGTGATCTATACTCCGCCATCAGAATTCCATACTGTGCTTGATAACATCCAAAAGCAGGGATTTACTGTCGAGAACGCTGAACTTACCAGAGTGCCGAAGAACTATATCAATGCTGATGAGGTGGCAGAGAAATTGCTCAAATTGATCGACTATCTGGAAGAACTGGATGACGTAAACAAGGTCTATGCCAATTTCGAGTTTTCGGATGAGGTTATGACCCGTCTCAGTCAGGATTGACCGTTTAAGTGTTGATTATCGGTATCGATCCCGGAAGCCGCTTTTGCGGTTATGGCTTGATTGAATGTCAGGGGAAGCGCATCACGGCCGCCGGATGTGACGTAATCCCGCTGAAGGAGAAAATGTCCTTGCAGCAGCGCCTCTTGATCCTGGATCAGCAGATCGGGGCGGTTTTGGATGAATACAGGCCGGAACAGGCGGTCGTGGAGACGATCTTCTATCATAAGCATATCCAGGCGGTCTTTGCATTATGTCATGCCCGTGGGATCATTCTGCTAAGTCTGGCCCGGAGGAATATCCAGATCCATGAGTATAGCCCCCGGGAAGTAAAAAAGGCAGTGGTGGGCAATGGCAATGCCACCAAACAGCAGGTGCGCTATATGATAGGTAAATTGCTCAATCTGGACACCAGTAAACACAGCGATGATGCCGCTGATGCGCTCGCCGTGGCGATGTGTCATTTTTACAGGATGAGGCTATAGTAATGCTTGACTATATCAAAGGCACTTTGGTCGGCAAATCGCCCATGAACGCTATTATCGAATGTGGTGGTTTTGGGATCGAGATCCGTATTCCGCTCAGTAGTTACGAGAGTTTACCTTCGCAGGGTGAATCCTGTATGCTCTATACGGTCTTGGTGATCGGACAGGATGAGATCAAAGTGTTTGGCTTTGCCAGCCCTGCGGAACGGCAGTTGTTCCAAAAATTGATATCCATCCCCGGCATTGGCGGCAAGATCGGTCTTTCAGCACTCTCAGCGCTGGATATTGAAACCTTCGTCAAAGCGGTTCAGAGAGGTGATGACATCCTGATCAGCAAGGTACCCGGGATCGGTAGGAAAACCGCGCAACGGATCATCATCGAACTCAAGGACGAGATCCTCAAACTCGATCTTCGTTCTTTTCCGCGCGCCTCCTCTACCAATAACACTCACTTGATCGAGGCGGAATCGGCTCTTTTGGCATTGGGTTATGGTTTCAAGGAAATCAATGCGGTATTGAGGCAGATGAGTGACGAACAATTGACTATGCCGGTGGAACTGATCATCAAGGAAACCATCAGAAAGCTCTATCAAAAGCACAATTGACATGAATATCCGGCAGGAAGCATACCACACTCTAGTCAAGATCCTCAAAGACAAGGAATACTCTGATACCTTACTGCACCAGCGGGCAAAAAAGATCAAGGATTCCAATGATAATCCTGCGCTCTTCTACAATCTGACCAAAGGCATCGTCAAGATGCACCTGAACCTGGATCATATTATCCGGCAGTTCACCGATCCGCAGAGATATGAATCCACCGATATCAAAACGCGCTGTTTGCTTTATCTTGGGCTTTATCAGATCATCTTTCTGGACTCTATACCAGAACACGCTGCGGTCAATGAAACGGTGGAACTGGCCAAATCACAATTGAGTACGGGAACGGCAGATTTTGTCAATGCCATCCTGCGCAATTACCTGCGTAATCCGAATGTTTCATACCCGGAAGACACCGCTCAACGGATCGCCTATGAACACTCCTATCCGCCTGAATTGATCAGGCAGTGGATCGATCTCTGGGGAGCGGAAGAAACAGAATACCTGGCGCTATACTTCAATGAGAACCCGCAATTGCATATCAGGGTGAATACCGTTGCGACCAGTCCGGTAAAATTGGTTCAATACTTTGCCAAGCGGAAGATCAAACTCGATGCAGCCAGTGCCAGCCCCAATGTCCTTACCACCGTTCAGGGGGAGGAGGTTTTGCGAGATGTTGCTTTTTCCGAGGGATACTTTTCGGTGCAGGATACTTCTGCGGCTTTGATCGTGGAACTGTTATCGCCCCAAAGCGATGAGAGTATCCTTGATCTCTTTGCCGCTCCCGGGGGGAAATGCACTTATATAGCCGAATTGATGAACAACACCGGCGAAGTGGTTGCCGTGGACAAGATACCAAACAAGATGAAACTGCTCAAGCAAGCCGCCGACCGTCTACAATTGACCAATATTAAACAAGTGGTGGCAGATTCTTTTACTTATGGACCGATGGCACCTGCTTATGACCGGGTGCTGGTCGATGCACCCTGTTCCGGATGGGGTGTCTTCGGGCGTAAGGCAGACCTACGCTGGCAAGTGCATCAAAACATTCCCGAACTGCTGAAATTGCAAGAAAAAGCACTCAACCACGCAGCAAACTTTGTCAGGGCAGGCGGAGTGCTGGTCTATTCGACCTGCACGATGAATCCTGCGGAAAATGAACACCAGATCCACAAGTTTTTGAAGGAGAACAACAAATTCACTCTGTCTGATGCGGCTGGCTGGATCCCGTCACAATACACTGAATCGGGATTTATGCGCACGATGCCCTTCAAACATAATATGGATGGCGCTTTTGCCGCCAAACTGGTCAAATCAAAATAGTGGAGTCTATGATGACAAAACAACACTGGATCAAAATCGGCTATGGTGCTGGAATCGGAGTGGGCATTATGATTGTTACCGCCTTTTTTTTCAGTCAGGTCATTTTTCCGGTTTTTCTGGGACGACCCAAGAATGTCGAGGTGCCAAACGTTGTAGGAAGCGGTATGCTGCAGGCGAAAAGGGTTTTGGTGGAGAGCAAACTTCACGTCATAGTAAAGGATTCCGTTTACTCTGAGGAGATCGCAGCCGACCGGATCGTTGATCAGAGACCTTCCCCAGGAGAGATGATCAAGCAGGATGGAACGGTGTATCTCGTTGTCAGCCGCGGCTCCAAACACATTACCGTACCCAATGTGATCGGGATGGATTATCATCAGGCATTTTTCACTCTCCGTAGCAATGGGCTGCGCACTGTCGTCGCTGATTCCCTTTATTCCGAGACCTATCCCGTGAATTCCGTTCTCAGGATAACTCCCCATTTTGGAACTAAAGTCCTCAAGGAATCACAGGTACAATTGCATCTCAGCCGAGGATCAAGACCGGTACCCGATAGCACTGATGCAATTGACCGCTCATGGTTCTAAATAAAACGGACAGTCCAGCGATGTAAGCGGAGATCATCAGACATGAGCCGGTCAGCGCATCCTTTTTCCGTTAATTCCGGTGCCTTGCCCGCGGTGACTTCTAGCACTTCGGCTATTTGCTCGAATCGCTAAGGGTATCTGAACCAGACGACCCGCAACAGATGGGGAGGATGTCTATGTGTCGATGTTCCATGCTCTTTGAGCGGAGAATTTATGAGTTTATCGACCATTTGCACTACAATTTGTAGAACTCTCCATCCTTAAGCATCCTACATTACGCATTATCCATTCTTTTCCTGCGATTGGGAATGCACTTTGCGTGTATAACCGTAAAAGCGATTAAAGTAGGATATTATGCAAAAGACATTGATTGTTATGCTTTTTCTATTCATGGGCATTCTGTATGCTTATGAGGTCACTTACGATCTACGTTTTGATCAACCTGAGATCACAAATGTCGATAATGAATCGATCATCAGGATCAAAGGCGGCCAGGAATACGGTTCTCCCGGCAGTCCTTCGCTTCAGTGGTTCGGAGTGCGTTTACTGCTTCCGGTCGGCTTTGAAGCCAAGAACATCGAGATCGAGAAGAGCGACCCAGAGATCTACAAATTGACCAATCCGATCAGACCGGTGCAGCAGCAATATCCCTTTTCTCAGATGCATACGTCACAAGTAACAGCACCTGATCCCCAGATCTATCTACAGGATGCCATATATCCCCAGATCCTTCATAATGGGGCACATACCGAGTTTCTATCCGGTCATCCGATAGCAATGACCGCCGTAACCCCGTTTGAATATAATCCTGGGCGGTATGAATTGGTCTTTTATGCTCATCTCAGGGTGAGGATATACGCCGCTCCCGGACAGAGAGCAGAGGTCGCCCGACAGTTTCTCAAGCAGGATGCTTATACCGCTCAAAGATTGAGCCAGAGCGTTGATAACACTGATGCCATACCCCGTTATGAACACCGGACGATCGGCTATGAGTATATTTACATCATCGATCAGGCAAAATACAATATGTGGTTACCGCTCAAATCCATCCACGAGGAGCGGGGTATGAGAGTCTTGTTCAAATCGGTGCAGGACATTACCGGTGAATATGTGGGCATTGACCTGCAGGACAAGATCCGTAACTACCTGATCTTCATGTATGCCACCAATACTCTGCGCTACGTTTTGCTTGCCGGCGATACCGACGTCATACCACACCGGGGTTTTTATGTCAATATGGGTCAGGGTAGCCAAGTGGATGCCGACATCCCTGCCGATATGTATTATTCCTGCCTGGACGGTAATTGGAACACCAACGGCAACAACTGGTGGGGAGAACCGGGGGAAGCGGATCTGGTACCGGAATTTGGCATCGGCAGATTATGTTATAACAATGACGCCGGGATCAATAACTTAATCAACAAGGTCATGGATTACCTGATCCTTCCCGTCGAAAGTCAATTGAAGACAGCCAATTTCATTGGTGAGTGGCTCTGGGATGGTCCCACTTGGGGTGGTGACTATCTGGACGAGATGATTGGCGGCTCATCGATGCATGGACATACCACCGTAGGCGTTCCAACCACGTGGAATATCACTACTTTGTATGACCGCACCTACGGCGCCAACAATAGTTGGGGAGCCAATCAGGTGCGTCCTTTGCTCAGCCAGGGCGCCAATCTGGTAAATCACCTGGGGCATTCCAATACCACCTATGCTTTCCGCCTTAACAACAGTCAGGTCACTGCCGCTTCGATCACCAATGACGGCACCAACAACAATTTCTCGATCTACTTCACTCAGGGCTGTTATGCCGGTTCCTTCGATAATAGAACCACCACCGTGGGCAATTACACTCAGGACTGCATCACCGAGAAATTTACCAGTATCTCCACTGCAGCAGCGGCAATGGTCTCGCATTCACGTTATGGATGGGGGATGATGAACAGCACCAATGGCGCTTCCCAACGCATCCACCGCCAGTTTATCGATGCCTTGTTTGGCGAATCTATCCATCCGGTTGGCAGCATGCTGGTAGATGCCAAGATGGATATTATTCCCTTCGTTTATGGTGCCCCTGTCATGTATTGGGTCACGTACGCGACCAATCTCTTTGGCGATCCTTCCATGATGGTCTGGACGGATACGCCACAGTATGTGAACACGCAATTGCCGGCACTGTGGATCATGGGCGTCAATCAATATCAAGTGCAGACCAATGCCCCCAACGCCACTTTGCGGATCAGAAGAGATGGGAACTTTGTCTATGAAGGGACGACCGATGCCACCGGTTTGGCAAGCATTTCTTTGATCCAGACCCTGACTCCCGGAGATTATGACCTTTATGTGACAGCCCCCAATTTTTATGCCTACAATACCAGTTTCACAGTAACCGCCAGCCAATCCGCCTACATCATTTGTACAGGTATCACGGTCAATGACGATGATGACTTACTTCATGCGGGCGAAACGGTAAACCTGAGTTTTACCCTCGAAAACATCGGTCTCTACGACCAATTGGATAATGGTGTTCTTTCTCTTGTTTCCGGCTCTCCATTGGTCACAGTGTTGGATTCCGCCGCCAATTTTAACGCTTTGGCATCCGGCGCAACACAGGTAATGAGTAATGTCTTCAGTTTGCGGATCAATAGCGGTTTCGTCGATCATACCCCGGTGCCTTTGGTCTTGAATGCTACCTATGGAACGGATCAATCATCCACTTATTATACTCTGCATTTGAATGCCCCTTCGCTGGTGATTTCTTCATATCAAATGAGCGGAGCGAACGAATTTATCCTGCCCGGCCACACTGCCCAGATCAATGTCACCATCAGCAACCAGGGAAGCGGACATGCCTATGACGCAGTATTGATCCTTATGAGTGAAGATCCGACGCTCACCGTATCTGAGACCGAGATTGACATCCCTTTATGCCCGGCAGGCAGCAATGATGTCTATACCAATCTCATTAGCATGACGGTCTCTCCAGATGCCCTGATTGGTTCGATGGTCACGCTGAACTATTATCTCATCCCGTCCAACGGTGAGGGCAGCGAGGGCGTGATCAGTTACTATGTCGGATTGGTCAATAATACTTTTGAAATGGGCTGGCAAAACTGGTCAACGCAATCCTTGAGCGCATCTTTTATCAATCAATGGCACCACTCCGCACAACGTAATTACACTTCCGGCGGAACATATTCCATGAAATTCGGCTCGGAAGGAACCGGCTCATATGCCAATAGCGCTTACGGTGCACTGATCAGTCCCCAATTTACCTTGGGGCTCAATTCAGAACTGAGATTCTATCATTGGATGGACGCCGAGAACCACGCAACGATCACGACCAGGGCCTGGGATGGCGGACTGGTTCAGATGTCGCTTAATGGCGGTGCCTGGTTCCAGATCGCTCCGATCGGCGGATATCCCTATGGCATCCAAAACAATCCTGCCTCTCCATTCCCGGCTGGAACACCGGTTTACTCCGGCAGTTTCGCCTGGCAGGAATCGGTATTCAATTTATCCAGTTACACCGGCGAAGCCCGTTTCCGTTTCCTCTTCGGATCGGATGGATATGTGACCGGGGAGGGATGGTATATTGATGATGTGCGTGTGGTCACCGAGATCGTGTCCAATGACGGTAGTACGATCACTCCGATCATTTATCGCTTGTTCGACAACTATCCCAATCCCTTCAATCCATCCACCACCATCGGCTTTTCCTTGCCGGTCAAAACTGCCGTTACCCTGGAAATTTTCAATCTCAAAGGACAGCGGATCAGGACATTGATCAAGGAATCAGAACTTGACCGCGGCGACCATAGATTCGTCTGGAATGGAACGGATGATGATCATCGCAGCGTTGGTTGTGGCGTCTATTTTTACCGGATCAGCACGCCCAATTGGACTCACTCCAAGAAAATGTTGATGTTGAAGTGATCCTTGCATGCTCAAGCAAATCCTCGTTTTGACCGGTGCCGGGATCAGCGCTGAATCCGGATTGAGAACCTTTCGGGATTCCGGGGGGCTTTGGGAAGACCATTCCATCGAGGATGTTGCCACTCCAGAAGGATTTGCCGCCGATCCGGAAATGGTCTGGCGCTTCTATAAAATTCGCTACCAGCAGGCGATCCAGGCACAACCCAATGCCGGACATTATGCCTTGGCGGAATTGGAAGAGGTCTATGGCGATAACTTCCATATCATCACCCAAAACGTAGATGGATTGCATCAAAAAGCAGGCAGTAAGCGCGTCCTGGAGATGCACGGACGGTTGAGGCGATGCTTTTGCACCGAATGCAATGTCAGCTATGAGATGTCCGCGATCGATCTGTCATTGTCCATTCCGATTTGTGCTGCCTGCCGCAACAGTTTGCGTCCCGATGTCGTGTGGTTCGGAGAGGTCCCTCATCACCTCACGGAGATAGAGCAGTTGCTGCTTAATTGCGACATTTTCCTGGTTATCGGAACCAGCGGGGTCGTCTATCCGGCAGCAGGATTTGTCCTCACCGCCAAATATAACGGCGCCAGAACGATCTGCATCAATCCCGATAAACCCGAAAACAACTCTTTTTTCGATGAATTTATCCAAAGCAAAGCCGGTGAATTTCTGCCTTCATTTGTTCAGGAACTCACAAGGCAGGTTTTGGCTTGACAGATATTTCCTCTCAAAAACGTATCCCAATCTGATTTAACGAGCGGGCATAGCTCAGTTGGCAGAGCATTAGCTTCCCAAGCTGAGGGTCGCGGGTTCGAGTCCCGTTGCCCGCTCCATATTTGTCCTCTTCCGATTCAGGAGCGCTGTACATACTGGAATCACCAAATTTCGAGAACGTAAAAAAACTATTCGTCTCTCCTTCCAGCGCATTCAGTAGTAAATAGAGACCATTGAACATCCGATGGTGGTGGAATAATGACAGGTTCTGTCCGACAAATTGTTAGTATACAGCCGAAAGAACGACACCCCAAACTATTCAACGGTCTTAAGGATCATGCCTGTCCGCTAGTTTGGATACTTGTTGAGTCAATCGCTCTGAGTTATCTAACGGTCTCAGGAGGGTTTAGATTCAAGCGGAATGGTACTTTCTCGAGTTCTCCCTGCTTGATAACCTTAGTATAACCTTACGATCGTAAGGTTATACTAAGGTTATACTAAGGTTATCAAGCAAGGAGGATATTTTTTCCAATTGTTAGAAAGAAAGTTGTTGACAATCAGGATGATAACCATCAGGACGTTCTTGGTATAGATCAAGGAGAAGATGGATGACTGATGCTGTGAATTAGTACTTGTTACATGTTTTGTTATGTTGATCTGTTGCTCGTTGGGGTGGGCAACCGCTATTGAAGAAGAATCGCAATCTGATTCTGAGGCGCAAAGGGATATGCTGGCTTATGTGCAGTCAACTTTTCCTTATCGCTTTGGAAGTGATCTGCAGGCGGGGGATTATGTCCAGTACGAGATAACGGATCACCATACAGAAAGAGAAGAGCTGGAACTATGCAGCCTGGAAGTCACCCAGCGGATTGGCGATGTAGCTACTATCAGGGAGGAATTCGAAGGCAACATCCTCTATTACAGAATTGATCTTCAGAGTAATGCCTTGCTGGAGTATTGGGGTTTTGATGAGGACGGGACCGAGCAAAGACCATTACTGCTTTCTTCTTCTGAAGTGAAAACCAGAATGCTGACTATTAAGAGTCAAAACAGCAGGGCAAACATTCCCAATTTACCGGAAGGCATTACTAAGCCAGTGTTTTCGAGTTTAACTCAAAGAGAGCGTTTATCGTTGGGAAGATCAAGCTTGAATTGCCTGGTGAGAGCTCTTGAGGTTCCGGTTGTGGAAGGCATTACCCCTGAAATCAGACAAGCTGTGCAGGAACTAACCAAGGTCTATTTCTCGGAGTCGGTGCCCAAGCTACTGCCAGCCAAGCTAATGGCTGTGTATCTGGATAATCCTAAGGTTTTTGAAGGCAATGCAGGTCTGGTGAAACAGAGTAAGTACCAAATCAATGATTTCCACAGATCAGATAGATAGGAGGAAGAGATGAAAAGATATCTTTAAAAGGCAAGGATAAGCTTCTGGAGTGGCTGGATGAAAGCTACCATGAAATCTCAG
>JBBISI010000019.1:0-42838 GCA_037441405.1 Candidatus Cloacimonadota bacterium
CTTACAACCACTGTGACAGATGATACTCATTTGCAGATTTGGGTGAGACTTTGTATAATTTAACTCGAGGTTGTTTGGAATCATCGGCTCATTTTAACTGTCACAGATCGGCTTGATGATATCTGCAACGCAGTTGGTTGATTCATCCGTTTTCATCGCACTTTGCTCCCGAGATCCTCCCGAGTACTCGGCTATATCTCGAGAGAAAGGTAGTTTTAAGACGCAATAAACTATTGAGCTTGAAAGACCTGGAATCCCGGCAGCACGGGATCGATAATGCTGTAATCGATTCACCGTAATTACTGCCCGCCAAGGAATCAGGAAACCCCGCTGTCACTGGTCTGGAGACAAAAAGCGTCTGGCAAACCTGTGGTTCTCCAACGTTGTTTGCGCTAAAAAAGGACTTATTTCATCAGGATCATTTTACGGGTTCGATCATGTTTATCCGTTTGCAGTCGATAGAGATAGACGCCGGACGAGACGGCTCTGCCGTGATCATCGATGCCATTCCAGACCACTTGATGGTTACCGGCTTTCTGGGTATCGCTGACCAGTGTCCTCACCTTTTGACCTTTGAGGTTATAGATGGTGAGTGTGACCGGTGACGCGGAGGCAAGAGTGTATCTGATGGTCGTTTCGGGGTTAAATGGATTGGGGTAATTCTGATAGAGAGCGCTGGTGATCGGGGGAGAGATGCCAGTTTCCTGGGTGGAAGTAGCCAGACCGTTGATGATACGGATATTGTCGAGTGTCCAGCCGGGATCGGTCAGATCTTCATGGATGGAGTCGTCGGTGAGGCGGAAGCGGAGATAGATACTCTGTCCCGCAAAGTCGTCCAATGCGATGTATTCGCTATGCCACCGGTCATGCTGTCCGGATTTCTCCCAGACGGATTGCCAATTTTCCTGATCGGTGGAGAACTCGAGTCTGACTATGTCGTAGAACCATTCGGTATAAAGATGATGCTCGAAGGTGAGGTAACTCTGATTGGCGGAAGGGATAGTAATGGGTTGAGCGGTGCGGATATGCACGTCACAATTCATTGCATAAAAGCCCCAGCCGCCCCAACTGTCGGTAATGGCATGGCCGGAAGCGGAAAGTTCATTTTGTATCGCCCAGGGACCCGCGATGAGCCAACCCTCGACGTCATCCTCCCAGTCCTCTTCAAAGATCACATTATCCGGCGTAAGATCGATCACAAAGAAATTGTTGCCTGGCTGGATGTCCAGAGTACCGATATAGGGAAAATATCCATCCGCCGTAACCTGCACCTGCACATTGTCCACGGCGTAGTAGTCATGAATAAAGTCACCACTGACCAGCAGAGTATCGGTTACGATATCGGCCAGGGTAATCCTGGCACTGATGGGTTGGCCATTGCTACGGACAGAGCCGGTGATAACGGCATTGGGACGCTTATTCAAAAGCACTTGCACGGTTGTCCAGGAGCCGTTGTTGACCACCACGTTGGCGACATGGTCATAATAACCCGGTTTCCTTACCCGGAGTGTGTAGGCACCCTGTCCCAAGGGTCGCCAGAACCTGCCATAAGTGGCATTGGACATGCGGGGACGGAACCAGGGAGCATGGCGCTCCTCAATGATGATCTCTGCCACCAATGGTTCATTGGTAACGGCGTCCCGGATATGACCGGTGAGCATGGAATTGGAGGCGGTGGCAGTGGAATAGATCAATGCCCGGTTTAAAAGCCAACGGACGCCGTTGGTGGCTCTTTGGATAGTATCGACCATGAGCAGCGAATCCGGCTGGAGATTCATCGTGCCTACCTCCACAAGTAGTTGAAGACCGCCGTATTGTTGATATACCCAATCGTGGTAAACGCCCTTGCGGCCTTGATTGGGCGAGGGTTCATAGGTGGCACTGCTCCCCTCTTTTCTGATCTGGGCGGCAAAATTGGCGGCGATAGTGGCAAAATGGGCAAGATCAGGACTGGGGCGGGCATCCTTCCAATTGAAGGAATAAAAGACCTTCTCCGAGAGATTGCCGGTGCGGGAGGAATGCCAGACAATGGAATAGACAAATTGCTTTTCTTCAAAGAGTTGCTGGCTTGCCAACGTCTCCGATTCGGACATGGGATAGGGACCGCGATAATAATCCCAGACCTCCAGTCCGCCCGGCTGCATCAGTGTATCGCCATGCACCCAGTTGAAGGCAAAATTACGGTTGAGATCAACGCCGTCAATGTCATATCCGACCAATGGACTGTAGTCAAATATGCCGTTGCTGTTGGTGTCCCGCATGTTTTTGCGGAAAGAGGTGTCCATGTTGGAGGTAACGACATTTAGCCCATCAGGATTGAAGGTAGGAACAAACCACATCTCGAGTTGTCCCAACCAGGCATTATACGGAGCTTGGGTGCGGTTTTCGAGGATCTCCTTGATATTGCTCATGGTGATCTCAACGCCCAGGACCTCTTCCGCATGCACCTGCCCGACAAAGAGGATGGCGGGACGGTCATGCGCTACGGTGACATTATTGGTGATCTTGATCCCGTAGATGGGAAGGTTGTTTACTTGGGAGTGACCGAGTAGATAAACCTTGGCGTGATTCGGGTATAACGTCTCATACTGAAACAGTAAAGGCACTATCTCGTCATAGGTGTGATAGCAGGTTGGCAAAGGGGTCTGAGCGCCAATCACCATGGCGGCAAGTAGTGTCACTATCAGGATAGGGCGTTTCATTGGTTTCTCCTGGGATCGGTTTTAAGTTGACTATTGCAATTTTTACTCCATAATGGAGGTAAAGGCATGGCGTGGTCTAGCCCGATACAGAGACACCCTTATCAGGCATCAGAATAATCTCCTCATGAGCAACGGCATTGATGGCGGCAAAATAGATCCAGATAAAAAAATCCCAACGGATGGAACTGGGTAAACTGCTGCTCGGGATGAACAGTAAAAGCGAGGAGAAATACATCAGGAACAGATACCGGCGCCGACCGTGAATTGAGCGGTAGCATTTATACAGCTTGCATAACCAGTGAGTGTATAGCCCCAGAAAACCTAAGAATACCATAAGCCCGAAATTGCCCAGCAGTTCCATCAAAAAGTTATGTGGATTGGTGATCCCTCCGCTGCGGTATTTGGGACCTTTGAGCATCATTGTCTCATAATTACCGCCACCTACTCCCATGCCTGCTGTTGCTGAGAACATATCCACTGTCTCGTTAATCAGTTGGGTGCGGATCTTGACAGAGGACATGCGAATACTTTGCCTTTCCTCGCTCAAACTACTGATCTGATGATCGACAGCAGAATAGGCGATCCTACTGTATTGAGGATAACAGACCGAAAACCCGTAAATCATGAGCATGATCAATCCCACTGAAACCAGTTTGTACTGCCATGTGATATGCCTGATAAAATAGTATGACACAAATACCGCCATTCCAAAGAGAGAGATTCGCGCACCTTGCACAACCATGATGGCAGTTATGATCACGATCGAAAAAATGGAGATGAGGTTGATCCAGTTGCGGTTGACTATCTTCGGTAAAAACAGGATAAATGGCGAAAACAATAGCATATAGGCAGCAAGGTTGTTTTCGTTGTAGAATGGCCCCGTTGGTATTGGAACCATCACCCCATAATACCGCGAACTCGGCAGATGGTTCCAGGTAATGATCTCATAGACTGCAGTAACGAGATAGAGAAATAAGATGGAAATGACAAACCAGAAGAAATTATCTCTGATCCATTTGGTCATAAACACGTGACTAAAGAGCAAAAAAGTCAATAGATAACGCAGTATCCAGAGGGAGTATGTTAAAGCCCGGATATTGTCATGAGCCCAGATGTAAGTGAACAAACTATATCCCAGCCAAAAGGTCAGGAAACCCATGGGAAGAATGTTTTTTCGGTCGATGAGCGGATTGTCTGGTTTTAACAGCACCCAGACCAGACCCAAAAATACGCTGATGACAAACCCTACTAGGGCGAGATGGTAATATACACGAAAAAACTCCAGGAAGGCCTGGAGGATGAAGAAGAAGAGAAAGATCTTTTTGAGTTGTTTCATTCCCTTAGATCATCTGAAACACCGGATCGCGCCAGTTCCCCCATCATTATGATCCATTATCATTGATCCCATGACGGATCATTCTGAATATTTTGCTGACACTTTCCCGGTTTTGCACGAAGATCCGCTCTTTTATCACTGCTATTAGGCAGGATAGGATAAAGGCGGCTAAGGTAATGACAATAACCGTCAAGGCACGTTTGGGACGTGATCTGATGCCGGCGATCTGGGGACTGTCCAACACTTCAAACACCGGCATATCCTTCAATTCTTCCAGTTTGGCGAGTTCATATTGCGGATAGAGTAGTTCGAAGACCTTTTTCTTGATCTCGAGGTTGAGCATCAATTGGGCATATCTCAGTCCAATGGCGGGTATCTTGTCGATCTGAACGATATACTTGGGCATTAGGTCACTCCCGCTGCGTTCCAAAGATTTTATCTGGCTGGCAAGGAGTTCGTTCTTCCGCTTCAATTCCTGCAGGACAGGCGAGTTCTCGGAGTAGTTTGCTTTGGCGAGTTCCAGTTCGATCTCGGATTGAAAATATGCCGCCACGCTATTGCTGTAGAGGGAGATCAGGTTCTGGGTTTGCTGATCGAGAGCGATTGTCTGGTGCTTTTCCTGAAACAGTTTGATGGCCAACGCCAGAGAATCGATATCAGCGTGGTTCTTAATCACTTGCTTTTCCAGAAACTCACGGTTTAGTTTGCCGCGGCTCATGCGGTTTTGGAGGTTGTGGGTTTGCAAGGCGTTGATGTAATAATCGGCAATATCCTTGGAAAGTTGCTTGTCTCTGGTCTCGATACTGATCGTGATCAGATTGCTTTCCTGGTCAAACACGATATCGACCATATTGCCGCTCATTTTGCGAAGGGCGATTTCCAGGGATTTCTGGGGTTCTTTGTCTGTGATCTTGAAGTAATTGATCAGATCAAATTCCCGGATCACCGGCTCTCTGAACTCCCGGCTTAACATTACCGCAATAAATTCCACCGCCATTTCAGATTTCTGAGTCCGAAGAAAACCCCCGCCAAGCATATCGGTTATACTGCGTCCGATAGTACTGATAGCCCCGCTTTCGGTGATCGGCAATATCTTGGCTTCCGATTTCCAGTATTCGGGAGTAACCAAACTGTATATGACCGCACTGACGGCAATGATCAAAGTGATAAGAATGACCAGTGTCCGGCTTTTGGCGATCACATATATCAGATCAAGTAGTCCCATGTCCTTATTCATATTTTTACCCCTGTCAAATCCGGTAGTTCAGCCAGTTTTGTATTATCGGTGGAACTTTGATCGACCCATCCGCCTGCTGATACTGCTCCAAAAGTGCGATCATCAGTCGCGGCGTGGCTACTCCGGAGCCGTTCAAAGTATGGATAAACCGCAGCTTACCATCATCGTCACGGTAGCGGATATTGGCACGACGGGCTTGGAAGTCCTCAAAGTTGCTGACTGATGATACTTCCAAGTATTTCTGCAGACCTGCCGCCCAGACCTCGATGTCGTAGGTTTTTGCAGAGGCAAAACTCATATCTCCAGTGCATAATTCAATGACCCGATAGTGCAAACCCAATGCCTGTAAGATGTGTTCCGCATCAGTCACCATCTCCTCCAGAGCGTCGTAAGAGGTCTCGGGAGTGACGAATCTGACTATCTCCACTTTGTTGAATTGGTGAATACGTTGCAGTCCACGGGTGTCCTTGCCGTAAGATCCCGCTTCTCGTCTAAAGCAGGGAGTGAAACCGACATACTTGACCGGCAGCGACTTATGAGACATGATCTCCTCGGCGTGGAGATGGGTGATCGGCACTTCTGCCGTGGGTATCAGCCAGAGGTCATCTTCTTCCACGTGATACATATCGTTTTCCAGTTTGGGCAGTTGCCCGGTTCCGATCATCGCTTTGCGGTTCACAATAAAAGGTGCCCAAATCTCCGTGTAGCCATGCTTCTGGATATGATACTGGAGCATAAAGTTGATCAACGCACGCTCGATGGCAGCACCCAGTCCGGTATAGACCGGAAATCCGCTACCGCTTACCTTGGCGCCGCGTTGCAGATCCAGCAGAGCGTTCTTCTCCGCCAGTACCAGATGATCGACCGGCGAGAAATCAAATGCCTGTTTTGTCCCCCATTCCCTGATAAAGCGGTTGGATGCTTCGGAAGCGCCGACCGTAACCTCGGGATGGGGCAGATTGGGAATGGAGAGCATTACCATATCCAGTTTGTCACCGGTGTCGGAAAGTTCTTCGCTGATCTCTTTGATCTGTTGCGCCACCTTACCCATCTCGGCGATCAATCCGGCGGCATCCTCTCCGGATTTCTTCTTACGGGCGATCAGAGCGGATACCTTGTTCTGTCCGGCTTTGAGCGTGTCGAACTGAAATTGCAGTTTGCGCCGCTGCTCGTCCAGGGCGAGGATGGCGTCGATATCAACCTTCTCGTTTTTATTCTTGACCGCTGTTTTTACCTGTTCGGCATTGTCCCTGAGGAACCTGATATCTATCATCGGGGCTTGTCTCCTTTAGTGGGATGGAGCGTTCCGCTGCTCCGTCCTATATTTGATCAGATCAGCCGCTGTCTGTATCATGGTGGTAAATTGCTCGAAATCCAATGATGCGCCGCCGATCAGACCGCCATCGATATCTGCCTGGCTGAGCAGTTCCATGATGTTATCCGGCCTGACACTCCCTCCATAGAGGATATGCAGACCGGTGGCGATATCCGCTTTATAATTATTGGCAAACCATTGCCGGATAAGATGATGCACTTCCTGTGCTTGTTGCGGGGTGGCAGTTCTGCCAGTGCCGATCGCCCAGACGGGCTCATAGGCGACAATGACCTTCCCGCTATCCGCTGGCTCTATGCCGGCAAAACAGCCCTGCAACTGGTTCAGGACGACCTTTGCGGTCTCGCCGGCGTCACGTTGACCAAGGGTCTCGCCGATACAGACGATAGGCGTGATCTGATGCTCAAAAAGTCGCTGCATTCGTTCTTTGACGTTGGCATCGGTTTCGTGATGATATTGCCGTCTTTCGGAGTGACCGATGATGCAGTAAGGCACTTGGATCGAGGATAGCATTGCCGCACTGACTTCTCCGGTAAAAGCGCCATTGTGCCTGTAACTTACCTCCTGGGCAGCCACCGCCACCGGACTATTCTCCGTGATGCTAATCGCTTCGCATAAGAATGGGTAGGGAGGAGCGATCAGGATGCGGACAGCAGGCAGATCCAACCGCGTGGAATATCCTGCCACCTGTTCGGCAAAGTCCTTAGTTTCCTGCCGGTTTTTGTTCATCTTCCAATTGCCGGCGATTATGATATCCCGCATGTAAACCTCTATTTGTCCAATTATTGCCAATCCTCAGAGTGTGCTGTGGACGTCAAGCACAATCTCGGCACTCTATTTGTCCAGGAGTTTATGCACGCCGTCCCAATCTGCTGGCGGAGGATGCCTGCGGTAATAAGCACAGCGCTCCAGCATGGTAGCGGCGGCTTTGTCGCTAAAAGGTGCATTACTTAGTTTGCTGAAAATCGCTTCCGCCTCATCCCATTCCTGTGTGCGGTAGCGCACCAGCGCCGCTTTGTATTCATCGATCAGAGGACGTTTTGCCTCATCTTTTGGTACACCGGTGATGCCAACCAATTCAAAGATCCGCGTGGGCTCGGACTTACCTTTGACAGTGATCAGATCCAGTTCCCGGCAGAGCAGCGTATCCTTGACACAATGCCAGGTGGATTCGCTGATGATGATATGGGTGCCAAAGATTTTGTTCACGCCTTCCAGCCGGGCAGCCAGATTGACCGTATCGCCGATGGCGGTGTATTCCATCCGTCTTTGGGAGCCGATATTTCCGGCAACCAATTGGCCGGTATTGATCCCCAGCCGCGTGCCCAGATGAAAGATTTCCGGCTTGGTTGCGGACTTTGCCAGATACCGCTCCTGAAATGCCATACTATAGTCCCGATGAGCCAGCGCAGCGCGGCATGCCAACAGCGCATGATCGTCTCTGGCGATCGGGACCCCGAAGATAGCCATCAAGCCATCGCCGGTATATTTATCCAAAAGTCCGTTGTGATCCAGGATGGAATTGGTAAAGTCGTGGAAATAATCATTCAGATAACCGACCAGCGTGTGCGGGAGCATCCCCTCCGAATGCGTGGTAAAGTCATAGATATCGGAAAACATCACCGTCGCCTCATATTCCTCTCCCCCGAGTTCCACCATATTGGGATCGCTGATTATCTTGTCCACCAGATCGGGATGTAGGTAACTATTGAAGATCAGCCGCAATTCCTTTTTTTGCCTGCCTTCCATCACATAACTCAGGGTCAAACTATAGAGCCAGGCAATCACGAAAGCCAATATCGGAGCGATGTAATCAATCTGGATGCGGTAAGCGCCAAAGAGATGGAAACCCGCCGCAAAATACAGGACGAAAGCGATCAACACCATCAACGTCGAAGTCCCGCTGCGCATCCCCATCACCGCCAGTATCACCACAATGGAGATCAGAAACAGGATGAGCAGATCCTCCCCGGGAGCAGTGTGACGGATGAAATCCTGATTGAGATAATTGCTCAGCGCTGTCGCCCAGATCTCCATTCCCGGCAGTCCCCAGGTGTATGGACTGCTCTTGAGATCCATCAATCCAGCACCGGTTGCGCCGATGATCACATGCTTTCCGGCAAAAAATTCATGCGGGATCGCCGGCTCTCCGCCATAACGGTATGCCGCGGCGCTACGGAGCAACTCCTGGAATGAGAGGTAATCAAAGACGCCTCCGATATCACCTTTGCCATACCAATTCAAGGCAATATCACCTCGATTGTTCATCCGGAAGGGACGGATCGTCTCCCAGTCCACCTGTCTCAACGACCCTTCTTTGGTGAACTGCTCGGACTGAATGGTCAGCCACACCTGCATCGCCAGATTGGGATAGAGCGCACCTTGCAGATCATAAAAGCCGGGTAGTTCACGAACCACGGAATCGCCTTTTCTGGTCAGGTTGATGATGCCGGTACCGGCTACGCCCTGATCAAATTGGGGTAAGGGGAATTGACCCCCAGCCCAGCTACTAAATTCATATTTATCGGGGCTTTGCAGTTCCACAGAATGGCGCCGGAAGGCGTCATCCACCTCGGTCCTCGTGTCACCCAGGAGGATACAGCTCAGAAAAACCCTTCCGCTACCGGCGATGGCATCGGCAAAATGGCCATCCGACGCCTCGGAATCAATATCGGCACGGTTAAAATCAGGACTGTCGAAGAGCATATCAAAGATGATCGATCGTGCCCCGATTTCAGTCAGATATTCCGTAACAGCGGCATAAAAATCCCTTGGGAATGGCCAGCCCTGGCGCATCTCCTGCTCAACGAATTTGAGCGAGCCGTCGTCGATGGCAATCAAAACGATACTGCTATCGGCACGCTCCGGGATCGGACTGACGCGAAAACGCAGGTCAAGGGTCTGCAATTCCAGATCCCCGATGAAGGTGATCTTGCCTATAAAGAAGACCAGCATGGTGATGACCGCCGCCATCGGCAGGCAAAACCACACCCGTTTATACTTCCTGCTCAGCCATTGATTGATCTTGGAACTCTGCATCTTACCCCCTTGTCATCCAGCATTCCAGCCCGGTCTTTTTCCCGAGCCCTTACTCAATTCTCAATTTACGATTGTCGATTGCCGCCGGATTATTTGGTTTTCTTCTTCAATTTTTCATACAGATCCTGGATCTTTTCGCCCGGGATCTCCTCGTCGTGGTGACCATCTGCCTCCGCATTGAGCGAGAAAGCAATCTCCAGATATTGCCGTGCCTGCTTATATTTCTTCAGTTCATAGAGGTTAAAAGCCGCCCATACATAGGCATCATAGTGTTGCTTGTTCGTCTCGATCGCTTTATCCAGTGCTTTCGCGGCGGCTTTGTAATTCTTCATCTTAAACAGCGCTTCGCCTTTGTGGCGCCAGGGACATGACCAATCCGGATTGTCCAGAATGATCTGATCATAGATCTCCACCGCTTCCGGCAGGCGATCCAGCGCCATCAATATATTGCCCGTGAGAAATTTTTCGCCGGCATTCAGTGATTCCAGTTTATCCTTGGCGGTTTCCATGATCCGCCTTGCCTCCAGACCGGCAAAGTATGCCGCTTGCAGTTCGACCCGACGATTGGCGGGATTTTTCGCTTGCATCTGAGCCAGATATGTCATGGCGGCGCTGAAGGTCTCCAGTCCGGGCTCATTAAGATACTCTCTGAGTGGATTCACATTGGTTTGTGCGGCAAGCGCCACGAATAGAACAACCGCCGTCAGAGCAAGGATCTTTCTTTTCATTGTGTCCTCTTTCACATATTTTATTTCGCAACGTATTGTTATCAACCTGCCATATGTGTCAATGCTTTTTCCAGATCGAGCGAGTCACATCGAACCGTCAGCATATGATCAGGCCAAACATATGCGGCTACTTGACGCCATTGTCGTGATAGGATCGGTGTGTTTCTGCCACCCTCCCTGCTTGATCAAGCAGGGAGGGACAGTAGTTAATCCCCGAATGGTTCGATGGTCTTGACAATGAAAAGGGTGTGGCGCATATTATGATCACCGGATGTTGAGTTTATGAAATCGTGAGACAGCCATATCAATTCTCCAGCGCTATCAGACAGATAGAATAAGATTTCCAAGCCATCTGATGTTAGCAGTGGTTTCAACCACCGTTTTGGATCATGGGGGACAGACAAGCTCTGAGGGGTTTTCAGACATTGTGAGGACTTCAGTCCGAACGAGAGACACATACCAGCGTACTAAATAAGGATCCCTGTCCAGCGAGAGGGGGATTTCTCTCGGACTAAAGTCCTCAAAAAGTCGGGAGCTCTTGCGGGCTGATCCCTGGTGGCGTTCTATACGGTGACTGAAGTCACTGCCTGACATCCGACAGCGATATACCGACATTGGATATTGCCTGACAGATGGCGTATGTAGAGCCGTGGAGTCAGGCGCCTAAATGGTTCTATTGTCTAATAAATAAGCCGTCAGCTATAAAAGAACGAGACCGCAAAACGTCTGGGTTTTGCGGTCTCGATTATTGTCAGGAATAGGATTTGGGCGTAGTTTCCTATACTTCCATTATTTCTTTTTCTTTGGTTTTTTCGGCTTTGTCCACCTTTTCGATCCATTCATCGGTCAGATCCTGGATCTCTTTGAGTGCTTTCTTTTCGTCGTCTTCGCTGATCTCGTTGTCTTTTTTCATCTTCTTGATGGCTTCATTGGCGTCACGGCGATGGTTACGGATGCCGATGCGGCAGTCCTCGGTCATTTTCCTCAGATTCTTGACGATATCCTTGCGTTTATCCTCGGTAAGTGCCTGGAACGGGAGGCGGATTACATTGCCGTCATTCTCGGGAGTGATGCCGAGGTTGGCGGCGAGGATGGCTTTTTCGATCTCGCCGAGGGTGGTTTTATCCCAGGGTTGGATCACGATCAGCCGTGCCTCGGGGATGGAGATATTGCATAACTGCTTGATCGGCGTGGGCTGTCCATAGTAATTGATGCGGATATCGTCCAGGACAGAGGTGCTTGCTCTACCGGTACGGACTTTGGAGAATTGATGCAAGAGTGAGTCAAATGCTTTCTGCATCTTTTCATTGGTTGGAGTTTTTATTACTTCCATTATTTGTTTCCTTTAGGTTATCCTACGGATGGATGTAAGTGCCTGTTTCGCCGTTGATGATGGCTTGCAGCAGATTGCCCGGCTTGCCGATATTAAAGATCTTGAGCGGCATATTACTTTCCTGTGCCAGGGCAAAAGCGGTCATATCCATCACCCCAAGTTTCTGATCCAGACACTCCTGATAGGTGGCGGAGGAGATGAGATTCGCATGGGGATTGAGCGTGGGGTCATCATCGTAGAGGCCATCGACTTTGGTGCCTTTGAGCACGATATCAAAGCCGAGTTCAACGGCACGAAGCACCGCAGCGGTATCGGTGGTGAAATAGGGATTACCGGTGCCGCCACAGAGGAAGCAGATGCGCCCTTCCTGGAGCGCTTTATGTGCTGCCGCCGGACTGTAGTGCCTGGCGATCTTGTCCATATCGAGCGCACTCAACGCCACCGCAGGATAATTCTTGTTGTTCAGGATCTCAGCCAGATAGAGTGCATTCTGCACGGTCGCCATCATCCCGATATTATCGAGCACGATACGGTTCAAACTCTGGTTTTTCCACTTGCCGCCGCGGAATATATTACCGCCACCAAGGACGATCGCAAGGGAATAGCCGAGTTTCTTGACTTCGATGATCTCATCCGTAAGGGCATCGATCAACTCGTCGTCATAGCCATGTCCCTTCGCCCCGGCAAGGACCTCCCCGCTGAGTTTGAGCATCACCTGATGCACTTTTTCGGGCTGGTATCCGCTCATAGTCTTCTCCGGGATTATTCGCTGATGCTATAACGAACGAAGCGTGCCACCCTGATGTTTTCACCCATGGAGGCGATGGCGTCGGTGATGAGTGATTTTACAGTGCGGTTCTGGTCTTTGATCAGTTCCTGTTCCATTAAGGTATGCTCCTCACAGAACTTACGGATGTGACCTTCGACGATGCGCTCGATGATCTCCGGTTTCTTGCCGTCGTTGATCGCTTTATTACGGGCGATCTCCTGTTCGCGGGCTATGACCTCGGGATCGATCTGATCTTTGCTGATCGCCAAGGGGTTGGTGGCGGCGATCTGCATTGCCAGTTCCTTTGCCAGTTCTTTGAAAGCATCGGTGCGGGCGACGAAATCGGTCTCGCAATTGAGTTCGATCAAGACGCCGACCTTGAAATTGAAGTGGATATAACTGAATATGATCCCTTCCCGGGTTACGCGGGCGGACTTGGCATCCGCTTTGCTGATCCCTCTCTCGCGTAAATATCTGATGGCGGCATCCATATCGCTGTTGCACTCGGCAAGGGCTTTGCGGCATTCCATCATGCCCACTCCGGTGCGCTCACGCAACTCTTTAACCATTGTTGCTGTAATCTCAGCCATTGCATTCTCCTTGTATTGAAACAGAGTTATAACTCTTCGATCTCTGGCTCGTCCGCCGGTATTTCGATCTCGATGGGCATTTCTTCGGGTTCCCCTTCCTCGGCAACAAATGCTGCCTCCGCTACTATGACACCTTCACTGGCAAGACCCTTGCCTTCATTGACGGCATTGGCCATCACATCGGAGATCAAACTGATGGCGCGGGTGGCGTCGTCATTGGAAGGGATGATATAATCCACGAGGTCGGGATCGCAATTGGTATCGACCATGCCGATGATGGGGATATTCAGGATACGGGCTTCGTGGATGGCGATCTTTTCATGATCGGTATCGACTACAAACAGGGCTCCGGGCCGGGCGTCCATGTCGCGGATACCGCCGAGCGCTTCTTCGATCTTGTCGTGTTTGCGCTTCATCCGATGTGCCTCGAGTTTGGTATAGCTGTTGATGGTGCCGTCGGCGATGATCTGCTCATAATACTTCATCTTATCAATGCTCTGACGGATGGTCGCCATATTGGTCAGCATACCGCCATACCAACGGTTATTGACATAAAAGACGCCTGCTTTTTTGGCCGCTTCCCGGATGGCGGACTGAGCTTGCTTTTTCGTGCCGACAAAGAGGATATATTCATTCCGCTGGGCAACGTCCTTTAAAAACTGATATGCTTCATTGATGGCATCGACCGTCTGTTTGAGGTCGATTATGTGAATCCCGTTGCGCTTGATAAAGATATACTTCTTCATCTTGGGATTCCACTTGAAGGTCTGGTGTCCAAAGTGGACGCCGGCTTCCAAGAGTTGTTTCATCGAAACTACTGACATTCAATACTCCTTGATGATACGGTTTGTCCTATGCAAGTGATCTACGCAATTCAGAGGGCTGATATTGTCGCCCCCACCGCCTTGCAACTCGTGCTTGCATGTTTCTTGGGTTTTTGGTTTGCCTTATCCGGGGGTGGCCTGTCATCCGGGGTGAAAACTCTTTGGCGGAGTGGCTCCATCCCACGGGATAGAACCACAAATCCCGCTTAACGTTTGGAGAACTGGAATCTCTTTCTGGCTTTCGGACGACCCGATTTCTTGCGCTCGACCATACGAGGGTCACGGGTCAGATAGCCGCGTTGTTTTAACTGGGATTTGAGTTTTTCGTCATAACTAACCAAGGCGCGGGCGATCCCGTGACGGATGGCTCCTGCCTGACCGCACAACCCGCCTCCATTGACATTGATATGGACGTCAAATCGGTCGCTCATGCCAACTGTATTCAAGGGCTGTTCCACGATCATCTCCAAGGTCTCGCGCTTCATGTAGCGCTTCATGGGGACGTCATTGATCATCCGCTTGCCTGTTCCCGGGGTAAGACGCACTCTGGCAATGGCGTTCTTTCTTCTGCCAACGGCGATAAAGTTTTGCATAATCTCCTTTTACTCCTTAAAAAACAAGTTCTTCCGGCTGTTGTGCCCCATGAGGATGATCGCCGCCAGAATAAACCTTGAGTTTTTTGAACATTGCGCGTCCCAAAGTATTCTTCGGCAACATACCTTTGACAGCATGCTCGATGATTCGCTCGGGATGCTTTTCCATCATTCGTGCATAGGATACTTCTTTCAGTCCGCCGGGATAGCCGCTGTAACTCCGATACACCTTCTGCTCGGCTTTCAAACCGCTTACCTTGACCTTCTCGGCATTGATCACGATCACAAAATCGCCACAATCGATATTCGGAACAAAGTAAGGCTTGTTTTTGCCGCGCAGAATCGACGCTATCTGAGTGGACAGCCGACCCAAGGGTTTGTCCGCTGCATCCACTACGTACCAAGCGCGCTTAATGTCACTTGGACTTGGCGTTAGGGTCTTCATCAATTCTCCTTATACTTATATTTTTCTTGCGAGAGGGGCATGGTTTTGAACTCCCTTTGAGTGTCAAGCAGAAACTCTTTATCACCCCTTTTCTCAGGCAAGAAACGTTAGATTTTCCCGTCACGAGTTTGACCATAAACTCCCTGTAGATAATGGCGCCTACTATATGGAAAAGGAGTTTATAATGTTGCCAAGCGGGCATAGACATGATATAATTGACCACACATGGGATACGCTTGAACCTCATCTTCATGGCAGAAGGAGTGTATGGGGAGAAGTAGCTCAGGACAATCATCGCTTTATCAATACAGTGTTATGAAACCTCTGATATCGTACTTTGGCTGCAAAGCGTAATATGGAGGCAATCATCCCACCGAAGAAAAACCGTCTGGTTCAACGGAGAATATGACAAGTATCCAATCAAATGAGACATCCTGTTGAGAACACCTTTCTGAGAATGAAAAAAGGAGGGGAAAAGCACTCAATATGCGAAAAACACTGTACCCTGCCCCGATGTAGTTAGGATTCGCTGTTTGTTCGTATGGTTGGCATTCTCGTGACGACAGTCTCTAATGATCTTGAGAGACCATAGAACATCCTGGGATCATCAGATATGGAGGTCATGAGAAAACAGTATCACAAGTTTTCCAGCGCGATCAGATGTCAGGCAGTGGTTTCAACCACCGTTTCGGTCGGGAGGCTACATACGACTCTTCTGGGTTTATAGACATTGTAAGGGCTTCAGTCCGAACGCGAGACACACCTCCGGCACATTAACAGAAGGATTTCTGTCCAGGGGGGGGGATTTCTCCCGGAATTAGGTCCTCAAAAAGTCCTGATACCCTTGCGGGTTAATCGATAACGGCGTTCCGAACGGTGACTGAAGTCACCGCCTAACATCTGATGGCGCTTTATGACACCGGATCTTGCCTGACTATGAGTTAGTTTATGGCCACAAGAACAATGGCCCATATTATTCAATGGCTCTTTGAGTGTTTCAGTGAACGGACTTTAATACATTTGATCCCCTTCTTCCCTGCTTTATAACCTTAGTATTACCTTACGGCCGTAAGGTAATACTAAGGTTATACTAAGGTTATCAAGCAAGGAGGATTATTCAAAGGTCTTTTCATGTTATTCGTGTACAGCTTTTTTTGTGTTGATTTGTGGTTTCCTGGTTGATGGAGCATGAGAGCCCTCTTACCTTCTAGACGTCTGCCTCTCAGTTTAACTTCGCGTTCGTTTCGCATACTCGAAACCATCTCGAAGCGAACTTGAAATCGAGATTGGACAAAAGGTCAGGGGAGCCAAGGGCATAGGACAGCCAAAATGTTCAGAATTTACGTCATTAGGGAGGGTGAGAGCCGGAAGTCCGGTTTTGTGCCTGTAGGCAAAAACGATGATTATCAGTGGCTTGGGAGGCAGGCTTAGCAGATTTTTCTTGACATAAAACATAATGGATTATTAGGTATGAATTTATTGGATGACCAGCGGTTCTTTATCGCAGACAATAGATAAATCAAAAAGGAGAACAACAATGACAAAAGCAGATTTGGTCAAAATCATCTCGGAAAACACCGGCATCATCCGCAAGGACGTGGCAGTAGTCGTTGACGAACTGCTCAAATCGATCAAAGATAGTTTGAATGAAGGCAACCATATCGAAGTCCGGGGCTTTGGCACATTCAAATTGAAGACTCGCAAACCGCGCATGGGTCGCAATCCCAAGACCGACGAGAAAGTGCCGGTTCCGGAAAGAACGGTTCCCACCTTCAAGTTTTCCCGTGAGTTCAAGCTATCAGTCATCGACGTCAAAAACAGGAAGTAAGGTAGAGGATAGAGAATGCCTTGCGGAAAAAAGCGTAAAAGACACAAAATAGCGACTCATAAGAGAAAGAAACGACTTCGCAAGAACCGTCATAAGAAGAAGTAAACTTACCATACCGAATAAGTCCGCTATAACCAAATATCGCTGGAAGCCGGGTATTGGATTGATAACCGGCTTCCCTGTTGTATTGATCACTGACCTCAGTTCAGTTTTCCTGACATAAGAATGAGACGAAATTTGCCTCGCTGTGGAGAAGCTGTTAATGATCGAGATAATTAGTGAAAAATGCGTCGGCTGCGGCTTGTGTATCAAGGCCTGTGCCTATGATGCGATAAGTTTGAAGGACAAACTCGCCGAGATCGATCTGGCAAAATGCACATTGTGCAATGCCTGCGTCCAGGCCTGCCCCTTTGATGCCATTATCATCCGCCGGCTTCGGCAAGACCAGATTAACAAGAGTATTTACCAAGGCGTGTGGGTGTTCGCCGAACAACGTGACAATATGATCGCTCCCGTAGTCTTTGAACTTTTGGGCAAGGGACGTGACCTTGCCGATCAGATAGAGACAGAACTTAGTGCGGTCATATTGGGCGAGGGAGTTTCTGCTTTGACGGGAGAATTGATCGCTGCCGGAGCGGATCAGGTGATCTGCATTGACGATCCAGCGCTCAGACATTTCCAGGATGAAAAATATGCCAAAGCAATGGCCATCCTGGCAGAAAAATACCGTCCTTCCATCATTCTCGCCGGCGCAACGGTCATCGGCAGATCTTTTATCCCGCGCGTGGCGGTCTTGCTCAAGACAGGACTGACCGCTGACTGCACCGGGTTGGAACATGACAGCGAGACGGGAAACCTATTGCAAACGCGTCCTGCCTTCGGTGGAAATATCATGGCGACGATCGTAACCCCCAATCACCGTCCGCAAATGGCGACCGTCCGTCACAAAGTGATGGATCCTTTGCCGCCGGATCCGAATCGCTCCGGTATCATTATCGAAGAACAGATAAGTTTTGACTTGGATGAGGAACAGACGCAATGGCTCGGCTTTGAGCGGGAAAAGACGCAACTCATCAACATCACTGAAGCGAATATCATCGTCTCCGGCGGACGGGGCATGAAAGAAGCGAAGAATTTTGTCATGCTGGAAGACCTGGCAGCAGCGCTGGGTGGAGCTGTCGGTGCTTCCCGCGCCGCCGTGGATGCCGGATGGATACCATATTCGCACCAGGTGGGTCAGACGGGCAAGACGGTCAAACCCAGGATTTATATCACCGCCGGTATTTCCGGCGCCATCCAGCATCTGGCGGGAATGTCTTCTTCGGATTACATTATAGCCATCAATAAAGACCCAGGCGCACCCATATTCAAGATCGCCGATCTGGGTATCGTGGGCGATCTGTTTGAGATCATCCCGATACTTATCAAAAGGATAAAAGAAATAAGATCATGATCATCAAACCTGCGGTCAGCGTCATTAGCGCTGATCGAGTGGACTCTGCAATTGATTTGCATCTTCAGGCGATGGTAAAAGGTGCTGCGCCGCCGTCCCTGAGCGTCGAGAAATCGGTCGCTTATACTATTCTGATCAATGCGCATGACCATTTGATCGGCAATTGGTTCCCCCGAGCGGGAGATAATCGTCCCTACCCCAATTCGCACATCTGGGTGCAGGATATGAAGTATTCATATGCCTACACCGAACGCAGTCAATTCTGGATCAATGACGGGTCATTCGATCTTTCCGGCGAGTCCCCCCTCCTCCTGACCACCCTGGGTGCTTACAAAAACCTCTTCTCCGGCTGTGGGATCGTGCATGACCACGCACCCATCCAGGCGGATGCCTATTATGATCATTTCCCGATCAAAGTGCCCAGAAACTACCGGCAGTGCCATTCGATCACCCTTGGCAACTGGTGGGGAGGCAAGTCGGCGGAAGAAGAAATGAAACTCACGCAAGGGAAGATGCCCTTTATCATCCATCTGGGCGAAGGAACCGATGATATTGCCAAAAGTGAATTCAGCGAATTGGAAAGGCGTGGATTGTTGAGATCCAATACGGTGATGATCCACGGCATCGCCTTTACAGACAAAGAGATCGACCGCATCGCCCAAGCGGGCGCAACCGTATGTTGGTGTCCCACTTCCAATATGTTTCTGATCGGCAAGACCTTTGCCGCCGATTATGCCATCCGGGCAGGCGTCAATGTCGTGATCGGCACCGATTCCACGATGTCCGGAAGCGTGAATCTTTTTAATGAATTGTCCTATGCCGCCAAGATCTACCCCGGTCTGGACACGCGTTCTCTGTATCGGATGGTAACGGAGAATGCCGTAATGGCATTGATGTTGCCCGCTCATTATGGGCATCTCGATCCCGAGAGCACACACAACCTCTTGCTGGTGGACAGGATCGATACCAATCCCTTTGACAATCTGCTGTGCATCGATGCCTCCAATATCATCCTCATGATCCTGGATGATCTGCCCGTCTATGGCGATCTGGTATGGCTGGAACATTTTGCCGTCGATGGCGATAATTATACTACCTTCCGAACCGGCAGCCGGGAAAAATTCGTCCTTGGCGATCCCATCGACCTTAATGACCAGATCGATGCCACTCTCGGATATCACAAGGACTTTCCTTATCTGCCCTTTTAGATTCTGATGAGTTATCCATATCATAGCGGAGGATTCCAATCCTCTGAGGATCACACACCAGTCTGAGCGCTCATGAAACGCCTCGAGGTCTGCGAAATCTTTTATAGCATCCAGGGTGAATCCACCTATGCCGGATTACCCTGCTCCTTCGTCCGCCTGGCACAGTGCAATCTGAATTGCAGTTATTGCGACAGTCGCTACAGCCATCAACCCGGAAGGATGATGTCCTTGGACGATATAATGCTTGCGCTGGCTGCCTTTCCGGTAAAACTGGTAGAGATCACCGGCGGAGAACCAATGCTCCAGGATGAAGTGATCGATTTGATAGATAAGCTACATCGGGCGGGATATCTGATCCTACTGGAGACCAATGGTTCTCTCTATCTGGGAGACGTGCCGGATCACGTGGTCAAGATCATAGATGTCAAGACGCCGGGCAGCGGAGAGGGCGATTCCTTTATGAAATGGAACCTCCGCTTTTTGCAGCCTCATGATCAGATCAAGTTTGTCCTCACTGCCCATCACGACTACCGCTTTGCCCTCGACTTCATCCGGGAACATCAGTTACAAGAGTGCATTCTGCTATTTTCCCCCGTCACTTTTCTCCTTCCTCCTGTACGTTTGGCTCAATGGATGCTGGCGGATGGGTGCAAGGCACGGCTACATCTGCAACTGCACAAATTGATCGAACTCAAGTGACTTTGTGGCTGATGCCACAGTTTGCCTTGCTAATTCTCCGGAGCCACTTATCATATGATTGGTGTCTGATATCAGTCATCAGGGGAGCCATCCCACAATTTGTCCGATCTGCTGTTTGGATCGGTGGCGATGATAGAATACTGCTACAAGGAGAAAGTATGGATGCTTTTACTTTCCATAATCCAACCCGTATTCATTTTGGAGTTGGAATGATTAGGTTTTTGGGCAAGGAACTGCATGATGAGGGGATAAGTTGCTGTCTGGTGATCGCTGGAGGTGGCTCTATCCGGAAAAACAAAGTATATGATCAGGTCTGCCAATCGTTGAAAACTCACGGTATCAAATGGGAAGAGGGTTGGGGTGTGGTGCCGAATCCCACCTTGGACAAGGTAAGAGAATTGATCGAAATTGCCAAGAGCAGCCAAGTTGAGGCGATTATCGGGATCGGAGGTGGTAGCGTGATCGATACAGCCAAAACCGTGGCGGCAGGCGTCTATCTGGATGATGTGTGGAATGCCTTTACCCGCAAGGAACAGATCCGTCAAGCCCTGCCGGTATATACTGTTCTCACCCTATCCGCCACCGGTTCCGAAATGAATGGCAATGCCGTAATCACCAATCGTGAGATCCGCCACAAGGGTGCTATCTATTCGCCTTTACTTTATCCCCGCGTTTCCATCATCGATCCCTCCGTCCAGAGCTCGTTGCCCTTCCATCAGACCGTGAATGGCGCTCTGGACGCCATTTCTCATATTCTGGAGTATTACTTTGCCGACGAGCGTCCGCGGGTAACGCTTACCATCAATAATGCCCTCTTGAAAACGATCGTGGAGATGACCGACCTACTGCAAAGCGATCCGAATAATATCAACGCCAGATCCAATCTTGCCTGGAGCGCTACATTGGCATTGAATGGTTTGAGTGGCATCGGACTCAAAGGCGGGGATTGGGCATGCCATCAGATCGAACATGCCATTTCCGCCGTATATCCCAAAGTGGCGCATGGCGAGGGCTTGGGCGTCATCTTCCCCACCTGGATCGAATACATGGCAGAACGCGAGGCTGCACGCTTTACCCGCTGGTCACTTGAGGTCTGGGGAGAAAGCCGACCCGAAGCAGCGGTAATGCGCTTCCGCGACAAGATCGCCCAATGGGGATCGGCAGGTTCGTTGCGAGATCTCGGTGTCAAGGACACCGATCTGCCCCTCATCATCGATCTGATCATGCAGTCGTCCAGCATCGGCACCGTCAGCAAATTCCGCCGCAGCGATGTGGAAGCTTTGCTTCTGCTGGCGCGTTGATCCCTGTCAAAGTCGGTTTTTGGGTAGATCCGGCAGTGCCTGGCAAAGTATCTAAGAACAGACCGGTTCCAAAATGAATTTCTTCCGGCGACCATCACCTCCGCATTCTGTCTATAATCAAACCCATTTTTTCAGCACAAGCCACCGACCGCTCCGTAGGATGAGATGAGCAAAACGAGAAAGAACCACCCTCCCTCGCCTCTGCTATTACCAGTCGCCTTTTGGGTTCTGGGACTTGTGGCGGCAAGATATTTGACTCTACCTCCCCATTCCCTTTTGATCGGGGGGATCATCCTGCTTCTGCTTGCCGCTTTTATCCGCCAAATCAGCTTCGGAGCGATCATCTTCCTCTTTGCCCTGCTCGGTTTCCTTCGCTATCAGGCATCACAAGAATTCCCATCTGCCCTGCAGGAAGTGGTCAGTGAACGCGGCTACATCGTTCAACCGGTAGAGTTTAGAGTGCAAAGTCAACATTCATCCCAATACATGTCCTATTGGGTCGTTCTGGAGCAGGTAGCGGGCGAAGCGGTAAACGAAAATATCCTATTTTATCCGGGAGATCGGCTCATACCGGGAAAAAGGTATGCCGCAATCGCCGAAATCAAACCCGCCTCGTATGACCATCTCCTGGACACCAAACCCCACCAGACCACGCTGAGAGCGATCAACAAACATATCGTAACCGAATTGGACGGCGGAAGAGTCCTCGGCATCCCCCATATCCGCGGCAAACTATTACATCGCTTGGACATGCGGCTCGGTTCCAGCGCTGGACTGGCAAAGACGATCCTGCTCAGTGATGCGGCGGAAAAAGTAAGTTGGACGGCTAAACTGAGCCGGAGCGGGATGATGCATCTGGTGGTGGTCAGCGGGTTGCATGTGTGGTTCATCTATAGTCTGTTAACGATGTCACTCAATTTTCTGGTCCCCAAACGTATTGCCGAACTCGTCTTTTTGCCTCTGATCATCCTGTTTGGGGCGCTGAATATGTGGTCACCTTCGGTGAGTCGGGCGATCATCATGATCGGCGTCCTGATCTTCGCTCGCCGGATGAATCGTCCCATCGCACCGGGACAGGTCCTGGCGTTAAGTTTGTTTGTGATCACTCTGGTCTCCCCGCAGCAATTGTGGTCGATCGGCCTGCAATTCTCTTTTGTATGTGTGGCGGTCATCCTTTATGTTATACCGGGTCTTACTCTCTGGCAAGGAAAGGAGAAAGAGGGCACGATCCTGCGCCGTATGCTCAGAGGGACACAGTATCTGACTCTGATGTCATTGGCGGTGGGGATCGCTTTGGTGCCTTTGACGCTGTATTATTTCGGCCGAGCGTCACTGAATGGCATCATCGGCAATCTTTTGGGCGTCCCTATGATCGCCATGCTATTACCCCTGTCAATCCTGTTGCTGGTCTTCCCCGCCGGTAATGCCATCTTCCGCTGGTTGCAGATTAGTTATGAATTCCTTCTGATGCTGTTTGACCGATGGGCGTCATTTGCCTCATCGCTGCCCTTGTATTTGGAACGGATTTATTTCCCGGCGTCCTGGACGCTCGTTTCCATCACGCTTTGCCTAGTGCTGTTTCTGCTGATCAGGCGTCAGTTCCGCTGGCTGAAATACACCGCTTACGCCACGGCATTGATGATCCTCACCCTGCTGCTTATTGCTTCTCCGGGCAGGACGGCG
The DNA here is from genome assembly GCA_037441405.1 of Candidatus Cloacimonadota bacterium. Taxonomy (GTDB): domain Bacteria; phylum Cloacimonadota; class Cloacimonadia; order Cloacimonadales; family Cloacimonadaceae; genus VGPI01. The sequence continues at coordinate 23,102 of JBBISI010000019.1, forward strand.
GAAGCCCGTATCACTGTCTTTAATTCCGGTCTCGGTGATTGCATCTATATCCGGCTGCCGGAAGACGAGCATCTGCTGGTGGATACCGGCAGACCTCTTTTCCGGCGCAGTTATGATCCCGAGACGGAAGGCGACTGGCTGGCTGATGATAGTTGGATGAACCGGAAATTATTGAATTGGTTTGCCCGCAATGGCGTAAGGCATATCGACTGGTTGATCCTGACCCATCTGCATCTGGATCACATCGGCGGAGTGGAACATTTGGCAGCTACGCTGCCCATCCACAACCTGATCGTGACCGATGAGACCATGTCCAGCGAGCGCTGGAGATCATGGCAGGAACAAGACCTTTTCCCCAAGACCAATGTCATCAGCATTACCGATACCATCAGCATCTGGATCGATAATGCGCGTCTCAAGTTCCTCCACCCGGACAAAGACTTTCTCACTCTCAGGGAAAACAACCGCTCCCTCGTCTTCCGGCTGGATTGGAGCCACTGGTCATACCTCTTCACCGGCGATATCGAAGCGGAGGCAGAAGAATACCTTGTCCGTCGCTACCCCGATGAATTGAATGCCCAATACTTGAAAGTCCCGCATCATGGCAGCCGTTCGTCTTCCTCCCTTGATTTCATCGCCCGGGTTGGCGCCGAGGAAGCATGGATCTCCGCCTCCCGCCACAACAGATATGGCTTACCGCACGAAGAAATCCTCAAACGATATCGCGAGCAAGGAACGACCGTCAAAATTACCCCCGATGGCAGCATCGTGCATGATCTGCCCCCGCTGCGGAAATAGCCCTCCCTTCTCGCTCACCTGATAGACAAATTCACTTTTATGTCAGTTTCGCTTCAAGATTGCTTCGAGTACTCGAGAGTATCTCGACACGATCTCGAGGTAAACCTGATGTGAAGGATCTGGGGAGATCCTTTCCCGATCCGGGTCTCTTATTTGATCCGCAATATCTTGCGGGTAGCGTTGTGTACCCCGGAACTGACCTTGATCAGATAAACACCGCTGGCGGTTGGTAATGCCTTGTCATCCCTGCCGTCCCACGTCAAAGTGATCCTTTTGCTGTCAAGCGTTCCGCTGTGCAGGGTTCTGACCAATTGTCCTTTGAGATTGTAAATGCTTACATTTACATTGGTTCCGGTCTTGCGCAGGGCGATGCTGAAGGCGGTCTTGTCCTGGAAGGGATTGGGAATGTTTATGCCGATGGAAATTCTGGCGGGAGGGGAGTCGCTTTCTCCGCCGCTGGAGGTCTCGCCAAAAAGTCCGTTAAATACATACGTGATCAGGCTTTGGGCCGAGGACATGGTCATATTGTAGAGCGGGAAACTGACTGTTATCACCTTTGCTGCGCCGGTTTGATGATAAACCCCAACCGGCATCCCGTTCATGATGCCCTGATTGCTGTCATTGGCATAGTCTGAGCCGTAGAAATATATGTTTTGGGCTGATCCAGCGGCACCGATGGATTCGATATTGTAGATGTGATTATGAAGAGCGGAGATGGTCTTGTCGGGATCCACTTCCAGCGGCGGGAATCCCGAACCCTGTGGCCGGGCATAGCGAAAGCGGGCATTATTGGAAAAATGGGTGGTTCCGATGCCCAGAACCGTCGGCATATATGATCCCTCGGGATAGACCGGCGATCCGATGTCATTGGCAAATGCCCGATTGGGGAAAAAACTGGTGATAAAGACATTCCCGCCGGCTTGGATATACTTGCGCAATTCATCCCGCACCAGATAGGGGTAGTTGTAATCAATGAAGTCGTTGCCGTGCCAGAGGATAGATGAGTAGATGCCCAGGTCACAAAGTTTGAGTTGCGGTTCGGTTTGCGTATTATAATGCGAGATGTAAAAGCCCTCCATCAATGTCTGATAGAAGGCATCGATCTGTGCATTGGTCGGCTGGAAAGGATTGATCCCGCTGCCGTTGCGTGTCTCGTTTACGATCAGGATGCCTTGATTGAGCGACATCTGCCGCGTCCGGATCTGGGGATGGTAAGGACTGAGATTGCCATCCGCGTCAACTGCCTGGATCGTCCAATAGCGGTAATTGAAATCGTGAATATCAGTCTCGATAAATTCCGTAGCGGTCACAATGGCATTATTGACCCAAGTACCGACGACCCCTTGCTCCAGGGAACGATATAGTTTATAGCCCACCACATCAAGTTCCGGATTGGCGTCCCAGGTGATCCTGACCTGCCCGAAGCCAGGTTCGTCCATGAAGTTCGTCGGTGTCCGCGGAATTACGCCGGGTGTGCCTGCAGAAATGGTGAGGAAACTTTCAAAATCATCCACGCTGACCGATGACACGCCCACCTCATAAGCTTGTCCGTTGGTCAAACCGGTGAGCATATATTGCGTTCCGTTGACGGTAACAGGATCGCCAAAACTGCCTCCCACGCTCCGGTAGTAAACATTATACTCCACAACAAACGGGTCATTGGGTTCGTTCCACTGCACCAGCAGAGACGTTCCATTGCCAGCATCGGTGACTGTGACGTTTTGAGGGACATAAGGCAAGCCGGCAAGCCGTGCCGTGGTCGCCAATGATGCGCGGATCACTTCCGCACAGTAGTAGGGATTGATGTTGGCAACGATGTCCTGAGGTGAATGATAATAGGGTGAAAACTCCTGTTCAAAGAGCCAGACGACAGGGAATCCCCGCTGCCAAAAAGGATGGCTGTCGCTGCTGGAAGCGTTCAAAGGACCGTTCAAGGTGTTCAATACCGTATATTGCTGCGTCATCTGGCGCGTGAGCGTATTATGCGCTTCCGAACCGGTGTAGGGCATCAAAACGACATTCCAGTTGGTGGGTAACTGCGTGGAATTGGAGATCATGTCGTGATTGATCATCAGTTTGATGTCCATCCCCGTGTTTTGAGCGTGCTGCGCATAATTCTTGCTGCCCCAGAGGCCAAATTCCTCGGCGGCAAAGGTCATGAAACGGATGGAACACTCCGGCTGATAGTCCTGGCTCATCATCACCCTTGCCATCTCCAAAGCAGCCGTACTGCCGCTGGCATTGTCATCCGCTCCGGGTGCCCAAGTCATTGGACTGCCGCTGGAGATGGAGTCATGATGCCCGCCCACGATTATATACTGATCGGGATAATGAGTTCCGGGAATGGTCGCCACCACATTGTATTGCGTCGTATTGTTCCATTGGAATGGAAGCAACACAGTGTCGGTCACGCCCATACGGATAAATTGATCTCTGATCCAAGTCGCCACCTGCAGCCGATTCGGTGCCAAAGCATAGCGCGTCTGGAAATTTTGCAGGGATTGCATGAACCACAACACGCTATCGGGATTGACCGCATTTACCAGATCAATGACATTCCTCTGAACCTGTTGGCGGGGAGATGTTTCCTGACGCTGAACAGGAACACGCATCGCCTGCATCTCCAGCATGACAAATGAACCCCTGAGCCGGGTTCTCAGTTCCGATTGTCCCAGGTCGCTTTGCAGCAGGACTTCCCTCCCCAGATCAAACAGAACGTTTCCAAGAGATCTCAGGATATCACTGTCTGCTGTGTCGATCGGAGTAACCAGCCAGATGTTACCCTGAGCCGGAAGCGCGCTTATCCGCCGGTAAGAAGAGGTGGGAAAGGAACGTAACTGTGGCAGATTCGCCCCTGCTGTGATATATTCCGCATTAAAATGATATACTTCAATGCCTTTGGCAGTCAATTGCCGGACGGTATCCATCCGGTCTTGTTCGCTGCCTTGCGGGCACAATCCGGCAAAATTGAAAACCATCAATTGCTCGGGCAGGGCATACAAACCGAACCCTACCGCCAGCAACAGGATCATGATGATTGTCAGTTTCATCTTATCCACCTCATATTCCTATTCCATCCACCAGTGAGCAAATTACATTCCCAATCCGCTGAGGATAGCATTGTCTGATAACAGGCCGTCATCCTGGAAGTGGACACCAGTCTGATATCAATTCGTTTATATGGTACTTATCTATTTCTCTATGAGGGTCTGATAGCCAATCCCATCCGCGCTCTTGTAATCCGTGCTATTGGACACCAGATTGATCGGGATGATCTGATTGCCATAGATCTCAAAGACACGCCAGACGTTGCCGATCGTATTGGTCGGCACATTGAATGACGCCAGCATCTCATTGCCTCGCCATATCCGCACCTGAGCGGAGGAATTGGACAATTGCAAACTATTCGTATTGTGTCTATTGGTATAGTCATGCACGCTAAAGCGATACATGCCGGGAGTTTGATGATAGATCGTCGTCGTCTCCGGTCCATAGGAATTCACGTCATCGCGGTCAAGTTCCACATACAAGACGGTCTGGTAATAGAATGTCGGGTTTCCATAATAGACGCGGAAGCGGTTCTGGCTTTCCGGGATCGGGCCGGTAAGATGCGAATCCAGATCGGACGGCGTGGCACCCCAGGTAAGGACTATCCGCACTTCCGAAGCATCCAGAATCGGTGAGATAACCCCGTTCTGATTAGTTGTGTTCTGTCCTCCGAGGCAGATGACGTTGAAAGCGGTAGAGATATAATCCGCCTTTGATGCCAAAACAGTGTAGTTTCCGACATATACATTGTCAAAACTATAAGCACCGTTTGTATTTGTCGTGGCGGTCGCCAGCGGGGTTCCGGATGTGTTGTTGATCCCACTTCGCAGTAGCAAGGTCACACCCGCCACCCCGATATTGGTCAAGGCGTTGTAGATAAATCCCGAGATATCGCCATATCCGGTGTAGGTCTCATCGATCTGCAGGACAGGATCGAGGATACGAGTGCCAAATCCGGGAACGGAGATGTTCATGTAGGTCGCTTTCGGACAAAGCAACCGCTACATCGGACGGCTCGATTACTTGATTCGGTGCTGTGGTCTTTTCTTTGCATCCGGTTACCATGAGCAGTCCCAATATGACCCCAAATATAATTAAAACGAGTAGTCGCCTGTTCATTGTTTCCTCCTTTGAGGCAGTTTCGTTGGCGGAGATGATGCCCGCCCTTTTGGTCAAGCAATTTCTTTTACTTCCCTTTTATCCTCACTGCAAGGAGGATATGCCGGCGGCGCAGTTTGTGGCTCTCCCCCAGAAGTCAGAATGGTCGAAGGACAGAGAAATCCTTGACAGGTAGAGAGCATTTGCAAGGAGTGAACCCCATGAAAACGATAATAGTGATCATTCTTACGTCGGCATATCTTCTGACCAGCTTGCATTGTGCCTCGGATACCGTCAAATCCGAGAGTTTCTGGCAGGGCGATTATTGCGTCCAAACCACTGCCCGCACCCCTGAGAAGGGCGCGACAAGCATCAACGCTCGGGTGGATGGCGCATGGCAGGAATTTGAACTGGCTCAATTTCCGACATCTTTTTGGGAGTGGAATCGCCAGCGCCGGCGGGAGATAGTGGATATCTTCCGCGAAATATTGAGCAAGGGAAGGGAAGCAGCCCGTCGTCCGGAACTGGCCGGTCCTCATAACGGCATCGTAGCCACCTATGGCGCAAGACGTTCAGACTCGCAATTTGCTCTCAATAATGCGGTCAAAGGCATGGGATTTCTGCCCAAAGCGGAGCGCTTACCCGAGATCATTGCGATGTTGGAAAATACGATGGAAGATGGGTTTGACGCCAAATTGGGCATCCTTGATTCGCTGTATGTGAACGCCGAGGAGATCTTTGCGCACGATCGCGTCGTATCACTGGAATTGTATTCCCAGCCGGGATTCGTCACTCAGACCTTTATCAACCAGATGCTCAATCCAGCTTGCGTCATCGTCTGGCTGGACATCCCCACCTACAAGGTCAAATCCATCGTCCGACTGCTGGATCCGCTTGACCCAAATTTGACGGACTATGAGCGCTATGTGGTGCGCTATATCAACCTGATCCACAGTTACTTTCATGGCGCTTTCCCGAGGGATTACATCGCCGCTGTCTATTATGCCGTGGAGATCTATGACAGTTCGCCGGGTAAGGAAAAGGGGCGCGGAACCAAGATCAGCCCCTGATACCAAAACCCGACCCTATAGACCGGTGAATGATTCAAAAGGTTTTTAAAAGGTTGTCCTCCTTGCTTGATAACCTTAGTATAACCTTAGTATAACCTTACGGCCGTAAGGTTATACTAAGGTTATGGAGCAGGGAGAATATAAGCGAAAACTCCACACAGTCCGGTGGAATCTAAACCTTCTTAAGACAATGAAACAATCCGGATCGATTGACTCTACAGCGATACACAAACCATCTGCCGGACAAAATCCGCTGGCATCACTGCCTGCGCTGGAATGAGAGGTGATATTTCAATTTTTGCGTTCCCGAGATCTGGTGATTGCGGAATGTGCAACGCCCTTAAAATTAGGTAAGGCCCCGAACTTGCCAATCAAAATATGTGACTGCTAAAAAACTGGCGAAATCAACGCTCTCAAACGCAAAATCTTCTCAACTCAACAAAGTTATTGACAATTAGATTGACTTATAAGATTGGAAAGTGGGTGGCTAGAACATCCGTCTGAGCATAGATTATTATCATTTAAGGTGTTAGATTATGAAAGCAACGTCACAGGATCAGCTCTTTTACCGGGTTCAACAGGAAGCCCTCAATTATCCTCGCAAGTATATCATGCAATTACACAGAAACAGGGACGAATATCCTCAGCTCTCGGTATTGAGCCATGAGTATTTCAAAGCAATCGCTATGCTCAATACCGGTGAATACCGTAAAGGCACAGCTGTTCTGGAGGAGATCATCACCTCTCTCCTTGCTGAGCCGGATGATTTCCTACTCAGCAAATGTTATTTGGCTCTCCACAAAATACTTGATTTCACCAAATGGGACGATTCTACGGCCCTCGACTACCTTGGCAAGGCAAGGAAGATTGCCGATCGCAGTACCAGCAAGGCATTACGCTGTGAATTGATGCTTCAGGATGTCCAATTGCTCGATCCCTGCTATCCGGTCTCACACAAAGAGGATATGCTGCAGGAAGCCATACATGATGCCATGGAATCGGATGTATCCGAGTTGCAGTTGGATACGTACATTGTATACGCCACCGTCTATTTGAACCACAATCTCCCTGAACATGCCAACAAGTATCTTGCGATGCTGCAGGACATTATAACTCTGGAGGACAATCCCTATTTTTACACTCAGATGCATTCCAAAATGGGAATCATCAGTCTGATGCTCAAAGATTTGGCAAAGGCGACAGAGCATTTGAATACAGCCCTGACAACCGCCCGGGATTTGGATTATCAGCATCTCCTGCTGCCCACACTGATCAATTACGGCATCCTCCATAAGTCGCTGAACGATATTGACGGAGCACTTCTGATCTATCGGGAATGCCTCGATTTGATCATGAATAGTGAGATAGAAGGCTCCATCAATGCCGCGAAGGTTATGGACAACTATTCTTTAACCCTGGGATTAGCCGGTCGCTCGGAAGATGCTATCGCTATCATGCGTTCTTCCCTTGCTTTGAGCAGAAAACTGGGAGATCCTCATCGGGAGCATATGCTGAATATCAATCTCGCTGATGTCCTGATCGAGATCCGGGAGTTTACTGAAGCCCAAACACTTCTCGATAGTGCCATTGCATTTTATACCGAACAGAACAACAATCAATATCTGATCAATGCCTACCGATGTCGCGCCCGATTGTATGAAGCAATGGGTCAGATCAATGCTGCCTTTGATACAATGGTCATGTTAGACCAATCACATCAGAAACATTTTCAGGATAATTTCGCCAGGCGAACTGCCAGGTATCAGGAATACATCAACAAACTCCAGTTGGACTATCTCCGGATCAGGAACCGATCAGACGACGAACGGCAAGGGAGCATATCGGTACCCCACTCCGAATTTATCGGTGAGCACCCATTAATACAGAAAGCCCTGTCCGATGCCATGAGAGCAGCCCGTTACCCCTATGCTAATGTCTTCATCTCGGGTGAATCCGGGACCGGTAAGGAGATTATCGCCCGGATCATCCACGCCGAAAGCAGGATTAATAAGCCGATGGTGGCTATCAATGCCGCCGCAATATCACCCCACCTCATCGAGAGCGAATTATTCGGTCACAAAAAGGGTGCTTTCACCGGAGCCATCAGCGATGCCAAAGGAAAATTCCTGCTCGCCGACCAGGGAACTTTGCTTCTGGACGAGATTTCGGAGATGCCGATCGAACAGCAGGCAAAACTGCTCCGCGCCATCGAAACCCAAACCATCCGACCCGTCGGCAGCGATAAAGAGATCCGCGTCCGATGCCGGATTATCAGCACTTCCAATTGTAATCTTGCTGACCTTATCCATAAAAATAGATTCCGCCTCGATCTGTTTCATCGCTTGAACAAACTGGAGATTCATATCCCCCCGCTCAGAGAACGAGGCTCAGATCTCAAGCTGCTTGTCCACGCTTTTACCAAGCGATTTGCCAAAGATTTCGGAATGCCCGAGCCGGTCATAACCGGTGAATTCCATGAAGCACTACGCCAATATCGCTTCCCCGGTAATGTCCGGGAACTGCTCAATATCATTGAACGGATCTTCATTCTCAAACCACGACCCATCTGGGATGCCGATCAACTGACCGGACTGATCGATCTGAATCCATTCGACAAGTCCCACTCTGAAAGCTTTTTTCAGAATGTCAGACAGACAGAGTATCAGATCATTCTGGAAGCACTTCAGAAAAGCAACTGGATCCAAAAAGATGCCGCCCGAATGCTGAATATGACCGAGAGCACGCTTAGCCGCCGCATCAAACGGCTGAACATCGTCAAGCACCCTTCTGCCAATATCCAGCGTTTGCATTAGTGCATTGCACTTGAGCAATTGCTTGACAATCCAGTATCATCACACCTTCTCTTCCGCTCTGATCAACTGCTTTCAATCCATTGAAACACCGTAACATAAGCACCCTTGCATCATGAGTCCGACATTTGGCACAGCATTTGCTGTTGGTACCAAGCATGAAGAAAGATGGACAGGAGAAACCCATAACCAGTGGCATCTATCAGACGGAATGTGATCCGGAGACCGGGATTGGTCTGCTCGGCTTCGTTATCACCTATCCGGATGCCCACATCGAAAACCAGGTACTCGAATACACGAAAGATAACTATCAAGAGATCAGACACGAGATAACCCTGCTCCATCAAACGGCAACGTCAAGATCAACCGCCCTCCGTGGCAAAGATGACAATCAATCATCCAATCAAACCTAAAAGAGTAAAATTGAACAAGAATCTCATGATAATGGCAATGTTGCTGATCACCTGTATTTGTTTCGCTCAAACGCCCGGGCGTCCCGATTGGGTAACATTTACCCGCACTGGTCCCACTACAGGCACCATCACCTGGTCTGCCGAACCAAGGTTAAATGTCGGTTACTATTATCTCGGCATCTATCCCACAACCAACCAGTTTTTCCCACCTGCTTACTGTGACCCGTTCTGGAATGCCGGAAGTAACTGGCCCTGGCTTTTGAATCCAAATCCACCCAACAACCCCATCGAGTATAGTAGAAACGTCACCGGATTGAACCCAGCGGTAAATTATTTCGCCTATGTAGCTGCAGTGGAAACAGGTACTTGGTCATGCAGAGCTTACTCCTCCTGGGAGTCTGTTCCAGCCCTGCCGGTCGTGCTCAGTAGCTTTACGGCGACCCGGACCGCATCCAGTTTTGTAACCCTGTCATGGACAACGCAATCCGAGAGCAATCTCATCGGCTACAGATTGTATCGCTCCGAAAACCAGAGCTTAACCACCGCAATGGAGATCACACCCGCGCCGATCCCCGCCACCAATACCTCCAATACGATGAACTATCGCTTTGAGGATCATGAGGTCGTATCACCAAACACCTATTGGTATTGGCTGGAGAGCGTTGAGATCAACAATCATTACGAGACCTTCGGACCTGCATCCGTCGTCATCAATGAAAACGTTGTCCCTCCCCAGACCATGGTGAGCTCATTCGGTTCTTTCTATCCCAATCCTTTCCGCTCAGGAGCCAGCATCAATCTGAATGCCTCGGTCAAGGCGGACGAACAGGCAGTAATGACGATCCATGACCTGAGAGGCAGAGTGATCAAGACCTATCAATTGAATGCCGGAACACACGCCCTAGTATGGGACGGAAAAGATAGTAACGGCAATCATTGCGGAAGCGGTATTTATTTCTGCCGCTTGTCTTCCACGTCCTCCTATCAGGTAAAAAAGCTACTCATGCTCAAATAGCACATATTCTGCCTGATACGCCCTATAGCGGTGCGGCTCATCAAGCTGCACCGCTTTCTTTTGATTCATTCTGCTGGACTTCAGTTCGAGCTCACTTGCTCTTGCAAGCCGGGTCACCATACATGCCCTCACTTTCATATAGATACAGCTTCGTCTACAGTAGCACATCTAATAAACTCAGATCAGACCGACCCGCGAACCATGATCGGCCCCCTGCACTCCAGTTGCGAGTCCACAAAATCTAATGCCCTCTCCCAAAACCTGATGATCCGAAACCAGTCTGATAACAGCTCATACTTGCAGGAATGGTGATACAGAAACGGTCAAAACCGCCGAAAAGCACTATGATACATTCTCAAGCCAGTCCCATATATCTCACCAATTCATAAAGCGTTACGCCACCGTGACAGATGATACTCATTTGCAGGTTTGGGTGAAACTTTGTATTTGACAAGCAAACGGCAGGATAAAGCAACGGCAAATTTTATCACATACTGCCGGCATCGATCGCGCCCGAGGAGGAAATATGAATAAAGTGATGATCGTGATATATATATCCTGATCGTTGGGATGAATGTCCAGGCACAGACACAGGTGACCATCGGCATCAGAAATCAACCGTCCGCATCCCGGTGGACATGTTGTGGAACACCTCTTTGTTTCAGACCCTGTACTTTGAAGGTGAGATCGATACCTTTGGCATAAGCCCCGCATTGAACTCATATAACAACTTTACTCGGGATCTGATGAGTATGCTGACCAAGGTATGGCTGGGCACCAGAAAATCCCGGAAACGACAATCTGCATGCCAAAATGCTGGTCGCCGGAGACCGGTATACTGCCTACGATCCTTATGCTTCCCAAACGACCGCCCCCCCTGACCGGACAATTTCCCAAGACGCGACTGCTGTCCGGGACGCCTGGGCATGGTTTGCTGACGGGGAGATTATACAACGTATGGGCTGATCCCATACCTTTATGGATTTCAGCCTGTTTGTGACATCGGTCGTCAATATGTTACCTGGTCTGATATTAATGGATATTTTGCCAAATCTTTGCCAGTGGGGAAATTCGGCATTACTGCCGGTGATAATTTGTTCACACATTGTGATACAACTGTCGAAGTGACCAAAGCGGAATTTCAGGTGATCCGCCAGGACTTTGACCTGTTTCATGTATCGATCGAAGTTGAGGTTTCGGGTCTTGCCATTCGTCTGCATCCCATTCATCCAAATCCTTTCGACCCGGTGACCAATATCCGCTATGATGTGACAACTTCAACTGTGATCAAGATCGGGGTCTGGAACCTGAAAGAACAGCAGATAAAAGTATTGGTCGATGAGATCATTCCCGCCGGCAGTCATCAAACGATCTGGGATAGCATGGATGATGCCGGTCGTCCGGTTTCCAGCGGGATCTATTTCTATCGTTTGACCAGCGGCAAACGGCGCTCAGGCAGATGGGCTTTGACCTGAGTGAACTGGAAAAACTGGAATGGGATGCGGGCTTGGGCAATGGCGGTTTGGGTCGATTGGCGGCTTGTTTTTTGGATTCCATGTCCACGCTCGGAATTCCGGCTTACGGTTATGGCATCCGCTAAGAATACGGTATCTTCCGCCAGCATGTTTATCACAACGAACAGTTCGAGACGCCGGATAACTGGCTTCGCTATGGCAGCGTGTGGGAAGTGGCGCAACCGGAACATCTCTTACCCGTATATTATGGCGGACATGTGACCGAGGATAAGAACGGTGACCATCGACCTCATGTCCATTGGCATCACAATGAGACGGTCATGGCAATGGCGTATGACTACCAGGAGCCCGGATACCGGAATGATTATGTTAATACCTTGCGCTTATGGTCTGCCAAGGCATCCCGTGAGTTTGACCTGAGATACTTTAATGAGGGGAACTACATCGATGCCGTAGCGGGGAAAAACCATTCGGAAACGATCTCCAAAATCCTGTATCCCAAGGATGATACTATCTCCGGCAAAGAACTGCGGCTCAAGCAGGAATATTTCTTTGTGTCCGCCACCCTGCAAGATATCTTGCGTCGCTTTGCCAAGAAATTTGATGATCTGAGAGAACTTCCCAGGCAAACAGCGATCCAACTCAATGATACCCATCCGGCCATTGCGATCGCTGAATTAATGCGCATACTGGTGGATGTTAAACAGCTCGACTGGACTGCTGCCTGGGAGATCACGCATCACATGATGGCTTATACCAATCATACCATCCTGCCGGAAGCGCTGGAAAAATGGCCGATCGATCCGTTTGAACGGCTCCTGTTCAGGCATTTGCAAATCATTTATGAGATCAACCAGCGTTTCCTCGATCAGTTCAGACTGGATGGAATCAATGACGACGATACACTCAGTCGCGTCTCGATCATCGAGGAATATCCAGTGCGTAGCGTGAATATGGCAAATCTGGCGGTCATCGGTTCGCACCGGGTAAATGGGGTTTCGGAATTACAATCCGACCTCTTGAAAACACGCCTTTTCCCGGAATTCAACCGCATGTTCCCGGATCGCTTTACCAATGTGCCCATGGCATCACGCCCCGACGTTGGCTGATGCAGGCAAATCATGCCTTGTGCGAATTGATCTGTGAGGCGATCGGTGATGACTGGAAACGGAACTTGTATAAACTGGGGGGATTGAGAGAGGCATCTGAGGATAGCGCTTTTCAGGAGCGATGAGCTAAGGTAGAGCGGGTCAATAAACTGCACTTTATCAAGCACGCCGCCAATTGTCATCACTTCCAAATCGATCCGGATAGTATCTTCGACTTCCAAACCAAGCGCATTCATGAATACAAACGCCAATTACTCAATGCTTTGCATATCCTGCATCTGATCCTCAGTATCAAATCCGGCAAGGCACGCGGGATAGTTCCGCACACCTTCTTTTTCTCCGGCAAGGCAGCCCCCGGATATTATGCCGCCAAACTGATCATCCACTTTATTTGTGCGCTGCGGGAATTCAATGTCCGGGACAAACAACTGTTAAATCTGTTAATGTGGTGTTTTTACCAAATTATCGTGTCTCCTTGGCGGAACAGATCATGCCCGCCGCTGAATTGTCACAGCAGATCTCCACTGCCGGAACGTAGGCATCCGGAACCGGTAATATGAAGTTTGCGCTCAATGGCGCACTGACTGTGGGAACGCCGGATGGCGCCAATATCGAGATTCGGCAGGCGGTCGGGGCGGAAAACTTTTTCCTCTTTGGCATGACCGCTACCGAAGTGGAGCATATGAGATCCAGCGGTTACCATCCTTATGACCTGATGCATCACGATCACAACCTGCAGGCGGTATTTGACCTCATCGATGACGACCAGCTCAGTCCATTGCAACCGGGGCTTTTTCGTCCTCTGACCGAATTGCTGCTCTATCAGGGAGACCAGTACTGCGTAATTGCGGACTTTGCTGACTACGCCAGGGTGATGAAAAAGATCGATGAGGCATACAAGGACAAGGCGAAATGGAACCGGATGTCCATACTCAATGTAGCTGGCATGGGTCGGTTTTCCTCCGATGAAGCCATCAGGCAATATGCTGATAATATCTGGGGGATAAAGATCCCAAAACCTATCAAATGACACCCTGTAGGAGCTTACCTCTGTGTTCGCCCGACCCTTGATTTGGCCTTGGACGCTGGTCACACTGATGGATTATGATCAAAATGGTTAATTCCTCCATCATCTCAACCCCCTCAACTTTCTCAACCAGCCCATAGGCTGCTGCAGGAGAGAGACCCTAAGTGTACCAAGTAAAGGTCTTTTTATATCTGCCAAAGACCTTTGATTAATTCGGAGAGTACGCGGCAAGGCGGGGCAGGTTGACGAATTGGGCGTCCGGCCCGAAGTGCGTTTCTTCCGGCCTTTTGCGGCAACTACTGGATCGTGGGGGCTAGATGAGGAAAACTATAATTCCATGGTTACCGAGCCCAAGGGGAAATATCTCAGGATTATCACCTGCACGCCACGCCTTGATTGAGAATAGTTTGACCGTGTATTCGAAGGCTCCTGCAAGATGGATTTGACTTGAACGGCTGGTAGTGATAGGTGGTTTCGAGCAGGATAGCGGGCAATGGTCATCCGATTCGCCTGCGTTCAATCTTTGATTTTGATTGACAAAATCACGGTTCGATTTATGCGTTACAGGTAATATCAGTACAACAGGTGCAAGAAGAATTATGAAAAGACATTCTACTATTGTGAAGGAAGTACGGTCGGGCGAATTGACAGGGGTCGCAAGCCGGATTTGTCCTTTGGGCCAAATAATTACGAGGTGGAGGATAGTAAAATGAAACGACTTTTAGTACTCGGTTTTTTGATTTTGGCAGCAATGCTGCTACCGGCGCAGGATGTTCCGCCGTGGCAGTTTTTGCGGCATAGTGATTTATGCAGCGGTGGATACGTCTATTTTCGCTTTGATACCATGCCGGGCTCATTAGCGCAACACTCATTTTTTACCAGCATCAATGGCACTGCCTGGATCGAGCAACCTATCACCGATCATGCGGCAAACGTCAAACAGGCATATGTTCCATATCTCCAAGGGCAACATTTACGCTACCGAATTAGGGCAGCGGAAGAGTATATGGGAGAAGAGATGGTGGTACTCAATCCTGCCTATCTGGCAAACGACGCTTTCCCCTTGGCGCCTAATGTTATGGCGTATATTGCCGAAGACGCCATCGGCGATACCGTCATGATAAACGTTCCTGCGCTTGATCTGACGGGAACTTACGCCGCTGTGTCCGGCAACAAATTATACGTAACCTTGGAAAACGCAACCGGCACCTATCCGACTATGAGTTCGCTTACTGCTTACAATCTCTATATGGTGGGCATAATGAACCCGGAGTCCGCCATAGGTGATTCCATCGTGTATGCCATGATTTATACTTTCAATATCCCTGGTGTCATATCAACGGGGCTTTACAAGGTGGGTATGACTTCGGAGATGGAACCCACTTACGAACGGCTGGGCAATATCCAATCCCAAGTAAGCGGGGGAAAACTCCATCTTGCCTGCAATTTCAGCGATCTCACAGCCGATCCTGCCTTTGGCGACTGGCCTAATCAAACCGGTAGTTTGGTCGTCATGAGCACTACTATGCGCATTGCCCTAGATATGGTAACGGTGCAACCGGACTTTTATCTCGCCGACTATACCAATCCCGCTCTGCTTATCTGCCATAATCACGTCTATCAACGCAGTTATGCCACTCCGCCGAACCTGATCGATGTCTCGGTAGATCACATGGGTTCCAGTAAACGGATCCAAGCCACCTATCTCGACCCCGATCAGGATTTCCCGCTGGTATTCGAAGTTACGCTGTCCAATGGCAGCACCTACCAGATGCAAACAGCAGTAGCGGATTTTAGCGGACCAACGATTTGGACGGCGATTGTTCCCGCTGATGGGTGGACGAGCGGGGTGATCTATGTCTCGGACACCGATATCACTACTTATGAATACCCCATTACCACTTCTATATCCGATACCGAAGCCATTCCCGCTGCCATGTCCTGCTTGCTGCCCAATCCGGTTACCGGAGCGGTCAAGATTACCTTGGAAAATCTTGAATCAGGCATGTTGACGGTGTCCATCTACAATCTTCGCGGACAAAAGGTGCAAGACTTGTATCGTGAACATGCGGACAAAACAACGCTGCAAATCCCCTGGGATAGCAAGATTCAAGGCATCAGAGCAGCCGCTGGGATCTATTTTCTCAAAGCGGCACAGAATGGCAGGCATATGACCCGTAAATTTATGGTAACAAGGTGATTTATCGCCGATGTTCATCGACCATGCACGCATAAAGATAAAAGCGGGGGACGGTGGTGACGGAGTGGTCCGTTTCCGGCGGGAAAAATTTATCCCTAAAGGCGGTCCGGATGGCGGCGACGGAGGACATGGCGGCGATGTTATTGCCGTGGGCGACGCAAATATAAACACCCTCCTGGATTACAGAAATAACCGGACATTTTACGCCGGGAACGGCAAGCCAGGATCTGGATCACGCCAAT
Source organism: Candidatus Cloacimonadota bacterium (assembly GCA_037441405.1). Lineage (GTDB taxonomy): Bacteria > Cloacimonadota > Cloacimonadia > Cloacimonadales > Cloacimonadaceae > VGPI01. The sequence goes on from JBBISI010000019.1 coordinate 39,407, forward strand.
CAGGCGCTTCTGGCGCAAGCATTATCCTGCGTTTTCCCCTCGGCACCGAGATCTACCTGGTTAGTGATGAGGGGAGGCGCAAATTGGCTGATATCACCGAACCCGGAGAGAGGATAATTCTCGGAAAAGGGGGATATGGCGGCAAGGGCAATATCAACTTTGCCACCCCCACCAATCAAGCGCCTCGTCGCGCCACTCCCGGGAAAAAGACAGAGAAATATGAATTGGAATTGGTGCTCAAACTGGTGGCGGACGTCGGTCTTGTCGGCTTTCCCAATGCCGGCAAATCCACTCTCCTCAGCGTTATGTCCGCAGCCCGTCCCAAGATTGCCGACTATGAGTTTACTACTCGTGAGCCCATGCTGGGTGTCGTTCGTGTCGGCGATTACCAGTCCTTTGTTATGGCGGACATCCCCGGCATTATCGAAGGAGCTCATCTCGGTAAGGGCTTGGGAACGCAATTCTTGCGCCATATTCAGCGCACCTCCATACTACTTTTCTTGATCGATATCCACTCTCCAGATCACCTGGAAGCGTATCGTGTCCTGCGCAATGAATTGCATAAATACGATACTTACATGGATCGTAAACCTCATTTGATCGCCATCAGCAAGACGGACAGCGTATCAAAAGATGACTTGGGTCCCACGCTCGACCGGATCCGACAGCGTTTTACAGCCGAATGCCTAGACCCTCTCATAGATATTTCTGCGGTCAGCGGACACAACATCACAGAACTCAAACACCATCTCTTTGAGAAGATAAGGACGCTGGCAGATTGAGCGATTCAAAATTGTCAGCCTGGCTATGTCTGAAAAATGCGCCTGACGTTGGATTTCAGACCCTGCTCCGCATTGTGCGCGAGTATGGCGTTCCGGAGAGTTTCGTTGGCAATTCGTCTCACCCGCTTTATGACGCAGTATTTTTATCGGCGGCAGCCCGTCAGCACTTGATCTCTGCCCGCCTTCCCGCCAATCTTAGGCAAGTGTTGGAGACGCGAAAGCATTACAACATATCCTATACCACCATCCTTGATCAGGATTATCCTCCCGCTCTCAAACAGACGTACTCCCCTCCGCCCATTCTGTATTACAAGGGAGACATATCACTGACCGGAGAAGTTCCGGTGTTGGGAGTGGTTGGCACGCGCAAGCCATCCGCTTACGGCAGGGAAATGACCTCAAAACTACTTGCCCCGCTCGTTCGAGGTGGCATCTGTATTATTAGCGGAATGGCGATCGGGATCGATACGATAGCTCATCTCGCTTCCCTAAAAGCCCAAGGCAAAACAATAGCGGTATTGGCACACGGACTGGATCAGTGTTATCCACCTCAAAACAAAGAATTGAAGGCCGATATCATTGCCAAAGGTCTGATTCTCAGCGAGCATGAACCTGGCATCAAGATGGAGCGCTGGAATTTTCCTTCCCGCAACCGAATGGTCGCCGGGCTCTCTCAAGCCGTCTTCATTGTGGAAGGCGCGATCACCAGCGGTGCGTTACTCACTGCCAAATTTGCCCTTGAATACAATCGTGAGATTTTTGCCCTGCCCGGTAACATCAACAACATCAATGCCCAGGGTCCAAATCACCTCATTCGGAATGGCGCTATCCCGGTCACTACTGAAGATGACCTCATATCATTTTATGGACTAAAACCTGCGGATAGGGATCAGATGGATCTTTTCCCCGAACTCAGTGATAACGAAAACAGGCTCTATGAGATCATGACCAGGGAGCAAAGAGAGGTCAGTTTTGATGAATTGATGCTCGCGTCAGGGCTCAATTTTGGTCAGATCTCCGTCGCTCTGCTCAATCTTGAACTCAAATCCCTGATTGCCAAAGCGTCAGGCAATAGTTACATTATCCGTTGAGGGCGGAATAACGTCATTTTGAGGTATTATGAACCAGGTAGAATACAGGATCGTAAAAAGCGCCCCACCTGATCAGATCCACGCTCTGTATCGTCAGGCGGGCTGGTGGTCGGAAGAGTTCACACCGGAGGCCCATGAGTTTATTAGCAGGATCATCCGTCAGACCTTCTGCTTTGTCATTGCCCTGGATAATGATGATATCATCGGAATGGGACGCATAATCAGCGATGGCATAAGCGACGCCTACATTCAGGATGTCACTGTCCGTCAGGATTATCGCGGTAGGGGCATTGGCCAGCAGATCATCAGGACATTGGTAAATCACCTCAAGGCATGTGGCATAAATTGGATCGGTCTGATCAGCGAGCCGGGGTATGAACGCTTTTACGAGAATCTCGGTTTCAACAGGATGACGGACTACACCCCCTTCCTCATGAAAGAATAAGCATCCGTAAACAGATGGGAAATTTGAATCTGCAAACCCTGACGCCGGAAAAAATCCCTCTTCTGCAGGAATACCTGGACCGAAATCCCCGCCAGTCCTGCGATTACTCCATCACCAATCTGCTTACTTGGGGTAAATTGTATCAGGTTCAATTTCTTCTCTGGCAGGATAACCTCGTTATCTACAATCCCAAATACCATTCCATCTGCCATCCCTTGGGCGATAACTTCAATGCGGCCGATCTGGCCTCCCTCATCTGTCGCTTCAAGGAGCAATTCCACCGCGCTACTCTCATTCTAATACCGGATGATTGGGAGATCAAGCATCCCGGACTGGATAGGTACTTTCAGATCAGCGAGGATCGGGCCTGGGCAGATTATATATACCGAAGTGAATCCCTTGCTCTGCTCAAAGGCAAAAAACTGGCAAAGAAGAAAAACCTCGTCGCCCAATATATCCGCAGTTACCCCGATTATCAAGTGCTGCCAATCAATGCCGGAAACAAGGAAGTGATCCAATCCTTTGCTGCCAAGTGGAAACGAGAGCGTAACGCCGACGGCATCTACCTGAACAGCGAATTGCAAGCGCTGCAATATACAATGGAGCAGTGGGAGATCCTGCCCGTGCAGGGTTACATCATCTGTCACCGGAACAAGATCTCTGCTTTTTCCATTTTCAGCCGCCAAACTGCTGATATGGCTACCATCCATTACGAAAAATACAGCCCGGATATGAAGGGCGCCGCCCAACTTGTAAACTGGGAAGTTGCCAAGCTAATCAGTCGCCAGTATAAGTGGATAAACCGCGAACAGGATATGGGTTTGGAAGGACTGCGCCAGGCAAAGAGTTCATACGATCCCGCTTTTCTGGTCACTTTTCGCACCGGCAAACTAATCCAATAAGTGTTCTTACGCTCCCAACCATTCCACGGACTTCCCAATTGTAGATAACCCGATCGGTTCCGATCCCCCAAACTGGGCAAGAGGGTTTATATGGAAGCATCTTCCTTCATATATGATTTTGGCACATCAATTGGATATATTAGACCGTTGCACATAAGTGTATCACCGGCTTCAGCCGGTCGTTGCACTGACTTCAGTCGGTGCATGGTAAA
>JBBISI010000020.1:0-2682 GCA_037441405.1 Candidatus Cloacimonadota bacterium
GAGAGTGATTAAAAACTATCTCCTCCTTGCTTGATAACCTTAGTATAACCTTACGACCGTAAGGTTATACTAAGGTTATCAAGCAAGGAGAACTCAGGAGAAAGCACTATACCGCTTGAATCTAAACCTTCTTGAGACAGTTAGACAGCTCAGAGCGGTGGACTCATCGAGCATTTAAACTATCTGACAGGCATAATCCTAATTTTTTACTGACTGCACCGTAAGGAGAGACGATATTGTTGTTTCACGTTCTCGAAATTTGGAGATTCCAGTATGTGCAACGCTCTATAATCGCAATTATGTTTAATGCTTCTCGAATCTTACGGTGTTCTTGGTGGTAGTTATCACAAAGGAAATTAAATGTTAAAAGTAATGACAGTTGTCGGTACGAGACCCGAGATCATCCGGCTCTCAAGAGTGATGCCACTATTGGATCGATACACCAATCATATCCTGGTGCATACAGGACAGAACTACGATTACGAGCTCAATCAGATATTCTTTGAAGATCTGGAATTACGTCAACCCGACTATATCTTGAACGTAAATACCACATCCTTGGGGCATGTTTTGGGGGAGACGCTTATCAAGATCGAAGATGTCCTGGATAAAGAAAAACCGGATGCAATGCTGATCTTGGGTGATACCAATGCCAGCATCGCCGCTATCATGGCTAAACGCCGTCACATCCCGATCTATCACATGGAAGCCGGTAACCGGAGTTTTGACGAGAATGTGCCGGAGGAGATCAACCGCCGGATGATCGACCACATCGCCGATTTTAACCTGGTCTATACGGAAAATTCCCGGCGACATCTCATATCTGAGGGCTTACCGCACCGGCGCATTTACCTGACCGGTTCTCCGATGAATGAGGTCATTTCCCATTATCGACACAAGATTGAAAGATCCAAAGTCTTGGAGACATTGCAACTTAAGACAAAACAGTTCTTTCTGGTATCGGTTCACCGGGAAGAGAATGTTGACAATCCGGAAAACCTGCATCAGATCGTTGATGTTCTGAACCGATTGGTACAGAAGTATAACCTTCCGGTGATAGTCAGCACACATCCCAGAACCAGAAAACGTCTGGAATCACTGAAGTCGATCACCCCAGAATCTAATATCCAGTTTCTCAAGCCATTTAGCTTCACCGACTATAACTTCCTGCAGATGAATGCTCTATGTGTGATATCGGATAGTGGGACGATCAGCGAGGAAAGTTCTATCCTGCGTTTTCCGGCTATCACCATCAGAAACTCCATGGAGCGTCCGGAAGCAATTGACGTAGGGACTATCATTCTCAGCGGGCTCAGTGCTGATATAGTGCTTGATTCAATTGCTTTGGCGATGGATGAGAAAGCCAAGTTTGATTGTATCTGCCCAGAATACCAGGTTGACAATACCTCCCACAGAGTTCTAAAATTGATCTTGGGCACTGCGAAACTCCACAAACAGTGGAGCGGGCTAAATTAAGATCCGCTGCGGAAGTGTAACTTAAACGTGAAAGATTTCACTTTTGATATCTTCACACTCTTATTAAGAAAGCTCAAATCAGCGGGATATTCCTTTCAAACGGTTAAGGATTATATCTACCAGCCGGAGAAGAGAGTAGTGTTGCTTCGTCATGATATCGATATCTGGGCGGGATTTAGTCGCACTTTTTCCAGGTTAGAGCAGAGTTTGGGAGTTAGGGGAACCTATTACTACCGAACAATCAAGTACTGCTTCGACCCTTCGGTAATGAGACAGGTCGCCTTAGCTGGTCATGAGATCGGTTATCACTACGAAGATCTTACCAGTGCTGGTGGTGACATTGATCTCGCTCTTGCTTCGTTTAATATAAACCTCAAGAAGTTCAGACAGATCTATCCGGTTGAAACAGTGTGTATGCATGGCAGATCCGGCTCGCCCCATGACAACAGAGATATCTGGAAACATGCCAATCTGGAGGATTACGATTTAATCGCAGAACCATACATCAGTCTCGATTTTAACCGCGTTCTATATCTCTCAGACACCTCACAAAGTTGGAATGGCTCCGGGATCGCTGTCAGAGATAAAGTGAAATCCAATATCGGAATGGATTTCAAAACAACATGGGATATAATACACAAGTTAGATGCCTTGCCTGATCAGATTATGTTCACGATTCATCCGGAGCACTGGGCGCTCACTTATATGGGGTGGTTACTAAGAAAAGCTGTATTTACAGGATACAACGCCTATAAAAAGCACTACAGAAATAAGAGGGTCACTTCTATTACCAGGCTTGATGGGAGGAGTAAAGAATGATGGATAGATGTGCGTTACTGACAAACGACGTGGAAACGATGTCTTTGTGGTTCAACGATTTGAGGGATGCAACTGGCGAAAAAGTCCTCAAAGAGGGAATGCCCATCCTCCTGGATCTCTACCGTAAGTATAATGTCAAATCCACTTTCTTTTTTACGGGTTACATTGTGGATCTATATCCAGATGTGGTGCGCATGATACTGCATGACGGTCATGAGGTGGGATCTCACGGTAAGTCGCATACTACTGAAAATGGATTTGATGTAATGCCTTTTCAGAAACAGAAGGAACATTTGGATTACTCAAAAAAGCAACTTGAAGACATATCGGGTACAGAAGTCCTATCTTTCAGGGCTCCTGCCCTGCGGGTCAGCGATCTTACCGCCC